>CAWVVV010000010.1:0-2089 GCA_963933835.1 uncultured Puniceicoccaceae bacterium | reverse complement strand
CTTTGGGTCGCTGATTGGTATAACTTTATCATTCAACACAACCCGACACCTAGTGTTGAGCTTGGTGGATACGAAGGCATTAGAGGTAAAGCCGGTGCCCATGAAAATCCGAATCGCGACAAGCATCATGGACGAATCTACCGGGTGAAATGGGAAGGCGCTGCGCAATCCAGCATCTCCTCACTCGACAAAGCATCCGATGAAGAACTGGTTGCTGCGCTGGGTCATGACAATCAATTCTGGCGACTCGCTGCCCAGCGCCTTCTGGTTGACAATCAACGAACCGACAGTGTTCCCGCTTTGAAAAAACTCGTCGATGAAGCGAACGGAGCCGAGGCTGCTCACGCTTTGTGGACGCTTGAAGGCCTCGGTCAGCTGGATCGCGATACGCATCAACTCGCCCTTCTCAGGGCGGGCGAGCCGATATTAAAACGAAACGCCATCCGTGCCATTGCCAATACTGATGAAGGCATGCAGCTCTTCTTCGACACCGCCGTGGTCCAGGCGAAGGATCCTCTAGTCCGCCTCGCAGCCTTTTCCAAACTTGCCCATTTTCCCAATCGTGACCGAGTCGAGCAGGTGGCGAGGGAACTAGTCGGGCAACCGGATAACTCCGAAGACGAATGGCTCGAGCTAGCGCTTCGTGCCTGTGGTGCAGGAAACGTGAAAAGAGGGCCGGGTAAGATAACCGGCCCCAATCTACTGCCTAATCCGTCTTTCGAAGAGATCGACGACAACGGTCTACCTAAAGGCTGGGCTATCCGCACGCAGGGAGTGATTGATAAGATCGTTGCCACCGAGGGAGCCAGAGCAGGAAAAAACAGTTTCGGCATCTCATCAACGTTGTGGGCTGAAAGCTCGCTGTATGTCCGGGTGAAAGTGAAACCGAACACGGATTACCGCCTCACCGGTTGGATAAAGGCGGAAGCGATTTACGGCGGGCTAGGCGCCCGGATTAATGCTCACGAGGTCCAAGCTCAGCCACGCGGATCCAACACCAAAGCTTTCAAGCGCGCGAAAGAATGGAGCAAAGTAGAGGTTACATTTAGTTCCATGGAGCATGCCGCACTGACGATTAACTGTCTTTTCGGAGGCGAGGGGAGAGCAATAGGAACCGCCTGGTGGGACGATGTGGCCCTTCACGAAGTCGAATACGAAATCACCAACGTAGAACCGGAACTTACCGAGGGCGACGCCGCTCGTGGAAAGGAAATTTTCCTGACCCACCCGATCGCCTCCTGCATCCGCTGCCACGTCGTGAACGGCGCTGGCGGTCCAATTGGGCCGGCTTTAGATACGATCGCAACCCGCAAGAATGAGGACTATATTTTGCAAAGCCTTGTCGATCCGGGAGCGGCCATCGCAGAGGGTTACGTCGGAAAGGTATCACCGATGCCGCCGATGGGCGTGCTCTTGAAGCCGCAAGAATTAGCCGATGTGTTGGCCTACTTGATGACGCTCAAGTAACATGCAAACCCAAGAACATAAAATGAAATTTGGAGCAAGCACGTGGCTTTAGACCTCACCCTTCGACGGTAGCGATGTATCACTCTTATCCCGGATCGCGGATCTGGGCTTCGACTTTGTGGAAATCCCTGTGGAGGATCCCGCGGCGATAGATGCCGTTGCCATTAAGACCGCGCTTGAGGTGACTGGCTTACAGGCCATCGTCTGCGCGGCGGTCATAGCAGATCGCGATTTATCCAGTGCAGATAAAGGCAAGGTCGAGACCGCCACGTCTTACTATAGCGCCTGCATCGATTTGGCCGTTCAGTGGGGAAGCCCCGCCGTGGTCGGCCCGCTTTATGCTCCGGTTGGCAAGCAGCGGCTTGCGACAGAAAAAGAACGAGCGGACGAATGGGCGCATTGCGTTCAAAATTTAAGATATGTGTGCGACCTCGCGGGAAAGGCAGGCGTTCGCCTAGGTATCGAGCCGCTCAATCGATTTGAAACCGATATGGTCAATACCGTCCAAGATGCGCTTCGTTTAATAGAGGCGGTCAATCACCCCGCTATCGGTCTGTCATTGGACAGCTTTCATATGAATATCGAAGAAGTTGATTTCTGCAAAGCGATAGAACAAGCAGGA
>CAWVVV010000009.1:0-12478 GCA_963933835.1 uncultured Puniceicoccaceae bacterium | reverse complement strand
ACCGGCTTTCATGATGTGACGGGCGGTGTGTACAAGGCCCGGGAACGTATTCACGGCGCCGTAGCTGATGCGCCATTACTAGCGATTCCAACTTCATGGAGTCGAGTTGCAGACTCCAATCCGAACTGGGCCAAGCTTTGGAGATTAGCATCCTCTCGCGAGGTAGCAACCCATTGTACTTGGCATTGTAGCACGTGTGCAGCCCAGACCATAAGGGCCATACTGACCTGACGTCATCCCCACCTTCCCACTTGTAAAACAAGTTAGTCTCCTTAGAGTCCCCAACTGAATGCTGGCAACTAAGGACAGGGGTTGCGCTCGTTGACGGACTTAACCGAACATCTCACGACACGAGCTGACGACGGCCATGCAGCACCTGTGAAGCGGCTCCGAAGAGAAGGTCCATTTCTGGACCGGTCCACTACATGTCAAGGCCTGGTAAGGTTCTTCGCGTTGCATCGAATTAAGCCACATGCTCCACCGCTTGTGCGGGGACCCGTCAATTCCTTTGAGTTTTAACCTTGCGGTCGTAGTCCTCAGGCGGTGCACTTAACGCGTTAGCTAAGCCACGAAAGGGGTCGAATCCTCTCATAGCGAGTGCACAACGTTTACGGCGTGGACTACAGGGGTATCTAATCCCTTTCGCTCCCCACGCTTTCGTCCATCAGTGTCAGATCTCGTCCAGTAAGCTGCCTTCGCCGTTGGTGTTCCTCCAGATATCTACGCATTTCACCGCTACACCTGGAATTCCGCTTACCCCTCCGAGTCTCTAGTCAAACAGTTTCGGGCGCAGTTCTGCGGTTAAGCCGCAGGATTTCACACCCGACACATTTGTCCACCTACGAACCCTTTACGCCCAGTAAATCCGAGTAACGCTCGAGGTCTCCGTATTACCGCGGCTGCTGGCACGGAGTTAGCCACCTCTTCCTCTCTAGGTTACTTCAGGTATGGGTATGAGCCATACTTTTAATCCCTAGTGACAGGGGTTTACAACCCGAAGGCCGTCATCCCCCACGCGGCGTTGCACCATCAGGCTTTCGCCCATTGTGAATGATTCGAAACTGCTGCCACCCGTAGGTGTCTGGACCGTATCTCAGTTCCAGTGTGACTGATCATTCTCTCAAACCAGTTACCCGTCTAAGCCTTGGTGAGCCGTTACCTCACCAACAAGCTGATAGGCCGCGAGCCCCTCTTGAAGCGCCATTACAAGCTTTAGTATCTTTTCCATGCAGAAAATTACCACATCCGGTATTAATCCAACTTTCGCCGGGCTATTCCGAACTTCAAGGCAGGTTGCTCACGTGTTACGCACCCGTTCGCCGCTAATCCACACCCGAAGGTGCTTCTTCGCTCGACTTGCATGTCTGAACCACGCCGCCAGCGTTCACTCTGAGCCAGGATCAAACTCTCCGAAAAATGCTACCTAAGTAGCGGTTTTACGAAGTAGTAAGACTGATTTATATGAACAATCTGGACTACTTTATTTACTGCAAAGAATTGAACGGTCATATGACCATCTCAATCGTACAAAGTAACTTTCAAAGAACTCATCGCCTTTTGATGGGCGAAAGACTCTAACCACATCGGAAGGTTTCCGGCCGGTCAAGAGGTTTGTGAAACTATTTTTCAAAAAACCAAATTCTGGCTTTTTGCGCTTAGAAACCACGGCTTAAAATTGCTTTCAGGCCACGCATCTGAATCTCACAAAACTAAAAGTCTTAAAGAACGTCTTTCCACGAGGAAAGGAGGCAAGAGGCAAACGCCTTTCTGGCAGAGGACAAGCCTTTTTGAGGAAAATCTCAAAATAATCTTAATCCCTTGACATACAATAGGTTGTGTAGCCATATTATTCACTCCGACACGGCACTGGAACGGCAACCACTCTTGAATTTCAAGTACATGAGTCACAGTCTACGTTACACGCTCACCACAGATCGCGCCCTACCCTCAAATCCACACTCTAGGCACCTGGCCCGAGATCATAAAGACGCCGAGTCCATTTGATTCAGCAACGGAATGGCAGGCCTAGATCGCGTTTCCGTATCCATATTCCTACTACACGCCCGGCGAATAATGCGACCGACCACAGGCCGTATATTTGTAGACCTAGCCTTCTGTAAGAGCAAAAGCGCGCTCAAGGACGGCGATAATTGCCTCCGCACCCTCATGTCCAACAGACAGCCTCAACAAGTCCTGATAATCTATTGCACAACCAGCGGGTGCATCAACAGACGCCTTGCTCTGGATGATCATTCCATAGTGAGCCAGCCACATATACGGCGAAATAAGGGTGAAATTCGTTCCAAAGCTGGGGCCCTTAGCCATCTCGAGTGCATCATAAAACGCCCGCATCTCACCTTTAACCGTAAACGAACAAACGGCTCCAGGGCCCTTAAAAGAGCCCACATCCACTAAATCTGGGCACCACACACGATCCACCTGCGTGTGCCCACGCAGGAATTCGACGACCTGAGGAAGTATCTCATTTACTCGGGAAACAAATTCAGGGGCCTCACTTACTTGAGCAGCCAATCGCGCCAAATCGGGTGCAGCAAGGGGCGTCAGCCATTTCTCGATCTCGGCCCTGAGCTCACCAGCTTCTTCTGCACTAGAATTGACCGCAAGCACTCCGCCAAGGACATCGCCTGCGCCCGCAGCATATTTTGTCAGGCTAGAAACCAAGATATCCGCCCCTTCCCAGTCAGGCGCGTTCCAGATACTGACCAAACTCGGGTCGACGACCAACCGAGCTCCAATCTCCTTTGCGAGCCGAACTAGTTCATCCATATCGACGTGCTCAAAAAATGGATTCGTCGGGACCTCCACAATGATCCCTGCTATTTCTTCAGCCATCGGGCTCAGGTGCTTACGCAGACCATCAAGGTCATTCAAATCTTCCCAGACGATCGCGGGCTGCTCGTTATCACCCATTTGGTCGATAATATCCATCGTATCGACATAGAGCCACCCAAGCCTAACCCACCGCCGACGCCCTTGGAGGCGAGCCATCGAGCTAATTGCTTGATAAGTGGCAAAGAAGGCGTTCATGCCTGAACTCGCCATCATCATCCACGCAGAGTCCACCCTCAGGATCGGACTCAGCGCGCTCAATACCTCCGCCTCAGCGTCTCGATCAAAGCGCCTCTCCTCAAAGAGGGCGTTAATAAGTCCAAGATCGAGCAGTGCTTTTTCCGCAACGCGCGATGAAAGGGCACATCCAGAGCGCTTCAAGTAGTTCTTAGCCCTCAAGCACGCCGAACTATCAGCGGTCGGTATAGAGACGCCATAGATGGAGCCTTCGGTGAGAACCTCAAGGCGCCCGGACCCCGCATATAGAAGAAGTCGGCTCGCAACGGTGCCGTCTGCACACAGGAAAAGTTTCGAATCCCCCAAATCAGCCGATGTGCAAAAATGCTGACTGAGCTTCGTAACCAGCGGATTTTCAAAAAACCGTGGGTATCCACTCTGCAACGCATTGATGACGCGCGGCTCCTTCTCTTCATAGCCGATGACATCACGCATCGTGGGCAAGCTGACACAAACGCTGTGCGGGCTTCCTGAAAAGGTGTGGCCTAACGGAAACTGCTGAAGGCCATTGATCGACGGGATATGAGTCATCGACTAAGAAAAGCTCGGGCGTAAGTCCTCGATTTCAGGTGTCATGTGTTCATTGACCTCGTTTTCTAGAAACTGAATGAGCTCCTGCCGACGCCGAATAATCTGCCAGCTGCCGTTTTCGGCGCGAAGGAGCTCGGGCGCCTCTGGGAAAGAGTTATAGTTCTTAGCCGACATCGCTGAGCAATACGCACCCGTGTCACGTATAATGCAGAAATCACCGATCTCCGCCTTAGGCAACGTGCGTGGGGCCAGTCCCTCGGGGTCACCAGGCGCAGGCGTCAAAATATCTCCCGACTCGCAACAATGGCCGACGACAATCACTTCCTGCTCCTCGTCGAGCTCGCGGTCCGCAAGAATATCAAACGTATGCTGCGCACCATACATCGAAGGACGCAAAATCTCCGTCATACCTGTGTTGAGCTTATAAAAGGTGTACCCTTCGCTGCCGGTCGTAACGATGTCTTGGATCTTAGACAAGATCACACAAGATCGAGCAACGAGCATCGTACCCGGTTCAATCTCCAACTTCAGCTCTCGGCCATCGTCTTTGGCGAAAGCTTCAAAAAGCGCCTTCACGGTTCCGCCGATGAGCTGAAGATCAGTCGTTTTTTCGCTCTCGATGCGCGCCACCTTGAAGCCGCCGCCCAGATTGACCGTATCTACAGTCGGGATCTGGCGAACGAGATCGAGCGTCAGAGAGGCTGCACGCTCCCAAACGGCAGGATCGGACCCAGAGCCGATGTGGCTGTGCACGCGCGTAATCGTGAGGTCATACTTCTCAGCCATCGCCAAAACATCCGGCAAGAACTCGTGCCAGATGCCAAAACTCGAACCCGGCCCGCCGACGTTTGTTCTGTTCGTTCCCCCTGAGCCCAGACCCGGATTAACACGAATACCGACCGATCGCCCCGGAAGCCGCTGGCCAAATCTCTCGAGCTGATTGAGGGAACAGGCATTCAACTCGACGCCCTGATCGACAAAATCGGCAAAATTATCCGGCAATTCTTGCGTCGAGATTGAAATATGAGTCGTGCCTACACCCGCATGCAACAAACGCTCAACCTCGTGACCGGTACTGGCATCAAAAGACAGTCCCATCGACTCAAAGAGCCTCAAAATCGAAGCGTTTGGCGACGCCTTCATCGCATAGCGAACAGTCAGACCGTAAGCATTCGGCATCTCCAGAAACTGCTCAGCAGCGCCCTTCAAAATACCCTCATCGTAGAGATAAGTCGGCGTTCCCATTCTATGGCTGATTTGTTCAGCCTCTTCGTAGCTCAAAGCAAAAGTCTTCATAACAACCTCGTTTCGATGCATATTTCCTCCAACAATAGCAACCTCGGGCAAGGATTATCGCGATGCCACCCCAGAAGTTGACTTAAGGTAACGAGCCAATTGCCATTACTTATGGCGTTACATATGAGACCAAAAGCTCAGTCATCACACATATGGGCCATGCTAACAATCACTGCCCTTGTCTATCTAGCAGGCAGTTCAGTCATCCGTCATGTTTACGGATACAATGATGACTATCACATGCTCCTTCGAGCCCGCACAGGTGCGGTCGACCTTGAACACAACGAGATGATCCAGGGCGGGCGTTATTTGTTTAGCCCCGTCATCAAGTTCGCATTCAGTCATACAGAGAAGGTCAAAAATCTCTCATTCTTACGGGCTATAGGGCTTGTTGGTCTCGCCGTCCATTGTCTGACACTCTTCATGATCTTTACAACGTCAGGCTGGAAAAGCGCCAAAGCCGCCGCTGCGTCTTGTATAATTGGCCTCACTCCAACAACCGCTGTATGGCTGAGCTGGGCGTTCTGTTTCAGCTTCCCCTTCGTTTCAGCAATCACCCTCGCTCTAGGTTGGTGGACATGGCGTTTGAGCAATCATTCCACGTCTAAAGCGCGTCGCCTCAAAATAAGCTTATCGGTTGCTGGGCTGATCGCTAGTTTCGCCTTCTATCAAGCGATAAGCCCTTTTTGGATCGTCGGGTATTGGCTCGGCTTTTGCTTGGATATGAAACAAAGTGAAGGCACTCATTTTGATCGTTCCAAAGATTTCACATACCTTCCCTACCTGCGACTAGCTCAAGGCGTCGGCTTGTTTCTTTTCTCTGCAGCAGCCTATTTCTTAGTCGTCAAATTGACCGCTTCAGCTCTCGACCTCGAAGGTCAAGACTCTCGCACCCGTGTTGATTTCCTAGAAATCCCGCAGAACCTGCTGTGGCTCGCAGATTCTTATTTCATAAAAGCAATTGGAGGCTGGGGAGGACTACAATCCAACCTGATTCTGATCCTCAGCGCGACCCTCGGCATTGCTTTAATTATGGTATCGATCTGGAGCCAATGGGGCTCAAGTGCGCTAAAAATGGCGAGTGGGATCTATAAAACTTTCATCGAGCCATTCAGGCGATTTTACAACCGTAAGACTGACAAATGGGGCACTACCCTCTAGTTAAAAAACACACGCAAGCACGCTGAGCATGGAAAATGTTTATTGCAACAATGCCGGATGGAATCAACTTCACTCATCTCTATGACTGCTATCGGTGTTATCACGCGAACGAAGGATCGCCCCATCCTTTTGGCTAGAGCACTGGACAGTGTTCTCAGCCAAACCACAAATGACTGGCAACTCGTCGTCGTGAACGACGGGGGTGAACCAGGCCCAGTAAACGCGCTGATCAAAGAACGCGAAACAGACTTCAATGGTCGCGTTCAGGTCATCCATCACCCGCATTCGCACGGGATGGAAGCAGCGTCCAATGCTGGCCTTCGGGTCCTCGAGTCTGATTACGTCATGATTCACGATGATGACGACTCGCTCTATCCTGAGTTCATGGAGCGCACGATCGAATATCTACGAAACCCACCACACCCTTCGATCAAGGCCGTCATCACGCACTGCGAACGCGTTTGGGAAATCCTGACCGACGATTCCGTTAGCGAACAGAAGGTGCATCCCTACAACACATGGGTTCAGCATGTCAGCCTTCGCCAGATGCTGGTGGAAAACTTTTTTGCACCCATCGCTTTTGTCTTCGACCGACAGGCCTGCATCGAAGTCGGCAGCTTTCGTGAAGACCTACCAGTGCTTGGGGACTGGGACTTCAACATCCGCTTTCTGAGCAAATATGAAATCGGCGTCGTTCCTCAGATCCTAGCACGCTACCACAATCGCGTCCACACAACGAACAATGCCTACGACAGCACTGTAACGGCTCAGACCGACAAGCATGCCTTCTACGATGGCCTCTTGCGCAATGAATGGCTGCGCGACGACATCGCGAGTGGGCGCACCGGAAAAGGATTGATTTCCACGCAGGCCAGGATGCTCGGAGACCTCGCTTGGGACATTAAAAACGCGAAGAAAAAGAAATGGCGCCTTTCCCGAAAGTAGACGTTGAGAGCCTCCCATGGGGAGACTTCGAAGTCTTGTCGCTCGACATTTTCGACACAACCCTCGCCCGTTTAAGCGGGCCTCCGGCAAGCGTATTTGAGCTTCTAGAAAGCCGCCTCGTCGTCGACTACGGCGAACAGTTCTCTGGATTTTCTAAACGCCGCGCCGAGATCGATTCAGCGGCTCGCCGAAAGGCTTGGGAAGAGCGCCAAGTTGAAGAAATTACGCTCGACGACATCTACGCTTGTTTGGGCGAATCATGGGCTCCCGCGCAAGGTTTAGAAAACAAACTACAAGCCCTCGAAGAAGAGCTTGAAGGCCAAGTTCTCTACGGACTCGAACAGACTCGACAGCTCATTTCAGCGGCGAGAACGCGGCACAAAAAGGTGATCTTCGTCTCAGACATGTATCTGTCCGAGACCTTTATCGCCCAGCAGCTCGAACGCTGTGGATTCAGCGACTACGATCATCTTTTTGTCAGCTCAACCGAAGGCTGCCTCAAGTGGAGTGGAAGGCTCTACAAGACAGTCGAAGAACGCCTACAGCTTCGATCGACACAATTCTTCCACATTGGCGACAATGCTGAAGTCGACGGCAAAAAAGCACAGGAAGCTGGTTGGCAAAGCAGAGTGCTCACAAAGTCTGAAATCAGCAAACTAGGTATCCATCCCCTTGCGCAGCCGCTAGAGCCCTCCGCCGCCCCAAGCGACCACCTTATTCAGACCGCACTTTTATCACGGCATTTCGATCCCCTGCCCCAAGAACAAAACGACAGCTTCTGGTTTGGTTTCGGTTTCGAATACGCGGCCCCGTTGTATTTCGGATTTCTCCGGTTTATTCTCAAACAGGTCAAAGGGCGAGGACTGGAGTCCGTGTATTTCCTTTCTCGCGACGGCTATTTCCTTAAAGAACTCTATGACACGTTAACCAAAGGGAATAGTGCGTATCCAGAATCCAAATACCTCTATGCATCTCGCCGCGGTTTAAAGTTCCCCGCGATCGAGAAAATCGATGCGGCTACCGAGGATTGGCTTGCAGAAGGCATCAACCTCTCAGTCGGCGATTTTTTTGAGCGGATGGGGATGGACCCAGGAGCATTTACAGAGCATATTGGCCGTTACGGTTTCAGCGATCACAACCAGATCGTTCGCTCCGGATTCGACTACGACGCGCTCAGGCGGCTCTTCCACGAAATTGAGCCTGCTATCATCGCTGCGGCAAAAGAGGAGCGTGGCCACTACCTCGATTATCTCAGGGGAGTTCTAGGCAAAGAAGAGCCCTTCGTCATGGTTGATGTCGGCTGGAATGCTTCACTCCAAAAAGCGCTAAAGAATCTATTTCGACTAGGTGGCATAGAGCGGCCCTTGGAGGGGCTCTATCTCGGCACCTACGAAGGAGCAGAACCATCGGCATCCATAGATTCAACCCTTGCCTCCTATCTTGTAAACTATGGCCAACCAGCGGAACACCTTCGCCTCATCCGCTACGGGGTTGCGCTCATCGAGTTCCTTTTCGCCGCACCTGAAACGACCTTCCTCCGCATGCAGCGGAACAAAGATGGCAAAATCAGCCCACTCCTCCACGGCCTGCATGAAAACGCCGAAGACTTGAGCTCTCTGAGCGATTTGCATGACGGCGTTCGCGCCTTCTTCAACCGAATCGGCGGGCTCGCAGAGGCTCCGGGTCTCGATCCGAGAGCAGAAACCGTCGTCAAGATCACGGATCGCTGGCTAGCTCATCCCAGCTACGAGGAGGCCATCGAATTGTCTAAAGTCGCTTACCCAGACGGCTGGGGAGGCGTCTTCCATCAATCGAAGATGGCAGATACAAAAGGTTTCTGGAGTCGCGCACTCAGCCCAAAGAAAGCGAAATCACATTTCAAATCAAGCCATTGGCGGCCAGGCTACGATGCCCTCCTCAGCCCTCTTCAACGTGCCATTCTACGCCTTTGGCACCCTGCGATGAGAATGGACCGTGAGGTATAGTCTAAGTTCGCGAAAATCGAGTGGATCAATGCATACTATCGCTCCATTAAGGATCTTGTCAGAATGAAACACACTTTACCATCGGCCTCCGTTGCCGTCATTACCCGTACCAAGGATCGCCCCGAGCTCGTTCGCCGCGCCATGGAATCTGTCCTCGGGCAAACCTATCAAGACTGGGTCCATATCATCGTCAATGATGGCGGCGAGAAGGAGCCGCTCGAAGTCCTCGCGCGGAGCTATGGAGACGCCTACCGAGGTCGCCTTCATATTGTTCATCACGACAGTTCGAAAGGCATGCAAAACGCCTCGAACGCGGGCCTCGATGCTTCAGAAAGTGAGTATGTAACGATCCATGACGATGACGACTCTTGGACGACTCAGTTTCTAGCGAAGACGGTTGAAGCTATCGAATGCGGGGAACCGAATCGTAAAGTCGATGGGGCCGTCAGCCAATCAACGCGGATCTTCGAGGAGATTACCTTTGGTGGAAACATACGGGAGCTCAAACGCAGTGAATATTACTACTTCGAGTTCGCCAATCTGAATGAGATGAGGCGACGAAACCTCTTCCCGCCAATCGCGTTTGTTTATCGCAGAAAGGCGCATGAGCACGTCGGAAAGTTCAAACAAGACTATGACGTCCTTGGAGATCATGACTTCAATCTTCGATTCCTGCGCCACTACAACATAACTGTTCTCAAAGAGTATCTGGCGAACTACCACTGGCGCATGCACGCGCAAGGGAACACCGTTACACGAGGCGTTGAAAAGCATCGCTTCATGCTCGACCGCCTAAAAAACGATTACTTAAGAGAGGCTCTTTCAGGCTCTACTGATGCCGTCGGGGATCTGGATGCGATTCAATTTCCGCCCGCTGGCGGCTCACCTGTCGCGCCGTTCGAGAAACGCACGACGGAAGCGCCTGAGCCTGAGGCCTTCCCAGATCCCTTTACAGGAGAGGACTTCAAGTGCCTGTCCCTAGACGTCTTCGATACAGCGCTCTTAAGGCAGTGTAACCTCCCCGCCGACGTCTTCAAGATTGTTGAAGTCCGTATTCCACAGGAGATCAAAAGCCTATCTACACTACCCTTCGCCCTCGCCCGCACACTGGCCGAAGACAAGGCACGCCAGACTCTAGAACGTGAAGTAACGCTCGAAGAAATTTATGCCGAGTGCGGACCTATTCTGGGCATCACGCCAAAAGAAGCCGACGCCATCAAAGCCCTCGAACTGACTATAGAAGAAGAGGTTCTCTATGCTCACCCTCGAACACTCGCGATAGCTCAGAAAGCGACCGATCTGGGGAAAGAGGTTATCTACGTCTCAGATATGTATTTATCTGCCACTTGTATTCAGAAATGGTTACAGCAAGCTGGGTATCCCAAGGGAAAAGTATTCGTTTCTTGTGAAATAGGAGACAGCAAACATACGGGCGCTCTCTATCCACTCGTTCTAAAACAAATACCATTTCAAGCGTCTGAAATTGTCCACATAGGCGACAATCTGAATAGCGATTTTGTCCAAGCGAAAGCCCACGGGTTACGGGCGCTCCATCTACACTCTAGAGCTGTCACACAGCCATGGTGTGATGAAATAGATCCCTTTGTCGAAAATCCGAGCGACAACTTAAGTCGTCTATTCGCCGGGCTCGTGAGGCGAAGGCATCATGAAGAAGGCTTCGCCGACACTTCACTTCTATATCGCTTGGGCTACGAGTTAGCGGGGCCTCTCTACCTGAGTTATCTGAGGTGGGTTGCAAGTCATGCAAAACAGAATGGTATTCAGCGGCTTCTCCTCCTCGGGCGCGATGGCTACTACCTCGAGAAAGCACTTAAGGAAATCGGCAAAGACTACGCCTCCGAGATTGAGTTCACATATATTGAGGCTTCTCGAAAAACACTCTGCTTTGCTTCCTTCGAAAGCCTCGAAGAGGTGGCCCTAGATTTTCTAAGCACCCCACATCCAAGCCTATGTGCTGCGGATTTCCTCACTCGCCTAGGACTGGATTGGAAGAATTACTCGGACACGATCATTACCTGTGGTTTCGCTGATCCGCTTGCGATCATCACAAAAAGTGGCGGGGGCGATTTCTTCCAAGGAGATACTGAAGCCAAGCTAAAACAACTTTTCCATCTCATACGACCTGAACTCGAAGAGCTCTTCGCTGAAGATCGCAAAGCATACACGTTTCTATTTGAACATCTCTCCTTCGACGCAAAAACGGATGCAATTGTCGATCTGGGTTGGGCAGCCTCTTCCGCCAAAGCGCTATCAAATTTTTTGAAGACCGAGGCATCACAACCGCTCACGGCTTATTACTTCGGCACTTGGGAAAATGCGGTGTCAGAAGATAATGCATTTTGTGCCCACGGATACTTCATGGGAAAAGGAGGGCCATCGGATCATGCGAGCCTACTGAACGAATCAATCAATTGGCTCGAAGCGCTCTTCAGCGCACCTTTCCAAACACTCCTGAATCTCAAAATCGAGGATGGAGACGTTAAACCCGTCTATAGCACAGATAAAGGCACTGGGTTCTCTGCGGTTGAACAGAAGGATATCTGGTCTGGAGCTAAAGCATTTTTAGCGACCACGAAGCCTTTCGCGGCATTACCTACAAGCTCAACCGATGGATGGAGTTATATAGCGCTCACGCTACGCCGTCTGCTCACTGAGCCCAGCCCAGCTGAGCTCAATACTTGGGGTCACCTCGAGCATTCTGATGGATTTGGACTCGAAATGCACCGGCCCCTCATCATGCCAGTCGAGTCGAATGCTGCACCAAAAGAACTGCTCGAAGCCTACGATACATCGACTTGGAAACGCGGCTTTCTTTCAACAATTAGCGTAAACCAAGTCGAATTCGTTCTCGAAAGACGCTACCCTCAACCAGCAAAAACTTACGAAGAGCTACAGGGGGAAGTTCTTTGGCTGAAGCAGAAACAGGATGAGCTCTGGGCAAAATACTCGGCCTTTGAATCGACGGCTCAAAACCGCTTAGAAGCTCTCAATAGTTTAACCGAAAGTAACGAACGCCTCCAAAAAACGAATCAAGAACAGGCGCAAAACTGGGAAAACAACCAAGCTGAAATCAAAAGACTTCAGGGCATCATTAACGACTCAAATTCAAGGCTACAATCAGCGCAAAGTGCGAACGCATCCCTCACCAAATCAAATCAAGAACAAGCTGAAGCCTGGAAAAGCAACCAAGCTGAAATTAAGCGTCTCAGTAAATTGATCAGCGAACAAACCGCTGCACTCGAAGATATTAATAAGTCGAAAGCAGCGCTTGAAGACGGGTATTCTCAGACTCAAATCAAGCTAGAATCACAGCTCAATGAAGCCCTCAAGTCCAGGACGTCATTGCAAAATGAGTTTACGGAAATGTCCGATGCCAAGACCTCTTTGCAAAATGAGCTTACGGAAATGTCCGATGCCAAGACCTCTTTGCAAAATGAGCTTACGGAAATGTC
>CAWVVV010000008.1:0-46451 GCA_963933835.1 uncultured Puniceicoccaceae bacterium | reverse complement strand
GAGCTGAAGGAAAAACTGCGCCTCCCCGAGCTCCGCCAGCTTCGTCAGCGCATCCTTGTCTACTGCGAACTCAAGCCGCTCAGTCGCGAACAGATTTCACATTATGTTCGTCACCGACTCACCCTCGCCGGTGCAAACGGTAAGCCTTGGTTCAGCGCCCGCGCCATCAGCCGTATCCACCGTCAAAGCCAAGGCATTCCGCGCTTGGTAAACAATCTTTGTGACAAATCACTCCTCGCCGCCTTCGTGCACTCGCGAGATCACGTAAACTGGTGGGACGTTCGTCGCGCCTCACGGGAAATGACTATACAATGAGCCTCATCAGCGAAGCCCTCAAAAAGGCCCAAGCCCAACAGCAAGGGCAGCCCACACCCAGCGCCATTCAAACGCCTCCACCGGCTATCGAACCAACGACGGTAGTGCCGGCTGTGCCCGCAGCAGTTCCTCTCCCTGCGCCCACTGCCGAGGATCGTCGTTCGTCGAGCAAACCACTCGTCTTTTTCGCCATCGCTGCGATCGCCCTAGTCTTTATGCTAGGCGGTGGACTCATCGTCTGGGGGGTGCTCAATATCACTGGTCCTCGTCAAGACGCGGTTGCTATCGTCGCGCCAAGCGAAAGCCAGGCACCAGCGATGACAAACCCAACGCCTTCAACGGCACCTGCGCCGGGCGCGAGCACCCATACGCCAGCGGTCGCCAAACCAGCCATCGCAGCGAATTCGACCGCCTCTCAGACATCGAGTAGCGCGCCGAGCGAAAGCCTCCAAAGCCCACCGAGCGCACCGGAATCTGCCCTCGCTCCGATCACTTTTAAAGTAGAAGAGAACGCCACCCAAGCGCCACCCCAACAACCGTCGGCACCTATTGTCGTCAACGCTCCTAAACCAGCGCCCCAACGAACATCTGCACCCACCTCTAAACCCATCACGGCAGTTGCACCACCACCGGTTCAGCTTCCCGCGATTCGTGGGCGCATCGCCGGCTTCGAGATTCGTGGCATCATGCGTGGAGGCGGCAAAGTGCTTCTCTACGACCCAGAGTCTCAACGCAGTCGCGCGTTTTCAACCAGCGACCTTGTCGATGCAAACCTCGGCATAAGCATTTCCTCAATCAGCTCAAACGAACTCGTATTTCTTGATCAACAAGGAGCCAAATATCTCAAACGCTTCTGATTCATCGAATCAAGTTCCGAGGCCCAAGCTTACCTTGCGCAAACTCGGCTTGCAAAAGAACCCTTCGGCCGAAGCTAACTCGCCCGAAAAGGCAGTCGCGAAGCCAGTTGCACCGACCCCGTCAGATCCAAAGGCTGAGACAGAAAACCATTTACGAACAACTGTAGAGACGTCGAACGACGAGCCAAAACGCACTAAACTGAAGCTCAGCGCCTCCTTGAAAGAAGCGCCGACGACGAAACCAGCGCCGGTTAAACGAAAATTAGCCCTCAGCCGCCCTCCAATGCCAGCGGCTACAGCCGTAGAAACGGTTTCGGATGAGGCCAAAGCGCCGGTCGTGCAAAAAGAACCTCGTCCTGCAACGGAACCCGTAGCCCCTCCACCACCCTCCACAGACTCGCCCGCTATACCGAGAGAACTTGCTCAAAAGCGTGCGGCCGAGTCCGCGAAAATCGAGGAGCAGACTTCTACCCCTGCCCCAAAAGAAACGATTACAGACGAGGCCTTCGATGCGCTGCTCGGTTCCGAACCGTCTACCGAAGACCTCCCCGAGCCTAAGGAGGTAGACCTGAGCAAGGACAAGGCCATTGAAGCAAAACATAAGACGATGCTCACAGCCCCCCCATTCGATTACTCCGAAGAAAGTGCTGATCGAGTCGTGATTTCTAATTTTCCGCGCCGGGGCAATACGCCCTCAAATCGCAAAAGAACCAAAGCACCCATCGCTGAAAAAAGCGACGCAGACTCCGAGTCAGACCCGATCGAATCCGCCCCTCCCGCCGTATCGATCGACACTCTGCGCCCGACCGTCTCGCTGAAGAAGCCACCTCCCGTTGATGCCCCCCTCTTCGAAGGAGAGATTAATCCCGCGAAAAACGGGAAGATGCCAAAGATTCTACTTTGGCTCCTCTTCATCATCACTTTATCTGGGGTTGGTGCGTATTACTTTATAACTACAACGAAAAGCGACACCCCTAGGGCTGGACAGGTATCACCCGCAGCAGTTACGCAAACCCAAGTCACCCCGCCGAACGCAGATACTCAGACAGCACCCTCGCCTACATCTGCAGAGTCCACGCAGCCACAGCGCTCCGAAGAAGTTTCGGCACTCGTTGATAACCTCCCGATCTCGATGGTCAGAAACCGCGGAGCTGAATCTATTCTCATCGTCGGTGGTGTCGCCTACCGCATCGGCAGCCTCATCGATCCGCTCTACGAGCTGCGTTTTATTGGCTTCACCGAAGAAGGTACAGCGATTGTCTTCGAGGACGCCCAAGGCGCACGCTACGCACGCGGGTACTAAGCTCCATTGGCCGTGAGCGTCTGCTCAACAACAACATCGAGCGGCCCCTCGCTACTACAATCGGCCCTCAGACTGATGAACCCCTGATGGTGCTCGTCGTAAATAGCCCAAAGTGATTCCTTGTCGGTTTGTGGCACAGGTAATTCGTCGATCTCTCCACGCGAGAAAAAGCCAAAAGGCCCCTCATCGATCTCAGGCGGTAGCTCCGTGATCCGAGTGTGGACAACAAAGAGAAACATCAACCAGTGACAGCTGTCCTCATAACCTTTCTCTGAAATAAGTCCGAAGAGGTGCAGATCCCTGTCCTTGAGCTGAAGGCCTATTTCCTCTTCGACCTCTCTCCGCGCGGCCTCGAAGGGCGATTCCCCCGTCGACATTTCCAGCTTTCCGCCAATCGGACTCCACAGACCATAGTTCGGAGACTTACGCCGCTGGATAAGAAGGATTTTGCCTTCCGTATTCTTCACGTAGACGAGCGTGCTAATCTTATAGGGGAGGTCTTTGGCTGTTTTATCGTAGCTCACAGCTGGATGGATGCATGGGAGTAGACCCAATTGTCAAACATCCGTCCATATTCGCCATTGCCCACAAGCGATCCGCAGACGAGGTTGAAGCATGCAATCAGTGGCCGAATTAAAACGAGCGCCTAAGGACCAGAAACTTACTTTCGAGCTCATTCTCCTTGTCAAACAGGTGGCAAAGAAGCGGGCGAAAAACGATAGCCAATTCCTCATGGTCGAGCTAGGCGACAGGACGGGAATTTTTCATGTCGTCTGTTTCGAAAACTCAGCCGAACACACGGTGTTTTCCGATCTCAACGCTGGAGCAATCGTTCGCGCGAAAGGCCACACTGGCTACTATCAGGGGCGTTTTTCACCAAAACTCGTCACTGTCGAAGTCATTCCCGCAGAGGAACAAAACAAATACGCCGCAAACCTCGTCGAGACAGCCCCCGAAGACCTCACGGAACTCTGGGAAGAGCTCAACGCCTTCGTCGTAAGCATCACTCACGAACGCCTTCGCGAAACGGTAGCCTCCGTCTTGGAAAACCTTCCCGGTTTCTCCGAAACCCCGGGTGCGATTTCGATGCACCACGCTTACCGCGGCGGCCTGCTCGAGCACACCGTTCACATGGCGCGAGCCTGCCGAGCACTCTTACCCTTGTATCCAGAAGTGCACGGTGAACTCGCTCTCGCCGGTATCATTGTGCACGACGCCGGTAAAGTCGACGAATACACCGGTGCGATGGCAACACAACGCACCCGCACAGGAATTCTTCAGGGTCATGTTGTCCTTGGTTACCGCCAAGTGCGCAAAGCTGCTCTCAAAGCACGCCTCGAACCCGATCTGTGCGAACGTCTTGAGCACATCGTCCTCAGCCACCAAGGTGAACTTGAGTGGGGAGCCGCAGCCAAGGCCGCCACCCCAGAGGCCGTCTTTGTTAGCATGATCGACAATCTAGATGCAAAGATGGGGATGATTCAGAACGCCTTACGCGCCACTCCAGAAGGTCAGGAAATGTCTGATTTTGTTCCCGGACTCGGCGCCCGCGTCGTCGTCGCAAACGTTGCCGAAGAACTCAAGATCGAGGCAGAGGATCTCACCTCAAATTAGCATTCAGGCCAGCTCGAATCTCGGACGCCGTATCCTCGGCCTCAGCCCACGCTTGCGCAAATGAGAGCGAGAAAAACGAATTTCCATCGCCACTCTCGGCCGCTCCGATGAGAGCAAGCAGCG
This sequence comes from uncultured Puniceicoccaceae bacterium, assembly GCA_963933835.1. Taxonomy (GTDB): domain Bacteria; phylum Verrucomicrobiota; class Verrucomicrobiia; order Opitutales; family Oceanipulchritudinaceae; genus CAWVVV01. The sequence continues at coordinate 42,239 of CAWVVV010000008.1, read as the reverse complement.
CGCGGTGGTAAACCGGGTGGATGCGCTCACGCAAAAGGCGCAGTTGCGCAAGCCGATGAGCTTTCGTTTCCACGGGAACTACGGTCGGCACTTCATGCAGCCATACTCGAGCCTCTAGCCCAGTTTGCACAAGGGTGAGTTGACCCACTGTTTCAATCCGCCGAGCCGATTCCGCCATACTCATAAAAGGCCCGCCTTCAGCTGCTTTTTGAGCGAAGAAAAATGCCGCCCAATCCGCCTCTAAAAGACTACTTCCATGCCCTCCAAGCTCCACTTTTCCACCCGTGTGATACCACCACTCGCCCAGCAACCAGCGCTGGAATTCTAGTACCGTAGTCGATTCAGCATCGCTATCTAACAAACGACCGAGAGGCATTGGGACCTCCCCCGCTCGCGCGATCCACAGTGCTTTACCCGTCGGAGAACGTTCACTCAGAAACGTCCCAGTCATCCAATCGAGTACCCAAGCATGCGTTCCAATTTTTTCCTGAGCAGACTGAACCCCCAATCGCATTCCAAGCCAATGGCGCGCGATCCTTTTCACAGCCGTTCCCTCACTCAGATCTGCGCTCCAGTCAAAGGCCGCGCCTTCGCCATCTACTCTGATCTCTACCGGCAGCGTCCGCGCAATCGCTTGGCTAGCGACACCTAGGCTCCGCCATTTTTGATCCGAAGCACGGACCAGGTAGCGGACTGCCAGCAGTGCCTCAGGATCATCGCCGGTGAGTACAAAGCCTCCTTCCTCAACCGTAATCGCTACCAACCTCCCCGAAAGGGTAAAGCTCCCAAGACAACAAATCCAGATGGCAACTTGATACAACTTGCTCCACCGGGCCATCGCCGTGAAGCCCTACTGAAGGGTCAAGGTCGCCATTCCTTCAGCGATCTCAATCGCCGCGACATTGGTCCAAATCCCAGACAAGGCTCCCCACTCGGGTGCGCTCGATAATTGCGAAAGCAAACCCTGGTGTATTAAGCCTCCTACTACAGGGATTGCCGAAAGCGAAGCTCGCCCAAGGGTGCTTGTTCTAGCTTTGAATCGAGGACCTTCAGATCCAGCCTCAAAAGATCCCAGCGCTTGGTAGACAAACCGTTTCCCAGGAGCCAAGTCGGGGAACTCAAGATAAGCCGCCAATTGCAACTCATCGCCTTCGATTCGAAAATTCACGCTAGATAAATTCACTTTCAGGCCAAAGAGACTCGACGGCGGCTGAGCAGTGTCCTCACCATCTGAGGGAAGTGCCTTCAATTTACTAGGCGTAAACATCGCATTAGCCCAGCCATTCAGATCTCCGGCCGACACCTGCAGCGTGGCAGCTGAACCTTGAAAAATCTGTGCGCGCACTGTGCGCCAACGCGACGAACCCGAATCCGCTCCTTTAATGTAGTAGACTGTGCTAGGATCCGGTTCCTCGGGAGCCGCTCGCATTTCGGTCACTGGTTGCGTGACCAAACTAAATAGTCCAAGGACCGCTCCACCCAACGCCGCAAGAAGACCAAAAAAGAACACGACCTTGATCGTCTTAGGAGCCTTCGAATTGTTTCGTTTCGCCATCTTCGTTAGCAGGATGCCTATTCGGTGCTTTTCGTCGAGGCGGAAGCTTTAGCCTCCTTTTTTTTACTCGTCTTTGCTTCCACAGCTGGAGCATCTGCCTTCGGCGAAGAATTCTCCGCCTTAGGTTTCTCGGCGCTCCCCGGTTTTTCGCCCTTTTTCTCTTTGAAATCAGTTTCGTAAAAACCGGAACCCTTAAAAATGATTCCGGCCCCCGCCCCGATCATTCGCTTCACCGAACCGGCGGCGGCGCAGAGCTGACAATCCGTTAGGTGAGGATCTTTCATCGATTGGAAAGCCTCGAATTCACCACCACATGCGGTACATTGATAATCGTAGGTTGGCATGGTTGTAATCTGATAAAGTATTTAGGCCACTCTCGTTCCGTCGAGATAGGCAGCGGTCGAAAAGGCTACAAAAGGACCAAAACCCAAAAAGAAGGCAAAACCCGCAAGCGGAGCTCCAACCGTCACAAGACCGATAAAGATCAAAACCGGAACTGCTAACTTCGGAGCCAAACGCTTTGAAACGCGCCAAACAGCAGCAAAATCAAAGACACGCGCCCAATCCTGCCCTGGAAGATAGCGCATCAGGGCCGCCATCCAGAAGATCAAGCCAGCGGCTATTCCAAGGGGAAGAAAGAGCCAACCGACCGGGATAAAAGTTAAGCCGGAGAAGATCCCTAACACGCTCTGAAGCATCCAAGAAATCCCAAGGCTGATGAGGAAAGGGATCCCGAGGAAGACCAATTTGAGGATGAACATACGCAGACAATCCATCAGCAGCTCTTCCCAGTTATCCCAAGCTGGAAGGGTGAGATCACCACCCTGCCTCAGTTGCCGCGCATAGCGCAGAAAGTAACCTAGTACGATGATGTTCAAAAGCGGAATGGTCGATAGCAACCCACCGATTAACCACTTCGAACGAAAATCCGTATCTTCCCATATTCGGCGGCTCAGCTCTTCAATCCTTGGCATTGCTCAACAGGATGCTATCCCCAAGCACAGATACAATGACGGATTTTGTGCCCACCCTGAAAAAAATGCGCGAGCTGGTCGAAGCCTCCCTTCCCGCTGCTCTACCCTCACCGAACACCCGGCCCCAGCGCTTACACGAGGCGATGCACTACAGTCTCCTTGCTGGAGGGAAACGCCTGCGCCCGATCATGACAATCGCTTGCGCCCAACTCTTTCCCCGCCTCGTTGACCCCCTTCCAGCAGCCCTTTCCGTCGAGCTCCTGCACACCTACACTCTCATTCACGATGACCTCCCGGCGATGGACGATAGCGATTTGCGCCGCGGCCGGGCGACAGTGCACAAAGCCTATGACGAAGTTACGGGTATCCTCGCCGGCGATGCCCTCCTTACCGAAGCCTTCGCCCTCCTCGCCCGCAGCTACGGCGAGAACCCACAAATCGGGCTAAAACTCGTCCATGAGCTCGGTAGTGCCTCAGGCAGCCAACAACTCATCGGCGGGCAAACCGAGGATACCGCCGCTGAGAACACGGAAATCAGCGCCGAAGATCTCGACTTCATCCATCTCAACAAGACCGCCGCTTTAATTGAAGCAAGTTGCCGCATGGGACTGCACTGCAGTGAAACACCCGCGAGCGCGTTCGATACGATGACCACCGCAGCCCGCTCCCTCGGTCTCGCTTTCCAAATCCTCGACGACATCCTCGATGTCACGGCCAGCACCGAAGACATGGGCAAAACCGTTCGCGCAGACGCAGCCAATGCAAAGAACACCTACGTGGCCTTCCACGGCCTCGAAGCGTCCCGAGCAACCGCCGCCCGCCTCACCGACGAAGCACTCAAGGCTCTTCGCTCGATCGAGGCCGACACCGGCTTCCTAGAAGCACTGTTTAAGCGGCTCCTAGAGCGAAAACACTAGACTGCGCGGCCCTCAGCAACGGTTCTAAACTTTTTTGCGGAAAACAGTTGCCCAATCCGCACCCGCTACTTGCTATTTGTATTTGTAATTATTCTAATTACCAATACATTTATTTCATGAGCACACTGCCTGACATCGCAAGAGAAGCCCTCGACGACGCCCTCGGAAAGCACGGCCTGCGCTCAACCAAGCAACGCGAACACGTCTTTCACGTCCTCCTAAACAAGCGTGACCACCCTTCAGCCGACGATGTCTATGCCCGGTCGCGGGAGCATATGCCCACGATCTCCCTCGCAACCGTTTACAACTGTCTCGAGACGTTGGTGACCTGTGGCCTAGTTCGCGCGGTGAACTATGAGCGCGAGCCCACCCGCTACTGCCCGAATCTTCTCCCGCATGCCCACTTTCGCGATCAGGAATCCGGCCGTGTCTACGACATCGATCTCGCCCCGGAAATCCTCGACAAACTCAAAGATGTTTTGCCCGAAGGCTACGAAGCCGACCTCGTCGAGCTCTTCTTCCATGGCCGTTCGATCAAATCACCCATTTCCCTCACCAAAGAATAACTCACTGACCACTTTTATTTGCACATGAGCACCCTCGAAATCAAAAACATCAACGTCGCCATCGGCGAAAAAGAAATCCTCAAAAACTTCACGCTAACATTACCAAAAGGTGAAGTTCACGCGATCATGGGGCCCAACGGCACCGGAAAGAGCACGCTCGCGAAGGCTTTAGCTGGGCACGAGGATTACGAAATCTCAAGCGGAGAAGTCCACCTCGACGGACAAAACATTGTCGGAATGGCGCCTGACGAAATCTCCCGCGCTGGACTCTTTCTCGCCTTTCAATATCCGAGCGAAATCTCTGGGGTGAGCATCGCTAATTTTATCCGGGCGGCGCTCAGCTCACGCCTAGAAGAAGGCCAAAGCATCAACGCACCGGCCTACTACAAAGATCTCTACACCCAGATGGACGCGCTCAAGATCCCTCGCGAGTTCACTAGCCGTTCGGTGAACGACGGTTTCTCTGGTGGAGAAAAGAAACGCTGCGAAATCCTCCAAATGGCGATGCTCAAGCCTAGCTACGCCGTCCTCGACGAGACCGACTCCGGACTCGATATCGATGCTTTGAAAGTTGTCGCCGAAGGCGTCAACGCGATGCGCGGCAAGGACACTGGCATGCTCCTCATTACGCACTACCAGCGTCTTCTCGACTACATCGCGCCCGACAAGGTGCACGTCATGTATGATGGACGCATCGTCAAGACCGGTGGTCCAGAGCTAGCCATCGAACTCGAGTCCAAAGGCTACGACTGGATCAAAGAAGAACTCGCTGCACCCGTAGCGTAGTAACCAACTAATACAGGCACACCTCCCATGGCAACCACACCAGACATCGACCTCAGCCGCGACGAAACCGGCGACTTTTCCTACGACGTCAATTACAAGTATGACGCTGGCATCGGCCTCACCGAAGAGACCATCGACTATATTTGCGATGTGAAAGGCGAAGCCGACTGGATCAGAGACTTTCGCAAACGCGCGCTCAAAGTCTTCAAAGACAAACCACAACCCACTCACTGGGCATCTAAAGATCTCGAAGCGATTAATTTTGACGAGATTCGCTACTACCTCGCGACGGGACAAAAAGCGACGCGCTCATGGGACGAAGTTCCTGAAGATGTGAAGAGGACTTTCGAACGCCTCGGAATTCCAGAAAAAGAACGCGCCTATCTCGCTGGCGTCGAAGCTCAGTTCGATAGCGAAGCTAGCTATTCGAACATGAAGGAAGAGCTATCAAAAGAAGGTGTCATCTTCGTCGGACCCACCGAAGGGCTCGGCGAGCACGAAGAGATCTTCCGCAAGTGGTTCGGTAAGGTCATCCCTATTGGGGACAATAAATACTCCGCTCTCAACAGCGCTACGTTTTCCGGCGGCTCTTTCATCTACGTTCCAAAAGGCGTAAAGCTAAAGCAACCCTTGCAAGCCTACTTCCGTATCAATGCGGAGAATTTCGGTCAGTTTGAGCGCACCCTCATCATTGCCGACGAGGGTGCTGAGCTGACCTATATGGAAGGCTGCACCGCACCGAAATTTGAGACCGCCACACTTCACAGTGCGGTTGTTGAGCTCGTCGCGCTGAAGGGCGCGAAGATTCAATACATCACCGTTCAGAACTGGTCTGCGAACGTATTCAATCTAGTCACCAAGCGTGGCCTCGCGATGGAAGATGCTGAAGTCCGTTGGATCGACTGCAACATCGGCAGCCGCCTTACGATGAAGTATCCTGGAGTCGTGATGCGGGGTGAAGGTGCTCGCGGAGAAGTGCTGTCTATTGCCCTAGCTCACGACAACCAGCACCAAGACACCGGCGCCAAGATGGTCCACGCCGCCGACAACACCACTTCGAACATCATCTCTAAGTCGATCTCGATCGGGAAAGGTCGTTCAACCTACCGTGGTGTCGTGAGTATGCCAAAGCATCTCAAAAATTGTAAGAACAACACTGAGTGTGATGCTTTGCTGATCAACTCTCACAGTCGCACAGACACCTACCCAGCGATCACCGTTCGCGGCTTAGGCAACACCACCCAACATGAAGCGTCGGTTTCAAAAGTCAGTGCCGAACAAATCTTCTATATGATGCAACGAGGACTGAGTGAAGGCGAAGCGATGAGCTTAGCAGTTAACGGTTTTGTCAACGACCTCATCCGAGAATTCCCGATGGAGTATTCCGTCGAGCTGAAACGACTCATCGATCTAGAGATGGAAGACTCAGTAGGTTAATCCCTGATCACGTATCCACATGTCAAATACACTCATTTCCGACGCACCGTCTAATTTCGACGAAGCCTTTCTTATGCGCCAAGCCCAGAACGAACTCCTGCCTGAGTGGTTCCAAACCATGCAGGCCGAAGCATGGGAGCGCTACAAGCAGCTCCCCACGCCAAACCGCACGAGCAAAAACTGGCGATTCTCGAACCTCAAGAGTCTCGCAGACCTTGATCGCTTTGAGCCTAGTCCTTTCGCGGCAGTTGAAAACGAAGAGATCGTAGAGAAGTCCAATCGTTTGAAGAATGTCGCTGGACGCTTCGTTTTCATTGACGACAACCTTGCTGCTCCGCGCTACCTCGATCCTGAGCTAGAGAAACAAGGCGTCGTTTTCACGACCCTTTTCGATGCGCTCAATCAGCATGAAGCACTGGTGAAAAAATACTTCATGCGCCAGTCTCCACGGCTCGGCTCAGAAAAGTTTGAAGCCCTGCACCTCGCTCTCCTGCGCAATGGGCTCTTCGTCTATATTCCGAAGGGGCTGGAAATTGATCGCCCATTTGTCGTTGCGAATTGGAGTCAAGCAAGCGGAAGCGCTATCTTTCCCCACACCCACTTCATCTGTGACGAGAACGCCAAGGCTACCCTCGTTGAATTCCAAGAAAGTGCTTCGCCTGAGACGGAGAATCTTGTCATCGCAAACGCCCACGTTTTCGCCGAAAATGGAGCCAAGCCACGGCACGACATTATCCAAAATTGGAATACAAACACGCTCAGTTTTCAGCTCAATACGCACAACGCCGAGCGTGACGTTGAGAGCCGTGGCATCCTGATCAACATTGGCTCAAAACAGGCCCGCCAAGAAGTCCACGGGGAAATCTTTGGATCGGGGTCAGACGTAAACCTCTACTCGCTGAACGTTCCGACCAAAGATCAATTCTTCGATCAGCGCACTCTTCAGACGCACATCGCGCCCAATAGCCGTTCCAATCTGCTCTACAAGAACGTGCTCCAAGATTCCGCCAAAACAATCTTCAGTGGCCTAATCATTGTCGAAGAAGAGGCCCAGCAAACCGACGCCTACCAAACGAACAACAACCTTCTTCTCAGTGAAAAGGTTGAAGCAAATTCGCTCCCCGGTCTCGAAATCAATGCCAACGATGTTAAGTGCTCCCATGGAGCCACCTCGGGCCAGATCGATGATTCAAATATCTTCTATTTCCTCGCCCGCGGCATCCCGCGCAAGAAAGCCGAAGAGCTCCTCGTTTTCGGATTCTTCGAAGAAATCATTGAGAAGTTCAAAATTGAAGACCTGCGTGACTACATCCGTGAGCTCGTGCAGCAGAAATTCCGGTAGTTACATTTGATAGACGGTGTCTCAACTTTCAGCCGGAGTGACTCTTCTATAGAGTCGCTCCGGTTTTTTTATGCCTTCATCATGGCTCTATCAATAGAGCATGATCCCCTGGCTCTTAAGGATGCTTCGCTTTGGCCGATATTTCTATAAGGTAGAAATACCTAAACACCGTACCAAGATTGAACATCCAAAGGCCTACCCAATATCAATCACCCGCATACAACGACCTTACTGCCTCATCTAGAAAGGACTCCGGAGGAAATAACTCCAGAGGAATGGGGTCCAAACGAATGGGCGTCATTCTACGAAGACGCCCAGATGGATTGCATACCACTTGTCAAAAGATCGAAGCGGGTAGATTTCTGGCTCATCCGTAGGCTCTTAGGTACCCGAGCTGGCTTACTTTCAGCCCTTCTTTCCTTTCGAAAATGCAAACTGAGCGCTGATCAAATCGAACGGTGTATCTATGAAGGGAGCAATCTAGGTATCACCCTATACAAACCCGGATACGCCATTTTGGACTTCGACGAAAACGATTCGTTGCAAGTCTTTCGAAACGAGCACCCAGAGATTGCGGACCATACCCCTGTCACTCAGACCTATCGAGGTTGCCACATTCATCTCATCATTAAGGACCGCTCGCTCCGAACTGGTAAATTGACCCGAGACGGAAAAATCATCGGTGATATTAAGACAGATGGTTACATTGCCGTTCCGCCTTCTATTCACCCATCGGGCCAAACTTATACTTGGATCCCAGGGCAATCACCACTCGACCTACCCTTTATCGAAATCGAATCCTTGAAAGACATCGGCCTAGGAATTGCCCAGCCAGAACGTCTTCCACTAGGAATAAGTTCTACTTTAAGAGCAATTTTTCGAATTTCAATACGTGACATTTGGTGGCGAGCGGTTTGGAGGCTCGGCATATTTCAAGAATCGACTGATCAAGACGCAACTGAGGTTTAGTCAATTACTCGACCTAACCAATCTGAGTATAAACATTAGGTAAGCGGGCTGTCCTACTTGAGGCAGGGGTCGCTTCGGCATGGGGGTTAACATCGTCCTGAAGTTAAGGGCCCTATGGGGCCATCATCAGATGAGTGACGTAGCCAAGAAACGGCGAGAGCCACCAATGGCCATACCTCCAGCGTCCCCTCTGCAGTGAGTCATTTTTAATACGTGCTCGCCTCTCACTGGAAACACTTGCCGAGCAAAGCATTCTCCGTCGCTCTTAAGCCACATTTATGGAGGAACCCCAAACACAGTTCATCGACATCATCCTTCCCTTCGAGCAATCGGAGGCGGAAGACGCATGGCGCGCTGCTATCGCCGAAAAACTTGGCATTGATGTTGAGACGATTGTCGAGATGCGCCTTCGAAAACATTCGGTGGATGCACGCGCGCGTCAGATCAAGGTGCAGCTCCGCCTCGAATACTCTGTTGATGGACCTCTGCCGCCTGAGCCTGAAATAAAGATCGAGCTCGCGAAGGTCTCAAATGACGACCTTCCGATCATCATCGTTGGCACTGGCCCCGCGGGGATGTTTGCCGCCTTGCGTTGCCTCGAAAATGGACGCCGCCCGATTCTTCTCGAACGTGGCAAAGATGCCTCCAGCCGCCGTTTCGACCTCGCGCCTATTTTGCGCAAAGGCACCGTGGTCGAGGATTCCAACTACTGCTTTGGCGAAGGCGGGGCGGGAACCTTTTCAGACGGCAAGCTGTATACGCGAGCGACCAAGCGCGGCCCTGTTCGTCAAGTCTACGAAACGTTCGTCGCTCACGGCGCACCGCCACGTATCCTCGTCGATGCGCACCCTCACATCGGCTCCAACCTTCTTCCCAAAGTCGTCATGGCGATGCGTCAGACGATTCTAAATGCTGGAGGCGAAGTCCATTTCGGGGCAAAGGTCACTAAGCTCCTCCGCTCCCCTGATGGCAAAATCCTGCGTGGCGTGGCTACAGCGAATGGTCGCGAATTCGTCGGCTCCGGTGTCATTCTCGCGACAGGTCATAATGCCCGCGACATCTACAAGCTGCTCGCTGAAAACAAAATTCTCCTCGAAGCCAAACCTTTCGCTGTTGGTGTCCGAATCGAACACCCGCAGCCCCTCATCGACAGCCTTCAATATCACATCCCACGCGAGAGCGAACGCCCTCACCTCCTCCCCGCCGCCCGCTACAGCCTAGCGACCAAGATCCGTAACCGCGGCGTCCACTCGTTTTGTATGTGCCCTGGTGGATTCATTGTTCCAGCTGCGACTGAGAATGACGAAGTCGTCGTCAACGGCATGTCCCTCGCCCGTCGAGATTCTCCTTTCGCGAACAGCGGCTTCGTCGTCACCGTAGAGCCTGAAGACACCGCGTTTCTCAAGAACGAACATGGCATCCTCTCTGGCATCGCCTTTCAACGAAAGCTCGAGCTCCGAGCATCCAAAGCCGGCGGAGGCATGCAAAAGGCACCCGCCCAGCGTGTGACCGATTACCTTGCTCGCCGCGAGTCTGCCGACCTGCCCGACACAAGTTACTTTCCCGGCACCACCTCAGTGCGCCTCGACGAGATTCTCCCCCGCTTCATCGCCGGACGCATTGCCGAAGGGCTGAAGCAGTTTGGTAAATCGATGCGCGGCTACATCACGGAAGAAGCACTTCTTCTCGGCTTCGAAACCCGCACGAGTTCTCCGCTCCGCATCCCTCGCAGCCACACTACCTTCCAACACCCAGAGGTGGAAGGTCTCTTCCCTTGTGGCGAAGGCGCAGGCTTTGCCGGTGGGATCGTCTCCGCCGCCCTCGATGGCTATCGCAGCGCAGATGCGGCGTGTAAGCAGTGACAACTTACTGGTTCTGCAGCATATAATCCACCGCTAGGCGTGACATCGCTCGCACACCACTGAGCATAGCTCGGTCGTCGACCATGAATAAGGGGGAATGATTCACAGGAACATCTGCGTTGAGCTGATCGGGCGGAGTGACTCCTAGAAAGAAGAACATCCCCGGTATTTCTTTTTGGAAGAATGAAAAGTCTTCGGCACCGGTGCTTAGTTCACTTACGAATACCAAGTCTTCTCCAACGACATTTTGAAGCGTAGGTGTCATCGCATTAGTTAGCTTATCATCGTTTACGGTTGGGCCGTATCCAGTGTCCACTCCAATGTAGACCTCTGCTGTGGCTCCTGCACTTTCAGCAATCTTTTCAGCAGTTCGCTTAGATCGTGGTAGGATTGGCGCACCACGGGATCATAGGTGCGTATCGTTCCAGTCATTACAACTTCGTCGGGGATGATGTTGTTCCGATCTCCCCCTTCGATCGTTCCGATTGAAATGACTGAAGGCGCCCCTGATATATCAATCTGGCGCGATGCGATCGTCTGCAGTCCAAGGATTATTTGAGAAGACACGGTGATCGGATCGATGCCACTCCACGGCCGCGAGGCATGAGTTTGTTTACCCTTAACCGTGATGCGGATGAAGTCGGCACTCGCCATAATCGGACCTGGCTTAACATAAATTCCACCTAAGACGCCGGGTCTAACGTGCAGACCAAAGATGGCATCTACATCCGGATTCTTAAGCACACCTTCCTGAATCATCTGTTTCGCGCCCCAGACGGGAGCAGGCCATGCCCCTTCCTCTGCTGGTTGAAAGATCATCTTAACCGTGCCGGGCAACTCATCTTTCATCTTCGCCAGCACCTCGGCTGCACCCATCGCAATGGCGACATGCGCATCATGCCCACAGGCATGCATCACCCCAACTTCCTTGCCGTTGTATTCGGCTGTTACTTTGGATGCATAGGGCAGACCTGTTCGCTCGGTGACAGGCAAGGCGTCCATATCGGCCCTCAATGCAACGACCGGGCCGGGCTTTCCTCCTTTGAGGACACCGACGACTCCAGTCACTGCCACACCTGTTTCTACTTCGTAACCAAGTGCCTCTAAATGCTTTGCCACCTTGGCCGCGGTTTTAAACTCCTGGTTGGAAAGCTCAGGGTATTGGTGGATGTCGTGCCTCCACTCAATGACCTTTGCTTCAACCTCTTGAGACAACCTATCTATCTCAGAGGAGAGATCGGCGATGAGCAGTGTGGGAATCAAGAATATGAACGGGGTGATTCGGTGCATTCTCTCACTCTAATAGGCTAAGTCCTACGAACAACCTGAAAATAAGCGCGGCTTCCTTCCCGCCAAAGAATCAGTCTTCGCTTCGTTGAAAGATCGAGCGCGAAGAAAGCCTCTCAGGAATTGCTTAAGGCTATCGGTGCATCTAGCTTCGTTGCTCATGAAAACGTTTCTCAAGCGAATCGCCACCTTAACGCTCACGGCCCTTAGCCTTACTATCGCGCCCAATGCGAGTGCTCACTGTCAGATTCCATGCGGCATATACGCCGACGCGGCCGAAGTCGCCTCGCTCATTATCGACGCCGATACGGTGATTAAAGCCTGTCACATGATCGACGAACTCTCTGGGAAAACTGATCTACAATCGGCTCAGCAGCTCGTTCGTTGGGTGACGAACAAAGAGGCGCACGCGCAGGCAGTGATTGAGAGCATCAGTAACTACTTCCTCACTCAGCGCGTCAAAGCAGACCAAGAAGACTACGCAGCCCGCTTGGTAGATCACCACGCAGTGATTGTCGCCGCGATGAAGGCAAAACAGAATACCAGCGTTGAATACGCCGAGGCTCTTAAAAGAGCCATTACTGTATTAGAAGAATACTACCCTTCAAAGCACCCGAATCACGACTGATCGTTTGATTCTCCCGCTGATAGCCAACCAACCAGACTACGGGGGCGAAAGCTCCCTTGCGCTTTCATGAAAATAAAGCGACTTTAGCGGAGCATGACTTATATCCCAAACGCAGCACGCTACGACTCGATGCTCTACAACCGCTGTGGGCACAGCGGCTTGCTCCTACCTGCGATCTCACTCGGCCTATGGCACAAACTTCTGTGACGGGTCCTCAAAGGACAAGATCAAGGAGATGCTCTTCACCGCCTTTGATCTTGGGATCACCCATTTTGACTTAGCGAACAACTATGGTCCGCCTCCGGGATCCGCAGAGCGTAATTTTGGCCGCGTCATCAACGGCGAGCTCAAGGCTTACCGCGACGAGCTCATCATCTCGACGAAGGCCGGCTATCGGATGTGGGGCGGCCCCTACGGTCGGAATGGTTCGCGCAAATACCTCCTCTCCAGCCTAGACCAGAGCCTTGGCCGTATGGGACTCGATTATGTCGATATCTTTTACTCCCACGGTTTTGATCCCGACACCCCGCTCGAAGAGACGATGGGGGCTCTCCACTCGGTCGTACAACAGGGCAAAGCCCTCTATCTCGGGATATCGTCCTACTCGGCAAAGAAAACCCGCGAAGCCGCTGCCATCTTGCGTGATCTAGGGACTCCTTGTCTAATCCACCAACCCTCCTACTCGATGTTCAATCGCTGGATTGAAGAAGATCTTCTCGACGCCTTAGAAGACGAGGGCGTTGGCTGCATTCCTTTCTCCCCACTCGCTCAAGGAATGCTAACAACAAAATACCTCAACGGCATCCCTAAAGGCTCGCGTGTAACGAAGGGCTCCCCGATGAAAGAAGCCTTCCTCACTGAAGAGAACCTAGGCCGTATCCAAAGCCTCAATACGATCGCAGAAAAACGCGGCCAGAGCCTAGCTCAAATGGCACTCGCTTGGGCGCTACGCAAACCACAGATCACAACGCTTCTGCTTAGGGCTAGTAGCTCAGCACAGATAAAAGAGAATGTCGCCGCACTTAAGAATCTCACCTTCAGCGATGACGAACTGACTGAGATTGATAAATATAACACGCAAAAACCTCTTAGCATGCAATCACGATCGCAACTCTTGATCGCAATTAATTCACCCAGGGGTGCTCACACAGGGGGCACCTTTTTTCAAGTCTTGCTCCAATGCCCTGAAATTAGGTTATTCTGGGCCCGTTAATCTCTTCTATGCGCAAGCGAATCCTCAAATTACGCACCCTTTTCGAGCACGACCTTTGGCACTCTCCGGAGACCTCCAACCTATCGATCGGCAAGCGCTGGGTTAGATGGCTGAGGATCCTCTCGCTCACTTTCGAGGGCTCTCAGCGCAACGACCTCCTGACGCGCGCGGCAGCCCTCAGCTTTGCCTCCCTCATCGGGCTAGGTCCACTCGTGGCAATTGCGGTCCTGATCACAGGCTCCTTCGTGCAAACCGATCTCAACGAGTCGATCCGCACGATCATCAATTTCGTCGCCCCGTTTCTTTCGGGTGATCTAGCCGTCCCGACCGGCGAAGGCGGGACCGAAAACGAGCTCGATTTATTCATCAGCCAGATCGTTACCGGGGCGGAAAGCGTCCTTACGGGCATTGGGATCAACACAGAAGGCAGCAGCGTCTTTCAGATTTTCGGCCTCGGCCTCCTCTTTTGGGTCGGAATCAACCTCCTCACCACGATTGAAAAGACCTTCAACGCAATCTGGGGCGTCAGCATCGGTCGAAACTGGGGACAGCGGATCGTCTCCTACTGGACCTTCTTAAGCCTTGGAACGATCATCGCAGCAGGCTCGACGGCCCTCTTCTCGGCCTCGGCTTACGCGAGCTACTTCGACGCCGTGCCCTTTGGAGAGAATATCACTTACCTCATGGTGAAAGCGGCACCGCTCATCGTAATCTTCCTCCTCACCGGCCTTTTGACCTTTGCATACCAGTTTTTTCCCAACACGGCGGTCCGCTTCAAACCCGCGTTGACTGCCGCTGTTGCGGTTGCGGTTGGACTCATGCTGATCAACGTGGCGTCGTTCCTCTATCTCGGTTGGGTGATCCGGATGAAGAGCTTTTTTGGCTCCCTCGCCATCGTCTTTATCATTATGATGGGGCTCTACCTTTTTTGGTCGGTTGTCCTCGTCGGAGCCCAGCTCACCCACGCCCTTCAAAACGTCGAATTCCTCACCCGGCGGCAGATGTGGAAGGGCATTAGCGTGCAGGCCAGAGAAGTCGTCACCCTCGGAATCTTCATCCACATCGCTCGTCGCTTTCAAAACTGTGAGACCCAGCCGAGTGCTGAGGAACTTTCCCACACCCTTAAAGTGCCAGGCAACGTGATCAACCCCTGCCTTCAAATCCTTACAGAGGAAAACTGGATCGTACCCGTCGTCGATAACAGCGATGTGAAAGACCCCCTCTACCGTCCTTCGAAGCCACTTTCGCGGCTCAACCTGGTTGAATTCCGCGAAACCTTCGCCCGCCACGGTAGTAATCAAGGCGTCGAATTCGTCTCAAATTCCGATCCACTCCTCGGTGCCTACCTGAGGCTTCCTTCCGCCACAGACTCGGAACGCAAGAAGATCGGCGAGACAAACTTTGACGCCCTCTTTCAAGAGTATCCTGCTCACTAAGCATCCTGGGGCATCCAAGACCTAGCGATTGCGCGTCTACCGCGCTTGACAGGATAGGCCCGCCTTTTAGCTTCGAGCGTTTCTTTCGTACGCGCCCCGGCCTATACATGATTACTCGCATCCAAAACATGCTCCTGAAGCACAACAAGTGGCTCTTTTCAGCCCTGCTTGTTGTCATTATCGTTACTTTCGTTCTCACCATTGGGAACCAAAACTTCGGAGGGCACCGCACCTTCGAAAACGAGAGTGTCGATTATTACGGCTATGATCTGACTGATGGCTCGACAGTTCGGCTCATTCAGCAGCACGCCCAGCTGAGCATGAGCATGGATCCGGAAATGACCTACTCGACCGCCTTCCGGCGCTCAGTTGGCAGTGCAGAGGATTACGCCCTGCTTCGCGTCGCAGCCCTTGGCCTAGCCAATCAAGTCGGCATCCCAGAGCCGACCAATGAGGAGCTGAAGGACTTTCTCCGCACCCGTAGCCGCTTCCTCGACCCGACCACACGCGAGTTCGACACGAGCCTCTATACTCAGTTTTCAGACCTCCTTCAGACCTCACCGCAGTTCACTGAAGGCATGGTGATGAAAGTTCTTAAGGAAGACTTTCGCATCGCGCACCTCCGTGACACCCTTTCTGGCCCTGGCTACATTTTGCCCATCGAAGGCCAGAAAAGCTTCCTTGAGTTTGAATCTGAATGGACCGTCAAAGTCGCCACCTATGACTATGCGGACTTCTCGCCTGCGATCACCTTAGAAGAAGCCGACGTTGTTGCCTTCTACGAGCAGAACCCACTGCGCTACACGCTACCAGAGCGCGTCCAGACAACCGCTATTCGCTTTCAGGCGAACACCTTTGCGAGTCAGGTTCCGGCCCCGGGTGAAACCGACCTCACGAGCTATTTTTCCACTTACAGCTTCCGCTACCAACCTCGCCAAGAGCCCGATGCGACGGAGCCACCTCCAGCCGTCACCTATGCCGATGCTCGTGACCGCGTTATCGCTGACTACACCAACGATCGCGCTATCCAGCTTGCCCGTGCCAGTTCGGAAACGTTCTCGGTCTACCTGTACGAAAACGCTATCGCCAGAGATAGCGATGAGTTCATCCAAGCCATCGAAGACAATGGCGGCACAGTGGAACCACTGCCACCCTACAGCTTTGAAACTACTCAAAACATTTCCGACCTGCGCCCCGATCTCCTCAACTCGGCATGGGTCTTAGCGCAAGGTGACCGCTATTTCTCTGACCTAGCTGAAACGCCTGATGGCGCAGCCCTCATCATCTACGAAGCTACCCTTCCAGAGGAACTACAAAGCCTTGAAGTCGTCCGCACGCAGGTCGAAGCCTCTTGGACCGAAGAAGAAAAACGCCGGCTTTTCTCTGAGCAAGTCACTGCTTGGGATGTCACTATTTCAAGTACCACGACTGACACGGCGACCTTTAAGGCGGCGACCGAGGCACTCGGCTTTAAAATCGACGAACCTGAGACATTCACCGTCACAAATCGCCCAACCTCACTTCAAGGGCTGGCTTGGAATGCTATCCGTCAACTAGAGAGCAAAGAAGTGTCCGACACTATCGTGACTGAGCCTTCAGCTGTAATTGTCTACGTGGAAGAGAAACAGACGCCGCCAGAAATGGCCTCGACCGCTCAAGTCCTCTACGAAAATGACGTCGCTGATAAGCGCGAGGATGTCGGTGGTTGGTTCGTCCTCCGTGAATGGACGAGTAAAACCTTGGCCCAACTCGAGCCAGAAGAAGAAGCCCTCTAAGTTTTAATCAGCATGACAACCACCTCTGCGCTCACCCTCTCAGCTCAATCGCTCGCCGAACTCGATCCTGAGATCTACGCCTCCCTGCACGCCGAACGCGGTCGGCAGGAAGACCACCTTGAACTCATAGCCTCGGAGAACTTCACCCTTCCGGCGGTGATGGAAGCTCAAGGGAGTGTCTTAACAAACAAGTATGCCGAGGGCTATCCGGGCAAACGCTGGTATGGTGGTTGCGAGCACGTTGACAAAATCGAAACCCTCGCGATTGAGCGCGCTAAGGCGCTCTTTGGAGCAGGCTTCGCCAATGTCCAACCCCACTCCGGCAGCCAGGCTAATTTTGGCGTCTACACCGCTTTCCTGAAGCCAGGTGATAAGATCCTGACAATGAATCTCGCCGACGGTGGTCACCTCACCCACGGCAGCCCGGTCAATTTCTCAGGTAAACTGTATGAGGTTGTTCACTACGGCGTAGATCCCGAAACCGGGCGCATCGACTACGACGCACTTCAGGCTCAGGCCGAGAAAGAACAACCGAAGATGATTACGGTGGGGGCGTCGGCCTATCCACGTTCGATCGACTTTGAACGCATGGGCGAAATCGCCCGTAGCGTTGGTGCCTACATCCTCGCAGACATTGCTCATATCGCTGGACTCGTCGCTACGGGCGAGCACCCAAGCCCTATCCCTCACTGTGATTTCGTCACCACGACAACGCACAAGACTTTACGGGGTCCTCGCGGCGGATTGATCCTCGCTAAGGAAGAGCACGGGAAAGCACTGAACAGCGCTGTCTTCCCAGGCGGACAAGGCGGTCCACTGATGCACGTGATTGCGGCTAAAGCGACGTGCTTTGCGCAGTGCATGACTCCAGATTTCAAAATCTACGCTGCCCAAGTTCGCAAAAATGCAGCGGCGATGGCTGAGGAGTTTGTTGCTCGCGGCTATAGCCTTTGCAGTGGCGGAACAGACAACCACCTTGTGCTCCTCGACTTGCGCCCAAATCTGCCCGACGTCACCGGAAAGCAGGCTCAGGAAGTTCTCGATCTGGCTCACATCACAACGAATAAAAATTCGATCCCTGGTGAGACCCGCAGTCCGTTCAAGACGAGTGGCCTTCGCGTCGGTTCGCCGGCATGCACGAGCCGAGGAATGGTTGAAGCCGACTTCAAACGCATTGCTGAAGCCATCGATATCGTCCTAAAGGCTCCCGAAGACCCGAAAGCAATCGAAGCTGGCAAGGCCATTGCGATCGAACTTTGCAGTGCCTATCCGCTGCCTTACGCGAAGTAGCCGCGCTCTACGCTTGCGCTCATTGGCAGTGTCGCATTTACGAGTAGCATGTTTCCTATGCAATCTGATCGTCGTCAGCACGGATTCACCCTGATTGAACTGATTGCGGTTATTGGAATCCTTGCCGTTATTCTCATCCCATCAGTTGGGGGCATTCAGGACAACGCGCGTAAAACCGCCGCTGCCAGCAAACTGCGCAACATTCATTCCGCCTACCTGACCTACGCGACCGATGGCTCGCGACCGCGGACGATGAATGCGAGCGATATCTACGACTGGGCGCGCGTTCTCGCTGAGAATGCTGACTTCAACGACCCGGAGAAGTTCATTGTCCCTGAAGACCCGATCGTAGAACTCGAGGACAGTTTCCCCGTCGTCATTGCCACCCCACCCACTTCCGGGAGCGGCGACTGGAACGTGCACCCTGATTTTACTGGATTTCCGCTCAGCTTCGTTGTCGTCAATCGACTATCGACTCAAGCTAGCTCCTCAACCCCATTGGCTTGGACCCGTGGACTTAACCTTAATGGCACTTGGTCTGAAACTGAGGGAGTTTACGGCAGCGATGGCGGTCACATTCTTCTCTTTGATGGCTCCGTAACCTTCTACGAAGATTTGAGCGAAGACGGAGGGCAGCTGCTCAACTACACAACCAAGCAATCCACCGGAGATATCTCCGATGCCGTCAGCCCGAGAGCTCAAGCTTTCGACTACACCGGAACAGTCTTTTAGAATTTAAAATGTCAGACCGCTACATCCCCCGTATCGAAGTCGTCGCCAATGCCGCCAAAGAACTCCCGGATCCAATGACTTGGCGCGACCAAACCTACAAAGTGCCACTCAATGACGAACGCCTCATCGAGTTTCAACGGATCAAATTTAAAGACCGTAAAGGCCGCGTCGCGAGCAAGTGGATCTATGACGGAAAAGTCCGCGTCGATTGATCAGCGATTTGAGCTCGGCTAGGCTTCGGAAGGCTTCAAATGCTTCTTCCAGATTTTCTCGAGCGCCGTCCGGTCTAACTTCCCCATCGCGCTGCGAGGGAGGATTTGAAGAGGCATCACGACCTTTGGCACCTCTGCTGGTCTGACGCTCTTTTTGAGCTCGGTGGAGATCGCTTCAGGCGCGAGACGACCACCGACGACAAAGGCAACGACCACCTCGCCCCATTCCACATCGCTGAAGCCTACGACAGCGACATCATCAACATCGGCGAGACGCTGGATCGCGTTCTCTACTCGAAGAGGATCTACTTTCTCCCCTCCGGTGTTGATCATGCGATCCAATCGGCCCGTTACGACGATGTGCCCTTCGGGGTCGAATCTCCCCGTATCTTGGGTCCAGAAGAGATCTTGATCAAAGACCTCGCCCGAGTCCCAACCCAAGGCGAGAGAAGACGAAACGATACCAATCGCCGCCTCTTCATTCGCGTCTTCCTCAGCCAGAACGACGCGTGCATGAGGTAAAGGATGCCCACATCCATCAACGCCTCTGAGAAATGCCTCCGGTTCAAGGGCCGCAACCATCGCCGCCGTTTCGGTCATGCCGTAGCATGGAGAGAGCGAGAGCCCTTCTGCGCGGGCGCTCTCTGCGTCTTGGCCCGACAACTCTGCCCCACCGATAAAGATCCGCTGAAACTTCCTCAAGTTCCGCACCGCTGCGGGAATCTCAAGCAAGCGGTGGAGTTGAGTAGGCACAAGCGAGAGGGCTGCTCGAAACTCTTTCGGCGGAGCCGTCTCCGATAGCTTTCGGTAACGACCCATTTCCCACGGCGCTCCAGCCTCCAAGGCACGTAGCAACGTCATCAACCCGCCCACATGGTAGAGGGGCAGCACGTTCCAAGCAGCACAGGCAGGGGCTCCAAAGCCCTCAATAAAGCCGAGCGCGGCTGCGCGTAAAGAGGCCGCAGTGTGGACGGCAAAGCGGCGCTCCCCTGTCGTCCCACCCGAGGCAATATAGATGAGGGGTCCAAATTTTTGACGCCATTCGACTGCCTGTTCAGAATTCGCGAAAGCCAAGAGCCGACTGCGGGCGTGAACACGTTCACTCTCCGGCCAATCTGCCCCTAAGAGGCCAAGATCAATTTCCGCCTCAAAGGCGCCCCGCATTTCAGCCAAAAAGGTTGAGGCATCCGATGCCTCGGCAAAGGCAAGCGTCTTACTTTTGGGTACGATTGAGCTAACCCCACGCCGCTTCAGTTCAGCACAATCCTGTTTCATAAGACCTCCTGATTAAATACACCCTTCATAAACCCGATGACTTCATTACTTTGATCAATTCGCATTCTTTCAAGCGGTTGACCATGAATGAATGATGCCTAGCTCATCACAAACTCCCGGCGCACGGCCTCCCAGATCGACTCTAAACCATCGTCTGCAAGTTCATTGCTCTGCAGGACGGGACTGAGCTCAAAGCCTTTCAGGCGATCGGCAAAAAAAGCGAGGGTGCCGAATCCCACCGCTTGCCCGATGCCCAAAGCCGCCGCGAGCCTGAGTACGCAGTGGACTCCGATCCCGGTCTCAAACGAAGACGAGACGATGACCCGGTTCGCATGAGCAGGCACGACCCGCCGCTGCTCTTCCACTGAACCCATGATCGACGACTTCACGATGAGTTGACCCGTCCAACTACGCAGGGCCGCAAATTTTTCAAAACTCTCGATCGACGCCACTGACTCATCGAGCGCGAGGGACAGACCTACTTCCTCGCTGCTTTCGAACATCGCACGCTCACGACCGACCAAAAACGGTTGTTCAAGAAAATCGATCAAGTCGTTCCCGGAAAGAAACGCCTGCCAGCTTTCCAGATCTGATTCCGTCATGTGGCAATTTGCATCGAGCCGCAGTTTTCCATCCTCAGGCAAGATCCCAAGTAGTCCATTCACCAGTGCGAGCTCATGGTTCAGCGTCTCGACCCCAAGTTTCAATTTAAAGGTTCGAAAACCTTGGTCCAAGAGTGGACCCACCGCCTCCATCGCAGGCCCGCCCCCAGGCAATAGGGCACAGTTGGAAAAAGCGTAGTCGATCCTCGGCTCCTCAATCATCCACCGTGCCGAGCTCAGGCCAAAAGCCGTCGAAGGCAGGTGATTGGGTATGCTTGAAAAATCCGCATCAACGAGCCCAGCGGAATACCCCGCCAGATAATCGCACGCCTGAACAGCGCTCTCGGTGCCAAACCCCTCCAGCGGCGTAACTTCTCCGTAGCCGACTTTCCCATCGGAACGTTCTAGCCGCAGAAGAACGCCTTCGCGCTCAAACCACGCTCCACGAGCGGTTCGAAGTGGCACCGCAAAAGGTCTCCGGTAAGGAACAAACTGTAGCTGATACTCCATCTCTTCACACCCAAACTTAGTTTGCGCTTGCTTCAGGGCAAATAAGCAATTCTACACCTTTAATGGCGCACCAAAGCGAGAATTCTGCTGTCGATCTGGATTTTTATCAACCCGCAGACTCATTCTTCCACGCCCACCGACACACGGGGCTCACGTTTGACGACATCACGCTGGCTACTCGCCTGAGTAATGTTCTCCCACGATCGACGAATTTAGCAACGCAGCTGACCGAACGTCTCGAGCTGCCGATGCCGATCATTTCGTCCGATATGGATACGGTCACGGAAGCCGATATGGCGATCGCGATGGCGCGTAACGGTGGTCTCGGGCTCATCCATTACAACATGCCTGAGCGCCAACAGCTCAGAGAAGTTACGAAGGTCAAAAACGACGTCCACGGCCTCATCCAAGATCCGATCACGGTCCCGCCTGAAGTCTACATTGGTGACGTCCTTGAGATGGTGGAGGAAAAGGACTACAAATTCCGCACCTTCCCTGTCGTCGAAACAAGCACCGGTCGCTTTGTCGGCCTCCTTCGTGGCCGCATCGTCAAAGAGCGCTACCGCCACATCAAGGTCTCCGACGCCATGACTCCGCGCGCAGACGTCCTCACGATCAACGAGAAGGACATCGCGACCGATCCGATCAATGTAGCCGACGAATATTTCACCCAGCATATGGGCATCCACAAGCTCATCGTTATCGATGACAACGAACGGATCAAAGGCCTCTTTACGATGAGCGACATCGAGCGCATTCGCGAAGAGGAGTCTGCCGCCGTGCGGCCTGCCCGCGATGCCCACTTCCGCCTTCTTTGTGGCGCAGCGATCAGTGCGACCCGGACGCAGACGGGCGAACTCGACAACGACCGCATCCTCGGCCACGCCGCTGCTCTTGTTGACGAAGGCGTTGATGCCCTCGCCGTCTCCACTGCCCACGGTCACAGCGCAGGCGTCGGTGACGTCGTTAAACTACTTCGCAGCGAGTTCCCTGAGCTCAACCTTATCGCTGGTAACGTCACGAGCGCAGAGGGTGTCGAATTTCTCGCTAAGTGTGGCGCTGATGCTGTTAAGGTTGGCCAAGGCCCCGGCTCAATCTGCACAACGCGGATCGTTGCTGGCGTTGGTATCCCGCAGATGACGGCGCTCTACGTTTGCTCCAAAGCCGCCCAAAGCACCGGCGTCCGCATCATCGCTGATGGCGGCATCACGAAGAGTGGCGACATGGTCAAAGCCCTCACTCTCTCGAACGCCGTGATGTGTGGAAGTATCCTCGCTGGAGCCCGCGAAGCCCCTGGGCGCGTGATGGAAATCAACGGTAAGGTCTACAAGCAATACCGTGGCATGGGTAGTCTTGAAGCGATGAGGTCTGGCAGCGCCGCCCGCTACGGCCACACCAAAGAAAACCAGAAGACCGACAAGGTTGCCGCCGAAGGCATCGAAGCGCTCAAAGAAATTTCCGGCAACGTCGAAGACGTCCTCCGCCCGCTCGTCGGAGGGGTGCAAAGCGGCCTTGGCTATCTCGGAGCGCAGAACCTCGCCGAGCTGCGGGAACGCGCTCGCTACATCCGCGTCAGCCCAGCCGGACAGCGCGAAAGCTCTCCGCACGACGTTGTAGAAGTCAAAACGACGAGCGAAGATTCCTAAGGCGACGCTTTCCAGTTGCACACCGATGAACGGAACTCTTTCCTGATTCAAATGCGTTCTCCCGATGGAGGCGCATTTTTTTCGTTTTAAGCAGACTAGGTTCGTTTCATGGCGCTCACGCCCTTTCGCAGTCAACTCATCCTCGACACCGGCATCAGCTTCGGCGACGAAGGCAAAGGCCGCCTCGTCCCAGAGGTCGTCGAAGAACTCACCAACGCAGGCAAAAAGGTCTCCTCGATTGCCAAGATAAACGGTGGAGCCAATAGCGGCCACACGGTTGGAGGGCTCAAGCTCAACCTGATCCCCGGCGGCGTCGTGTGCCCAGAAGTTGGAAAGCTCACGATTGGCAGTGGTGTCGCCGCCGATCCACGTAAGTTTCTCTGGGAATGCGCCTATATCAACGACGCTGGCTACGAAGCTCACTCTCGCCTCCTCATCGATGAACGGGTGATGCTCAGCGACCTGACGCACCGGCTGCTCGACCTTGCCTGGGAACACTATCGCTCAGCCATCCTCGGCGAAGAAAAACGTGGTTCTACCGGGCGCGGCATCTCTCCTGCCTTCGGTGACGAGACTGCGCATTACCCGATTTACTACTCCGACTTTCTCGGCCCGCGCGAAGCTTTCGAAGCCAAGCTTAAGGCCCGTGTCGATCGCGCCGAAAAAATCATCGAGCATGTCTGCGCAGTTGATGCTGCCACATGGGACAGTTTCTTCGATGTCCTGACGACCGCTGAACAGCGGGCCAATGCGAACCTCATTGAAGCGAAATCTTTCACCGCCGCTGAGTTCGACTTTCACCGCTTTAAGGGCGATGCCCCCTACCAGATTAATTTCTCTGTCCTCGCCGATGTTTATTGGGAGGCAGGCCAAGCTCTCCGCGAACAGATCGGCAACGTCCGCGAATTCAGCCTCGAGGCGCTCGCCCGTGGCGAATACATCATCGGCGAATTCGGCCAAGCTTACTGGCTCGATAAGCGCTTCGGCTTCGCGCCCAATGTCACCGCCTCGCACACCATCGCACCTGAGTTCTTTCTCAGCCTCGGCCTCCCGATTCAGGACGTTCACACCTTCGGCGTCTGCAAAGCTTACGACACCAAAGTCGGCACCCACACGTTCATTTGCCAAATGGATCCTGAGCACCCGCTCTCGATCAAACTCAGCCAAATCGAGTTC
Source organism: uncultured Puniceicoccaceae bacterium (assembly GCA_963933835.1). Lineage (GTDB taxonomy): Bacteria > Verrucomicrobiota > Verrucomicrobiia > Opitutales > Oceanipulchritudinaceae > CAWVVV01. The sequence goes on along the minus strand of CAWVVV010000008.1, from coordinate 18,049 downwards.
GGTGTCTCCACCGGACGTCAACGCATGGTCGGCTGGTTCGACGCCCTCGAGAAGGGCGATGCCATCCGCTACGGTGGTTGCCAGGATCTCATGATCAACAAGATCGATGCCCTCAGCTACGACGCCGATGGCGCATGGCAAGGCGGTGAGCTCCTCATCTGTATCGGCTACAAGACGCCCACTGGCGAAGTCCTCAAGCACGTCCCCCGCGACCCAGCCGTCCACCCTACCCTCGAACCCGTTTACCGCCAATACGCTGGGTGGGCCGAAGACGTCAGCGGCATCCGCACTTTCGACAACCTGCCTCTCGCCGCCAAACGCTACATCGCGGGCATGGTCCTCCACACCTACGAAATCGCCTACGGTGAAGAGCCTCAGCTCTGGCCCAAAGACGTCCCACAACTTCGCTACATCGGCGTCGGCCCTGACCCATCTCAGATCATTAAAGATGCCCCTAAGGTTCTCGAGCTGATCAAGTTGGCGTAGTAATTTGCTAAGGGATTCACCCATCTCCCTCCAGTTCAAGATCGGGGATATGGGTGAAGGCGATGCGCATGGGGGCGGCGTTTTCTTTGAGGGCTTGGAAGGATGCTCCGTAGAAGACAGCGCTATTCCCGTAGCGAAGATTCACTACATCCATTGCGCGTTGGAGGGTGACACGGCGGGTCTGGTTCTGCTCTTCGAAGAGTGAGAGGGTGTGCGTCGCTTGCGGAACAAGGTCGGAGAGAACGACGCGCACTTGGGTTGGCACTTCTCCCCTTGGGCGATCTTTCCAGAGGCGATTGACCTCTGTCGCGAAGGTTAAGGTATCTTGCGTCGGAAAGAGCCGCACCTCGCGCTCCCAGCGCCATTCGAAGCCAAACTTCACACTGACCGTAAACCGGCCAGCGTAGTAACCCATTGAGCGCAGCCGGCGGCAGGCTTTCTGGAGCTGCTTGTGCATGACCGCAAGCGCCGCTGGCCCGTTCCGCAGTCTCGGTGCGAGGACATGGGAATGGCTCACCGTCTGGCGCGTTGTTTCGATCTCGCCGACGTCTTCGCCGCGCAAGACTCGATACATTTGCACGCCATGGATCGAGCCCCAGATACGTTTGAGCTGCGTCGAATTCGCCTCACAGAGCTGGCGCATTTCGAAGATTCGGTGGGCGTGGAGTCTCCGGAGCATGGAGCGCCCTATCCCATTGAGGGCTTGAAGCTTCAGCGGGTAGAGCACGTCCGGTAGATCATCGAAGTCGATAAACATGACGCCATTAGGCTTTCGCATCGCACTCGCGACTTTGGCGAGGAACCGGTTGGGCCCTATCCCGATCGACGCCGTGATGTAGGGGCCGATTTGCTCGGCGAGGGCTCCTTTGATCTCAGCACACTTCGCATGAATAATCTCCGGGTTGCGCCAATGGGGCGGCAGTCGGCCAAAGCACTCATCAATCGAGAGGCGCTTTTCAATGTGCAGACACTTCTCAATCACCTCCATCGCTTGATGGTGAACCTCAACGTAACGGGAATGATCCCCTTCGACGAAAATCATGCCTGGGATCAGTCGCCGCGCTTCATGCACTAAGGTGCCCGTCCGCACTCCTTTCGCCTTCGCCTCGTAACTCGCCGCAATGCAGCACGTCGTCTCCACCCCGATGCTCGGAACGACCCCAACTGGCTTCCCTCGCAACTCCGGCCGATCTTGCTGCGCCACCGAAGCAAAGAAGCTATCAAAATCAACAAAGAGGTAAATGAGAGCCATTTAACATGAACATAAGTTCACTTATTTAGCGGTCAATCGCAGTCTTTTCTAAATCATTTATTCACCCAAAGAAGGGACGCCTTACCGCCCTAGGCAGTACTGATTGGCCATTGAGATGCCGCTGAGCATGGCGCCGACGATGCCGAGGAAGCCTTGGTCGGTGCCGGCGAGATGGAGGTTCTTTAGGTGCGTCGTGCCGTCTTTCGATTTCCGAGGTGCACCGTAGATGGCTCCGCCGAGGTGACTGGTAAACTTCTCCACTGTGCGCGGAGTAAACATGTCGGTATCCAAGGTATGCTTTTGCAAAGCGCTCAGATCAAAACCAGGCAAGAAGCGGGCAGCGCTGGTTTGCAGCTCACCGTACCAATGCTCTTTGCGAGCGAGGTATTCAGGCTCGGGTGCCTGTTTCCAATAATCGTAATTTGCTAGTGCGGTAACACGGAAGAAACCTTCATCAAGCTGCCCTCCATCCGCGTAGGCGTAGTTGTTCGGAAAACAAATCACGCCGCTGCGCGGATCAACTTCTTCGCGACATCGCTCGTAGTGAAACTTTTCTGAGTCATTGAAAAAGATGATCGTCTCATCAGCCCCAAGATCTGCCGGCTGGCAGTCGGTGGCGGTGATCGTCTCAACATAGCCAAGGCGTCCAATGTTGTCTGCACCGGCTGTAGTGGATTGATCACTACAAAGCCGCTGGGTCTCAACGAGGCCAGCAGTGGAGAGCACTTCGCCTGCAGTGATGAAAGTGCCATCGTCGAGTTCGATGCGTTGAACCTGCTCACTCTCGACGTGGAGTTGGCGCACCCCACAACGCATCCGGCGTTTTCCTCCGACTGCGCGATAGCGATTGAGCAAGGCTTTGATCACAACGCGTACGCCTTCCAGCGGACGGGCGAAGCCTTCTTCAAAAAGTGCCTGCCACATGATCGTGAACTGATCCCAGTCCATGTCGTTTTCCCGTGCGCTGCCGTAGTAGCAAAGGGGGCAGAAGAGCATATCGATGAGGAGTGGATCGCGCAGGTAGCGACCGACCACTTCACGGCCAGAGACCGGAGCCGCCTCCATATCAAAAGCATTGTGACTGAGAACAGCGGCGCGCAGGGCTCGAAAACGATCGATCTCCTGTGGAAACGTCGCGGCGATCTCACTCTCAAAAAGGTCAAAGTCGTTCGAGAAGCGAAGGTCATGGCCGGGGAAAGCGATCCGGCTACCTCTCTGCGGCGCGAGCGCGAAGGCATCGGAGGGAATCCGTAGTTGGCGAAAGAGCTTTGTCAGCGGTGCGCCTTTTTTTCCGGGCGCGACGTAATTTGTTACGGCGTGAAGCCCGACGTCGTACTTTCGCCCGCCGAGGAAGTAAAAGCTGTTTAGCCCGCCCGGAGCATTGTGTCGCTCGAGGATGAGCACGCGCTGATCATACATCGCGGCGCGAATGCCGGCGGCAAGCCCAGCCATGCCGCAGCCAATGATGACGACATCGTAGTGTTCATCCGCTCCTTGGTCACTCATTCCGATAGGCAGCGGGGGCCTTCCGGCGCACTTAGGCGCTTATAGCGTTGAACTTCGGCGTGAGGTATTCTGCACAACTATCGAGGGAGGCCAACTGGGGATATTCCGCTTCTGGCACCTCAATGTTATGCTTTTTACGCAATTCCATGACAATATCGAGAAAGTCCATAGAATCTAAATCCAGTTGCTCGCGCAGGCGCGCATCAGATTTAACATCCGTTAAATCTTCATCGGGTGCGATCTCCTCAATGATATCGAGAATGATCTTTTTGCACTCTTCCTTGGTCATAAGGGGGGATGTGTAGAGCTTTCTTTCTACTGCGCAAATCTTTTTATCACAACGCAGGAATTGATTCCGAGCATTCCAAAGCTGTTATTCAGAATTGTGTTAATTTCAGACCGTTTTTCCGGCTTTCCGATGACGATATTTCCGGTGTCACACTCTGGATCCATATCATCAACGTTGATTGTCGGATGAATATAGCCATCGTCGAAAGAAGGCAGGTTACCAGCGAGCTCGAGAGCTCCAGCGGCTCCCATGGCGTGTCCAATGTAGCTTTTGGTGTTATTTACGCGGGTATTTGGGCAGCTTTCGACGGGGAAGACATCACGCACGGCCTTACACTCCTGCGCATCGCCTTGGGGCGTGGAGGTCGCGTGGGTGTTCAAAATATCGATGTCGTTTGGCTCGAGGCCGGCCTTACCCAACGCGGCGCGCATACACTCCGTCTGGCGTTCCCAGTTGGGTAGAACGGCATCAGTCGCATCGGAATTGATGTGGTAGCCAACGATTTCGCCATAAATTTTCGCACCACGAGCCTGAGCATCGCTGAGGCGCTCGAGGGTGTAGATCGCCCCACCCTCGGCAACGACGATTCCGTTGCGCCCCTTGTCAAAGGGACGGCTGGCCTTGTTTGGATCTTCGTGAAACGCAAGGGCTCCTTGGCTTTTAAAACCGGCAAAAATGCCAAAAGTGTGAATCGATTCGCTCACGCCACCAGCGAGGGCGAAGTCCACTTCCTTAAACTTGAGCATCAAGTAGGCTTGGATAAGTCCGGCATTTCCAGCCGCGCAGGCCGCGCCGATGGTGTAGTGCGGACCCGTGATGCCGAGGTTCATCGTCACCTCGCCTGCCGGGTTGTTCGCGACGGTGCGAGGATTGTGGTGATGCGTCCAGTAGCGCACATCGTAGTCAAACTTTGAAATATTGAAGACCTCGTTCTCCGTCTCGACGTTGCCGTGCTCGGTCGTCCCGAGGTAGACCCCGACACGTTCTTTGGCCACGGTTTCCCAGTCGATACCGCAGTCTGTCACGGCTTCTCTCGAGCAGTAGATTGAGATACTGCCGGCGCGCGTGCTAACGCGGAGTTCTTTGCGGGTCTGATATTTCTTAGCGTCGTAGTCACAGACACCGGCATGGACTTGCCCCATGTAGCGCATCTCAATGTTTGAGATGTTGGGGCGCCCATCGAGGAGCGACTGACGCATCGTAGGGAGGTCGTTACCAATTGGAGACGTCAGTCCAACACCCGTAATAACGATGCGCTGATCAGAAGGCGTGGAAGCCGAATTACTCATACTAGAATTCATTCTCTCTGATCAGACAAAGAAGGGGACAACCAGAAGATGAAGACTGTTTGACGCCCATTCCCAGCTGTCAATGACAAGGCAGAGAATTAAGCAACAGCGCACCCTAGAAGGCATCCTCCGAAACTCCTGAGCAACGAGCAGGTTTAAGCGTATTGACGCAACCAACACCGCAGCCCGTAAATGTATCCCCTGACACCCTGTCCGGTATATCCATGATCCACCTCCACAGATCATTTATCAGTCTCGCCATTTGTTTGGCACCACTGCTCGTCTCAGCACAGGGCTTGGTCGACCGCAGTCCATTTTTGCCTCCGGGCTTTGGTCTGCGAAATGAAGCACCTCCATCACAAGGAGCGCCGAGCGCTCCCACAGACTTCGTGTTTCGCGGTTTCTTTTCGATCGACGACGATGTTCGGGTGCTCGTGAAAGCGAAGGATGAGAAAAATGGTAAATGGATTCGCGTCGGCGACACCTCATCCACGCCCCATGTGCTCTCATTTGATCCTGATGAGAGAAGCCTCGTTCTCGTGAACAATGGGACGGAGTTGAAACTTGATATGATCGAGCTAGCAGCAAACACGGCTCCGATGCCTGTCACGGGTCAGTCCTCCTCAACCCCACGGCGAACTGCCCTCAAGCGCTCCGCCAAAAAAAACACTAATCGAACAAGTATTCGCCGACGGACGGTTCCACCTCGTCGACCTCAATGGATGGAGGACCGTTTGCGTGAACAGGGGAATCCTCAAACACCGAGTCAAATCCCGACACAAGCGCCTAGCGTGCCGGCAGGTGGATTCCCGACAAAAATCCCACCACCACCTACGACTACTCCGCAATTTCCTACCGCCCTGACATTACCAGGAGAGGGCCCTCCTGAAGGGCCGTAAACTACGTGGGCCTGAGAGCCCAAAAGCTAAGCCGCCCCAACTGAGCTCCATAGCTTGGCTACGAGGCTCTGCGGCACGTCGCCTTGGGTAACCGCTTCGCCCAACTCTTTCATTGCGACGAATTTCAGCTTTCCTGCCCGGACTTTTTTATCCCGTGCCATCGTTGCAAGGAGCGCATCGATTGGCAGCGAAGCCCGCAGCCTGACGGGTAAATCGTAAGTCTCTAGCAAAGCCTCTGTCCGTGTGACCACTGACGCCTCGACGTAGCCTAGCTCGACCGACAGCTGTGCGGCCAATTTCAAACCGATCGCGATCGCCTCACCGTGCAAATACTCACCGTAGCCAGCGACAGCTTCGATCGCGTGACCAAAAGTGTGTCCTAGATTGAGCAACGCCCGCCCGCCACTGGCAGCCTGTTCCTTCGTGTCCGCTTGGACGACGCCTGCCTTAATTTTGCAATTCCGCCGAACAATCTCGGCGAGTTCAGCGTGTTCGGGATGAAGGGGCTCAGATAAACCTTCAAGGCGGGTAAACAATGCCGCGTCCGCGAGCAGACCGTGCTTGATCACCTCGGCCATGCCTGCAGAAAACTCGCGTTGCGAAAGGCTCTTCAAAAGCTCCATATCGGCAAAAACCGCCTGGGGCTGGTGAAAGGCCCCGACGAGGTTTTTGCCCGACTTTAAATTAATCCCCGTCTTTCCACCGACCGAGCTATCTACCATCGCTAGAAGCGTCGTCGGGATCTGGTAAAAATCGATTCCTCGCAGATAAGAGGCCGCGGCAAAACCCGCCAAATCCCCTGTCACGCCACCACCCATTGCGAACAAAGCGCCAGAGCGATCAATGCGATTCTCCGCCAGGAAGTCTCCACAACGCTCCAATTCAGCGAAGCATTTCGAGCCTTCCCCCGATGGAATCACACATCGGGGCATATCGCCAAAAGCCTCTGCAATCCAACGCGCCTGAGCCCGCTCCACCGATGCATCGACGATGAGGGCGAGGGGGCGCCCCGCTGCTTTCAGTTTTTCGACCTCAGCTGCGACGCTCGGCGCGTAGCCGCGACCCGTGTGCACTGGATAGCGATGATCGGAAAAGACTACTTCAAAGACGGATTTCATGACGACTCAGTTTCGAGACCAAAGATAGCATTTGCGTAGTTTTCGACAGAAAACGGTTGAAGGTCCTCTGGCTGTTCCCCGAGTCCAACGAAATAGATCGGAATTCCAAGCTCACGGTAGATCCCAACAACCGCTCCCCCACGGCTCGTCCCATCTAGCTTAGTGACGATGAGACCAGTGAGGCCAAATGACTTGTGAAACGCCCTAGCCTGCTCGATCGAATTACTCCCAAGACTTCCATCTATGACCAACCAACTGTGGTGCGGAGCCGCCGCTTCGTGCTTTTGCAAAACGCGGCGAATCTTCTCCAGCTCCTTCATCAAATTGCTCTTATTGTGCAAGCGACCAGCCGTATCGAGAAGTAATACCTGCGCTCCACGTTTCTTCGCCGCCGCGTAGGCATCAAAGGCTACCGAGGCTGCGTCCGCGCCGTGCTGGCTGGCGATTAAATCGAGGTCGAGGCGATCGCACCATTCCTTCAATTGCTCATTGGCCGCCGCGCGAAACGTATCGCAGGCTGCCACGAGGGGCAAAGCGCCTTCTTCGGCAAAAAGGCGCCCGAGCTTGGCTGTCGTAGTGGTTTTTCCACTTCCATTGACGCCGATGAGCACAATCACCTCGGGCGAATGTTCCCAATCTTCCAGCCGTCCTTCCGATCCTTCGAGAACGCGCTTCAGAACCGTTGCACCGATCTCCGCGGCTTCCTGACCACGCAGTTCTTTCTGCTCAAGAACAGCTTTTTTGATCTCGTCTAGGATCTCCTCCGTCGTCTCGACACCGAAGTCTGCCATGTAGAGCGCTTCTTCGATTTCATCGAGCGCCGAAGCATCGATCGTGCGACTACCAAAGAGTCCTCCGATCCTATCGAAGGCCTTATAGAAAGACGGCGTAGTCCGCTTCAGTCCCTCCTTAAATTTGGAGAAAAGAGAACGCATCGTCTAATTGTCGGCGGAGCGAAGGGGCCGATCGAGGGTGAGTTTAAATTGGTCTAGGATCCCATTAATAAAACGCTTCGCGTCCGGGATCGAATATTCCTTCGAGAGATCGATCGCCTCATTGATCGAAACGATCGGCGGGATATCTCGGCGGTGTAACATCTCGTGAATCGCAACGCGGAGGATCGCCAGATCGACGCGCGCGACACGGTTGAAATCCCAGTTCTTTGTGAAGCGCTTGATGACCTCATCGACCTCGCTGAGATTTTGCACCGTTCCGATGATCAGTTCTTCGGCAAAGCCGTAGTAGTCGCGGTCCTTCTCTTTCCCTTCGAAAAAGTGGTTAAGGTCACGATGAAAATCATCAGGCTTATTCAGCGACCATTGATAAAGAAATTGCATCGCTGCGACCCGGTTGTCCCGACGTTGGCTCATAATAAATTGTTTATGTTAAAAGAGTTAGAGTTTCCAAGGGTTGCCCTTTTTCGAGAGACCATCCCACTTTTCTCCGCTCGCCGGTCCTTGCTCAGACTCAAGCTTGTCAAGGCGCTCGGATAGTTGGCGCTTAAGAAGGCCCATTTCGAGAGCGGCGAGACCAAACTCCCGCCCGCGGTTAATCTCTCCGAGAGCGCGAGCTTCAGCTTGGGCTTCGGTGTGGACAACGACAATGCCGTTGATCACCGGCACTTCGGTATCAAGCCCAATGCGTTGGAGCGATTGACCCGTCGAATCTGCGATCACCTCGTGGTGCGGCGTTTCACCCGCTAGAACAAGCCCCAGCACAACAATCGCATCGAATTGAAGGGTTTTAGCGAGCATTGCGGCAGCATACGGCAACTCATTTGAGCCTGGGACGCGCTGTAACTCGACATTTGAGGGAGCGACGCCCGCCTGTTCCCAAACATTGACACAGTTTTCGAGCATAGCATCGACCATGCGCAGGTTGAAACGCGCCGCGATCAGGCCAAAACGAAGGTCGCTGCCATCGAAGTTCAAAGAGTCTGGTTGGTCTAAGCTCATGGTTTTGGAAAAGGCCGAAAGCTTGGATAGCCCCACAACCAAGTCAATGCCCCCCTGATCTCCAATTAACTTTGCGCTTATACATTACCAAACGCCTCCTTAAGTCAGTCCCCGCGGGGTCGATTTACACAGTACTACGTACGAATCACCCGTGATTAATACCCCAAAAGACTCCAGCGACAGCCCCCTTCGTTCCAAAACGATCGGCATCCTTACGCATCCCGACCGAGGCTCCTTCCCCGAGCACGACGATATCATCTTGGGCGCTCACCTAGCGGCGATGACACGTTTTTGCCGTATTATCTGGGCAAGCGATTACCGACTCCTCCCGCAGGGCTCGATCGATGGGCTCCTGCTTCATCGCCCTGAGAGTCAACCTACAGAGGTCATTTCTTGGTGCCGAAGCCTAAACATTCCTTGGTTCGTCTTTCCTGGAAGCACAGAGATAAAAGTTCCTACATTTTCGTGGAACAATGCTCAGGGCATTGAGCTTATCATCGATCATCTCATTTCCATCGGGCACAAGCGCATCGGTTTTGTCTCTGGCGAGGAATCAGATCCCGAGAACATTGCCCGCTATGAAGCCTACCGCGCCCAAGACATTTTTGAAACGGTCGTCCGCGATCTCGCACAAGTTCGTCTAGACTACGCTCCCTTCCTGCGCGAAGACCCGCGGTCCGCGACAGCCTAAGGCTTCGGTAAGGTCTTCACAGCTGAAGCTGTGGGCTGGTTCTCACTCGCGCCTCGGCGGAAAGCATAGAATCCGCTTGCTCCCTGCCCACCCATGAACTGACTCAGGTGTATGGCAGAACCTCTCAGCGCGGCAGACTTGCAAGCTGCCGTTGACCGCCTCGCGAGCCAGCTCACGACGCTCTCGAAAGAAAAACCGATCGCTCTACTCGGGATCGCCAACGGTGGTATATCACTGACCAAGAAACTGGCTGAGGCTATTGGGGGCGGGATTGAATGGGGCACGCTCAATATCCTCTTTCACCGCGATGATGTTGGGACAAAGCCGATCCCAGCAGATTTCAAAGCAACGGATTTCAGCTGCGCGGTCGACGATGCACACCTCGTTCTCGTCGATGATGTCTTTGCCTCTGGCCGCACAATTCGTGCCGCTCTCAATGAAATCTTTGACCACGGGCGCCCTGCTTCGATCACCTTAGCAGTTCTTATCGATACGGCCCGCCGTGCCCTACCCATTCGCCCTGACTACGTCGGGGTGGAGTTCCCTTGCAATGATTCGCAGCAACTCAAGGTCACGATTCACCCGACCAACACCACTGCCCACACCGCCGAATTGATTCAACTTTCATGAGCAACGCCGCACGCATCTGGACCCGCAAAGACCTCATCGCCATCGAAGATCTCGAAGCATGGGAGATCAACATGATCCACGACATGGCCATGGAGTTTAAACAGACTCTCGGCCGCTCACAGAAAAAGCTGCCCTCCTTGCGCGGCAAAACGGTCCTCAACCTTTTCATCGAGCCGAGCACACGCACGCGGGTTGCATTTGAGATCGCCGCAAAACGCCTCAGTGCCGACGTCACCTTGATAGAAAAGGCGGCGAGCAGTCTCGTAAAGGGTGAAAGTCTGCGCGACACCGCCCTCGTTATCCAAGCACTCAACGTCGACCTCATCGTCATCCGCCACAGCAGCGCGGGCTCCCCACTTTACCTAAGCAAAATCGTCGACATCCCGGTCATAAATGCGGGCGACGGAGCACACGAACATCCGACACAGGCACTTCTCGATACCTTCACGATGAAGGAGAAGCTCGGCTCGCTCGAAGGGCGTAAGATCACCATCCTCGGCGACATCCTTTTCAGCCGTGTGGCCCGCTCAAACATCCACGCATTGCTCAAGCTTGGAGCTAATGTTACCGTCGCGGGCCCCTCGACGCTTGTTCCAGAGACCTTTCGTGCCCTCGGCGTTGAAGTCGTGCATGATCTCAAAACTGCACTCGCTGACGCTGATGCCGTCATGCTTCTGCGCATCCAGCACGAACGCCAATCCAGCACCCACTTCCCCGGCCTCGGCGAATATAGAAGTATGTTCGGCCTTAACAGTGACCGCGCCAGTTGGCTCAAACCCGGTGCCCTCATCATGCACCCCGGCCCCGTCAACCGAGGCGTCGAAATCGACTCCTCCCTCGCCGACAGCTCCAACTCAACAATCCTTGAGCAGGTGACTAACGGCATCGTCACCCGGATGGCCGTCCTCTTTCTCTGTATGAACGCTGCCCAATGCTCACAGCCTTCGAAGTAAACTCATTTCCTAAACTACAGCTCCATGGACCCCCGCCTCATCATCAAAAACGGTCGTATTCTCGACCCTGCTAACGAACGCGACGAAGCCGCGGACCTGCGTATACTAAGCGGAAAAATCGTCGAGTCCTTTCCAGATGGAGATAAAGGCGCTGAAGTCTACGATGCCTCCGGACTGGTTGTAGCACCCGGCCTTGTCGACATCCACGTCCACCTTCGCGACCCCGGGCAGACCCAGAAGGAGGATATTGCTTCAGGCACTCGCGCGGCAGCAGCAGGCGGTTTCACGACCGTTGTCTGTATGCCCAACACCTCCCCGGTCGCCGACAATCCGGGCACGATTCAACGTATTTTAGACGCCGTCGAACGCAAAGCGGTCGTCAATGTCTACCCCACTGGTTGCCTCACAATGGGGATGAAGGGAGAAGAGCTCGCACCGATCGGCTCGCTCAAAAGCGCCGGCGTCATCGCCGTCACAGACGACGGGGCCTGCGTGCAGGATAATGAAATCATGCGCCGGGCGGTCGAATATGCCAAAATGTTCGACCTCCCTGTAATGGACCACTGTCAGGACGCTGCGATGACACGTGGTTCCGTAATGAACGAAGGCGAGTGGTCTCTCCGCCTCGGGCTCAAAGGTTGGCCAGCAGCCGCGGAAGACATGGTGATCGCACGTAATGTAGTTCTTTCTCACTACAGCGGCGCCCACATCCACATGCAACACGTCAGCTCTGCCTACGGAGTCGACATCATTCGCCGCGCGAAAAAGCGTGGCATTCGTGTCAGCGGTGAGGCCATGCCTCACCACATGGCGTTCACTGATGCGAGCTGCAAAGACTACAACACGAATTTCAAAATGAACCCGCCTCTGCGCACCGAGGAAGATCGGCAGGCAGTCATTGAAGGCCTGCTCGACGGTACCCTCGACATCATCTCGACCGACCACGCCCCCCACACCAGTGACGATAAAGACTGTGAATTCGACAACGCACCCTTCGGAATCATCGGGATGGAAAACGCCCTCGGATCCTGCCTCGAAGTGCTCGTCCACAGCGGCCGTTGCGATCTAAGCTTTCTCATCAGCCGCCTCACCAATGAACCGGCGAAGATCGTGGGCTTAGAGAAAGGAACCCTTTCAACTGGGGCTGATGCTGATGTCGTGGTCTTTGATCCGAATGAAGCCTGGGTTGTCGATGCTGACGCGTTTCAAAGCAAGTCATCGAACTGCCCATGGCATGGAGAGACTCTGCGCGGTAAGGTGAAAGCAACCTTTGTCGCCGGCGAGCTCATCTGGGATGGAGAACGCATCCTCCGGGACGCCTAGGAAGAGATGGATACCTCCACAACAGCCGAAGCGAGCCTCGGCGTGTATGAGCTATATGCTACGCTCATCTTTCTCAGTGGCATCGCATCTATTTTCTATGTCTCCAAAAACTGGAAAACGTGGCTAACTCTGCGAAGAGCACCGGGTGCATGGCGTCTCTCAAGGTGGGATTTCGGGCTTTTTGCCTGGGGCATCGTCTGCATCTCGCTTTTTGCGGGTGTCATCGGCCAGAAGCTCATGAGCTACTTCCCTGGAGGCGAGCTGCCGATCGACGACAATCTTGGTCTCTTTATAATATGCTCGGGCGCTGTCATGCAGGGCGGCTTCATTCTTTTATTCACCAGTTGGGCTAACGCTCGGCATGCTTTTAGCGATGGCCCTATAAATACGCGCTCGCTAAGCCTGTATCAACAAGTAGGCTACAGTTTCGTTCTACTCCTCGCCGCCTTTCCGATCATTAATATCATTACCCTCGGATGGACATTTCTGCTCAATACGCTTGCAGACTTCGGGCTACCGGTCTCGCCAGAAAAACAAGATGCCGTTCTGATCTTTTCGGAAAACGCTGACAACCCAGCCATTTTCTTCGGCATGATGTTTGTCGCCGCCGTGCTAGCTCCCATTGGTGAGGAACTGGTTTTCCGCGGAGGCGTTTTTCGTTACTTACTCAGTAAAACTGGGACTCTGCCAGCCGCACTCATCAGCTCTGTGCTCTTTGGCGCTCTCCACCTTAGCCTCTTCGGGATCGTTCCTCTCAGTCTACTTGGATTCGCGCTCTGCTACGCCTACTATCTAACTGGCAACATTCGTGTCCCGATCATTATTCATATGATCTTCAATGCGAATACGATCCTCCTGGTATGGTTTTTCCCTGAAGTTGCATCCGCCCTGTGAGTTCACCTTTCACAGAAATAATTGACGACCAAGTAAAGCACCTTGGAGAGTCCCAACTGATCGAAAACATCAGGCGATGGCTCAAAGAGTGTGCCCCACCCACACCCTTTGGCATGGGCGATGACACCGCCGTCCTGAAAGAGCCTCGTCACAATCTTCTCACTACAGACAGCCTTGTTTACGGTCGTCATTTCGACGATTCACTTTCGGCCGAACTCGCTGGCGCAAAACTGCTCAAGCGAAACCTCAGCGACATCGCTGCGATGGGTGGCCAGCCTGGCGTGGCGGTCTTGGCAGGATTTCTTCCTTCGAACACCTCGATTAGCTGGATAGAACAATTCGTAACGGGCCTGCGCGAATGCGCGCGTGAATGGGGCGTTCTCATCGTCGGCGGAGATTTGACTCAGACTGATGACTTTCTCGGTTTCAATCTCACCCTCAACGGCACTGCAGCCCGACCCGTTTTGCGGGGCGCATCTGAGTCCGGTGATCTGATCTGGGTCACAGGCGAACTTGGCGGCTCCATCCATGGGCACCACGCCGAGTTCCGACCTCGCCTTAAAGAGGGCCAATATTTGGCAAACGAGGCCGCCGTTCATAGCATGATCGACGTTACTGACGGCCTAGCTAAAGACCTCCCGACGCTCTTATCCGATGGCCTTGCGGCTGAGATCGATTTGAACGCAATTCCGTTACGAGATCAGGCACAGCAGGCCCCCCACCCCTTAGCCGCCGCCTTCACTGACGGGGAAGACTATGAGCTACTCTTCACCACCTCCTCAGACTGGATCGGGGATGGTTGCCTATTAAACTGGGAGACAAATTTTAAAACTCGGCTTTCATGTATTGGAAGAGTCGTGACACGACCAAACGCAACCGGGCAAATCATTGACGCCAAGACCGACCAACCAATCAACTACGGAGAAGCGTATGAGCATTTTCGATAGCCTAAAGGAAGGTCGCGTTTCAAGCTCCGCAGAAGAAACGGCAAAGATCGCTCATGAAGTCGCGTCTTCGCTTCCAAAAAATACTATTCTCGCCCTCCAAGGCGACCTCGGAGCAGGGAAGACCACCTTCGTCAAAGCCCTCGCGAAAGCGTGGAAAATCAACCAAACGGTTAAGAGTCCCACCTTCAATCTCGTTTCCATGTATGAAGGCTCGCGCCAACTAGTGCACGTCGATGCCTATCGACTGCAAAGTCCGGAAGCCGTCGAAGGACTCATGCTCGACGAGTTTCTCAACGAGCCATACTGCCTCGTCATCGAATGGCCTGAACGTATCGAGGATTGGATACCTGCCGACAGTTACTGGTTGAGAATTGAGATCACTTCACCGGAGGAGCGAGTGATCAAACTTGTGTCCACCAAAGACCGCTAATGCTCTCGCTCCGTAAGATCACCTTAAGCTATGGAGGCGCTCCATTGCTCGATGAACTCAGTCTCGAAATTCGCGAGAATGACCGCGCCTGTCTCGTCGGTCGAAATGGGACCGGAAAGACCAGCCTCCTGGAAATCATCGCTGGAATACATCCGCCTGACCGCGGAGAAATCCAACTCGCACCCGGTCGCAAACTGGCTTATCTCCCACAAGCAATTCCCGATGTGATCGAAGGAACGATTGAGACGGTTGTTTCCTCCGGTCTCGATCACGAGGATCTCGCCGAATGGGAAGTGATGACAAAGGTCGATCGCCTTCTCGACGAGATGGAACTGTCTGGCGACGAGCCATTCAACACCCTTTCGGCCGGAATGAAGCGACGCGTTATTCTAGCACAAGCGGTTGTCTCTGAACCAGATTTGCTCGTTCTTGATGAGCCAACCAATCATCTCGACATCCCATCAATCCGGTGGATGGAAAGATACCTGAAGGAGCGATTTCGAGGAGCTCTTCTATTCGTCACCCACGACCGTGCATTTCTCCAAGCCCTTGCGACCCGCATACTCGATCTCGATCGCGGACGGTTGATCAGCTGGGATTGCGACTACCGCAAATATCTGGAGCGAAAAGAAGAATGGCTCGAGGCTGAGGCAACCCAATCCGCTCAATTTGACAAGAAGCTAGCCGAAGAAGAGCGCTGGATTCGCCGAGGCATCCAGGCTCGTCGCACTCGAAACGAGGGCCGGGTGCGTGCCCTCAAGCAAATGCGCCTCGATCATCAGTCACGTCGTCAAAAGATGGGTACAGTGCACCTACGGATCGAAGCGGCAGAACGATCGGGCGCGAAAGTCATAGCAGTTGAAGACCTCCACTTTGCTTACGAGGACCACCCGCCAACGATCGAACACTTGTCCTTCCTTATCGAGCGCGGCGACAAGGTGGGTATCGTTGGGCCCAATGGTGCCGGCAAGACGACCCTCCTCCGACTGCTCCTCGGCAAACTTCAACCAACGAGCGGCACCGTCACTCACGGCACCAAGTTGCAGATTGCCTACTTCGATCAACTGCGCGACCAACTCGATGAAAGTCGCACTGTCGTAGATATGATCGCTGACGGAAATGAAACCGTAACGATCGGCGGACGCTCCCAACACGTCATGAGCTATCTGCAGGATTTTCTTTTCCCGCCAGATCGCGCCCGTAGCACGATCAGCATGCTCTCTGGCGGTGAACGCAATCGTCTCCTCCTTGCTCGACTCTTTACCCAACCAGCGAATGTCCTGGTCCTCGACGAACCAACGAACGATCTCGACCTCGAAACACTCGATCTTCTCGAGGAGCAGATTAGCCATTTTTCTGGAACGGTTCTCATTGTCAGCCACGATCGCGCCTTCCTCGATGATGTCGCGACGGACTTGCTTGTCTTAGATGGCAATGGGGACATCAAACCCTTCATCGGCGGCTATAGCGACTGGCTGGCGCAAGATACGGCTTCCGCCACGGCAATGCCCCGAAAGTTCGTTTCGAAGGCGCCAGAGGCAAAAGCAAAACGCTCGACTAAACAACGCAAGTTTCTCAATCGCGAACGTTGGGAACTCGAAGCCATCCCCGGCGAAATTGAAAAGCTAGACGAAGAACAAGCCACTATCGCAGAACAGCTCTCGGACCCTAAACTGTATCAGGAATACCCCGATAAGGTGACGTCGCTGCAAGCCCGAAACAAAGAGGTCGAGGAGCTCCTTGCGACCAAATACGCGCGATGGGATGAACTCGAAGCTCTCCGTCAAGAGCACGATTAATTCGAGGCCTTTTTTTTCTTTTTCTTAAAGTTGAAGGGGTGATGGACCCGAACATAGGTGGGGTTACCGCCCCGGCGCGGGGGCTCAAACTCAGTTACCTCAAGTGTCAGTAAAGCACTATAACTCAAGTCGTCATGGTCGCTCTCCAAGACACGCGGAAAATGTATTTTCCCCTCAGGTCCAACGTAGTATTCGACAAGACAGCTGCCATGGCGCGGTACGCCGTCTTCGGAGGTGTAGACGCGGAGTTTGCTCGTCACGACTCGAAGCGGGTGATCGAGGGCAGGTACCTTGCTTTCCCTGAAGACAAATTTCTCAGCCGAGGCTTCGTAGACACGACGGTCGAGTGCATCTGAAACAGAGCCACCCTGTGGGAGATACCCACTTCCGTTCCGCCAAGCTTGCTGTTCGATGTCGTAGAAATTCACATACACTTTCGTCCGAGATCCTTGCGGCTCTCCATCGACGATCGCGGGGAGGAACTTAACCTTTTTAACGACCTTGATCGCCTTATCTATGAGCCCGAAGTGCGTCGCGTCATATCGAGCACCTCACCCGCGCTGTTGACCTCGACGAGAATCGCCGCGTAGGGATTAGACAGGTGCAGGCCCTTTAAATCCTGAGGGATTTGTGTGCGCAGATTTCCAGCTACCTCCAAATCTCGGTCTTGCGCCTCCATTGCCGGCAAGCAAGCGAGCCAAAGGATTGCGGCAAGTCCTCTCATTAGACCTATGATCGAGCGTGGAGTTCCAAACTTCATGTCAACTAACCTAAGGGCACCTCTGGAAACCTCCCCTTAACTGTTGAATCTTTTCATTTCTAATCTTTACATCGTTTGCCTAGTATCTATTCTTTAAACATGAAATACCGAAATCCCAAGAAAGATAATGATTTGTTCAGCATGCTTGACCATCAGCAGGAGGTAATGCGCACAGTCAAGGGCATCAATAAGCTCAATGCGGTGATCGACTGGGAACTCTTTCGATCGGATTTGGAAACACTGTTGGGCTATGACGTGCGCGACCTAAGAAAGGGCGGGCGCCCACCCTTTGATGTCGTGCTGATGCTAAAGGTTTTGGTGCTGCAGAAGTATTACGCATTGAGTGACGACGAAGCGGAGTTTCAGATTATGGATCGCTTCAGCTTCATGCAGTTTCTTGACTTACAGCCTGGTGATAGCGTTCCAGATGCAAAGACGATCTGGGACTTTAGACAGTCATTAGAGAAGGACGGTCGCGACGGGAGTCGCAAGATATTTGAGCGTTTCGGTCAACTACTTGAGGGACAAGGTATGTTGGCTAAAGAAGGTAGTATCGTGGACGCCAGTTTTGTTGCAGCTCCACGCCAGCGCAACACTCGTGAACAAAATGCACAAATCAAGGAAGGAGAGCGCCCCGCAGAGTTCGATCCAAACACCGCTGTAGGACGCCAAAAGGATTGCGAGGCTCGTTGGGCAAAGAAGAACCACGAGGTGCACTACGGTTACAAAAATCACGCGAAAGTGGATGCGAAGAGTAAGCTGGTCAGTGGCTACGCGCCGCCGCCAGCGAGCGTGCATGATTCGCAAGTGTTCGAGGAATTAATCGAC
>CAWVVV010000007.1:0-84082 GCA_963933835.1 uncultured Puniceicoccaceae bacterium | reverse complement strand
GGTCCTAAGGTAGCGAAATTCCTTGTCGGGTAAGTTCCGACCTGCACGAATCAAGTAACGAGTTGGACGCTGTCTCAGAGAGATGCTCAGTGAAATTGTAGTTGCGGTTAAGATGCCGCATACCCGCAGCAGGACGGAAAGACCCTATGCACCTTTACTGTAAGCTGATATTGGTACTTGATTCTTTATGCGTAGAATAGGTGGGAGGCATTGAGACACTACTTCAGGGTAGTGTGGAGCCACACGTGAAATACCACTCTTGAATTATTAGGTATCTAACCCCAAGCCGTTATCCGGCTGGGGAACAGTGTTAGCGGGTCAGTTTGACTGGGGCGGTCCCCTCCTAAATAGTAACGGAGGGTTGCGATGGTCTCCTCAGCCCGGTCGGTAATCGGGCTCTAGAGCATATTGGTATAAGGAGGCTTTACTGTGAGACCTACAAGTCGAGCAGTTGCGAAAGCAGGCCAAAGTGATCCGGTATTCGAATGTGGAATCGGTATCGCTTAAAGGATAAAAGGTACGCTAGGGATAACAGGCTGATCCCGCCCAAGCGTTCATAGCGACGGCGGGGTTTGGCACCTCGATGTCGGCTCATCACATCCTGGGGCTGGAGAAGGTCCCAAGGGTTCGGCTGTTCGCCAATTAAAGTGGTACGCGAGCTGGGTTCAGAACGTCGTGAGACAGTTCGGTCCTCTATCCGCTGTGGGCGTAGGAGTCTTGAGGGGTTCATTCATCAGTACGAGAGGACCGTGAATGACGTGCCTCTGGTGTTCCGGTTATTGCATCAGCAGTAGCGCCGGGTAGCTAAGCACGGAACCGATAAGCGCTGAAAGCATCTAAGCGCCAAGCGATTCCCAAGACAAGGACTCCCTGAAGAGTCGTGGTAGACCACCACGTTGATAGGCTGGAAGTGTAAGTGCAGCGATGTATTGAGCTTACCAGTACTAATTACTCGTTAGGTTTAGTTTTATTAAACCTAGTTTGCAAAATCAGACGTTTTTATTACCTACATGGGCTAAATTATATATTTCCAAGAGTTGTTCATTGCAATGACTCACATACTACCGTCGTACCTGAACGACTCACTTGAGGATTACACTCTGGTGAATACAGGCGCGGGGAAACACCGGTTCCCATCCCGAACACCAGCGTTAAGCCCGTAGCCGCCGATGGTAGTGCCGCCACGATGCGGTGTGAGAGTAGGTCATTGCCAGTATTGTGCCCCGGCGCATCCGAAAGGAAGCGTCGGGGCTTCATGCTTTCAGACCTCGAATGTCTCGTCTGGGAAAACGAGGGGGGAGAATCATCCTTGCTGGTGTTCGTGAAATGCGATCTTTTGCTCTGTGCTTTTGCAGTAAGCGTCTATTTTTATGTCTTCACCAGAAGAACAAACTCCTGAGCAAGGCTCCCAAGGGAAGCGTGGATTCTTTTCGGAGCTGAAACGTCGTAAAGTCTTTCGACTAGCAGCTACTTACGCGGTTGTAGCTTAGCTCATCATCCAGGTGGCGAGCAGCACCTTCGCCAGCTTTGGCATTCCAGTCTGGGCCTATCGCTTTGTAGTTCTCATGCTAATTCTTGGTTTTCCGATCGCTTTAGTCATTGGCTGGGCCTTCGAGCTGACACCGGATGGCATCAAAACAGCGAAAGTTGCGAAAGGAACAGCATCGGATACGGACGACAAAGAGCTCAGCACAAAGCGTAATTTGCTAACAATTGCGTGGGCAGCGGGTCTCCCGACGGTGATTTTCGGGGCCCTATCACTCATATTCTACTTTGGCGTTCATACTGATTCGGATTCCACGGATGTAAGGCTAGCGGCTTCATCGGCTGAACGCCCGTATGTTTTAGGGACGATCGCAGTTTTACCCTTTGATGTAATTGGCGACGGTGCTGAAACTCGCGTAGCGGGGGAGGGATTACATGAAGAACTGCTTACAACATTAGCGGAGATGGATCCTTTGGACGTGATTTCGCGTTCATCAATCATGCAGTTCCGAGCCGATCGCCCGACGATTCCTGAAATTGGGCGCACGATTGGTGCCGATTTTGTCATTGAAGGCAGCATTCAGGCAGTTAACAGCAAACTGCGAATCACGGTCCAATTGATCGAGGCGGAGACGGATAATCATCTTTGGGCAAAGACCTATGATGAAAGTCTGCGTAAATATGAAGATCTGTTGGTTTTTCAGAAGCGCGCAGCCTACGAATTAGCAATCGATGCTTATCGCGTGCTTGAAGGAACTTTTTCCGCACATGGAGCGGCCAAGGCTGAAAGAGAGGCGTTGATCGCTCGTATCACGACTGAACGTGAAGGCATGTTGGTAAACTATTGGGATGATAATCAACCAGAGACGAAGTTATTTGTTCCCTTGCTTGAAATGCAAAAAGAAGTGCTGCGTCTGGATCCCGATAATCCAGAGGCTCATAGAGTCTTTGTATCTATTTTTGGAAACGCTGTCTGGAAAGGTTTTCGCAATCAATATGATCCTGTATGGCATGAGGAAATCTATTTGGCTAGTCAGCGAGCGATTTCTGTTTTGCCCGATGATTATGAGACTAATATTGTCGCAGGAGATTACTACAATTTGTATGAAAACAACCCGCATAGAGCAATCTTCTACTACAAGAAAGCCCTTGAGAATTATGAGGCTTCAGAGCCGGAGCATATACAGCCGTGGCCTTACAATTTGCTTGCGACAGCTTATTTAAATACGGGGCAAAACTTTGCCGCTCAACGTCTTATTGGGAGGGCGGAAGAGCAGGGTTCATATGTGAATTTTCGCGAGAGGGTAGAGGTCTATCGATCAAATCGAAATAGAGAAAAAGTCCATGAGACACTAGATGAGGGAATTAGAAATGCTGAGCAGAATGGTGATAGGGATATCATTGCTTTCGCTCTAGTTATGAAGGCCTTCAATACTTCATTAGATGAAGGTTCGATTGATGAAGCTGTTGAAGTTTACGATAGGCTGGCAGGGGAAACAGAATTCCCGGGGTTTGTCTCGCGGTCCGTCCTTACAATGCAACGTAAGTACGATGAAGTGATCGATCACCTATCGAGTATTGATACAGCGGATACGTTTTGGGTTATGCAGCAAGATCTGGCTATCATTCGCTCTTGGCATTATCTTAAAGCAGGGAATAGAAGTCTCGCGAATTCCTATTTAAAGAGCTACCTGAATGAGTTGGAGACGTCACTTAAAGGTAGGTGGATGAAGCGTTTTTCGCCGGATAGATATGCGATAGCCTATGCGGAGGGCTTGGCGCTCTTAGGTGATAAGGATGAGGCTTTAGAATGGATTGAAGCGGCGCTGGAAGCGGCTAACCCTACGCGACACTATCGAGACTATTTTGATACACTCTTTGATTGTACATACACCTATTCGCATCTTGGAATGGCCGAAGAGTCGGCTCAGTTGATTGACCAAATCCTATCGACTCAAAATGGGTTTACTGTGGGATTGTTTCTGGTTGATCCGAAGTTTGATTCAATTCGAGAAACGCCTGAATTTGAAGCTGTGATGCGCAAGTATATGGATCAACTTAGGGATTCTTCTGTAATTGAAAGCTACTACTCGGTCGATTGATAAAGTGAATGCGGAAGAATCTTATTGCTTCTCTCCATCTTGTTGTCCTGAATCGCAAGCTCTAGCACGTTGTGTCAGATTCACGACCCAAAAAATCAATCCTTGTTTGTGCGCTTCCACGCACTGGAAGCAGTTTCTTTTGTCATGCGCTGGCCGCGACGTGGAAGGCGGGGCGCTTCGATGAGTGGTTGCACTCCGGAAGGCTTGAATCCGGACAAAAAGGTCAAGTACCGCACAGATGAACTCAGCTTGAAGGATTATTTTTTGGGGGTTCAAGAGGCTGAGCAAACGCCGAACGGGGTGTTTGGGATCAAGCTCATGCTGGCCGATCTAGCGAAACTCCCTAGTCTTACGGCGAAGGGTGAGATTGATCCATACAAGGCGCTCAAGGAAGTTTTTCCGCAGCCCTATTTCATTCGAATTCACCGCCGAAATCGCCTCCAGCAGGCAGTGTCATTTGCGAAGGCGCTCCAGTCGAATAAGTGGTCAAATACGCAGAAGAATAGGCGTCTAGATGCGGACACCCTTTTCTTTTCTTATTCATCGATTTTCAAATACCTCCAGACAATAGAAGCGGAGGAGGCGGCCTGGGCGGCATTCTTCGAGGAGAATAAAATTCCTAGTTTCGAGGTTTGTTACGAAGAATTCATCTCGGACTACGTTGGGACGGTGGAAAAAGTTTTAGACCACTGCGGCATCGAATTAGACGGAGAAGTGGATCCGTCTAAGAATATTCATACCAAAATGGCGGACAGCATCAATGCCAGTTGGTCTAGTCAGTTCGAGACCCTGCAGAACGGGTTGAAAGATGGAGGGAAGAGAGCTGCTGTCGAAGATTCGAAAATTGATGCTGCTATCGAGCTTTTGAATTTGCCATTAAGTGTGGGCGCGAATACGAAAGTCTGTTGTAAGGCGAGGCTCCATAGCGATGGTCCAGAAGGGTTAGAGCCCTTTGGGAAATTGGATGCGAGCGATTGGCTGGTCTTAAAGTATGGGTGGAGCGATGGGAGTGGCGTCGATGTGACAGATCCAGCGCTCCAAGAGTATGGTCTGAATGCGATTCCGCTGGAGGAACCGGTGGATCCGAATAGTTCGATTGAGGCTGGCATTGTCATATCTACCCCTAAAGCGCCTGGAGATTACCGATTGAGGGTTTACCTCGCAAGGGGTTCGAATGGAGGCCTTTTAGGAACGGTGACCGAAGCCAAAGTAGAGGCATGGGCAGGTGAGGTCGGTGCCAAAGCGGCTGAATACTTCGGAGTATCGGGTCAATTAGAGGGCGCCATGAGTGGCTGGTTTGGGCGCGCTGACGTGAGTGAATTTCCGAAGATTACGCATTCAGGGCTTGGCGTGGTTTGGTGCAGTGGTCCTGGGGCGTCAGAGGACTCCTATTTCTTTAATGCTCCGTCTTTCGGATGGATCTGGACGAATTCAAAGCAGTATCCACTCTTTAAATTGATGGATGAAGAGCGCTGGATTCGATTGCCTGAGCTGGTAGATGAACTGAAAGAGTCCCGGCTAAAGGCGCAAAAATAATGAGTGTTTGTGGGGGCCTAGGAGGGGTTGGCCATGATTCAGGTTAAATGGGTGGAGATTTTTATGTGAAAAGGCTTGCTTCGCCTTCGGATTAAGCATCTTTTCTCCGTTTTTCTCTAGATTTCGAGCCCTTTCCAGATGCCAACCATCAATCAACTCGTACGCCGTCCTCGTGCCGCTCAGGCCGAGAAGAGCAAATCGCCTGCGCTGAAGGCTAACCCTTTCCGCCGTGGTGTTTGCACCCAAGTCATGACCCGCACCCCGAAAAAGCCGAACTCGGCTATTCGTAAGGTAGCTAAGGTGCGTCTTACGAGTGGATTTGAGGTCATCGCTTACATCCCTGACGAAGGCCACAGCCTACAGGAGCACAGTGTTGTTCTCGTGCGTGGTGGTCGTGTTAAGGATCTTCCAGGTGTTCGTTACCACATCGTTCGTGGTACCCTAGACTGCACAGGTGTTGATAAGCGCCGCCGCAGCCGCTCGAAGTATGGCGTAAAGCGTCCTAAAGCTAGTAAGTAATCATCAACTGATCCCATTTTCCCATGTCACGTCGTCGTAGAGCTGAAAAGCGCCAGCATTTGCCGGACTCCCGTTATAATAGTCCACTCGTGAGCCACCTCATCAATGTCGTCATGAATGACGGCAAGAAGAGTATCGCTCAAAAGATCGTTTATGGTGCTTTCGAGCGCGTGAGTGAAAAACTCGAGAAGGGCGATCCAATCGACCTTATCTTGGGGTCATTGGAGAACATTCGTCCAAAGCTCGAAGTGAAGAGCCGCCGCGTAGGTGGAACAACTTACCAAGTGCCTTTGGAAATTCCTTTTGAGCGTCAACAGAGCCTTGCTTTTCGCTGGCTTGTGGGGGCTGCTCGCAGTCGTCGCGGCTCGATGCATGAGAACCTCGCTGCTGAGATTCTCGACGCTTACAATAACACGGGTGTGGTCGTTAAGAAAAAAGACGACATGCACCGGATGGCTCAGGCGAATCGCGCCTTTGCACACCTTCGTTGGTAGCGGGCGTTCGCCCGTGATCCGTCCCTGATCGGGCGGACTTTCATTGTTCTTTTTAATTCAAGCACGTTTACGATTATGGCTTTTGCTGAGGATACCTCACTTTCGCCGGCTAACTCAGCCGATCGTTTGTCGCCGCTTGAATTCCAGAGAAATATTGGAATCGCTGCTCACATTGATGCGGGCAAGACGACGACGACTGAGCGTATCCTGTTTTACACCGGCAAGATCCATAAGATCGGTGAAGTTCATGAAGGCTCCGCTACAACGGACTGGATGGAACAGGAACGTGAGCGTGGTATTACGATCACTTCGGCTGCCATTTCGACTGAATGGACGAATGCGGAAGGGCCGTTTGCGGGCATTGAGCACCGCATCAACATCATCGATACGCCCGGGCACGTTGATTTCACTGCGGAAGTAGAGCGCTCACTGAAAGTCTTAGATGGCGCTGTAGCCGTTTTCTGCGCAGTTGCGGGTGTCCAACCTCAGTCCGAGACGGTCTGGCGGCAGATGGACAAGTATAGCGTTCCACGCATCTGTTTTGTAAACAAGATGGACCGCACCGGTGCCAACTTCCTCGCTGCAGTTGAGGAAATTCGCGAAAAGCTCGGTGCCAATGCGTTGCCACTCTTCTTGCCGATCGGGGCCGAAGAGAACTTTCGGGGTCTGATCGATCTCGTGACGATGAAGGCCATCCATTACGAAGAGGAGGGCCAAGGGACGCGATTTGCTGAAGAGGAGATCCCCGCTGAGCACGCCGAAGAGGCAGCGAAATACCGCGAGAAGCTCATCGAGGAGATTGCATCGGTCGACGATGGTGTGGCCGATAAATATCTCGAAGGCGAAGAGATCTCGGAGGACGAACTGCGTATAGCGATTCGCGCGGCGACCCTTACGCATTCAGTTGTGGGTGTTTTGCCCGGATCAGCCTTTAAAAATAAAGGGGTTCAACGGCTGATCAATGCGGTCGTTGATTATCTGCCAAGCCCGCTTGATATCCCGCCGCAAAAGGGAATGTCGCTCAACGATGAGTCCAAGACACTCGTGGTCTCGCCTGACGATGCTAAGCCGCTCGCAGGATTAGTCTTTAAGCTTTTTACGGATCCCTTCACGGGTCGCCTCGTGTTCTTTCGGTTGTATCAGGGGAGTCTCAAAAAGGGAGCTGCTCTGATCAATCAACGCACCGGAAAAACTGAGCGTATAAGTCGGCTCGTCGTGATGCACGCGGATCGCCGTGAGGACATCGATGTTGCCTATTCGGGCGACATTGTGGCGCTGATTGGGCCCAAGGATGTGCGCACGGGTGATACGCTTGTAGCAAAGGGATTGGATATCGTTCTAGAGCCACCCACATTTCCGGAGCCGGTCATTTCGATGTCAGTTGAGCCTGCGACCACTGCAGATCAGGAAAAAATGTCGCTCGCGCTTCAGCGTCTGGCGGAAGAGGACCCTACTTTTGCGGTCAACACCGACCAAGAAACAGGGCAGACGATCATCTCAGGTATGGGCGAGCTGCACCTCGACATCATCCGTGACCGCCTCCTGCGCGAATTCAAAGTTGGAGCAGCCGTCGGTAAACCGCAGATATCCTATCGCGAAACGATTCGCGCCATCGGCGATGGTGACCACAAATTTGTCCGTCAGTCTGGTGGCAACGGACAGTATGGCCACGCGGTCATCAAAATCGAACCCAACGGACGTGGCAAAGGCTACGAGTTCTCCAACGAGATTCTAGCTGGCGTGATTCCGAAGGAATTCATCAAGCCAACTGAAGAGGGGATCAAAGAGGCCTTACTCACTGGTGTTGTGGCTGGATATCCTGTCGTTGATATTAAAGTCCGCCTCATTAGTGGTTCCTTTCACGACGTTGATTCGTCGGAAATGGCTTTCCGAATGGCAGGTATTTTTGCTTTCCGCGAAGCGATGGACGCCGCTTCACCTGTCATGCTCGAACCGATCATGAAGGTCGAGGTCGAGACGCCCGACGAATATCAGGGTGACATCGTCGGAGATCTCAACCGTCGTCGCGGAGTGATTCATGGAATCACTGCAAAAGGTAGCCTGACAAAAATTTCTGCCCAAGTGCCGCTCGAGGCGATGTTTGGCTACGCCACGGATGTGCGCTCTCTTTCCAAGGGCCGCGCCTCTTATTCGATGGAGCCGGACCAATTTGAAGAGGTTCCGCAGAATGTTCTCAATAAAATCGTACAAACAACTGGCCGTGCACCTGCGCGCGCTTAACTTTCTCTCAAGTAACTAAAACCCAAACTTCGTTCTTTATATTATGAGTGGACCACGCATACGCATTCGCCTTCAAGGCTACGACTATCGCATCATTGACCAAAGCGCGGCGGACATCGTCGATACAGCAAAGCGCTCCGGCGCCCGTGTTGCGGGTCCCGTGCCTTTGCCAACGAAGATCGAGAAGCTCTCGGTCAACAGCTCTGTTCACGTAAATAAGAAGGCGATGGAGCAGTTCGAGCAACGCACACACAAGCGCTTGATCGACATCGTCGAGCCGACAGCCCAGACGGTTGACGAGCTTAAGAAGCTGAACCTCCCGGCCGGCGTCGATATCGCGATCAACGTTTAAGCAGTTCGCGAGCAGGCGAGTTTCTCGCCTCAGATAGCTTTATAGAAAAAGCGCAACCAGGGTTCTGGTTGCGCTTTCTTTTTACTCAAATCTGTTGATGCCGATTACTCGGCGTTCGCAGGTTCTTCTTCTTTGTCTTTCCTGTTGAGGAAGCCACCCAGCTTTTCGCTCACATCGTTGATGAGGTCTGGAGATTGAAGTGCTTTGGTGCCCATGTCTGCAACCGCTTGGCCCACCGCTCGGGTGATGGCCTTCATGACTTCCTTCGCGATTTCGTCGGGCGAAACTCCGCCCTGCTCAGTCCCAAGGTCTGTCAGACGAAGTGTAGGAAGGTTCAGCGACTGGCTTTGTCCGAGAATGGATACAGAGACGTTGGCATTGCTCAAAACGAACTCCTTGATCGAAAGCTTAATCGGTTCTCCTTCTTCAGCAGGAACCTCGTCTGCTTCTGGATCCTCTGAGTCGCCAGAAGCTGTGGCTGCGGCGATGTTGTCCTGAATCTGCTGGAGGTTAGTGGTCCCATTCGCCCGCTCGAGAATGATCTCAGGAGCGTCGATAAGGATACGTTCGATTTCGATCGTATCGCTGAGAAGAGATTTGGGGGAGAGCTTGATCTCCATTTTTGTTACGCTGAATGCTTTCTCGGTTTTAAAGCCTTCAGGATTACCGATGAGTAGCCCGGATATCACACCACTACCACTGAGAGGGGAGATGTGAACACCTGCTAGCTCGATCTCTGTTCCAGTGAGCGGTGGGCCGAATTTCAGGGTAGCGGCTTGAATGCCTTTGTTCAAGGACGCCCCGCCGACGAAGTAGACGAGTCCGATGAAGACGACCGCCAGAATAGCTAAAATAATTAGGAGTTTTTTCATAAAGAGACTGAGAGTTAAGGGTGCTTAAGATAACAGTAAGATATCTTTGGGCAATGGTTTGTTCAATACTGCCTACGCTCCTCGCAGGTTAGTCGCTGGCGATGGTCTTGACTGCGTTGATTTCGACTCCGTTTTCATCTGCGAAGATGCGTTGATCGTCATCAACACGGAGAAACTTAAGCGTCTTGCCCGTCTGCTTGTGGTGAATCAGTGGGTAGCCGTGGCGAGTGGTGGTCCAAGTCCCGAGACCGGCGTCACTGAAAGTGAGTTCGTCTGAGGCATCGTCGGTATCTTCCTGCGGACATTCGAGCCACCCATGTATGTCGTGGTAAATCCACGGGTATTCAGGAACGAAAATAAACCCAAACCACGGGGAGCAAATCCACTCGCCATGGTAGTTCTCGAATTCCCCGACAAGCTTGTAGAGCGCGTCGAGCGGCTTTGGATAATTGCAATCGATGTCGGCAGTGAAAGCTGGAGTATCTCCTGCGGCGGCCTCAATTGTTAGCGTCAGCTCGTAGTGCCCGGGCTGGGAAGGTGCGATGAGAATGAGTGGGCTCGTTGTTAAGCCGGGCGGGATGTCTTGAGGGAGTTCTTGAATGTCTGTGAGTGTGACCTTCCCGGTTAGCTTTTCACGCCAGTGTGCAGTCAGCCGGGGCCAATCGTCTGATGATGCGCCATCTCTCCTATGATACGGCACAGGGTTTTCGTTAGCAAACGACACTTCACATTCCCAATTGAGCTCTGGCTCAGGGTGTTTCTTCGCCTCGATTAGTGGCCTGACTCCGGTAATACGGGGTGGGGCGAGGGCTGCCTGTGGTGAGATTGCGCTCTCGAGCATCGCCTGATCGCTGGCGTGCTTTTCGAGCCAAATTCGGTTCGTCGCGTCGTGAGTCTTGGCGACTTCTTTTTCGGCTTTCGGGGGTATCGCTTCAGCCGCTGGATCGAGCCCCATCAATTCACGAATGTGCGCGATGTATTTTGGCGGATCCGCCTTAAAGGCTTCGTAAGAAATCTTGAGCGGTTCGATACCGGCTTCCTCAAAGAAACTCGCCCATTGGTTCTCCTCTTCGGCGACAATCTCTCGCTGCTCTTCGAGGCCGAGGAAACTGTAGCGCAGGGTGTGATCCCGCGGCTTGGGCTTTGGCCCATTCGGACGCACTTCCCAGACGCCCGTCTGGAGCGCCTTCACGAGGGAGACAGCCTGCGCCGCCTTGTTTCCCCGTGTTATCCAGATGAACTTCGCGTTCGGGAAATAGGCCTTCACGAGTTCCTCAAGGGAGGCTTCCTTGTAGCGCGGGTCAGTCCGTTTTTTCAGGATGCCCACGAGGTTGTCCCACATGATTTTAATCCCAAACCAGTTGCCCTCTTTTTCTTTTTCCCGGATCTCTGCAATGAGCGTCTCTAACGGCACGTTTTGGGGCAGGCCGTAACTTCGGCGAGACTCATTGATCTGAAAGGCCTGGAACCATTCCCGGACATAGGGCAGGTCCGGTTGCTGCGCCATCCACCGGCAGATATAGGTGCTGCCGCTTCGTTTTGTCGCACAGACAAAGAGGGTGTTGAGATCGTCGATCATGTCCTTCCGGTAATCATGGGGCAATTCGGCTTTATGTATCCAAAACTGGGACTAAGGGATGAAAGCCCGATAGGGCGAAGTCATCATAGGGTTGTGAACTCTGCTATGCCGCGAATGTGCTACAGCATCTTGGAGCCGCGCTTGCAGAGTTGGACGCAGAGGCCCCAGGGATCACGTATCATGACGAGGTGGCCGCCGGTGTTTGTTCTCGTTTCAAGTGCAAATGTAGCGCCTGCTTTTTCGAGGCGGGCTTTGTCGGCGATGGGATCCTCTGAAGTGAAGGCGAGATGAACGACGAGGGGATCCAAAGAAGCGTAGTCGGGGACGGCGTCAGGTGGGTTGCAGTAGATCTCAATCATACTGTCTCGGCTCTCATCGGTGAGGAAGTGAGCGAAGGGGGCTTCTTCCGACGAACGGACGATCGATAAGCCGATGTGCTCACAGTACCACTTGGCCATCGCGATGGGGTCGCTAACATTTAGGGCAACATGTTCGAGTTTCATAGATTGAGAGCATTTTTGTATCTTGATCCGAAGTAAACCTGAAAGAGGGGATATGGCCTGTGGGAAATGAAATCAGTGGCTGACAACGGCAAAAGGATGGATCTCTCTAAGGTATGGAAATCTTGGGCATCGATATCGGTGGCGGTTCGGTTAAAGCGGCGCTCGTTGACGTCGTCGAAGGCCGCGTCTGTGGAGACGTCGAGCGTTGGCCGACGCCGTCGGGCGGTTCGGCGGAGGCAATGATCCAAGGAATTACGGAGTTCGCAGCCGCTCCGACAATCCCCCTCAAAAGGCTCACTCTGTGGCGAAAATGCGCAGTCGTAGAAATGGGTGCTCAGTTCCCTCTCGAATGCGAACCGTGACTTCTTCTGCCTGAGTGCCGATGGCTGCTTCGGATATGAGGCCGTAGTCATTGCCTTCTTCCGCCGTCGTCCAGGTCAGAAGATTGTGCGATACTTCAAATTCATAACTGAGGTCAGAAGACAAGAGGGAGCGGGTGAAGCTGTAGTTAAAATTAAGACTCTTTATTTCGAAGAGCGGTAGAATGTCGGGGTCCACGACCTTTGGGTCTCCGGCGAAAAAGTATTCTTCGATATTTGAGACGCCGTCGTTGTCGGGGTCGTCGCCCTGCGCGTCGAGCGGCTCGCCTTGGAGCGTTTCTTCCACCCAAAGGTCATAGGTGAGATGTGGATACGGGATGTCGAGCACTTGCCAACCGAGGTCCTTCATCAGAGTGAGGGTGAGGTCGAGATCGTCTCGAAGGTTACGATTGATGAAGGGCTCCATCAGCAGATTGGGGGAGGCGCTTGTCGACCAGTGTGAGATGGAAGAGCCGTCGTCGAAGAAGCTCGGGGCGTAGAGTTGCAAACGCCCATTGTTCGTTCCTGGGGATTGGGCCTCTGTCGTGAGTGTGACCGATCCTTGGTTGAGCGCATCGAGCAGGACGATGCTATCGAGGCGGGAGATCGCCACAGCTGGAATATTTAAAACGCTATCGTCGAAGCCCTGGGGTAAGCCCATCGGAATGATCTCGGTGTCGACGTTGTTGTAGATGAGGACCGCGCTTGCGCCTGCCAGTTGAGCTTCGAAGACTTTGTCGGCGAAATTGCAGTCCTGCCGCATGATGAGGGCGATGTTGCCGTTGAGGGCGCTTCCATTGGCGATGGTCTCGCAGGCGTCGCGAGGATCGCCCACGCCATCATTGACGAGGACGAGGGTGCCTTCAAAACCGCTCGATAATGCAGCGGGTCCAAAGCTGGCCGCTATGAACGCCAGCGGGTAGCGTTCCCCAGTGGGAAGAGAAGCGTTGAGGGAGAAGACGCTTTGTAAATTGATATTCAAGATGCTCTCTTGGGCTGCGGCGGTCGCTGGCCCTAGCCAGGTGAGGAAGGGACCATTGGTGCCCGAGCTGAAGCGTTCGCCAGTGGTGAGATCCGGCCAACTGCCCTGTAGTTGTTGGTCAAACAAGAGGCGGGCAAAGACATCGGGCTGATTCTGCGAAAAGAAACCGTTCGAGCTCGTGAGGGTGAAGAATCCTAGACCGTGGGCGATCTCGTGGAGCAAGACATCGAGCATGTCGGTTTGATTGAAGGCTGCATTGCTATCGAAGCCGTAGTACCAGTCGTCGTTGTTCGCGTTGATTGTGATACCGATGTCGGGGCTTCCCGGCTGAAGATCAAAACCCGCGAGGCTGTTTGCTTGGGCAATCGTATACCAGGTGTCCGGTAGCGGGGCGTTGGCAAAGTCGGACTCGACATCGACGGCGGCCGCCCCTGCCAGAATTGATCCACTGAGTGATTCAAATTCGACGCGGAGGATGATCGGTACGTCACTCACAAGATACTGGCCCCAAATACGTCCCGCTTCCATTACGACGTTTTGGCGTTGTTGACCGATCGTTGTTCCAAGATTCCCTCCCACAGGGATTGCCGACGTAGTGTCATTGAGCCCGAACCCTGTGCCGTCGGCATTCTGGAGGACAAAAGTTGCCGCGGAGGTATTTTGAGCCGGCAGGATGGCCAGACCAACGGCAAGCAAATCGAGCAAGAGCGCTCTGGAATTAGCGGATCTGTGAAAGCGTGGTCGCACCTGATGTTACCGCGTAGCGAGGCATGTCGTGCACGTGATCATGGTTCGAGGTGCAGGCAGCGATCTTATTACCCGCGTCGTCTACGGCCGCTGTCGCCATGTGCATGTATCGCCCTTGGAGATGAAGCGATTTGCGTCCGTCCGGATGCACAACGACCTCGAGTCCTTCTGTGTCGAAGCGCATGCGCTCGGATAAGGGTCGAATTGGCGGAACGTCAGGAGCGGCTTCAATCGTGACCAAAACACTGTCAGTTTGAATTGAAACTGACGGCACGCTCTGCGGACGCGTGAATGGAGAGCCTGGATTGATCTCTTTAGCATCGGGAGCAGCGGTTCCAGTCGAGTCGTTTGATTGCGATCGAAAGAGTAGGGTGGTCGTCACCGCCAGAACGAAAAGACCTAGGACACACAGACGTTTGAATGAGCTACACACCGCTGTAATATAGCACACTAGAACAAGCTCTGCTTAGCAACATAAAAAGTCCTCGAACACTCTGAAACCGTATCCGGCGTGCTTCAGTCAAGACGGCGCGAGAAGGCTCGACTTTTTGAAACTACACTGTAGAAAGTTAGGGACGTTTTATTTTTGGCTTAACTAAAGCTAGCCATGAACAAACGCTCCATTGAAGTTTTTGCCCTCGTAGCGACACTGCTCGTTCCGGCTCTGCGCGCACAGACATGAGTGACGTTTGAGGGAGCGGAGGTTGAGGCTTATGTTACCAATAAGAGAGACCCTTTTTCCTCTGAAGGGTATTGGGCAGATCTTCGCTATGCAGTGGATATAGATAAAGAACTTCTGCCTCTTGGCGAGCAGGGCACAGCGGAGGTAGACGTAAGCTTCAATAGGATCTGGATTAAGCTAGCGGGGCCATATAGCTATCACATTACCAAAGTAACGGCGGTCTTTGATGCGATCCATGGAAGTGGTTTCTATCAGGTCACTTTTGGTTTTTCAGAGGTTAATTCAAGCATCGGAGACTCCACCACAGACGTCATTGATTCCGTTCTACACCCAGTCACGCGGCTGGCAGTGGACCAGCGAATCGTCCTTCCCTTGGGTCTATCAATTTAGCACCAAAGAGTGGGTCGAGCTTTCGTTGTTTTGAAGTAGCTGGAACCTAGAGCGACTGGAGATAGGTGACCAGCGCATCGCGATCGGAGGCGGACATCGTGCGGAAGGCTTCTTTAGCATCTTCAGCTTCGCCGCCATGCCAGAGGATCGCTTCTTCGAGGGTGCGTGCTCGGCCGTCGTGCAGATAGGCTTCGCCGCCGCTGACGCCCGCAGTCAGGCCGATGCTCCAGAGCGGAGCAGTGCGCCATTCAGCGCCGGAAGCATCACCTTCTGCCATGTTGTCTGCTAGCCCTGGCCCCATGTCGTGGAGGAGGAGATCAGTGAAGGCATGGATGGTCTGGTTGCGGAGTTCTGCCATCGGGTGGTTGGGCCCTGTTGTCATCGAGGGGACTTTCATAGGAACTTCAGGGTAGAAGAGTGGAGAGGGATTTAGGTAGCTGCCAAAAACCGCTTTTTGCAATTCAATGCATAATAATATTCCGTTTTTATGCAGGTGGGCTGAGGCACATTTCAGAGGACTAACTGAGGAAGGGAGAGGATAGGGAGCGGGTCGGCTCCGACTCTAGGGTCGGAGCCGACCACAATGTCCATGAGGAAACCTTCAAAAGTAGAGCCTCTCAGTAGACAAGCACTTCATTGCGTTAGGTGGTATTGAGTTATAAAATAAATGCAATTAATATGCGAATATAGGGTAAACGCCCCTTGATAGGAATGAATGGATTCATGACTGTCCGTTTACGGGAGGGGTTTGGCCAACGCGCTACCCACCAAGACTTTAGATTCATGACACGTTTACGACTGCGTCTCTAGCGCTAGTAAACGGCTTCAAAAGCTCGGCATTTGCCGAGCTTGATTAGCTGCCTCCACGCATGGGGGCAGCTTTTGTGTGTGTTTCCAACCGTCTCTTTTCAGACAGATTAGCGACCTCATTGAGGCTTTCAACCTTGCTATGAAGGTGCTGATAGGTTGCTGGCTTAGTCACGACTCATGAAGAAGACTTTCCCGCTCACGCATCCGAAAACCAAACCCGAACGCCTCGTCGAGGCGATCCGCTCCGAGGTAAACAAGTATCTCAAGCGCGAGCGCCGGAAGGACGTCCCCGAGGGCTTTGACTTTTGGGACTTCGACTGCCGAATCGGAGAGAACGCTGAAACTGCCAAAGTGATGCATGTCTCCGAGCTGTCGAAGGCGATCGGCGAATCGCTCACCGAGGAAGCTGAGACCTGCTACGTCGAGATTTTGGCGCGAGCTTCGAAACGCATGAAAAAGGACAATGTCTCTTAGACGCCGATTTTCAGCACCACTTTTCCAGCCAGTCGTCTAGAGCCGCAGTGGCCGGTTATCTGTCCAGAGTCAGAACTGTCTGAAATCGCGCATTGGAGGGATGGGCTCGCCCGTCCGCCTGAGGTCGAGGGAGCGCCTGAGATCCGACAGGAGCCGGACCCTCCATATCAGTAGACTGGATCGTGCAGGGCTGCCTAACCGGTTGAATTCAATTCAGACTCAGACGTCCTGAATCACGTCATCGGCTGCGTAGCGTACCTTGGCTAGGCTCGCGTATTTGTCGCTCTCTGCACGGTAGCCTAAAGGGCACGCGACGACGGAATGATAGCCATCGGCATCGAGACCCAAGAGCTTGTCGTAGTCGTCATTTGCGATGCCTTCCATCGGGCACGCATCGACCCCGAGCAGGGCGGCCGACATCATGAGTTGCCCTAAGGCGATGTAGATTTGCTTCGTTGCCCAGTCGTCGACCCAACCTTGCTCGACCGCTTGATCAACAAAGCCACCTGCAAACTGTTCGTAGCCGTTGAGTGACTCCACCGTCACCTCGCGCACCTCCGCCATCCGCTCGATAAAGGTTCCCACATCTGCACGAGTGTAACCCTTCTTCACCGCTAAGATGACCATATGTGAACAGTCCTTCGGCTGAGCCTGCCCCCATGAAAGCGCTGGCATCTGATCCTTCAGTGTTTGGTCAGAGATGAAAATAAATTTCCAAGGCTGAAGTCCGAAAGAAGACGGCGTCAGAACGAGGGCCTCCTTCAACGCAGCAATCGTTTCCTCGGGAATCGTCTTCCCTGCTTCAAATTCTTTAACCGCGTAGCGCCACTTCAGGGCATCGAGAACGACTTCGGATGGAACAGTTTTCATACGTAATTAATCCTCGATACGACAGGGAGCGTAGGCGACAGTAATCTTGTCTTAAGGCTAGGGTGCCCGCCGTACTTGTTTAAATATACGAAACTGGGCTCTGAACTTTTCAGAACACGAATCAGTTCTTCTGCTAAGACAGAATCTTTATCAAAGTGTGGTATATCAGGTATGCTTTTTGAATAGAATGTATGGTCAATCGACTTGAAGTCTTCATCTCGCATAAAATTGGCATAAACTCCAGGTTCACATTGTGCGTCTAAGAAGTAGGTTTGGTAGCCGGCTGCTTGTGCATACTGAAAGATCGTCGCGTTTTTTAAGGACTGTTGATTGATATCGGGACATTGATCGGATCTCAAACCAGAGATTAAAGCTATGTTGCTTCCAGATGAGATATTTGTAATTGAATTTGTAATACCAAAATTTAGGAAACTTGAACTTACGCTCCGCAGGAATGGAGTGGTGTCTTTTGGGTAATCATTGATGCTGATCATGTCGCCCCGAATGCTTTCATCTACTATATAAATGATATGTTTGGGTTGATTTGCTTTGTCTGCGTGCAACTTAACTTCTTCACGTGGGCCTGAGTAACTAGAATTTAAAGAGTTATAGGCGAACAGCATCGGTATCCGTACTGGCGAGGGGAAATCGTCGATGAATGCGACAGTACTCCAAAGGGTAGCGTAGACAGGCAGTAAGGCGAAAGGGACGGTCAATAGGCAGATTTGGTGAAGTCGTGCACCAAGCTTGGAAGCCAATTTACAAAACGCAATAACCAGGAGCAAGCTTAGGAGACAAGAACTGATCGCGGACTTCAGGTGTGTTGAGACAAATGTAGTTGTATACGATGACAGAGAAGTTGCGGCCATCACATCGGCGAGCGCTACGTTTTGCCCTGAGACGAATAAGTTGAACGTATTAACAGATATGAATATGCCAATTACGATAGACCCTGTGATTCGCACTGCTCGAGATGAGCAAAGAACGATGGATAGTATTCCTAAGGTTGAAGCTGCGTAGGCAACCATGAAGCCTGCTGCCTTTAGATGCTTCCCTTTGTGTATCTTATCTAGAGCAACCTCGATTGAAAAGAAATTTTCATACTCGAGGATATTAAAACCCAAGAATAGGATGATGAACATCAAGGCATATTTAGTCAGCGGTTTCATTAGCTGTTTGATGAACGCTGATCGTCGAAGGCAAGAATGTGATAAATGGGGTTACTTGCGAAGTAGAGATGTTGATGCAAAAGCATTTTTAATCACTGAGTTAGCTGGAACCTATCATAACTCCTGTTAATCGGCATAGAAACATGGAATCTTGATGAATTTTCTATAGAGATCGAGCAACTCGAACGACTGAAGCGGCTTTGCTAGTGCATGGATAGCCAGTTGCAGTCTAAAGCATCGCGAGAATAGTTCTATAGAGCCTCTATGCTATCGACTACGAATCTACCGGTGTGGTTGCGCTTGCTATGACTTTGCCATGGCGGGTTTTTTACCCGTTCTCATCGCAAGAATGGCTCCGCTGATCAGGAGTGCACAGGCTGGGTAAAAGAGTGAAGCAGGGACTTCGCTGAAGAAGAGGTAAGCCATGATGCCGGCGAAGATGAATTGGCCCATGTTGACGATGCTGACAAGCTGACCGCGTAGATGTGTCATCGCCCAATTGAGAATGGAGTGTCCCAATACCGTAGGGATCAATCCGAGCCCCAGCAGGAGGAGCCCTTCACGGATCGACCAAGGCTCGTGCAGTGGATGGGTAAAGAATAGGGAGCAAATGAAGCAAAATACGCTCGATGTGGCGTAGATCGGCGTAACATAGATCCAGATGCTTTTGTAGGTCCGCTTACGTCGCCCGAGTGCCAAGTAGAGGGTAAAGAAGAGCATCGAGATTAAGCAGATCACATCGCCCATGAAGTAGGTCTTACTGATGTGAAAGTCTGCGCCAAAGAGGATCGCGGTGCCTGCCAT
Source organism: uncultured Puniceicoccaceae bacterium (assembly GCA_963933835.1). GTDB lineage: Bacteria > Verrucomicrobiota > Verrucomicrobiia > Opitutales > Oceanipulchritudinaceae > CAWVVV01. The sequence goes on along the minus strand of CAWVVV010000007.1, from coordinate 65,112 downwards.
AGCGAGGAGGGTGCCGAAGATCTCGAAGCGATTCACACGCTCCTTTACGAGGAGGTAGAGCATGAAGGGCATTGCCACGGGAGCGAGGTTGACGATCAGGGCAGCGTTCGCGGCACTCGTCATACGGGCGGCTGCGAGCCACGTCATGAAATGGAGCCCCAGAAGAATTCCAGGCCAAAAAGAAGCGCGAAAGCACTCAAGAAGAGGGATCGGCTCCCGCTTGAGATCGCGCAGAAAGAGGGGGAGCAAGAAGGCCGTCGCCACGACTAGCCGGAGCGAGGCTAATAGCACTGGGTGGATCGCGCTCGCCTTGATGAAGATAATTGCAGTGGCGCAAAAGAATACACCGGTGATCAAGATGAAGATCCTGAGAGGAAAGGAGGTCATGGATGGCGCCTAAGTTTTGTAGAGGGTTTCATTGCACTCATGCATGAAGGTATCTGATATTTACCTTATCTTCGTGATGCTCGATCACGCTCCTTGCAAAGATGTCTGATTCCAATCCTCAAATTATCTTCCCGAATCTTTGGGCCATGCCAAAGCGCTGGTTGTGGTGCATCGGGAGCCTTGTCGCGATCTGCTTGGTTCTCACTTTTCTGCCCACGGGGACACTGGACGCCTCAGCTGAGCAAGGGCAGGGGCACTGGAGCTCGATGCAGCCGCCTTTAGTGGCAGTGGTCGTGGCGATCAGTTTTAGATCATTGGTCGCAGCTTTGAGCTGTGCTTTCTTGACTGGGTCGGTGCTTTATTACGGATGGAACCCACTCGTTTTCATTCCCAATGCGCTCACCAACTTCCTTCTCGCAAACATCTTGGGGCAGTTCTCGCTCTATATCTTCGGATTCCTCTTCGCCCTCGTTGGAATGGTGCACGTGCTCTACAAGAGCGGTGGGATTCAAGGCCTTGTTTTAGTATTTTCTAAAATAGCGAAGACCGCTCGTTCAGCCCAAATAGCCACGATGGGGGCAGGATTGATGATTTTCTTCGACGATTACTCCAACACCATCGTTGTCGGGCAAACGATGCGTAGCTTGACCGATCGCTTCCGTATCTCGCGCGAGAAACTCGCATATTTGGTCGATTCTACGACCGCGCCGATTGCGGGCTTAGCCGTTATTTCGAGCTGGATCGCATACGAAGTATGGCTCCTAGGTTCAATGGCCCAATCGCTTGGGCTCGAAACGGGGGGCTATGCGATCTTTGTGCAGATGGTCCCGGTGCGGTTTTACTGCTGGGGGACGATCATGTTTCTTGCGATTAACATTCTCACCCAGCGGGACTTCGGCCCCATGCTGAAGGCTGAGAAACGGGCGCGGAAAGAGGGCACTTTGATTGCGCTGGATGCGCGGCCGCTTCTGCGCGAAAACCCGAAAAGACTAGAGCCACCAGCAGGCACGCCTTTTCGCTGGTTTAACGCAGCCATTCCTCTCGTGACGGTGGTCTCGGGGGTGATGTTCGGGATCCTCTATGTTGGGTCTCGTCGCCTAATCCGTGACGGGGTGACTCCGGACTATTTCTCACTCTCTGGGGTGCGGGATATTTTTGGCATCACGGTCTATGATCCAAGTCTTCCAGCGGGAGGGCCAGGAGTGCCATTGATTCTATTCTGGGCTGCGATCGTTGGTGGTGTTATCGCAATCACATTGCCTCTAGCACAACGCATCCTGAAACCGGTGGAAGCGGCTTCTTCCTATATGGGCTCGCTGCCAACCTTGGGCGTGACGCTCTTTATTCTCCCGATGGCCTGGGCGATGAAGACGATCTGTGAATCGCTCGGCACGAGCTACTACTTACTTTCCCTTGTCGGGGATGGTATGCCGGTCGTAGCAGTGCCGCTGCTCACCTTCTTGCTCGCGGCGGGGATGGCCTTTGCGATGGGCACGAGCTGGGGAACGATGGGGGTGATGATTCCGATCATGCTACCCTTCGTCTGGACGCTAGGGGCAGGCGACCCGAGCCAGATGGCTTTGTTTATTTTAACAGCAGCGGCGGTTTTGGATGGAGCCATCTTCGGTGACCATTGTAGTCCGATTTCGGATACAACGGTATTGTCCTCCGTCGCCACCGGATGTGATCACTTGCACCATGTGGCCACCCAATTACCCTATGCGCTGTCGACAATGGTGCTAGCGAGTATCATTGGATACTCCGGTGTCGCGTTTTTTGGATACTCCCCGTGGGTGTTCTTTGCCCTCTTCCCATTAGCAGCGTATGGCTTGCTACGGACGATTGGTCAGCGAGCAGAGGGGTAGTCCGCTAAAGTTCCAGTTGCGCTGTGGTGGTGGCTTCTACGGCTATTTTCAACATTGCTGCGTCCAGTAATCCATCATTTTGCGAATCAAGGTGGCATCGGGTGCACCAACCGTTGGGATAAGGGGTCACGTTTGACCCCTTTCGCCCCCCGCCGATAATACAGGTTTTGGAGGCGGAATCGTGGGCGGAGGAATTCATGCGCGTTAGAGTTTTAGTGTGCTTTGCCCGTCTGTTGAGTTTCCACCTTGTGATTTTAGCGACCAATGATTCGATCAGCGGCATGGAATATCGAAAATTTGGTGATCTCGGATGGAACGTTTCAGAAATCGGTTTTGGTGCATGGGCGATTGGTGGTAGTTGGGGCCCTCAGGGCGATCCTGACTCGATGGCAGCGTTGCACCGCGCAGTGGATTCCGGCGTCAATTTCATCGATACGGCTGAGGGCTATGGCGATGGGCATAGCGAACAGCTAATCGGTAAGCTGTTGAAGTCTCGATCGGAGGAGATTTTTGTAGCGACTAAGACGCCGCCAATGTCTGGACCGTGGCCGCCGAGCCCGTATTGCCGCTGGGAGGATCGCTACAGTGAGCGTCATTTGCGCGAGAATGTGGAGGAGCGCCTGCGTCAGTTAGATGTCGAGGCGATTGATTTGCTGCAGTTGCATACATGGACGCGTGCCTGGAATAAAGATCCGAAGCCGCTAGAAATTTTGCAAAAGATGAAGCAGGAGGGGAAGATCCGTGCGGTGGGTATCTCGACGCCGGAGCATGATCAGAATAGTGCAATCGATTTGATGCGGATGGGGATTATTGATTCGTTGCAGGTGATTTATAATATCTTCGAGCAGGAACCGGCGGCGGAATTATTGCCAGTGGCCGAAGAGCATGGCGTCGGTATTATTGTGCGTGTGGCGTTTGATGAAGGGGTGCTGACTGGTAAATACGCCGCCGATCATCAATTTTCTGAGGGAGATTTTAGGAATGGCTATTTCGAAGGTGACCGTTTGGCGCGTTCGGTGCAGCGGGTTGAGTGTATCAAGTCTAGTCTTGGTGAGAATGCACGTAGTCTGCCGGAGACGGCCTTGGGCTTTGCGCTAGCGCATTCGGCGGTCGGCACGGTGATCGCAGGCACTCGTAATGCCGAGCAGGCAGTCGCCAACGCCGCAGTCTCGGACCAGCCGCCACTGGATGAGGCGACCTTGAAGACTTTACACCCGCACAACTGGCGTCGTGCCATCTGGTATGGCGGAAAGTAGGTTGGGATAAGGGGCCAAACGCGGTGTGATCACTTGCATCATGTGGCCACTCAATTGCCTTACGCGCTGTCGACAATGGTGCTAACGAGTCTCATCGGATACTCTGGTGTCGCGTTTTTTGGATACTCCCCGTGGGTGTTCTTTGCCCTCTTCCCATTAGCAGCGTATGGCTTGCTACGGACGATTGGTCAGCGAGCAGAGGGGTAGTCCGCTAAAGTTCCAGTTGCGCTGTGGTGGTGGCTTCTACGGCTATTTCCAACATTGCTGCGTCCAGTAATCCACCATTTTGCGAATCAAGGTGGCATCGGGTGCACCAACCGTCCGCAGTGCTGGGCTGACACGTTCAGTCGATTCAGTCTCGAACTTCACGGCAAGTCCGCTCTTCTGCGAAGCGTATTTGGTTCTGAAAAACTCGAGCAGCTTGATCGTCGGATTGACCTCGGGGTCTGGATCGCTAGTCGCGAGGCGCTCGAGCGATTCTTGCGTCGAGACTTCCTCAAAGTTTAAGCCAGCGCTACGCAGCATCGGCAGTAAATCTTGTCCCCAGTTGAAGGACTTTGGATTGACCAAGTGATAGACGTCACGGTGCTCGGGGTCATGACAGAGCTCCGTCACAACTTGTGCAACGGCGTCGATTGGAAGCCAGTTCAGGGTGTCGTTCAGCGTGGGTAGCGCACCCATGCTCACTGCGGCGCGGATCATGAGCGGAATGGCCTCAGTCTCATTCCACTGTCCTTTTCGCGTATCACCCACGATTTGTCCCACTCTTAAGACACGGGCATCGAGTCCCGCGAGAGAGGCATGAAGGCACAACCGCTCGGCAACATGTTTCGAACGAGCGTAGCCGATCTGTTGAGCGTCCGTGAAGTGATTGAGATGCGATTCCGTAATAGGGTTGCCCGAGCGGGCCGCGGCGGAAACCGATGAGACAAAGAAAAAGCGAGCCTTCGACTTGGCGCTGAAATCAATCAGGTTACGCGTTCCTTGAAGGTGGTTTTCAAAAGATGAGACACCCATCTTGAAATTCACGCTCCATGCGTTGTGAATCACGAGGTTGACTCCTGCTAGCGCGTTTGGATCCAGATCAAAGTCCGGCAGGGTCAGGTCGGCGCTGAAGGACTCAATGCGCTCGCTTGATACGTCGAGCCCTCGATCCTTGAGAGACTTGAGGGTTCTCGCGTGGGGTTCGCCGCCGCGATTCAGGCAATAGATCTTCTCGATCGATGGGTAGCATCGCGGCTATGGAACAGTATCTGACGCAGCCGGCACCCATGTCAATTGTGTCACCTCTGTGGCCCTAGGGGTTACCCTAGCAGTCGAGGTAACGAAAGGGGACGGGCTCGCGAGCGAGGAAAAAGACGACGAGGAGCAGTAGTGCCAAGTAGTAGAGTGAGACTTGTTAGCCGCTCCCACGATGTCGCGGTTTGGAGAAATGCACTACTTCATCCACGCTTCGCTTCGTCCTTATTCGTTTGACCACGTCGTATAGGACGCGTGCACGGCAGAGCCCTTAGGTGCTTTCTATTTCGATCAAAGCAGAGTCGTTAAGACATCGGCAAAAGGCACTTCACTGCAGCGACCAAAGAGGGCATTCCCGCGTAGGCCGCGCACCGCGGAAACTGCGGGTGAGTTGAGGCCGCACAGGAAACGTGCTTGCTGGCGTGGGCGTTCCAACGCTTTTGGGTGCGCTTGCGTGAGTGCGTCAAAGCCTTCTAGATCGCAGTTGTCCATGCTTGGACGCTTGCGAGGCGTGAGTTCTTTTTGTGCCTGCCCATGGCAGGCGCTGCAGTGGCCGCAGGGTTTGATTTCTTCGCCAAAGTATCGGAGCAATCTTCCAGTCAGGCAGCTTGGTTCGTTCGCGTAGTCGAGCATGCGGTGGATTCGATCAATCTCCATCTGCTCATGCGTTTCAAAGCTGGCGGTCATTGCTTCGGTGATCTGGTCGATCTCTGGCTCTTGAACGAGTTGTTCGAAACGTTGCCGATAGCCGGCGAGTTGCAGTTCCGCTAGGCCTTTGCTTTCTAAACTTTCCAATGCACGAAGGATGACGCTGCGATCTTGCTTGGTCGTGGCGATCGCTTGATCCATATCCAAGGTGACCCATTTCTTTGCTTTGCTACAGGAGGTGAAAACCTTCGCTAGAAAGGCTGCTTGGTTGGCGGGATATTGACTGAGTAGGGTCTTGTCGTCGCTTTTTGGAGCGAAACGAATACTGCCGTAGTAGTGCCCTTGAGCGCGAATCAGGCCTGCGAGTTCGAGCCGTGTGAGTAGAGTGCTGATCACCAGTTGACGCATGTCGAAGCGTCGGGAGAGGTCGGTCAGGGCAATGTCAATGCCTGTGCCCTCCTCCAACAGTTCTTCGAGAAGCCCGCGTAAGCTGACGTTGTCGGGCGTGTCTCCGTAGACGAAATTTTCTAAAGTGGTGGCATCGTCTGGGCAGGCTAAAAGTTCGCAAACCGAAGGCTGCCCGTCGCGCCCCGCCCGCCCGATTTCTTGCATGTAGCTTTCGAAGCCTTTGGCCATGTGGTAGTGGTAGATGTAGCGGATGTCAGACTTATCGATACCCATACCAAAGGCGATCGTGGCACAAATGATGGGGATGCGTCCTTCCATGAAGGCTTCCTGCGTGCTGCTACGTTTGTCCGCAGCCATGCCGGCATGATAGGGGGCTGCGTTGTAGCCGGCGGCTTGCCAGCAGGCCGCGACTTCTTCGGCGTGGCGCTGTAGGCTCACATACACAATCGTGGCGCCAGCAGGCCGCTCCTTGAGTCGTTGAAGCAGGAGGGCGGGGCGCCCGGCATCGTGGCAGGCCGTGACACGCAGTTCGAGGTTGGGACGATAAAAGCCGGTGTTGGTCATGTCATCCGCGGCGATGCCAAAGGCTTCTGCCATATCGGTAGCGACTTGTGGTGTGGCCGTCGCGGTGAGTGCGAGCACGCGCTCGACTTTAAGTGTTTTTGCAGCGTCGGCTAACTTTAGGTAATCGGGGCGGAAGTTGTGTCCCCAAGAGGAGATACAGTGGGCTTCATCGACCGCGAGTAGGCTGATGGTTTGCCCGCGAATGAGGTTAAGGAAACGTTCGTTGCCTAGCCGTTCAGGCGCGACAAACAGGAGTTTGACTGTGCCCGCGCGAATGGCATCGGTCACGCGTCGGTAGTCCGCCTCTTCGAGGCTCGAATCGAGACGTTCCGCTTGGATACCCTTTGCGCGCAGGCTATCGATTTGATCCTTCATCAGCGCCAGTAGCGGCGAGATGACAAGTGTGAGCCCCGGTAGAAGCAAGGAGGGCAATTGGTAGCAAAGACTTTTGCCCGAACCCGTCGGAAATATCGCGCCCGCACTACGTCCTTCCAAGAGCCACTGAATAACAGCTATCTGTCCGGCCCGAAATTCCTGAAAGCCAAAGCGCTCTTGTAGTAAACGGAGGGGTTCTTCGAGAGAGGACATGCTTGAAATCTGCGGAATTCCTAAGGCAAGTCGCAAGCTTCGATCCCAAAGGGGTGGGGGCGTTTAGAAGGTCGGCAGGGGGGCATCCCCGTTGTTCACTCTTCGGATGTTCGCTTACGAGGGAAACGTGTCCAGGCGCCGGTGATGAACTGATAGGAATTTGCTTTTCGGGAAAGTAACGATGCACCCTTAGCCCGCGCCAGCGGGTGGGGGTTTAACCTGGGGTTCACTGACTCATAGCGGAAAATCGGATCAGTAGTGGGTTTTTGTAGCAAGTGCAGTTTCTTCGCCTACATCCCGAGTTGTTTACAATCCGGGATATCCAAGCTAGATAGCGGGTGCTTTAGCCATTGAATCAAGCCTCAAAGCCGCCGAGTCGCCCGAAAAAAGAGCCAATAGGGTAGGCCTCGCAGGAGCTTCGCAACCCAGGCAAATCGTCGGGGGAAAACAATTTCGAAACGTCGGCTTTCTAAACCATCGGCAATTCGGCGTGCGGCTACTTCTGGTGTAATGAGCATCGGCATCCGGAAATCATTTTTACGCGTTAGGCGAGTGTCGACGAAACCGGAATTGATTATCTTCACATCAACAGAACCCCGGAGTTCCGTTCTTAGGCTTTCTGCGTAATTGATCAGCCCTGCCTTGGTCGCCGAGTAAGGCTGCCCGTTTGGCAGACCACTGTACCCAGCAATGCTTCCGTAAAGAGCGAGGACTCCATCGGGAGCGCTTTGAAGCTTCGCTTTTACTGCCTCCGCTAAATAGATGCCTCCGATTAGGTTGATGTTAACCGTCTCGAAAATGCGCTTTGCATCGGTTCGAGAATTACCCGATTCCGCATTGTATGCGGCGGCTAGGAATACCACTCCTGAGAGGTCTTCAAGCTCCGATACGACTCCATCAATTGCATCCGCATCCGTCACATCCAGTTGCTTGATCGTTGCTTTATCCCCGATTTCTTTTTGCAGCGATTGGAGCTTCTCCAGCGAGCGCGCAGACAAGGTCAGGTGCACCCCTCGCTTTGCGAGTTCCAAGGCCAAGGCGCGTCCAATTCCCGAACTGGCTCCGACTAGCCAGTAGTGTTTCCCTCTCAATCGATCACTCACGATTCAGTCTTCTGCATGAACAGCGTCAGTTCTGCCACCGTGAAACCGAATTTCTTCAGATAAGAACGATTGATGAGAATGCCGTCGTTCATCAACCACATCCAATCGTCGAATTGAATCCGATAGGTTCTTCCATCGACTTCGATATCCATCTGATAGTTCCACCGAAGCGCATTGCCCTTTTGTTCGCCCGTGGCGGTGCCCACAATGTCAGACGCACTTCCCGAGAACTGACCTGATTCCAACTCTTTGATCGTCCATACTCGCTTTTGCTCACGACCATCGTAGTAGCGGAAATCTTCTTCGAGGGTGCCTGTATCGCCGTCCCAAGTTCCCATCATCTCTACATCAAAGCGAGTCGTCACATCTCCCTTTCGATTCTGGATCAATCCCCAAGCCTTGATCGGGCCATTAAAATATTCCCGTACACTGACGGTCGGATGTTCATTTGCGTAGGTTTCAATTTTCATATTACTTTGGCATCCATTAAGTGCTAAAATCATGGCAGCGATCGCTGCCAAGCTCATTGCTATTCGTTTTTTCATAAATTTCATTTCCTTCGAGATTCTGTTGCCACGTTTTGAGGAGCAGCGCGGTGGCTATTTTTAAAATGATTGGCAAGGCCGCGTAGAGAAAGGTGAGTACCATGAGGACGCCTGCTCCGTGGGTGGTTCCGGATTTGAAACCGACAAATTCCAGAACTGAAAAAGCGACCGCGGCCGCTAGTCCCAGCGCAAATTTGTAGATGAAGGAAAGCCATGCGAATGCAGAGCTCGCCGTTCGACGACCGTCAGTATTCTTGCCGACTCGATCGGCCATCAAAGAATTCGGGAAGATGACATCGCCTCCCAAGAAGAACCCGCTGCCGAGGCATACTATCCCGAAGAGTATTCCGCTGTTCTCTCCGGCGAAGAGCGCCCCGCTAAATGCAATGATGGAACCCCAGATTGTGATTCGCCAGGCAGCCACTTTCCCAACCTTACGGGACAAATTCTTGCAGAAAGAAAATCCGACAATCGCAGCTCCAAAATAGAGGAGGAGAAAGAGCCAAGACCATTCATCCATTCCAAGTCTTTCCCGCACAAAGAGGAGAAAGAGGACCGCGGGGAAGGCCGACGCTAAGGCGCCGAGTTGCGAGACAAACAGCAATTTTCGAGTGCCGCTCTCTTTGGGAAAGGAGGCAAAATGGGCCGCCGTAGGCTGTGCTTCCATTTGGCTAACAGCGCTCGAGGGGTTGTGTTCACGACTCCACCGGCGATAACGAATCCAAGCTAGCAAGAGAATCGCGGCGATGATCAGGGAAAAAATCTGAAACCCCAGTGCTCTCCCCAACCACAGCGCGAGGACGGCCGGGGTGACCACCCCAAAAAGAACCCCGCTGATGGCAAGTCCCTCTCTAATCGTAACAATGCGTGTTCGCTCAAATCGATTGGAGGACCAGAGCCCTCCCACTGTATTCAGGTTGATCGTGGCGATACTATAGGCAGTGGCCGATAACGCTATCCAGATGGAAAACCAGATAATCCCGGCCTCTGCGGGCGGGTTCATCAGTGCGAAAAGACCGATACACAGGGTAATCGTCCCGCCACCCATGATGAGGTTCCGGTTGCGCTGGAATCGATCGGACAACCTTCCGATGAGAGGATCTTGAATCGCGTCGAAGAAACGTAGTCCCAATAAGACTATCCCCATCAATGCTAGCGAAACTCCCCGCTCCGTTGCATATAAATCAGGGGCCTGCAGATAGAGGGGAAGTCCTGCAATTGAGAGTGGAAATGCGAGAATTCCGTAATTGAAGAGATCTGTCTTCTTTAGCGGTCTCATTCGATTGGTTGCTCTCCGGTCAGTATCCTTTTGATCTTGGGAACTCTGGAATCGGGACCGAGCCAGATCGCGCTGAAGGATTCAGAAAATGCTCGATCAGCGATGGTTCCAATCAATTCATTGTCTTGGTAAAAGTGTGTTTCACCGGCCTGATCGAATATACCAATGAGGGAAGTGCCTTTTTTGACATCCGGGAAAATGAACTCCATCTGTCGATACCAACGAGCCAGATCTACTTCACTGTTTCCTTGTCGACGCATTTCCTCCGCGGAGAGTTCGGCGATGACCCGGGCTTTAATTTCTCGAAGATAGTTCAATTCCAAGGCAAAGGGTAGGGAGGAATTGAAAGTTCCTTTTGGCGCGAAAAGAGCAATGTCATAGAGGTTGAAGAAGAGAACCTTCATCCGGGCTTCCCCTACCAGTTGCGCGTCTTCAATTTGAACTTCGACTATTTTTGGAACAGATGCCAAAAGCGTGGCTGAGCACGAAAAACAAATGATCGTGAGAAAAAGGATTCGCAGTTTTGATGCGACTGAGCGGATGGCGTGGTTCATCACCTTGCAGCCTGTAGTTCGAACTGACCTACATTGATCCGTCCGGTTTGAAAACTGGCAGCACACGAACCGAGATAGTATCTCCAAATCCTGATGAATGACTCATCGAACCCAAGGCTTCTTACCTCCGCTATATTCGCATCGAAATTCTTCAACCAAACTCGAAGGGTCCGGGCGTAATCGTGACCGAATAGGAAAACGTCTTTTGTTTCCATTCCTCCTTCTTGGGCCGTTTTCTCGAAGCGTTCGACACTTGGGAGCATCCCGCCTGGAAAGATGAAACTGCGGACCATGTCAGAACCCTTTCGGTAGGATTCAAAATGCTTCTCTTCGATTACGATCGATTGAACAAGCGCCTTTCCACCTGTCTTGAGGAGTCTTCTCAGTTGCGAGAAGTAGGAATTCCAATACTTAATTCCCACCGCTTCAAACATTTCGATTGAAACGATGTTGTCGAATTTTCCTTGGATATGACGATAGTCCTGAAAAGCGAAATCAGCGGATCCGTTCAAACGTTTCGATGCAAAATCAAGCTGCTCCTTCGAGAGCGTGACGCCTTTGATTTCTCGGTCGTTTCGAGTGATGGCCCGTTCTGCGAATCCACCCCATCCACAACCAATTTCGAGGATGGATCCAGAGGGATCTTCAATCCGATCGAGCAGTCGGTCGTATTTGTTCTCTTGAGCCACGGCGATCGGTTCATTCGGATCAAGATACAGAGCCGATGAATAGGACATCGTGGAATCCAACCACAATGAATAAAACTCATTCCCTAAATCATAGTGAGCATGGATGTTGCGCTTACTTCCTCGCAGGGAATTTGAATTCAGAAGGTAGCCTATGCGGGCCCCGATTCGTGACAACCAGTTGCCTTCAATGAAACCAGTGAGGTGTTCCTCGTTTTCCAGAGAAAACGTGATCAATGCTTCCAAATTGGAGGTGTTCCATAGGCCATCTCGATAATCGGAAGCAAAGCCCACTTCGCCTTTCGACGCTAAGTTCGCGACGACCGACCAACTTTCCAGGTGAAAGTCCGCCTTCGCTCCTAGCTCGCTTCCCTCGAATATATGGATCTGTCCAGAAGGAGTCGTGACCTCGATACTTCCGAATCGAACTTGTTCAAGAGAAGTTAAGAATCGTTTTTGAATGATTTGTTCAAACATGGCTTTATTACTTCTGCATTCTATCACGAGTCGCCTCTACTCCGGGTGGCCGGAAGATTAACTATAATTAATCTTTCGATTCAGAATTGTATGAATCGTTTAGCTGGGGAGGTTTCGGAACATAACGAATCCCTTTGAGCGCTAGCTTGGCGGCTTGCCAGTGAATCATCGCGACCGTTTTCAGGGTAACCAACGGGCAGCGAATGAAGGCAGAAAGCTGCTGTCTACGGCTATTGTCCGAAAATGTTCCTGCCATCGATGTTAGGAGCTTTTTCCTCCCCTCTAGGTCGTAGTAATTGATCACTGCCGAGAAGCCTCGGTCGCTCAGATTGTATTTAAATCGGTAGTGTCCCGATCGTTCCATGAATGGAGAAACGTGGAACATCTTTTCCGCCTCGATGGCGTCATTCGATTCAATCGCGGTTCCGTCTTTGTTTCGGCAGAAATAGAGGTGACGTTCGCCAAAGGTGTTGTGGACTTCGGCAATGACTGCTTTCAGCGCATCCTCCTCATCCAAGCACAGCCAAAAACTGACTGGATTGAATCCGTAGCCGAGCACACGGGGCATCGCGATGAGGACAAAGCGCTTTACCCCTAAATCGACCCCATACCGATTGACCACTCCTTTTGCCCATTCGGTTAACGAGCTTCCATCGCAATTTCCATGGTCTTTTCGATGAAAAGAAAACAGTCCCCATCGATCGACGCCGAACCAACGCCCATCCGCCAGTTCATCAATCTTCTCGGGATCAAAAACCAGACTATACACACGGTAGGAGAATCGGTTCTCTTTTGGGAAAAGCCGCCGGTGCGAAACCTTTGAGAAAAGCAATTTTGAGGCTATATCCAACTGGGTGTGATCCCCATTTTTTCGGCAACTCTAACCGCGCTCCAAAGCCCGTCCTCGTGAAATCCGTTTCGCTGGTAAGCACCGCAATACCAAACGCGGTCCTTTCCTTGGATTTCCTCGATCCGTTTCTGCGCTTCAATCGAGGCCTGATCAAAAACCGGATGGTCAAAAATATGGCGGTTGAGGATGGTCTTCTCGGCGGGTGCTTTGCCGGGGTTCAAAGTCACGAAGACGTCGGTGTCGGTGTCCAAGGCCTGAAGATTGTTCATCCAATAGCTAAGTGAGATTGCGTAGCTCCGGTCCGCCTTTTCTTCAGAAGAGTAGATCCAACTTGCCCATGCCGATCGACGTTTTGGCATAAAGGAATCGTCGGTGTGCAAGATCACTTCGTTGGGTTGATACTTGAAGGCAGAGAGGATCTCTTCTTCGTCGGGAGTGGGAGTTTCGTTCAGCTTAAGTGCTTCATCCGCATGGGCTGCGATGATCACCTCATCAAATACCGCGACCTCTCCCGTTTCATCGGTCACCTGAACTCCGTCGCTGATTCGCGAAACGCTCTTAGCGCCAGAGCGTATTTTTATTTGTCCTGAGAATTGGTCGATCAGCCTGTTCACGTATTCTTTCGAACCCCCGACGACCGAGTACCATTGCGGCTGGTCGGCCACCGTCAATAGACCGTGATTGTTGAAAAACCGAAGAAAGGCTGCAGCGGGAAAGTTTAGGATTTGTTCGACCGGACAACTCCAGATGGATCCGCCCATTGGCAGGATGTAATAGTAGCGGAACCAATCGCTGACGCCAATCTCGTCTAAACACTGTCCAAGTGAAATGTCCCCTGGGGCTTCAAGATATTTCATCGCACCGCGATTAAACTTCAAAATATCACTGACCAGTCGCCACATCTTTGGATTTGTAAGATTGCGAATACTTCCGAATAGCCCTTGCAAACCACCTGATGAAAATTCCAACCAGCCGTCATTGATGGAAACTCCGAAGGACATGTTTGACTCGACCACTGGAACTTCCAGGTGCCGAAACAGCCCTGTTAAGAGTGGGTAGTTCCGTTCGTTATAGACGATGAAGCCTGTGTCGACCGGCACCGTTTTTCCACTAACCTCCACTTCAAGGGTTCGGCTGTGTCCACCGAGATAGGCATTCTTCTCGAAGAGTGTTAGATCCGTCGCATCTTTCAGTAGGTAGGCCGCTCCGAGACCGGAAATGCCTCCACCGATTACTGCAATTTTCTTTCTCGAGGTTTTCATCAAGGGGATACCTTAGCATATCCTCACTTGCTGCCGAATGGCGGTTAGATTAACTCTGTGTAATCTTTGCGCTCTTTCGTGGAAGGGTCAACCTCACGATGAGACCATTTGGGTGGGCATCCTGAAAATCAATCGACCCGTCATGGAGGCGGACGATCGAGTCCACCAGACTGAGTCCAAGTCCAGTGCCACTGGTCGAACGACTGGGATCGCAGCGATAGAACCGTTCGAGAAGACGTTTTTTATCCTTTTCCGAAACGCCGATGCCTTGATCCGCAAAAGCAATTTCAACGGTGGATTGATTTTCGACTAGAACGCATCGGATCTGACCTCCGGCGGGAGAGTACTTGATCGCATTGTCGATTACGTTGGAGATGGCTTGGAACAGCAAATTTCGATCGCCCCGTATGAAACAGGATTCGCCCTCAAAGAGGAGCTCCATATTTTGCTCAAGCGCCATGGGGCGGTAGAACTCGACGGAATCGGTTGCGATCTTTTGGAGGTCGACTTTCTCAAAGTTTGATTGGTCGACTTCAGAATCCATTTTCGAAATCCGCAAAAGCGAGCCGAAGGTCTGCAGCAAACGATCGGACTCCTTGATCAAAGCAGCGACTTCTTCACTCTCAGGGTCGCTCTGCTGCATCACCTCCAACCGATTTCGAAGGTGAGCGAGAGGGGTTCGTAGATCGTGTGCAATGTTGTCAGATACTTGTTTGACGCCTTCCATCAATGACTCGATCCGATCGAGCATCTGATTGAAGACCCCCGCGAGATGGCTCATGTCATCCCATCGCGAATCCACCGCTAGCCGTTTCGATAGATTGCCTGTCGCCACAATCTCAAGGGCGATGTTGGACATTCGATTGATCCGAGTGACGACGAAAAAGCTGATAAAAAAGCTGACCAGAACAATGGAGAATAAACAAGCGATGCTGAGAAAGCTTAAGGTGCGCTGCCACAGGAATCGTTCGTTAATCACACTGACATCCCGTGCGACCAACAACTGAGCTTGGTCCGGGAAAGTATGAATTTTTGCCGCGACGATTCGCCAGTCAGATTTTTCCCCGGTGCCAACATCGACCTTAAAACGAATGACCCCTTCGGCAATGCGAGCAACGGCGTCCGGAATGGACCTCAAGTCACCCGCGAGCCAATTCGATTGCGAATCGACCAAGAGATAGAAAACCCCTTCACGTTCAACCGCTCTTTCATCAACAATCTCTTTGAGCGATTCTTCCGTGTTGAGTTTGAGCTCTAGCAAAAGATTCTCGATCTCCGCATCGATGACCAGTTCGCTCTCCCGCTGATACTCTTCTCGCCCATAATCATACAGAAAGTATCCCAAACTCAAAACCGCCGCGCTCAAAAGCACCGTGAAGAAGAGTGCCATTTTGAAACTGGAGCTTCGGAAGTAGTTCCTCGAATCAGTCATCGATGATGTAGCCAGTTCCACGGATTGTTCGGATGAGGCTCTCCTTTGATTCCGGGTGGTCAATTTTGCTCCGCAATCGACTGACATGAACATCAATCACATTGGTTTGAGGATCGAAATGATAGTCCCAGATATTCTCCAGCAACATGGTTCGTGTCACCACGGTGCCTTTGTTCCGCAATAGATATTCCAGTAATTGAAACTCTTTGGCCTGCAATTCGAGATCTTCGGTTCCGCGAGACACTCTACGTTTGAGTAAATCCATTTTCAAGTCCTGTGCGCTCAGGATGCTACTTCGATCCGGAACGCTGGCTCGATTTGAACGCCTTCCAAGCACTTCAACTCGAGCATGCAGTTCTGCGAATGCAAAGGGTTTGACCAGGTAATCATCGCCACCCGCCCGGAGTCCGAGCACCCGGTCGTCGATCTCTCCCAATGCGCTTAAGATTAAGACCGGGGTCTCTTTTCCGATGCCTCGTAATCCCTGAATCAGACGAATCCCATCCAGCTTGGGAAGCATGCGATCGACGATGATGACATCGTAGGATTCACTGCTTCCCAAAAACAACCCTTCGGCACCATCGGACGCGGTATCGACGGTCGCACCCAATTCACGGAATCCCTTGGAGACAAAGTCGCGAACCTCGGTATCATCTTCGACAATCAGCAATCGCATATTAGAGGAGTGTTTTTTGGAAGAATTCCAATCGGATGCTAACGTCAGGTTAAATCAACGGAATCGCAAGTGGCCGCCATCGGAATGAACCTGATTTTCCTAGGATCGGTTACTTTCCGCAAAGTGCTCTAGGAACAGGAGAAGAGTATTCGTTCCGCCTACTTACTCCGGAGCTTGGCCAGCAACTGATAGGAATTTGCTTTTCGGGAAAGTAACGATGCACCCTTAGCCCGCGCCAGCGGGTGGGGGTTTAAGGGGGAGGGGTTCGTGTGTATGGGCGAGCGGTGGTTGGCGGAAGGCGAGAGCGAGGGAGTCGATTGAAATCTGGGGCGTTTTTGGAGGGCTGGGGCTGAAAAGACAAGGAAATTGCCGTTTGGAATGTGATTTGCGGGCAGGGTGAAGCAGCGCCGCGGGAGGTGCGGGCGCATCAGGGCCGAGCTGGGGTCCTGCATTCCCGCACGGGTGGCTCAATCGCTCCAGAAGATCGGCTCGCTCTCGTGGGCCCAGGGATCGGGATCATCGATCGCCAAAGGTGTGGAAGGCGAGGACGATGCCGGGGCGGCCTTCGGGTAGGCCTGTGCGGTCGCGGAGGTAGTCGGTGAGGCAGTCGGCGGTGAGGCGGGCGAGGAGGCCGAGACGGCGGGGCTCGCGGCGGAAGACGGGGCGGAGGAGTTGTGGAATAGTGAAGACCCAGTGCCGGTGGGGCACGGGGGCGCAGATCTCCGTCGCGATGGTGGCGGAGAGGTCGACGCTGCGGCGTTGATGGCAGGTCGGGCAGATCCCGCGCTGTTTGCAGGTATAGGGAACAAGGTATTCGTGGTCGCAGTCCTCACAACGCACACGGAGAAAGCCCTGGCTGAGATCGCCGCAGCGCAGGAAGCGCTCGAGGGCGGCTTGGCGTTCGGGGAGCAGTGGACCAAGGGTAGAGGCGTGGCGCTCCGCGTAGTGCCGCAGGAAATCCGGCAGGGCGGTGTGGAGGCATTGCCAGAGCGCCGAGGCTCGGGCCTGCCGAGGGCGATAGCGGGCGGACATGCCTCACGGAATGTAAACATATGTTCACTTTCTGCGAGGCGGAGATGTTCACAAGTTGTTCACTGGAGGCCTGCTCCGGCAGCGTAAAAACGGGGGAAGTGTGTCGAAGCTAGGGCATGCATTCATCGCGCCCGTGTCCGAATGATCACCCCGCTTCCGGCAATTCCCGGGTCTTCACGATCTCGATGATCTTGGCGACGGCTTCGGCGGCGGGGAGCATACCTTCGTGGGACTTGTTCGTGCGGGAGCGGATCGTAACTTGGCCTTCGGCGGCTTCGTTTTTTCCGATCACGAACATGTAAGGGACGTGGTCCATTTCTGCACGGCGGATTTTCGCACCGAACTTGTCGCTCTGGGTGTCGATCGAAGTGCGGATACCTTGGTCGTGTAGTTGTTTTTCTACTTCACGAGCAAAGTCGTTCTGCGCATCGGTGATCGGAAGGAGGCGGACTTGCTCAGGGGAGAGCCACGCGGGGAAGTTGCCTGCGAAGTGTTCGATGAGGACACCAGTGAAGCGTTCCATCGAGCCGAAAGGTGCACGGTGGACCATGACAGGGGGGTGGTTGCCGTTGTCCGCGCCGACGTAGCTGAGCTCGAAGCGCTCAGGGAGAACGTAGTCAACTTGGACAGTGCCGAGTTGCCATTCGCGACCGATGACGTCTTTGACCACGAAGTCGATTTTCGGGCCGTAGAAGGCGGCTTCGCCGGGCTCTTCGCTGAAGGGGACGCCGAGGCCTTCGGCGGCTTCGCGACAAGCCGCTTCGGCTTTGTCCCAGTTGTCTGGGTTGCCAACGAACTTCGTGCTGTCGGGATCACGCAGACCCACGCGAACGCGGTAGTCTTTCATCCCGAGAGTTTTGAAAACGATTTTGACGAGCTCGAGGCAGCCTTTGACTTCGTCGTTGAGTTGCTCGGGGGTGCAAAAAATGTGGGCGTCGTCTTGAGTGAAGCCACGGACACGGGTCATGCCGTTGAGCTCGCCGCTTTGTTCCCAGCGATAGACGGTGCCGAACTCAGCAAGGCGCACGGGGAGATCTCGATAGCTGTGAGGCTGGCTGTCGAAGATCTTGATGTGCATCGGGCAATTCATCGGCTTGAGGAGAAAGCCTTCGATGTCGCCGGCTTCCATTTGATTGGCCAACTGCGCACAGGTGCATCCCTCGTCAGCGAGTCCCTGGATCTGGTCGCGGTCGACGAGCGCAGGGAACTGCGATTCCTGATAGTAGGGGAAGTGACCGGAGGTCTTGTAGAGGCCGAGTTTTCCGATGTGGGGCGTAAAGACTTGGTTGTAGCCCTGCTTGCGCAGCTCTTCGCCGATGAAGTTCTGCAGCTCTTGGCGGACAACGGCACCATTTGGAGTCCAGAGGACGAGGCCTTGGCCAACGTCTTCGTCGATGTGAAAGAGCTTGAGGTCTTTGCCGAGTTTGCGGTGGTCGCGCTTCTTCGCCTCTTCGAGATTCTCGAGGTAAGTGGCGAGTTCGTCTTTGGTTGGGAAGGCGGTTCCGTAGATGCGCTGGAGCTGCTTGTTCTTCTCATCACCGCGGTGGTAGGCGCCCGCGATGGAGAGGAGCTTGAAGGCTTTGAGCTTCTTTGAATACTTGATGTGCGTGCCAGCGCAGAGATCAGTGAATTCGCCGTTGCGGTAGAAGGAAATCGCTTCGCCTTCGGGGATGTCCGCGAGACGACCGAGTTTGTAGCGTTCCTGCCCCATTTCCTTGATCAGGGCGGTGGCTTCCTCGCGGGAGTGTTCAAAGCGTTCGAAGCGCTGATTCTCTTTCGCCACAGCCTTCATCGCTTCCTCGATTTTAACGAGGTCGTCGGCCGTGAGCTTATGATCGAGATCGAGGTCGTAATAGAAGCCGCTGTCGGTCGGTGGACCGATGTCGAGTTGGGCCTCCGGGAAAACACGGAGAACAGCAGTGGCAAGGATGTGCGCGGCTGAGTGGCGCAACTCTTCTAACGGGGTCATCTCTTTCATGGGAAAGAGAGAGTGCTAGCAGGCTGACTGGCGATGGCACGCCCTTTTTTGGCTAGTTGTCTTATGAGGGAGTTTTAGAGCATGAACCCTAAGACATCGGAGATTTCTTCTGATTGCGCATCAAAGCCTTGCGCTATCAACCTTCATCAGCCTAACATCCGGTCTCTTACCACCTATCTCGTCAGTGGTTTTCACCCCAAGTCTGTATCTTATGAAAAAAAGCATCCTCTTCACTGTTCTCTTCGGCGCGCTTGCGAGCGGCCTATATTCTCAAGTGGTCTTAATTGATCTTTCGACGACATCTGCAAACGAGACAGATTTACTCAACGGCCTTTACTACATCAACGTGCACACCGCTGCTAATGGTGGAGGCGAGATCCGTGCTAATCTGGTGGTCGTCCCAGAGCCTTCCTCTGCAGCCGCCCTACTAGGTCTCGCGACCCTTGGATTCTTGGCCGTCCGCCGTCGATAACACCTTAGGCATTCAATTCTTTTAAGACCTCACGGAAGCGTGGGGTCTTTTTTTTGGATACGCGGTGATTCCTGAAGGAGGGGAGTGCCCCGTCTTCAAATGGAAGGAAACCAGTGTTCTACACTCTGGAATCATTCATCCCCCATTTTAGAATCGAGAGATCTATTCCTGAGGAATTGAGACGCTCGCAGCGTTCGTCCAACTTCTAGGGCTCTCCGAGAAACTCGACGCGGACGTAATGAGGACCGGCCCCAGGGAGGCTGAAGGCATAAGTATAGGCTGGGTCGTAGGCCTCTGAAGGAACGACATCCTCAATCGTGACCCAACTGGAGGTGGTAGAGCTAAACTGGACCCGATAGGCGTATTCCCCGAATGCCACCCAAGGCAGTTCGATGTTAGTTCCAAGGACTTGGGAGAAGCAGACATCGAGATCGAGGGAGTCTTTGAGTGCCGCGAGGGCTGTATCTTGTCCAGCCGGCTTGAAATCGGCATTAAGGACGACATTGCCAGTTGCAGCGGGCCCGAAACCAGTCACACGCACAGAGACCTGTGTATTCGGAGTGATGGATAGCGTGACTCGACTCAGAGTACTTCCAGTTAAGTCGTCGTTAAGAGCGAGTAGATTGAGGGTGGAAGGTGCACCGATGCCTTCAAAGACATGGAGCACCGTATCAAAATCGCTTCCAAATGTGTCGATGATGAGTACGCCTGGCTCATCATTGTAGTAGCCCAGTTTTGCCCAGACGGTATTGTCGTCAAAGCCATCCAAACTGGGTTCATTGCCTTCTGCCCCTGCATCAAAGTTATCTCCCCCGAAGCGCAAAGGTGCATTGGTCAAATTAAATGTATACGTTTCGTAGGTGTTATCCGAGACGTAGCTGTCAAAGATGCCGGTTGGCCTGATATATAAATTGAAATCGACATCCTCAGAGCTAGCGAAGCGGATCGCATAGCTCGTGTTCCTCGTCGATGTAAAGTTGAGAGGTTGGGAGATGTCACTGTTCCCGGTGACCTGCACAATGTCTTCAATCGCGTTCTGAAAATTGGTGTACACCTCGACAACAAAGACCGACGAAGTGCCACTCGTAATGATTGTTTCTAACTCGAGTGGAATAGCGTAAGGAGTGGTGAACTGAATCCATACACTTTGATCATCTGCGAGGGCGATTTCCCCAGCTTCAATCGTCGCCCCTGCTGTGCTCATACTAAAGGAAAGTGGAACGGCGCTGCCAAGCCCTCTGATTGAACCGAAGTCGTCACCGTTTAGCGGATGCAAGCACGCTGGATTTCGGTAACTGTCGCCTAGACCGTACGTCTCACCAGTTTTTTCGCGATGAAGATGAAGTCGTCCTCACGGGCAAAGAATATCGACTTCTCGAATATTTCTTAGAACACAGAGGAAAAGCGCTCAAGCGCCAGGGCATTATGAATCACGTCTGGGGCTCTTCGATCCTGGTTACTCAACGTAGTGTGGATCGCTGCGTGACTACACTCCGCCAAAAAGTAGAATCAAATCCTAAGGCGCCCGCATATATCAAAACGATTAGGGATGTTGGCTATCGCTTTGCGGGCTAGCAGATGCTGGAAATCTACGATTAGGATAAGGTTGCTTACTACATTTCATTGAGGAGTTCAGAATACATCTCAAGCAGCTCCTTCGTCGCGATAGCGGAGAGTTTGATCAGGATCGCTGTGAGGAGAACAATAGTCACACTGAGAATAATCTTCCATCCCCGAGTGATCCTTGGGTGGAGCCAAATAAGGGGTAAGGCGAAAGGTCCGACCAAAGCTAGGGCGAGGATAATGAAAGCGGTTAGAAAAACCCAAGGCGGCTTTTCTTCAGCGGCTGGGTCACGTCCTTGTGTAGTGAGAAATTCACCACAGTGGCGACATTTGATCGCTTCGTCTTAAATTTCTTCAGCGCAATAAGGGCAGTTTTTCATATCAGGGGTCGAGGCTGCTCCAGTTGTTATTTGTGAAAGGTCTATCTAGATTCATTCTGCTCTTTAGGGCGAGTTGGAATCACCGCTCCACCGACTGCGCCCGTCATTTTGATGGTGGTTTTGGCCGCTTGGCCAGCCACTCCGACGGTTGTTGAGACCACTTTAGTGGCAACACATCCTGAGAGCAGGATGGCTGATAGAACGGATGTGATTAGGAGTCGTTTAGTAGAGCTCATAGTGTCGAAAAAATCTTTTGAGTTAGTTGAAAGTGTGTGTTTGTAACGGGGTCGTAAACAGAAGGGAAATGGGCTTCTGAAGTGATGAGGCGTTGGCCCTTTTCGTCAATCATCTCGATGGAACCTTCTGGCGAATCGATCGGCTCAATCGCATAGGTTCCGTAATCGAAGAATTGGTAAGCGTTGTCGCCGAGGCTTTTAAAAAAGCCGAAATTCAATGCAAAGAACCAATCCCGGTTGAGCGTTTCAGTCGTCCCAAAGAGAGGGTTTTCAACGGCATCGGGGACGAATCCAGCAAGCATGTTGTTTTTGTATGCTTTGTAGGGAGGGGTTCGTGTGTTCGCTTGAATGTAGTAGCCGTCCAGAACAACAGCCCCTTCCGGGAAGTGATGGATTTGCCATGGGTAGACTTGGATGATCTCTGCTTCTTGAAGCTGCTCCATTCGTAATGGATCTTGTTCCCAGAGCAAAATATTGATCAACGAATGCGGCACCCACGGGAGCCATGAGGAGTAACGACCGTATTCATGAAAGGCTCCCAAGCTTGATACGTCTTCTTTCGCGAGGATGGGATGAATGAAAAAGGCAAACTCAGGAGGCGCCTGAAGGTTCTCCTCGAGATAGGACTTATAGGCCTGCACTTCATTCGTGTGGGGCTTTACGATACCTTCGTTGACGTAGTGATGACTGAGCAGACTGAGCAAAATGACTATGAAGAGGGGAAGAGCTAGCTTCAGCCAGCCAGAGAGACGTTGGGTGAGTTGCCCAAAAGCGATGGCGTATATCGCACCCAAGAGGACGATCAGTGGATAAAATACGCGTAGCTGATGATCATTCTGATGAGGGACGATGATCGGGGAGGAGGCTAGCAATAGGGTGGCTAGGAGCAAAGCGGTGAGAATGGAAGAGCTTAGCCAGCCAGATCTTTTTGCATGTCCAAATACAAGATAGAGGGTGGCGCTTATGAGCATGCTCAGAATGCCCCACCCGACCCATTTTGGTGCGTAGTAAGCCCACCATAGAATAGATTCCCAGAGCGGACCCTTGAAATAGTAGGCGAGCTTGTCACCGATTTCGGTGACGATGCCACCGCGGTCTGTAGTCATTCCATATTGCTCAAGGAGCGGAAGGTAGCTCTTATAGAGAATGTAGTAGACGACCATCGCTACGGAGGTAATCGCGATGCTTGCGCTCCATTGTAGAAAGGGAGGCTTTTCGGCTTTGTCTCTTGGGGTGTAATAATGGACCGCAAATAGAACGAGACAGGCGAGTGCGGTCGGTTGGTAGATGAAGAAAGAGACTAGAAGGCAGGCGAAGCCTGCTGTTGCAGTGCGCCACCGACAGTCTTCCAGCCCTCGAATGATGAACCAGCCTCCGATGAGTGAAATGAGGACGGAAAGCGGATAAATGAAAGTTGCCGCCCACCCGGCAAAGACACCTGCCGCCGGATTTAGAGTCAGCACAGCAGCGACTAAAAGGGCGCAGGATTCTGAAATTCGGAAGTTCCTCAGAATCAGAAAAGCGCTCATCCCGGTAATCGCTAGAGTGATGACGCTGATCGCGCGCACATAGGCGAGGTCTGAAATAGTTTCGACCGGGGCAAAAGCGTAGCCGGTTAGAACGGAGCAAATGGGCCGCCCCAAGACAGTGTAGAGCGTTTTGAAATCCCAAGGGCCGACCGTCTTGTGCAGAGTGATGGCGTAGTAGTCATCGGTGAATCCGTATTCGCTAAAGATGACCGGGTAGTAGGCGCCTAAGAGAAGTAGAGCGATCGCTCCCAACCATAGGGCGTTGTTACGAAGAAGAGTCATCACGTGAGGCCTCCACGATGAAGCCCCTCGTCCCAGGCACAAGCCCAAGAAATGTTGGCAATCTTGTCTCAGCGAAGAGTAATTCTTCTTCCCGCTTGGCGCTCTGCGGTTTTGTCCTAAAGTAGTCCTATGAGTTTTGAATCGATGCCTCGTCCGCGCCGCTTGCGGCGCACGCCAGCGATCCGTTCTTTAGTTGAGGAAACTGTTTTGCGGACGGAAGATCTTATTCAACCACTCTTTGTTATCGAGGGAGAGGGGGCTTCTGAGCCGATCGCTTCAATGCCTGGGCAGCTGCGTTTTCCAATCAAAGCTCTGTGTCTGGAAGCGATGCAGCTTCAGCGTCTTGGGGTGAAGGCGATCGCACTGTTCCCCAAGCTCGAACCTTCACTCAAGACTCCTCAAGGCGAAGAGGCTTTAAATCCCGATACACTCGTGCTTCGCGCGGTTCGCGCGATTAAACAGGTGCTGCCCGAGATGCTCGTGATCACTGACGTCGCCCTAGATCCCTACACGACACATGGACACGACGGTGTTTTGACCGAAGATGGTTCCGACGTGGCGAACGACGAGACGGTGGAGATCCTCGCTCAAATGGCGGTGCTCCAAGCCGAGGCGGGTGTCGATTTCGTCGCTCCCAGTGATATGATGGATGGGCGCATTTTATTCATCCGCGAGGCACTTGATTTAGCAGGTTTCACGCAGATGGGGATCATCGCCTACTCGGCTAAATTCAATAGCGCTTACTATGGTCCGTTTCGTGATGCCGTTGGCAGCGCTCAGGCCGCGGGCACGGCCTTGCTCGGCAAGGATACCTATCAGCTCAACCCAGCCAACGTCCGCGAGGCGGCTCGGGAGGTTGAGCTCGATCTCGAAGAGGGTGCCGACATCGTCATGGTCAAGCCAGCGGGAGCCTATCTCGATATTATCCGACAGACGGCTGAACTCTCGGATGTGCCGGTGGCGGCTTACCAAGTCAGCGGCGAGTATGCCCAGATTCATGCTGCGGCGCAGCTCGGTTGGCTCGACTACAAGCGTAGCCGCGACGAGAGCTTGATCGCGATCAAGCGATCCGGAGCGGATTTAATTCTGACCTATTTCGCGAAGGAGTGGGCGAGTGAAGCGGCTGGATTGAGTGCGGCTCCTGGCTCAGCCTCACAGCTTGATGACAATGCATCAGCAAGCGGGATCTAGAGATCCTATCGGAGTGGTCTGCCGTTGACGCAGATGTGTATCAGCAGTGATTTCATCATCTATGAAAATTTCGCTTGGGACCGATCACGCTGGATATGCTGCAAAAGAAATCGTTAAAGCGCACCTTGAGTCGCGTGGCATAACAGTCATCGACCACGGCGCATTTTCGAACGAGCGTAGTGACTATCCTGATTTTGTGCGTCCGGCGGCGGAGGCCGTGTCGAAAGGCGAGAGTGATCTCGGCATCGTCTTCGGGGGCAGTGGCAATGGTGAAGCGATCGTTGCGAATAAGGTAAAGGGCATCCGCTGCGGTGTTGTGTGGAATGCCGAAAGTGCTCAGCTCACGAAGGCGCACAACGACGCCAACGTCATCTCGATCGGCGGTCGGATGTTTCCACAACGCAGTTTGCCTGCAGTGGTTGATGCTTGGTTGGACAGCACCTTCGAAGGTGGGCGCCATGTTCAACGGGTAGAAAAAATCCACGCCACCGAATAGTCGGTAACGTGGAATTGGATAAAGTCTGAAGCTGCCTGAGTGGCTACTTGTCGAGGTCGTCTGGGCGATCGGAAACAGTTTCGTCGAATTCTTTCTTCGACTCATCCTCTTCTTCCTCTTCCCACTTCATCGTATCGTCTTCTTGAATTTTCGCGTCCGCATCTGCGTCGTTGAATTCAGAAAGGTCGCCGATGTCTTCGCCGTCGGAACTTACATCAGCGTCATCTTCTTCGATTTCGAAGCCCAGAGGCACGTATTCGAGGATTGAGGTGATGTCGGTGAAAGCATGCACCGCTTTGCCTTCCATGAAGTCGGCATTTTGGCGTTCGCGGATTTCCTCTTCGAGTTCGTCGATCGTCAGATTCTGCTCGAATTTGATCTGATCATTGAGAAGGCGAACACGTGCCTTAGTGATTGCGTCAAGAAAGTCGGCGTAAGGTCCTTTGTCTTCGTCGAGGATATCGGGCAGCCCAAAGAGCACGCCATCTTCATCTTCGAGGTGGCACTCAGGGGTGCGAACGAGACGGATGTTGCTGCCCTTTTCCTCCTTATCCATCGCGAAGGTATAAAACGCCCGTTCGATCGAGTCGGTATCGAAGCCATACTCGCGAAGCGGGGCGCAGAGCTCAACGACGTAACCCATTTGGCGGGGGTCCACTATGCTGAGCCCGTCAACATCCCACCGGACAGGGTCGGAAATTTCATGGACCCACCAGTTCATATCTTCGCCGAGGCGAACAATACACCATTCTAATTTCTGACTAGTCGTCGACATTGTGCTATTTTGTTAGGGGGGTATGAGTTGTGACCAAAAGTCGCCAGCGTCCTCACTCTGACAAGTAAAAAAGAACGGCACTGATGCATGAGCTCTGTGTTAAGACGTGCCCTTTGGCTTCTCGGCAGCCGTTTTCAGGCATTTTGAAGGCTGTGGTGAGCCCGTCGATGGCGCTTGAAAAACAGAAGAACGCCTCCAGCATACCGGCGAATGGGTTTTTACTATGAAAAAGTTCTGCGTCCTATCCTCTTTCGGAAGGATGCTGAAAAGGCCCATGAAATAGGAGTGCGAGCGCTTGGGATATTAAGCCGAGTGCGCCCAGTGTGTCGGCTGATGGAGCGTTGCAATGGTCACATTGATGGGGTTGAACCGATCGAGCTCTTCGGAGTAAAGTTTCCCAACCCAGTTGGCCTCGCTGCTGGCATGGACAAAGACGCCCGCGTTTGGCGTTCAATGCCGGCTTTGGGCTTTGGCTTTGCTGAAATCGGGACAGTCACCTTTCACAAGCAGCCCGGCAATGAGAAGCCCCGTCTTTTTCGCCTGCGCAGTGAAGAGGCGATCATCAACCGGATGGGCTTTAACAACGATGGGGCAGAGGAAGTCGCCGCGCGCCTTAAGCAAGATGGTGCTCACCAAGATCGCCCCCTGCCGCTCGGAATCAACCTCGGCAAGTCGAAGGTGACACCGCTTTCTGATGCCGCCAGCGATTACATCGGTTCCTTTCAACTTCTGGCCGACTACGCGGACTACTTCACAATCAATGTAAGTAGTCCAAACACACCAGAGCTACGCAAACTCCAAGGCTCCGCCTATTTGCCCGAGCTCCTCGGTGAGATAACCAAAGCGAACGCCGCCCGTTCGAAGAAGTTCGGAAGCCGCCCTAAACCAATTCTACTCAAGATCGCTCCAGATCTTAGCTTCCAGGAAATTGACGACGTCCTGCAGACAATCTCAGATGTCGGGCTCGATGGTATTATCGCGACCAACACGACGATTGTTCGTCCAGGACCGATCTCGAAGTCAAATGAGGCAGGTGGTCTGAGCGGTCGACCGCTACATCACCGCTCGGTCGACGTAGTGAAATACATTTCCAGAGCAACCGAAGGGAAGCTCCCCATCATCGGCGTCGGTGGAATCGACGATCCGGCCTCCGCTGGGCGGATGATGGACGTCGGGGCACACCTCATCCAAGTTTACACTGGTTTGATTTATCGAGGCCCTTTCCTCGCCAAAAAACTCAATCGAGCCCTCGCCGCGCAACAGCGCGAGTGGATCTAGGCTGTTTGCGCTAATCCTTCTTGTAGAGGCTGAAGCGCAGTTCTGCTGAACTGATTTGATTTTCAGTACCAATCACGAAAGCGGACTTCAATCTCTAGGTCGGAGCCAACTTGCGATTTGAAGTCTTCGAGATCTGAAAAGGTCCCATCTTGATTCCGGTAGTGGTAGGGGTAGACGACATCGGGTTGAAATTCTCTTACAGCACTGGCGGCTTGAGTGACATTCATCGTGAATGGAAGGTTCATGCAGATGAAAGCGACATCAATATTGCTCAAGGCACGCATCTCCGGAATGTCTTCAGTGTCACCAGACATATAGAACCGTTTCCCGCCTAGAGTTAGGACATAGCTGTTCCCTTCGCCTCGCGTGTGCCGAGCGTTGTAAGCTGGAACGGCTTCTATCCGCATCCCCGACACGGTCGTTGTTTCACCGTTTGCTAAGGAGGTCGTCACCGCCTGAAGGGCCGATGTCATTCGATCAAAGACAGAGGCTGGAGCTACGATGACGGTTCCTGCCTTTCTGACTGATTCGAGCGTACTTGCGCTGAAATGATCACCATGCCGATGGCTGACGAGAATGAGGTCCGGCTGGGGGAGACCCTCGTAGAGATCGGCACTGTCGGAAGGATCGTTGTAGATTATCAGTCCGTTCCAGCTAATTAAGAAAGAGGCGTGCTCGATCGGGTGAATAATCGCTTCGCCTTCGCTCGTGGCCAAAAGATCCCCCGTAACGATCTCGGTTTCACTCAGGGCCATTGCTCTATAATAGCGTGGAAGAGTGCTTAGTCCAGAAGTGGTATCAGTGAGCGTGTCAGTGCCACTGCTTCGAAAAGTAAACAAGCCATCCCATTGTCCCAGACTGGAGGATACCTCGACACGAATGAATTGATCAACGGGTGTGGTTAAGCTTAAATCGAATTCACCTGTAGTTGGATTTTCGATACTCGTGACGAGGATTTCTTGCCCATGTTTCAATGTTGCGTCTCCGATTAGGGAAAGGAAGAGTAGCGCTCACATCAAGGGACGAATAAGGTCAGTTGGCATGCCTCAAATGACATCCAATTTCATCAACGTGGTCAAGCTGTCGTCAGTTTAAAAACAGAAGATAGTCTGATCAAAGTTGAGGCGCTGTCTGGAATTCAAAAACAAATGAATTCGCTGGAGCACTCAGGTCATGCCTTCTGGAAGAGGCTGATGCGTTGGGTGTTTGTGCCCTTGAGCACTTCGCCGACTTCGAAGGCAACGTATCCACTTGAGCGCAATACGCGGTGCATTTCGCGGAGGGCTTTTGTCATGAGTGCCTGCCATTCACTAACGGAAGGCGTGACCCAGAGGCCTGACTGAGAGGGCAAGCCATTGAACCAATTGCGCAGCCAATTGTCTCCGTCGTAATCGACGACGTCGAGAAAGGGCGGGGAGGTTACGACGAGACCGACCGAATTGTCTTCGAGGGCACTGATGTGGTCGGCGCTACATTACGCGAGTGGGTTTGAGGATAGGGCAGTGGGGGCTCCCCGTCGTCCCTCGCACTTCTGTAGGGCGGCACGAAGTGGTGCCGTGGCGATGCATCTTTCTCGACGGTGCATACGTAGCTGAATTTAGCAGTTGATAAGCTCTCAATGTAGCACAGGCTACATTAAATTGTAGCCTGTGCTACATTCAATCCATTGCCTATTTTTCACATCATGCCTCGTATACCGCACCTTCCAATAGCTACGACCATTGCATACTTAGTTACCGCACTAACGGCCTTTGCCAGTGAGTCAGGTGATATGTCGATTTCTGCCGATGGGCAGACCACGAATAAGAGCCATTACAACCTCTTTAACCCAACACCCGAAGAATCAATGCGGGAACTTTCACCGGATCGGCCAGATGCCACGGAGAGTCCGCTCACAGTGGACGCTGGACATTTCGTTCTCGAGGTCAGCCTTTTTGATTGGAGGCGAGATGAGGGAGACACTGCCTATACGCTGATGTCGACTAATTCTAAGGTTGGTTTAACGAACAACACCGAATTACAGTTCATCTTTGATGCCTACACTTGGGTGGACCCTGAAACAGGCAACAGAACGGAAGGATTTGGCGACGTGCAATTGCGTCTGAAATACAATTTGTGGGGGAATGACGGCGGAGATACAGCTCTCGCGTTATTCCCTTTCGTCAAAGTTCCGACCGGAACGGCACTGAGTAATGATGAATGGGAAGGAGGGTTGATCATACCTTTCTCCACCCAACTTACCGATCGAATCGGCTTGGGACTTATGGCTGAGTTTGACATTGTATATGACGACAGCAATCAAGCCCACGAATTCGAATTTCTCCACTCGGCAGTTCTCGGATTCGATCTTTCGGATCGACTGGGAATGTTCATCGAATACATTGGAGTCACGGGAGATACGCCTTATCAGGTCTATGGAGCGGGTGGGTTCACCTTTGCTGTAAACAACGATTTGGTGTTGGATTGTGGTGTGCAGGTCGGGTTGAACGACACTGCTGATGACCTAGGCGCTTTCGCTGGATTCACAAAGCGTTTCTAAGTAGCGAGCAAGAATCGATGAACTGATCAAGCCGCATTGAATGCTATATGAACTAACGAATCAGGTGCTGAAAAATTAGGATTGTCGTATTTGTATCAGAAAGTGGATACACAGATTCTAGGCACTTTATGGCCTTTTCTGAAAAAGACTGATGCGCTGGGTGTTCGTGCCCTTGGCATTGTTATCAATGCCCCAGCAATGGGCGGTTTTGGTGAAGTTCTGGGCGTGGACGAGGATACCGATCGGCCGGAGGCCGGCTGCTTTTCCAGCGTTGATGACTTGCTCTTCAAGCGGGATGGTGGCTTTGCGCACTTCGCCGACTTCGAAGGCAACGTATCCATTTGAGCGCAATACGCGGTGCATTTCGCGGAGGGCTTTTGTCATGAGTGCCTGCCATTCACTAACGGAAGGCGTGACCCAGAGGCCTGACTGAGAGGGCAAGCCATTGAACCAATTGCGCAGCCAATTGTCTCCGTCGTAATCGACGACATTGAGAAAGGGAGGGGAGGTTACGACGAGATCGACCGAGTTGTCTTCGAGTGAGCTGATGTGATCGGCGCTCGCAACGAGCGCTTGAGAAAGTTGCTGTGTAGTGGGTTTCTGATACGACTTTAGAAGCTGGCGTGACTTGCGTAGAACAAGGGCTTTCACCTCGCGGAAGGGTGGCGTTTGGTTCCGGCGCTGATTGATCTTGGTTTGGCTCGCCACACTCACGGCTTGATTAGGCGGCATCGTGTAGACGGAAAAGAAACCGGGGCTGTGTCCTGTCAGTCGATTGGTTGCGACCATTCGAATCCAGTTTTCAGCGGGCGTCAGTTTGTCGCCACGCTCGATCCAATACGCGCGCCAGGCACACAGGGTTTCGAGCGTTTTTGGGTGGTAGAAAGTCAGGAGCTCTTCGGGCAGATCTCCCGCGAAGTGCTCAGGCAAAGCGCTGAGTGCGGTTTCGATCTCCACCAGCGAGGGTGGGTTGATCCTTGGTTTTAGAAGAATAGCGCTGAGTGGATTCAGGTCGCTGCTCGTCGCCCTGCGGCCGCGAAGGTGGGCTTCGAGGGCAGTTGTGCCCCGACCTCCGAAAGGATCGAGGACGTGGCCTCCTGGGCGTGTCAGGGCCTCGATGAAGAGCGCAGGCAGCTGCGGCTTAAAGCAAGCCCGATAGGAGAGCTCATGGAGAGGATTTCCGGTGCGCTGTTTAGACGTCCAGAATTCACCGGTAGCAACTGGTACGCGCTCACCGCTTTCGGTCGAGTGTTCCCCAAAGGAAAAGGTCCTCCCATGAGCAAGATCAGTCAGGCGACTGAGGACGGGATCAGTCGAGGATGAGTCCGTCGTAGAGCTGACCTTAGTCTTCGAGCTCAAGTTCGCTCTCCGGTCTTTCCGGGTGGCGGACTTCATCGACAACGATGTCTACGCGCGAGACTTCTTTGTCAGTCATGATCTCGACCTGCTCTTTGATTGAGCGCTTCACTTCTTCGGCAACTTTACCGATGCGCACCCCAAAGATGAGGATGACCTTAACCCGGATACGGTAATTCCCCCCAGCGTCCTCATCGACTGAGATGACGCCACCCTTGTTAAAGAGACCTTGAAAACTACCACTTGCTAAACCGAAGACGCCAGGGACTTCTTTCGCGGCCATCGATATGATGTTGGCGACGACGTTGTTGTTGATGGTGATGTTACCGTCGCCGTCATCTTCGATCTCGATCGCGGTGACTTCGGTTGGTTCTTCGTATTCGTTTTCGTCGGTCATGGGGGAAGTTGGTTTAAAGGGTGTAATCGCTTGGTTTCTTACTCTTTAATAAAGCGTTCTTTAGGCGTGCGAGCGAGAAAATCTTCGACGAATTTCGTTGTCGCTGCGCCGCTGCGGAAGACGGGATCTTGGATGATCGCTTGAGTGAATCCAATATTCGTTTTGATCCCACGGATGAGATAGTCGTGGAGGGCGCGGCTCATTTGATCGAGCGCTTCCTCGCGGTCCTTTCCTTTCGTGATCACTTTCGCGATCATACTGTCGTAGAAAGGAGGAACGGTGTAGCCGCTATAGGCGTGGCTATCGATCCGCACGCCACGGCCTCCTGGCGCATAGTAGAGTGTGATCGTGCCGGGGGAGGGGATGAAGTTATTCGATGGATCTTCGGCACACACACGCACTTCGATGGAGTGCCCTTCGACCTTGATATCTTTTTGCTTCATCCAGAGCTTTTCGCCAGCTGCAATCCGGATTTGGGCTTTGATCAGGTCGATGCCGGTGACTTCTTCGGTCACGGGGTGCTCAACCTGAATCCGCGTGTTCATCTCGATGAAGTAGAAGTTACGATTCTTATCGACGAGAAACTCGATCGTGCCGGCGTTCGAGTAATTACATGCTTTTGCGGCGTCGGTGGCGGCCTTACCCATCGCTTCACGCATCTCTGCAGTGATGAATGGTGAAGGGGCTTCCTCAACGACCTTTTGGTGTCGACGCTGAATGGAGCAATCACGCTCGCCGAGGTGAACGACGTTGCCGTGTTCGTCGGCGAGAATTTGAAATTCGATGTGGCGCGGCTCTTCAACGAATTTCTCAATGTAGACGGCCCCGTCTCCGAAGGCCTTGGCGGCTTCGTTGCTAGCTGCCGCAAATTCCTTGTGAAAGGATATTTTATTGTGGGCGAGGCGCATTCCGCGTCCTCCACCGCCTGCCACGGCCTTGATGATAACCGGGAAACCGATCTGCTCAGCGACGATCACGGCCTCTTCCGAGGTGTCGATTACACCCAGACTCCCTGGAACGGTCGGAACACCGCCTACTTTCACGGTTTGGCGGGCAACAGCCTTGTCGCCCATTTTTCGAATAGCGTCTGAGCGAGGTCCGATAAATTTGATTTTGCAGTCTTCGCACTGCTCGGCGAAGTCAGCGTCTTCCGCGAGGAATCCGTAGCCGGGGTGGATCGCATCGACATCACTGATTTCGGCCGCCGCGATAATACGCTCTGGGCGCAGGTAGCTTTCGGACCCAGGTGCTTTGCCGATGCATATCGCGCCGTCGGCAAGTTGGACGTGGAGAGACTGTTCGTCGGCTTCCGAGTAGACGGCAACCGTTTCGATGCCCATTTCGCGGCATGCACGGATGATGCGCAGAGCAATCTCGCCACGATTGGCGATGAGAATTTTGGAGAACATGTGAGCGCTACTGGACCTTAAAGATGGCTTGGCCAAACTCCACTGAGTCACCGTTTACAACACAGATTTCCGTGATTGTACCTGTAACTTCAGCTTTGATTTCGTTCATCACCTTCATCGCCTCGACGATGCAAACAGCGGTGTCTGCGGTGACCTTATCGCCAACCTTAGCAAAGACAGGGCTGTCAGGCGAAGGTGAATCGTAGAAAGTGCCCACCATGGGGGACTTCACTTTCTTACTGTTATCGTCTTCGACAGGCGCTGCCGCGGATGCTGCTGCGGTCGGTGCCGCCGCGACGGGTGCCGGAGCAGGTGCCGCATAGACAGTTTGCGTTTCGCCGTTACTCCGGCAAATGCGGAGTTTAAGGTCTTTTTCTTCGATTTCGAACTCAGTGAGAGCTGAGCGCTTCATTAAATCGACGATTTGTTTAATTTCTTTCAGGTCCAAAATTACAGTTTCCTAGGGCTGAGTTCGGTGATGAGAGGGGGACTAAAACAGCGTAAATTACGCGAGTGGAATGGCGCTCTGCAACGTCAAAGGTCGAGCTATTCTTCCAGCGCAGGGTTAACGCCGGATGGTTTCTGAGCCGGGCGGGGGAGATTTTGGCTTGGTTGCTTTTCTGCCGGGGCCCCGTCGGATGTGCTCGTGGGGTTTTTCAGTGGAGCGCGAAGGAGGTTGAAAGGGTTCTTCGTCAGGCGCCAAATAGGGGTGTCGAAGGTGCCTTTTACGTCGACTTCGAGAAAGAAGCTCAGCGGGCTCAGGATCGATCCGAGGACCGACTGCAGGCTGCGCTGCTCCTGGTCCAGGAGGTAAGCCTTTGCTCGGAAGTCGAGAAAAGTGCTGGGAAGGATGACTTTGCCAGGTGAATCGACCCGCAGGGCATCTCCGCGCAGTGTCAGATCGGGCATACGAACTTCTTTGGGCGCAAGTTCAAGGCTGGTCTGGAGGCGATCGAGATTCAGTGATGTCATCGTCAGCCCAACGGAGGAGAAGACACGAGAAAGGCCGCCGAAGAGGTGGATGCGTCCGAGATTTGCGTCCTCGATGCGCAGTTCTCCACTGCCTTCGAGGCTTTCCCACGGAACGCCGTCGAAGCTCACCTCGAGTTGGAGGTCCACTTTCCCCTTCAGCGGCGGAGTCTTTGGGGGGCCGAGCGTGAGTGAGGGTGCCGGGTCGAGCTCGATGAGGATTTTTTTGAAAGTTTCCAGAGGGAGGTTATCCGAATCGATCAATAGGTCAGCGGCCCAACCTTCGCCCTTCGTTGCTGGCTTGATCTCCCCGACCAAGCTAATCCGGCCTTCGTCAATTTCACCTTCCAAGAGGGGGATGAAGTTTAAGGTGTTTTCTTGGTAGACGTTGAGCTGGATCCGGTCGAAGGGGACGCGGCGAAAGGTGCCTGCGCTGCGGGAAAGTATTTTGAGGTCGATACTTTGCTTGATGGCAGCCTCTGCCCCATAGTTCACGAAACCTTTGATTTGAGTGAGTGGTGGGCTCTCGAATCTCATCAACTCAGCGAGGACTTCCATGTCAGGTCCGAAAACGACAGGGATGGTGTCCAGCGGTTGAATTGTGCTGACGTCTACAAAGACGCGGTTGCCGTTTTTGCTCCCCGGCCGCGCGAAAGTGAAAGCGATGTCTCCACGCGTACCGTACCCGTCGGTGAGGGCCTCGAGCCCAATGAGCTCGGCGAATCCATAAGCATACCAGACGAGTACATTTGCGTCGCTGACGGGCAATCCGCGGAAACCAACTTCGTTTGCCTTGATATCAACAAAGGCCTGTATGCTCGTCCGCTCTTTCCATTTTCCCGTAACATCGACATCTGCCGCTGCGGGGCGTTCGCCGGGATCGATGTCATTCCAGAGTTTGGTGTAGAACGGTGGAAGCAATGAATCAAGGAAGTGGGCTTTCACCTCGCCCGAGGCCACGATGCGAAAGCCTGTATCGTCGAAGCTATGGATGTAGTAGCCTTCGGCATTCTGACCATCATCGTTGAAAACGCGAATAGGTCCGACCTGCAGCCGTTTGTCTTCGTAAATACCTTCGGTGCGGGCTTCGTCGAAGAAGGCCTCTTTCACCGTGAAATGCTTCGCATTTATTCCGAATATTACTTTCCCGATCGAATTGTCGGGACCTAGAAATAGCGTCCCATCGATTTTCGTGCGCTGGCTAAAGTCGGTCCGCTTTCCGATCCCGCCGCCGAGCAACATGGGTAGGTCGAAAACCGCATCCGGCTCGCCCACAAAATCAAAGTGGATCTCTCTGTCAGCATTCGCCGCGGGTGTCTCAGTGTTGAGCCTCAAACGCATCCCTTCGCGATGAAGCGTCAACGCGGGATCGAGGAGCGTGAGGCCCTCATCAAGCTCTCCCTCTAGTTTTAGAGTGACGAGGCCCAGCTCAGGGACGCCCAAATGCCCTAGGAGTTGAAATGAGCTCGGGCAGGTGATGCCGGTGCTGAGGGTTTTATTGTCCCCAAAGATATCTAGCCTCGGGTTGAGCAGGGTCAGCTGTTTGCCATCGCTTTCAAAACTAACCTCCTCGGTGAACACTATGGGATCAATGAGAAGGACGTGGTTGTCGACGAAGGAGACAGTGGCTTGAGCGTGGATTTGCTCGACCTGAACGCGGGCTGGGGAAGTGATTTCGAAATGAGGAACATGAACGTCGGCAAGAGCAGACCATGCTGAGGCACTGCTGGATTCGAAAGTGAGCTCGATCAGTGATTCTTCCACGAGCTCGATGTATTCGATCAGCGGGACGAGCTTGGCAGAGCTGCGCCGCCATAGTTTGGATAAGTTAACCGAGTCTTGGCCGGCAAAATCGTAGCCTTCGAGCGTCAGCTTACCGCGTGCGAGGATGCGGGTCTTGCGGAGCGCAAGGTGGGCTTCCTCAATCTTGATCGAGTTCCAGTCTTTATCGATTTTGATCTCGCTGATTCTGAGAATGGGCTCGTCCGAGCCATCTGACAGCTCGGGGAGCAGGTAGAGAGCGCCTTCTCTGAGGAAGAAGCTCTCGAGCTGAAGTGGTCCGCGCCAAAAAAGAGGTGTAACATCTAGGTCCGCGCGAACGTGCTCTGCTTCGAAAATGGGATTTTCGCGTGTCGGATCTAGAAGAGCGAAATCTTCGAAGATGATTTTGCCCGTGAGGTCAAAAAGCGCGCGGCCCCAACTGACGTGAAGCCCTTCTTGCTCAAAGCGTTTTTCGAGATAGCTCTGGGCGGCCTGAGGTATCGCGATCGTTCCGACGACGAGGATCGATCCGATCATCAGGATCTGCACTCCAGTGATGCAAAATAGAGCGAGATTGATGGTACCGAGACAGAAGCGGTAGCCACCTTTGCAAGCTGTCCAGGAAATGCTTCGCCAACGCATATCCGATGGGGCTTAAGGCGTTTCCAGAGGGGTGAGGACTGGAGCGGTCGCGGGAGGCTGTGGGATGTCTTCCTCGTCGGGACGAGGCCGATTGAATATAATCGGATGGAGCGGATCGATCAGCTCCAGAGGTAGGACAAAAACGAGGTCGAGGGCTTCGCTCCCGGCAAATTGCGTCCGTCCGCCCAGTCGTTCGGTTAGAACGTAGCGCCTTGTCTCGGCGCTGGCTGCGCCGCTGAGCTGGATATCTGCTTCGATCGCAAAGCGCCATTTGAGCTCAGTCTCGGCATCCAGTTTTAGAGGATCCGTGAATCCTTCGCTGATGAAGCGTTGCACCGGAAAACGGCGGAAGGCCTTGCTGAGGGCGAGGAGGGCCTTGCTTTCAGCTTCGCTCAAGGTGCCATCGCTCTGCATGCTCCCATCATCGAGGAGGGTGGTCTCGAGTAGCGGCGTGCTGCTTCCAATCTCAAGAAGGCGCAGAGCGGTCACTTTTGCTCCAGTGGGGAGTGCTTCGGTGATACGCTCGCGATAATGCAGTGACCCGAGTGGAGTGTAGGCGAGAATCGAGGCAGTGGTCTGATAGACGGTGGAATTTGCTGCCGTGCTCACAAAGAGACGATTCGACTGCTCTGGGCTCAATGCCGTGAGGTCGAGATCTCCGAGGAGGAGCTCGTAGGATTCATCGCTTTCCAATCGAATTCTCACCGTGCGCTGAGGTGAAGCGAGCCCGAAGCGGTCGAGGTCTGCCTCCGAAGGCGCATCAGAAATGAATTGTAGCGCCTCGATCGAGGACAGCCTTATGATCAAATCTCGGACAATGCCTGAGTCGGCTGTGAGGGTGCGAAGGGTGCTGTCATCGCCGGAAGTAATCAGTTGCCAGCGCCCCGATTCAAGTTTCTGGAGATTGATGCTTAGATTATCACTAATGATCTGAATCGCACTAGCGTTATTAGGGTTGAAAGGGGTAATGCGCCGCTCGCGGAGCGATTCCTGCGGCTGGGTCCACGGGCTCAGTGAGGACTGGTCGACAACGAAGATAGTCGGATAGGCTTCGAGCTTTGCGTAGGCGGTGGCTCCGTTGGAGGCGTTTTCAACCGGGCTACCCACGAGCAAGGTTTGTTGGCGTTGGGTGCCGTTGATGTTGAGCCGGAGGGACGGGGTATCAAGGCCGTGGATCGAGGGTGCGACGTCCGCAAATTCTTTGGCCGTCGTGAGGTAAAGGTCGTCGAGGGCGGTCGTGACTGCTCCGTTGGAAGCCCCGACACGAATTGGAGCGCGCAAGACCCAACTTTCGTTTTCGCGGAGAAGTTCGATTCGGCTCGAGCCGTTGTTCCCGCTCTGAATGTAGATGCTGCGGACTTCAGCCGGCGGGATTTGGATGATTTGGGTGTCGAAGAGGCGATCTGAGGAGAGCTCTAGTCCCTCAAGAACTTGGCGCTGCACGACGAAGACTTCTTTTTCGTCTGGAGAGAGAACGTAGAGGCGACTGCCGATTTCGGTCGGTGCCCCGAGGCGTAGCGTGATCGTCTCTTCGCCGACCCGGAGGCTCAACGTCGAAGCGCCGGCACCGAGACCGTAATTCTCGAGTTCACGCCCAACGTCAGAGAGATCATCGACAGCAAAACGGGTTTCCCAGCGTAGACTGCGAAGTGCTGCCGTCAGGCTTTTCATCGCAAAGGGGTTGGCGGGCCAGAGGACGGGCTCGCGCAGCATCCAGCGTTCACCCGTTTTCTCCGCTGACCAAGTATCCGTGGTGGCGGCGTTTTGCACCGAAATCACCTCTGCTTGTTCCACCATGCCGGGAGGAAAGACGAGGCGAGAGTCGTTGGCTGAGACTTCACCACTCTGGTCTAGGTATAAAAGGTAGCTGAACAGGGCTGCGTTCAGTAGAAGGAGGGAAAGTGTGAGTCTGAGGCGCATGGATACCCGTTAAAATTTTCTAATCCAGATAATGACCAGACCCTGCACGCCGATCAACAATGGGATTATAAGTAGTGTAATAGCGAGGCGCTTGAGCTCTGCCTGACTGAGGTTGAATTGGAAGCTCTCGATTTTCCGAGGTGGCAGGGCGAGGGTTTGGTCGCGTTCGAGGAGCCAGTTGATCTGGCTGAACAAAAAGAGCTGATTGCCGAGGGATGAACTTAGACGACGGTTGGCGAGGAGATCGCCACTCCCGATCGCAAGGACACGGCCACCTGGGATCTGAATGCCGAGCTGAGATGCTGCCCGCCGTTCCGCCAGTGCGCCAAGCATGACGGGTCCTGGTAAATCTGTGGCGGCGTCAAAGCTCGGGGTTCCACCACTGTGGTAACCGGCTTCGCCCCAGCTAGAGTCTGAGCTAAATAGAAGGGGCTGCACCTTTAGGCGTTCGTCAATCGGAGCTGCAGGGTCGGGGCGGACCGGACGCATGACGCCGGAGACGAGAAAAACATCATTCTTAGTTATCGGATCAGTCATCGGATGCTCGCTGAAGCGACGGATGAGGAAACTGCCGGCCGAGCCGATGAAAGCTGAACCGGTTTCAAAAATGACCATGTCGTCGGCCCGAATGCCCCAGTCTTCGAACAAGGTCGTGAGCCCAGCGTTATTGGTTGGCGAGAGGTAGACTGAGAGGCGACCAGCGCGATCGAGCAAGTAGCGTCGCAAGAGCTCGACTTCGGCAGGAAGAAAGGGTCCTCGGGGGTCCGCACATATAATCAGGTCGGCGTCGTCTGGGATGACTGATTCCTGACTTAGATCGAGATGCCCGATTGCGAAGTTTTTCTCATTCAGGGCTGAGGCGAGTTCGCTCAGTCCGCGATCTTGGGAGACATCATCGAGACGCATTTCGCCGTGGCCGACAGTGAAGTAGATCGTTGGGCGATTTGCTGTAGTGATTTCGAGCAACGCAGTCGTGAGTGCCTGCTCGCCTTTGAAGGCCTCGGCCTCCATGTCTTCAAAATCAAAGAGGTCAGTCGGGGTGAGGACGCGGGTGCGTTCGGGTCCTGCGACAACAATGAGATTCTCATCTTCAACGCCGTATTTATTGGCGAGATCGCGCATTCGCTCTAAGTCGCGGTAGATGTTAACATACTCGATCTGAACGAGGTCACCTTGCCCCATTTCGCGCAGAGCATGGTCGTATTGTTCAAGGAGATTCTCCGTGTATTCGTAAAGTAAAGACACATCTCTCTGAGGAGAGTTTTTCGGGGTTGTGACGATAATCTTGATCGGTTCATCCAGCTCTCTCAGGTGTGCGCGCGTCTCAGGGGAGAGGGTAAAAAAGTGGTTCTGGGTTACGTCGTAGCGGACGTAGTGGGTCATGCCGAAATAGTTCAGCTGTAGGACAAGGAAAACGGCGAGAAGCCCCTGGATAATGCGATGAATAAATCGCACCCTATTTGCTAAGGAGAACTGGTCGGAGACTCGCGGCATACGGCTTAAGACTTTGCCTCCACGACGAGGCTGGAGAGGGCGAGGATGAGCGCAGTTGTGCTGAAGTAGTAGATCAAGGGGCGCAGGTCGATCATCCCGTGAACGGCATCCTCATAGTGATCAAAGGTTTGCATGTAGGAGAGCGTCACGCTTGAAATCTGTTCCCGAGAACCCAAGCCCGGCGCGATGTGTTCGATCGCGGTGACTCCAATGATGAGAAGAAAGATTGCGCTGAAGCTGAGCATTCCCGCGATGAGTTGGCTCCGGGTTAGGCTGCTGGTAAATATGCCGAGTGCGACGAAAAGCATCCCGCTCGTTGTAACGAAAAAGTAGCCGCCGAGTAACGATCCGGGTTCTAAAAGAAGTGGTCGCAGCTCTGCTTGAGGAAGAACGAGAACGGTCAATAAAGGGTAGGCGAGTGCGATGCCCCAAACGGCGCAGTAGAAGATATAGGCCGCGAAAAATTTCGCCATAACGACAGCGGTTGGCCCAATTGGGGTCGTCATTAGCGTCTGTAGAGTTCCCAGACGCCTTTCCTCAGCGAGGCTCTTCATCGTCAGCATCGGCACGAGGAGAACGACGGGGAATAAGAAGAAGCGAAAGAAACGGGCGTTGGGTAGCTCAGACTGGGCAGCTTGCGCATACTCAGCGATGGTTATGTAGTAGAAAAACCCCAACATGAGGAGCGCTAGGACGGCCGCGAGATACGTCGACGGATGTATCCAGAGCGAGCGTAATTCGTGGCGGAGCAGGACGGTGAAATTCTTCATGGCTGTGCCACCTCCTCGGCTTTTTCATCTTCACCCGGTATTTCAGCAGGTTGCGTCGTCATTTCGACTTCCCAGCTTCGCCGGGTGGCGGCGAGGAAGATGTCTTCGAGCGTAACGGGGTGAGCCGAATAGTGCTTTAAACGAAGACCATCAGTAGAGGTGATCTTGTTGATGAGTTTTTCGCTGAGGTCTTCTTCTTCCTTAAAGCTGAGACAGATTCTTCGGAAATCAGGGTTCCCCTCATCATTGGCCGCAGGATCTTCCAAGCCGCATTCGATCCCAGCTGAGCCGATGACGGATGCGAGCGTCTTTGGGTCGCCCGCGATTTCGGCTTCATAGCGGCTGCCGGGGAAAAATTCTTGGCGCAGTTCCTTGGGTACACCGGAAGCAACAATCACTCCGCGGTTAAGAATGATCACGCGGTCACATGAAATCTCTACTTCTGACAAAATATGGCTTGAGAGCATCACTGTGGTCCGGCCCTTGAGATTTTCGATCAGCTTCCGGATTTGTAGGATCTGGTGAGGATCTAGGCCGATCGTCGGCTCGTCGAGAATGGTCACGGCAGGCTTGCTAAGAATCGCGTCAGCGAGGCCAACGCGCTGACGAAAGCCCTTTGAGAGTGAGCCGATGAGTTTGCGGCGTGCGGTGCGTTGAAGATCGCAGGCTTCGAGCACTTCATCGATGCGCTTTGCCCGTTCCTTCCGAGGAACACCTTTGAGGCGAGCCCGATAGCTGAGGTATTCGATGACTCGGAGGTCTTCAGGCAGTGGATTGTTCTCTGGCATGAATCCGAGTTGGCGCTTCACGCAGGTAGGATTCCGTGCCACCGAGACGCCGTTAACGTAAGCCTCTCCGTGATCAGCCCGTAGAAGCCCAGAAAGCATGCGGAGCGTGGTGCTTTTACCTGCTCCATTAGGGCCGAGAAAGCCGACGACTTCGCCCGGCGCGATCTGAAAGGACACGTTTTTAACCGCGGCAGTGGCCCCGAAGAATTTGGTCAACCCATGGGCCTCTATACTGTGGATCGGTTCGCTCAAAGTCACAACAGTCTCAAAGACTGAGTATTAACACCGCATGTTCGATCACTGTAAAGGGTGGAGGTAAGTGTATTAGCGAAAGCGTTTTAGAGGCAGGGCGATCCTTACAAAACTCATTTTCACCCCTTGAGAAGATCCTTTAGGTCAGCAATCCCCACTTTCGCAGTGGCGGCTGCACTCTCGTCGAGGAGGTCGCGCAGAAGGGCTGATTTCTCGGCTTGGAGGGTGAGGACCTTTTCTTCGACGGTGTTGGTCGTGATCAGTTTGTAGCTCGTGACGGTGCGCTTTTGGCCGATCCGGTGAGCGCGGTCAGTCGCTTGATCCTCTGCGGCAGGATTCCACCAAGGGTCAAAATGCACGACGGTGTCCGCACCAGTCAGGTTTAGACCGGTGCCGCCCGCCTTGAGCGAAATGAGGAAGACCGGGATCGAGTCGTCTCCGTTGAAACGGTCGCATTCGCCGAGGCGATCGCGCGTTTTGCCATCGAGATAGCAGTAGGGCAGGCCGAGTCCTTCGAGGAACTGGCGCAGGTAGTTGAGGACTTTGACGAATTGTGAGAAAACGAGAATGCGGTGTCCGCCGTCGACCGCTTCATCGAGGATTTCGGCAAAGGCCTCGAGCTTGGCGGAGTCCGTCGGAGAGAGGGTGTCGTCAAGGAGGCGCGGCTCGGCACAGACTTGGCGCAGGCGTAGGAGCTGAGCGAGTGCCGCAATGCGAACCTGCGCTTCGCTTTTCCCCGCGAGCTCGAGTTCGGCGACGGCCCGCTCGGTCTTGATCTGCGTTTTTTGATACAGTGCCCGTTGTTTCGTCGTCAGGTCGCAGTAGATTGTCTGCTGAATCTTTTCCGGGAGCTCGGGTGCGACGAGCTGCTTTGTCCGTCGGAGAATGTAGGGGGCTGCTTGCGCACGATGGCGCTGGTCATACCACCTGCGGTCTTCACCTGTCGTGCCGGGGGGCATGGCGGCCAGATACCCAGGAAGGATGAAGGCAAAGATGCTTCGCAGATCGTCGAGGCTGTTTTCGACCGG
Organism: uncultured Puniceicoccaceae bacterium; assembly: GCA_963933835.1. Lineage (GTDB taxonomy): Bacteria > Verrucomicrobiota > Verrucomicrobiia > Opitutales > Oceanipulchritudinaceae > CAWVVV01. The sequence goes on along the minus strand of CAWVVV010000007.1, from coordinate 22,756 downwards.
AGTGCCGGTGAGAACAAACTGTGCTTCCGCTTGCTGGCGGCGCAGTGCCTTGGCCGCGCGCGTGCGGCGGTTCTTGATGTGTTGAGCTTCGTCGGCGAGGACGATGTTCCAGTCAACTTGGGCAAAGAGATCTTCGTCGCGCGAAAGGGTGGCGTAGGAAGTGACGATGATGTCGTAGTTTGAGGCTTCCTCAACTTCCTTGATCCGTCCTTCGCGGTGATGGCGAAAGACTGTCAGTTCGGGCGCAAAGGTGTTTGCTTCGCGTTCCCAATTGGCAAGTAGGGAGGCTGGGCAAACAACTAAAGACGGACGTGACAAGGCCCTCTTCGCACAGGTGAGGAGCCCGAGAGCTTGGATCGTTTTACCCAGTCCCATTTCATCGGCGAGGATGCCTCCGAGTTTGTTTTCGTAGAGATGCCAAAGCCAGGCTGTCCCAATTTTCTGATACGTTCGCAGGGTAGTATCCAGCTTCTCGCTGATAGGTGGTTCTTTGAGCTTATCGAGGCGAGCGAGGGCGGCGCTGCGCTTTTTCCAATCCTCGGGTAAAGCAATGTCTTCGTCTAGGTCCTCGAGAATCTGCTCGGCGTCGCGCAGCTGGGATGACTTCAGCTTTGTTTCAAAGCGTGGAGTCAGGACCCGTGATTTTTCACCACTGAGGGCCTGTTGCGCCCGGTTAAGTTGTTCGAGTTGGGCGGGAGAAAAGAGGTAAACGAAGGGGTCTTTGACGATGTAGTGACAACGGCTAGCGAGGGCTCGAAAGACTTCATTGGGTTCGATCTCGGGCACATCGAGACTTACATTGATACGAAAGTCCGACCCGCTTTTAGCGATCTTTGTCTTGGGCGTGATGCGTTTTATCGAGCGCGTCTTTTCGCGAAAGTTGTCGGTGAAGAAGGCGTCTAGTTCGTCTCGAAGAATCGCTTCATGTTCGGCGAGAAAGTTGAGCGTTTTGTGACGATCCCGCAGCCACCATTTGCCATTCGAGGGTTCGACGCGAAAGCCGTTTTCCTTGAGGATTTTTCGCCCTGGTTCGTAGAGGAGGTTTTCGCGATCGGGCAGCTGAATGGCCAGAAAGCGCGTCGATCCGTCAACTTGGATGCGTGATCCGGGGCGTCCTTCACGGGCGATGCGACTCTTCATCGCGGTGACGGCAGAGGGGCGCTTTAAGGGTGCTTTGCGTGCGGTTCCTCGGCGCGGCACGGCTATGGACGGAGCGGGCCGCTTGTCTTTCTCGGTCGGCTTTGAAAGAGGGGTAAGTGTCGCGGCCGGTTGAATCGATCCGCTGCTTTTATCGATGACATCGAGGTGTTCTTCGACGCCTATAAGTTTCTCGTCTGACCAAGCGATGGGCGCATCAGGCTGCTTCAGCCACGCGAAAACGGGTTCGCCTCGGAGCGCATTGACGAGGGCGAGGAGTTGGTCGCGGCGGAGTTGATTTAGACTGCCGGGTTTGCCTCCACACCAATTCTCGAGAAGAGCGTAAGCCTTTTGGTGAGCATCGCTCAGCGCATATGAAATGGTGGGCGAGAGTTTTTCTGGGGTGGTTAGTTCACGGCCCGCGGCGACCTCGATCTTGGTCATGATCGCGTCGCGCGGGGCAGCGGTGGAAAGATTTGGCGGGAGGAGGAAGCGGAGGACGAGCGTGGTGCCGCCGTCACTCGTGCGGATAGAGCGGATGGCTTGTTCGGTTACTTCTTCGACGCGTTCCTCTGCCTCTATTGGAGGGGGAGAGGGAGGAGGGGTGTCTTCTTGTCTTTCGATCGCGATACAGGCGGCAACCGCGTGAGCGCAAATTTGGCCTCGTCGACCCTCTGGGCAATTGCAGCGATTCTCCGCAAAGGTGAGCGACTTGAGGTTTAACTTTGGGAAGAAGCGGGCATTGCCCATCCCGACCTCTGCACTGAGGAGGGGAGCCTTCCATTCCACATGCTGAACCGCTCCTGCTTGATACAGCGCCCGCGCTTCTTTGAGCACAGCCCAACCACCAAGGTCGACAAGGGCGTCACGGGAAAGATCTGGCAGGCTGGGATCTGGCATTGAGCTAGGCGACGATGGTTCTTCGTCGGAAAGGCTCAAGGAAAAGGACGAATTTCGACTTTATCTAAAATTGGAGTTGACGGAGGTCAGTGCCGACGCCTTCTTACGGCCTCTTTGATGCGAGAGTAGCTCAGCTGGTAGAGCACCACCTTGCCAAGGTGGATGTCGCGAGTTCGAATCTCGTCTCTCGCTCCAATTTTTCCTTCCCGAGGTTTTTGACACCTTTTCAGTCGGATAAATTTGGAAACGCGGTCTTCCAGCAGCCGTCTTTTGAGATTTGAGGCTATGCACGCGTATAACGGTGATAGTTAGGTGCAAACCCTTTGTAAATCCTGCGTAAAACTTAAACAGGTGTTCACGAATTGTAATTTTTTTTTGCGGACTCGTAAACACGTCCCTAGCGCTGCCACTTAATTGAGACCGTTCTGTCTGTCTTCTTACCAATTTAATCAATCATTACATGCGTAATCACATCCCAAATACTGCCGCTGCTCTGTGTATTCTCAGTGCTGCATCTCTGACTTTCGCTGATGTCGTTCAAACCAACGACGGCTCTCGCCTTGTTGGTGAGATCGCCCAAATCAGTGCAGGCGTCCTTCACCTCGAGACTGCCTATGCGGGCAATCTCGAAATTCCAATGTAGGAGGTCGCTACGTTCTCCAGCGACGAAGCTGAGACGGTTCGCCTGTCGAATGGCAACGTCGCCGTCGGCCCGGTGAGCGGAAACGCTGACGGCTCGATCAACATCGCGACGTCGAATGGCAATATCTCTGCCGCCGCCGCTGACGTCGTGGCAACATGGACGCCGGGTGATCGTGACCCTGACACCGTCGCTCGTGAAGCTGACCTTGAAGGCCAGATGCGCAAGTGGAGCTACGAAGCTGCTGTTGGCATCTCCGGAAAATCCGGGAACTCGACTAAGAGCGACTTTGCGGCAGCCTTGGCTGCAACGCTTGAAGGTCCGACCGACCGACTGAGTTTATATGCTGGCTTCCAGTATTCCAAAGCCGAAGGCACGACGACCGCTGACGAGATTATTGGTGGCATGTCGTATACTTCCTATTTCAGCGAACACTATGGTTGGTATGTTCGTGAAGAACTAGAGCGCGACAAGTTTGAGAACCTCACCTTCCGCAGCACAACGGCAGTCGGTCTTAACTACCGCCCGATTAAAACAGAAACTCGCTCGCTGGAATTCACCGCGGGTGTAGCACTGCGCTATGAAGGCTACGGCTTCGACCTCGATGGTGATGGATTTGAAGATAAGACAGGCAGTGAAAGTCTTCCCGGTCTCGACCTCGGCGTAAGGCACTACTGGAAATTCGCTGATTGGGGCGAAATGCATAACTCCATTGTCTACAACCCGGCCTTCGAAGACTTTGCCGACGATTACCGCCTCGATCATATCTCTGCGATTGATCTGCCCCTCGGCACTGCTGACTACTGGAAATTCCGCGTGTCTTTGCAGAACCAATACAACTCAAGTGCAGTCGACGAAAAGCTCGATACGACCTACGCACTCAGTCTTCTCCTGAATTGGAAGTAATCCATTTCAGCTTTCTCTAAATCTCACTCACTTAAAAATTAAGGCATATCATGGCTACTACTGAAGAAATTGTCGAAACTGTTGAAGTCGCAGCAACGACACCTGCTACGGCACAAGACGTCCTCAACGAGGGATCATCTTTCGTTCAAGGCGCGGTTGAATACCTCGCCACCTTCGTCCAGGAGAACTGGCTCAATGTCGCTTTCGCTCTGGCGATCTATATCATCGGTAAGTGGATCGCGGGCACGGTTACTAGGCTGGTAAAGAAGGGTATGGGAAAAAAGGACGTCGATCCTGCGCTCATCTCTTTCCTCGGTAGTCTGATTTATTGCGGACTCATGGCGATGGTGTTCATCTCCGTGATCCAGAAGATTGGTATTCCGACGACGTCCTTTGTCGCTATCTTTGCTGCTGCTGGCTTGGCTGTCGGTCTCGCTCTGCAAGGCTCGCTCTCAAACTTCGCGTCAGGAACGCTCATCATCCTCTTCAAGCCTTTCAAGATTGGTGATTTAATCGAGGCAGGCGGAACGCTCGGTGTCGTCGAAGATATCGGTGTCCTCGTCACGATCATGAAGACGCCTGACAATAAGAAGATCATCGCACCAAACAGCGAGATTATGGGCGGTGTTATCACCAATATAGCTGCCAATTCGGAGCGTCGTATCGATATGACCTGGGGCGTTTCTTATGATGACGATCTCGACAAGGCGAAGGAAGTGCTCATGGACGAGCTGGTTAAGCACCCGAACGTTCTAAAGGCCCCTGCTCCGGTTGTCGAAATCTGGGAATATGCTGATAGCAGCATCAACTTTATCGTTCGTCCTTGGGTTGAGACTAGCAACTGGTTCTCAACTCGCTGCGAGTTGATGTCTACGATCAAGAAGCGCTTGGATGCGGAAGGCATGTCTATCCCTTACCCTCAGCGCGACGTGCACATGATCAAGGACGCAGACTAGTTCATCGATCGAGTGTTTTTCAACGGTCCCGCAGCTGATATGGCGGCGGGATTTTTTTTTTGCTCTGCGCAGAGCCTGAATCCGCGCAGAGGTGAAAGGCTGGGTCTGGTCCGGCTTTTTGCTTGCCAACCCCGCAGTGGAGCAAGACTTTTGCCGTTTTTATTCGTTTCAAAATCCCCGATCCAACCTCGTAGATGCGACACACCATATCAGTCCTTGTGGAGAACAAATTCGGCGTTCTTGCCCGCATTTCAGGCATGTTCAGCGGCCGAGGCTTCAACATTGATACCCTCAATGTTGGCCCGACTCATGATCCGAAGTATTCCCGCATCACGGTAACGGTCAAAGGGGGCACGCAACAGCTTGATCAGTGCATCAAGCAACTGCACAAAATCGTCGACGTCATCGAGGTCTCCGACCTGGAGCAGGGCAAGTTTTCCGCTCGCGAGCTCGTTCTCGCTAAAGTCGACGCTTCCGGCACAAAGCGCGGTGAGATCGTCCAGATCTGCGATATCTTTCGCGCAAAGATCGTCGATGTCTCCCAGCGCTCAATCATCGTTGAGATGACCGGGCAGCACCAAAAAATCGAAGCTTTCCTCGGCATGCTCGAGCCTTTTGGGATCAAGCAAATGGCTCGCACAGGTATCGCTGCATTGCCGCGTAACCGAAAGCTCGAACTCTAAACTTTTCATCTGGCTGGTATCCACAGCCACTTTTTAAACCCACACCCACCACTAATTATGTCTGCCACGGTCTATACGGAAAAAGACGCTGACTTCGCTCACATCCAAAACAAAACACTCGGCATCATCGGATTTGGCTCACAAGGCCACTCCCACGCCCTCAATCTTAAAGAGAGCGGCCAGAATGTTATCATCGGCCTTTACGAAGGCAGTAAGTCTATCCCTGTTGCCCAGAAGCTCGGCTTCGAGGTCTTCAGTGTTTCCGAAGTAGTGGAAAAGGCAGACGTCATCATGATGGCGGTGCCGGACATGAAGCAGGCCGATATCTACGAATCGGAGGTCGCTCCTAAGCTGACTCCGGGCAAGGTTCTCGCTTTCGTCCACGGACTCGCGATTCACTACAAGCTGATCACGCCACCTTCCGGTGTTAGCGTCATCATGGTTGCGCCAAAGGGCCCCGGCCACGTTGTCCGCTCCCAATTCCAAGAAGGCAAAGGTGTTCCAGCTCTCATCGCTGTTCTCGAAGGCTCCGCTCCAGAAGCCAGAGACGTTGCCCTCGCATGGGCACACGGCGTCGGCGGCACGCGCGCTGGTGTGATCGAAACCACTTTCAAGGAAGAAACTGAAACTGACCTCTTTGGTGAGCAAGCCGTCCTCTGTGGCGGTGCAAGTGCTCTCGTCAAGGCAGGCTTCGAAGTCCTCACCGAGGCTGGTTACCAGCCGGAGATGGCCTACTTCGAGTGTCTCCACGAACTCAAGCTCATCGTCGACCTCATGGTTGAGTCGGGTGTCAGCGGTATGCGCTTCTCGATCTCCGAGACGGCTGAGTACGGCGACTATACCCGTGGCCCTCGCATCATCACTGAGACAACGAAGGATGCGATGCGCGAGATCCTCAGAGAGATCCAAGACGGCGAGTTTACTCGCGAGTGGGTCGCTGAGGCGAAAGCAGGCTATCCGAAATACAAACAGTTCCAAGTCGACGAAGCGAAGCACCCAATCGAAGTTACCGGTGTTAAGCTCCGGAGCCTCATGCCTTGGGTGAAGAAGCGCGACTTGACCGGCTCCCAAGCTGGCTACGCAAACTAAGCCCGAAAGTCTTAGTTCGTTATTTTTGAGAAGGCGTCGGGGAAGTCCCGGCGCCTTTTTCTTTTCGCCCATCAAGCCATGCGGCTCTTTCCATCGAAGGATTGAAAAACACCTCGCCCCATCTGCGATGATGGCTGAGCTTATTCCAGTCCCTATGAAGTCTGAAATTGTAATCGCTACTCGTCGTTCCGCTTTGGCCATGGCTCAAGCGCATACCGCGCAAGGGCTTCTGCAATTGGCGCATCCGGACCGGGTCGTCAAATTGCTGCCGATGACGACGCAAGGTGATGAGAAGGTGAAATGGTCTTTGTCAAAGGAAGGTGGGAAGGGGCTTTTTACGACCGATCTTGAGCACGCCGTGATCGAGGGGGAGGCGGACTATGCCGTGCATTCGGGTAAGGACTTACCGACAGAGTTCCTCGATGGGCTAGAGATTTCAGGGTATCTTCCGAGAGAAGACCCCCGCGACGTGTTAGTTTTCCGAGAGGATCTGAAGGGCGATCCACAGTTTATCGCGACGGGAAGTCCACGCCGCCGCCACCAGCTCAAACTCCTTTTTCCGGGGGCAAAATGGACCGAGATTAGAGGCAACGTTGAGACCCGAATGCGCAAAATTTCAGATGGCTACGCTGATGCGACCGTTCTCGCTGCTGCGGGCCTCAATCGACTTGGGATCAAAGGCTACCCAGGGCTTAGTTTCTTTACCCTTCCGGTCGACGACTGCGTGCCTGCCGCGGCCCAAGGCGCGATCGCTATTCAGGGTCGGACAGGAGAAAGCGAATTGTGGGACAGCTGTATTTGCAAAAAGACTACAGCTGACGTTCTGATCGAACGTCGAGCTTTGCAGGCCCTAGGAGGAGGTTGCCACAGCGCTTCCGCTGCCTTTGTGGAAAAGGGCACTCTTTATCTATATGACCACGTCGTAGGTCGGCACGAGACCGACTGTTCGGTGACCGGATTCGATCCGGAAGCTTGGATTAAACAACTCCGTCACCAGCATTTTTCAGTTTAATGAGTAAGTCTACTTCACCTCTCGCCGGTAAACGGATCGTTGTAACGCGGAACCTTGAAGCATCGGGTCGCCTCACAAAGCGCCTCAAAGCACTCAAGGCTGATGTCCTTGAGCTGCCCTTGATCGATATCAAGATTGGCGCCGATCCCGTCGTTACGAAAGAAATCTTCGCCGAGATCGGTCAATACGAGTGGCTCATTTTCACGAGTGTGAATGGCGTCCGTGGGTTCTTTGAAGCATTCTTTGATACCTTCGAAGATATTCGATCACTGGGCTTTTTACGCCTGGCCGCAGTCGGTGAGGCGACAGCGGCAGCGATTCGCACATGGCACTTGCAAGTTGAGATGATGCCTGAAGTTGCGACGGCCGAAGCTCTCGGCGAAGCCCTCAAAGAGAAGGAACTGCTTGATAACTTACGTATCTTGATCGTAACGGGAAATCGCAACCGCGGTACCTTAGTGACGATGCTCGAAGAGGAGCGCTCGATTGTTGATCTGTACCCAGTTTATGAGACGGCATTGGCTGACCTTTCGAACGATGCAAAGGCGGCGGAATTTCGGTCCAAAGGGGCCGATGCGCTCGTTTTTTCAAGCTCCTCAGCAGTCGAGTCATTCGGGCAGCAAGCGTCCCACCTTAAACTCGAGAAAGGGGCGAAAGTCCCGGCGTTGTGTAGTTTCGGTCCTCAGACCACGGCAACGATGAAAGCAGCGAGTATCCCAGTGACCGTCGAGGCCGACTCCCCGTCACTCGAGAAAATGGTCGATGCACTTGAAGCGCACTTTTCGAAAGACGCTTAGTTGTCTCCTCACTCTTGGGTCTTAAGACTGGATCTGCACCTTGCGGACTAAATCAGTTCGTCGAATAGCAGCTTCTGTATTTCTAACCGCCATCGCATAGGCCGAAGGGTCTCCCACGATGAAGACTTTGCGCTTTCCTCTGGTGATCGCAGTGTAGAGGAGATTCCTCTGAAGGAGGAGGAAGTGTTGCTTTAGCAGTGGTAGGACAACGATGGGGAATTCACTCCCCTGAGACTTGTGGATGGAGATCGCGTAGGCGAGAGAGAGGTCCGAGAGCTCGCTCCGCTCCAGATCGACCGATGTCCCTTCGAAATCCACCGCGACTGTGCCAGCGACTGTATTCAAATGGCTGATACGGCCAAGGTCTCCATTGAAGATGCCTTTGTCGTAGTTGTTTTTCATCTGGATGACTTTATCGCCCAGATGAAAAGCGATCTCACCGAAAGTAACTTTCTCTTGGCTGCGATTGAAGCTGGTTTGCAGCGTCTTATTGAACTGCGAAATCCCTGCGGCCCCGCGGTGGAGAGGGACGAGCACCTGAGTGCCCATCACTGGATTCACTTTTGGATACCAACGCGGAAAGTGCTCAGTGGCTAATTCGGCAACGGTCGCGACGCAGGCTTCAGGTGTGAGGCGGCGAATGAAACAAACGTCGTGCAGCGGGTCGAAGTCTTTGATCTCGTCGATGACGTAGGGTGCCTGTGCTTCGTTTGACAAGACGCTGTGCGCGACACGGACGACGGCGCTGCCCGCACCCTGGCGGAAGATCTTTTGCAGCCGCGTTACGGGAAAGACTTTCGAGGTGATGAGGTCTCCCAGAACATTGCCCGCACCCACACTCGGAAGTTGATCAGCGTCACCAACGAAAAGGATGTGTGCTTGCGCTGGGATGGCGCGAATGAGCGAGCTGGCGAGGGCGTTGTCCAGCATACTGGCTTCATCAACGATGAAGAAGTCGGCATTGAGGGGGCGGTCACGATTGTGCACAAAGCCGCCGCCGGCAGGGTCAAATTTGAGTAGGCGATGGATCGTGGAAGCATTGTGCCTGGCTGATTGTGCCATGCGTTGCGCGGCTCGGCCGGTCGGCGCGGCGAGCACGATACGCACTTTCTTGGCTCTCAGAATATCGACAAGGGCGCGGAGAATGGTTGTTTTTCCAGTGCCGGGTCCGCCGGTGAGGATAGAGGTCTTTGAGGCAAGGGCCTGAGCGACCGCGGCACATTGCTCAGGCGCAAATTCGAAGCCCGCCTTGTCCTGTGCCCATTTGACCGCGAGATCTATTTTGATCGGAGGGAGCTTACTTGGCTGGGCGTGATTGAGCAGGAGCGATTCGGCAAGGATCGACTCCGCACGAGCCGTTGTTGGTAGCTGGAGGAGAGGAGAGCTTTCAGCAGCAATGAGTGAGCCGTCAGAGGAGAGTCGCTCGATCGCATTCGCTACGCCTTCCTTTGTCGTCTCTAGGAGCGTGGTTGTGGCCTCCTCGAGGTCGTTGGGCTGGTAGCCAGTGTGACCGTTGCCTTCGAGTTCCTTTAGCACATGGAGAACGCCAGCTTCGAGTCGTGCGGGAGCATCGTTGGCAAAGCCTAGATTGATCGCGAGACGGTCGGCGGTTTTGAATCCTATGCCGTGGACTTCTCTCGCGACTTGATACGGATCTTCTTTGAGAATCCGTATCGCTTCCGGCCCGTAGCGATGAACTATGCGTGAGCATTGGCTGACAGTGGCCCCGTAGGTCTGAAGAAACATGAGCACCTCGCGTAGAGCGCGCTGGCTGTCCCACGCTTCCTTGATTTCTCCGGCTCGCTTTTTGCCGATTCCGGACACTTCGCGAAGGCGACCACTGTCTTCTTCGATGACGCGTAAAGTGTCGGCACCAAAGGCGTTAACTATCTTTTCGGCATAGCTCGGGCCGATGCCGGAGATTAGGCCGCTTCCGAGGTATTTGCGAATGCCATAGACCGATGAGGGCAGGGTAGCGCGAAAGTCTTTAACCTTAAACTGTGCGCCATGTTGCGGGTGCTCTGTCCAGTCACCGTGGAGCTCGAGCGTTTCACCACACTGCACTTCAGGCAATGCCCCGACGATCGTAACCGTGCGCGTTCCTTTCTCAGGTCGCAGCTCGCCGATGGTGTAGTGGTTTTCCTCGTTGAGATAGATTACACGCTCAAGCACACCGGTGAGGTGGCGGTCGTCGGTGTTGGACTGAGCTGAGGATGGGGCGGCCATGCGATGAGGATCATTCCATGGACTGCTCCCCGATCGGCAATGTCAAAGCGCGGGAGGGTGTGGCGCGTCGCTCTTGTTAGTGGCTTGTGCAGCGGCGGACGGCTGAGACAGCCATCCCTACCTTGAGGCGTTGGATAGCTGTATTTTGGCAGGGCCGCCTGTCTCAGGGGGACGAACAGTGGTGGTTTAGTCTACTCGTGTGTGATCTCATAGTCGTAAACGTAGGTCTCAGCGTAGGCAGTGTCGGACTCGGTCGGTGCGGTGCCGTTGTGTGACTGGGTGTAGTTGCCCAACTTAAAGTAGCAGCCGGAGACACTTTCAGTGTGAACATAGTCGAGGAGTTCGCCATTGTATTCATATTCGATCACTCCGTCGTGAGCGATGAATTTGACTTCAAAGACAGTGCCGAGTTCGTAGTTCCCATCGACGAGATATCCGTGAGTCGAGTTGCCGCGTGTGATCCATAACTGTGCGTGTGTCGGCGGAGGGTTGCCCTCTGCGACATAGGCGCCTTCGACACGAAACACCGTGACGTCGTCTCCGCCATCGTGGATTTGCCCGACAACGACATGCGGCTTCACCCGTGTGAGGTGGGTGACCTTTTGCTTGATCCACATCGTGTGGTCTTTTGTGTCGGTGTTCGTCCAAGCAGCGCGGCTCTGGGAATTTTGTAAGTGGTAGTTTTGAGTCATTTCGCGCAGTTCGCTGCGCGGGTTACTCGATCCGCCGGTTGATGAACCGCCATGGTTAGCGCGGAATTGAACAGCGTAGCCGTCTTCGTCTTGGACGAGTTTGATCCATGGGTCGTTAATGTAGCGAAGGAGCTCGGGTGTGTGTATCTCCATCGCGTTGTTGATCGGCAATGTGATCTTCCACCACGAAAGATCTAAGACCTGTGAGGGGTAACGCATTATCTTAAACGGTAGTGATGCCGCGAGGTCTTCGTTCGTCGATATGTCAGCCGTTTCGAAGAGGTCAAAAAGTGCGTTGCCACTGCCTGGGCCATAGGAAACGTAGACGAATGCAGGTGAGCCGGTTGAAATATAGCTGACCGTGATTTGTTGCCAGCTGGTCCCATGGTCGGTGGAGGTTTCAAAGTTCGTGTCGCTACCTAGGTCTTCGATGCCGATAGTCCCGTGATTATAAACCCAAGCGGTGACTTCGTAACGGTGCCCAGCAATCGGTTGGTAAAGGCTTTGTTCGATGATGCCCCCCGGGGCGCCGCTGATTTCTATAACGCGGGAGCCCTCATATGCTGCGGGGCTACTGGAGCTTCCCATTGAAATATTTCCACTCGGGTCATTTTCTTCCCAGCTGCCTACGGAGTTGCTCAGTTCAAAGCTCGCATTGATCAGCGGCCAGAGTGGGACAACCTCTGCGGAAGGGACTTCGTAGTCACCTGTCGTCACACTGAGCGTATTGGAGAAAGCGGAATCACCGATGCCATTGACCGCTCTGACCTTGTAATCGTAAGCGGAGTTCGGAGTGAGGCCGTTGTCGTCGAAACTGGATACGCCGGCTGCTAGTGTCGCACGTAGCGTAAAGGTGCTTTCGCCCGGGTCGAGGCGATGGATTTCGAAGCTGCTTTCGTCGACGGAATTGTCTGACCAGGTTAGCTTCGCCTCTGCGTCGATCGTGTTTCCATCTAGGTTTGAAGGAGCGGTGGGTGGAACGGTATTCCAAGTGCGTGCTATGACAGCGTCTGTCTCGAGCGAAGAGCCATTCTCATTGTAAGCGTGGATGAGATACGAGTATTCGGTAGTGATCGCGAGGCCTGTGTCGTTGAAGGTGGTGACATTTGCTCCTAGGTCCCCCACCTCTGCATAGGCGTTTGTGCCTGTTCTGCGTAGGATACTGAAGCCTGTTTCGTTCTCCGAGTTGTCTGTCCAAGTAAGCTGAATTTCCGTTGAAGAGAGCGTTGTCGCCGCGAGCTCTTCGGGCGTAAAGGGCTTTGGAAAAGGATCAACGCCTTCGACGCGGACTTCGTAGATACGATGGTGTTCGGTTGAGCCCGTGCTCACTGTATCGATAATGATCTGAACCGTCGCACCACTCACAAGCGTATCATCCGTGCGTTGAACGTAGTGACCGGTTAGGGCATCGACGAAGGAAACGGGTGAGCCGCCGTCAACGATCGTGGAAATTGTAATATGGTCATTACTTTCCATGTCAGGATCACCTTCGTGAATAATGGTGATGGTGGCGTCGCCGCCGATGGAAATGAGCTCTGAAACCCAGCTAGCAGGATTGCCCTTAGCGACATCGTAGGCTCCATCAAGAACTCCATTGGAGCCTCCGCCGCCAAGCAAGGCAGTGGCAGACCAAGCCGTTTCGCCGGTGTCTTCGGTGCTTCCATTACTGAGGTCTTCAAAAGTTTCGATCCAGGCGATGGGCTCAGAAGTCGGCTCAAGAATTCTCGCGGTCAAGAGCTCCCATGCGCCATCTCCGAAGCTATAATTCCAAAACTCGCCATCGGTCACCGCGAGCTCGTACCAGCGTTGGTCGTCATTGGCCCAAATCCATGGCCAAATGCCTCCCCATTGCCAGCCGGAGACTGTCGTAGAGTCGAGTCCTGCTGCGGAGCTCCAACTTTTTTTATGAGGCCAGTTTCGTCCGTGAGCTCGGAATCGAGATCTCCTTCATGGACATAATGCCAACTGTTGGTCTGCTGTTCGAAGACGTAGGGATAGTCTCCGAAGTAGAGCCAGCCGTCAAAAGCTGAGAGGGTGCTAGAAAGTGTGCAGAGGATGAGACTGAGGAACCGTTTATGAGTATATGTCATCGGACGTATCGATTGGCTGCTATTGAATAGCCTTTTGAGCTCACTGTCGAATGTCAGGGCTAGCTAGCCCTAAGATTACAGCATCTCTTTGGGGTAGGGTTTATAATTATAAACCGCGGGACGCTTGCAAGAAATTACTTGAAGGCATTGAGGCGGCCGAAGTGTGGCCCCTTAATCGACGTCTAAGTCCCAGACTTTGCGGGCGAGAACGACAAGGTTTGGATAGATGCCGAGCGCGGTGGTCTCATTTTTGAGCTGGCGGAGCGTGTGGGATCCAGTGGCAACGAGGTAGGCACCGAAGTTCGCGTTGTGCGCTGTGGCCCAGTCAAAGGGAGAATCTCCAATCATGACGGCACCTTCAGCCGTTGCATCGATCCCGCTTAGGACATGATCGGTGAGGCGAATGTCGGGCTTCGTGTAGTCCGTGTCGAGTCGCCCATAGATCCCATCAAAGAGGGGTTCCCATCCAAGCAGGGCGGCAATCTTTCGGGCGACGTCGCCTTCTTTGTTGGTGTAGATCGCTGTTTTTACACCGCTTTCTTTGAGTTTCTTAACGAGCTTCTCAGCGCCAGGAAGCACGACGATCCCTTCACTCCAGATTTCAGCAAAGCGTGCACTCCAGAGTTCGACGCTGCGCTCGATGTGTTCTTCGGGAACGAGGCGACTGAACGTCATTCGAATGCCACCGCCCACGCTGGCTTTCACGGTTTCATAGGTGCGAGACTCGAGACCGAGCGTCGAGAGGGCATGGTCGTAGCAGCGGTAGATCGTTTCGAAGTGGTCGATGAGGGTGCCGTCGAGATCGAAAAGAGCGGTTTTAATTGGAGGGGTAGACATGAATCGTGCGTTGCAATGGTGAGAGGACGCGTTGGAAATGTATTTTTCGCTGCGGATTAATCGCAGTGCATAACGATGGGACAAGAGGAAAAACCAACTGCACACTTTAGCTCAGGCGAATCGGCGATTCACTTGAAGCTAGCGGGGGTGTGGAGATGGTCGATGAAAGTCCCCGCTTTTGCTGGATTGCAGGCGCAGTTGATGAAACTGCCGAACCTGCCCGTCGTCATCGATACGTCGGCAGTGGGTGGAGCCGATTCGACCCTGCCTTCCTTTCTCCTCGCGTTGCACGATTGGTCCGAGGAGCAGGAGCGGGCCGTTGATTGGTCATCGATTCCGGAGGATTCACTGGCGCTCCTTGAGCTCGCCCGCGTCGCCCGAAAAAAGGAGACAGCGAAAGTGTCGAAGCCCGACGGGTTTTACAACTCGATCGGCCGGATATGCCACGATGTCGCCGAAGGAGCGATCGAGGTCTCTGCTTTTATCGGCGCGTGTAGTGAGGGTTTCTTACGTTTGCTTTTGAGGCGCGAAAAGATGAGGTGGCAGGAAATCTGGCTAGTGATGCAGCGCGTCGGGCTGGAAGCGGTGCCGATTGTCGCGTTGATCAGTTTTCTCGTCGGCCTGATAATTTCGTTTCTGGGCGCGGTGACTTTGAGGCGATTTGGGGCGGAGTTTGCCGTCGCTTATCTCGTGGGTTTCGGAATGTTGCGCGAAATGGGCGCGATCATGACGGGCATCATCATGGCGGGCCGCACTGGTGCCGCCTTTGCTGCCGAGATCGGTAGCATGAAGGTTAATGAAGAGCTCGATGCTCTGCGCACCTTTGGTATTTCACCGCTTGAATATTTGGCCCTCCCACGCCTCATCGCGATGGTTTTGATGATGCCTTTGCTCGTGGGCTTGGCGAATATTGTCGGCGTCTTTGGTGGCTGGCTCGTGGCGGAGTTTCTCATGGGCGTGCCCGGGGCGGTCTTCTTTTCCGAGATGAATCTGGTCGTTGAATTCCCCGATTTGGCCTTGGGTATATTCAAGGGCTTTGTCTTTGGTGCCTTGATTGCAATTGCTGGCTGCCTGCGAGGATTGCAGACTGGCAGCGGTGCGAGCGCGGTCGGCTTGGCCGCCACACGTGCGGTGGTTACGGCCATCACTCTAATCATTTTCTCTAACGCAGTGATCGATTGGGCGGCGGCAACGCTGGGTATCTAGGCATGACGACGACGCCAAAAATTGAAGTTCGAGATCTGAGGATGGCATTTGGAAGTCTTCTCGTGCAACAGCGTCTCAATTTTCAAATACAGGCTGGCGAGGTCTTTGTTGTCATGGGTGGCAGTGGTTGTGGAAAGAGCACCCTTTTGCGCCATTTGGTCGGTCTGCTTGAGCCGACTGCTGGTGAAGTGATGCACAGCGGTGAAAGCTTTACGGGCAGCAGCAAAGCCGCCCGCGAGCGCATGGTTCGTAAGTGCGGGGTGTTGTTCCAGCAGGGTGCCCTGTGGAGCAACCTGACCCTCGCAGAGAATGTCGCACTCCCGCTCAAGGAGTATAGCCAGCTGGGACTACGTGCCATTCGTGAGATGGTGCGCTTCAAATTGGCATTGGTAGGCTTGCAAGGATTCGAAGACTTTTATCCGTCGAAGATCAGTGGTGGGATGCGCAAGCGGGCCGGTCTCGCGCGAGCGATGGCACTCGATCCAGAGATCTTGCTCTTTGATGAGCCTTCGGCAGGCCTCGATCCGGTCACCTCGCAGCGCCTCGATGAGACTATTTTGAAGATACGGGACAGCCTTGGCACTACCGTCGTCATCATCACGCATGAGCTAAGCAGCCTTTACGCTGTCGCTGATCGCGCGCTCTTCCTCGATGCAGAGGAAAAAACGATGACGGCATTAGGTCCGCCCCTCGAATTACTTAAGAATCCACCGAATGAACGCGTCGAAGCGTTTCTCACCCGCAACGGAACGGAGCGAATTTCATGAAGAAGGTTGTCCATTCCCATTCCCCCGCAATAGTTAGAAATTGTCTATGAGTCAGACTGTTCATCATGCCCGTGTCGGCGCCTTTGTCCTCATTGGTCTCCTCGCGATTGTTTCCACTGCCATTTACGTGGGCTCAGTGCGCGTCTTCGGTAAGGAGGTCGAGGTCCTCTTCTACTTCAACGAGTCGGTTAATGGCCTCTCTGTTGGCTCACCGGTGAAGTTCAACGGGGTGCCCATCGGCAAGGTCTCGGATATCCATATCTCCTATGATCAGAATCCAGCGATCGAAGAGACTTATGTGCCGGTCTTTGCGAAGATCGATCTAGATCGTGTCCATCGCGACCTCGGAGTTGATCCCATGATCGACTTCCGTGACCCCGCCCAGCTCGATGCTCAAGTCATTGGGGGACTGCGTGTGCGGCTCGAGATGGAAAGTATTATTACAGGGCAGCTCTACGTCGAGATGGGTTACTTCGCGAAGCCCAACGAACAATTTCAAATCGTCCAGAACAGTGGCGAATACCTAGAAGTGCCTTCGATGCAGTCGACCTTGGCTGAGCTTGGAGCATCGGCGTCAAGCGTCATGGCGGAGCTGGCCACACTTGATGTGAGGGGCATCAGTGAGGCGTTAAAGAGTACGCTTGAGACGCTCGAAAGCAGGCTCTCCAGCCTCGATACGGAAGCATGGAATGAGAATATCGTTACCCTGACGGATAACTTAAATAGTGCGACCAATGAACTCGATCTGAAGCCCTTGCTCAAAGAGATCCGCGTGACAAACGATTCGCTCGGCCATCTTCTTTCACGAGTAAATGATGCCGTCGATCCGGTGATGAGTGGGTATAATGCCTTGGTCCTCAACGGTCAGGACACACTTCAAGCGGTTGAGCGCCTGACAAATAATTTGAATAACCTTGTCGATGGCCGTGAACATTTCGCAGATCGACTCGGTCAGGCGTTGCTCGAGGTCAGGGAATCAGCCAAGGCAATGCGTGAACTTCTGGACTATCTGGAGCGAAACCCAAGCTCATTGCTTACGGGTAAGGAGGGCAAATAGGTATGCGAAAGATGCGTCATAAGAACTTAATACGAATCGCTGCGACGGTAGCCGCGCTAGCCTTTGGTGGTTGTATTAGCACAGATCCGAAAGCGGACCCAACGCGTTTCTACACCCTGTCCCCAATGACACTTTCGGAGGGATCTGATATAGAGTTAAAGGTCGTTGTGTCACAACTTCCTTACTACCTCTCAGGGCGCAAACTCGCTATCCGCGCTAGCGAGTATGAAGTCGAGTATCTCGAGTTTCATCGCTGGGCCGAGCCCCTCGATGTGATGATTGAGCGAAAGCTGGAGAACGCGCTTTCACCGTCGGGTGTTTCAGGAAGACTTGAAGTCATCTTTACCCGCTTTGAAGCGGCCGCAGATGGTCAGGTCGTTTTAGTTGCGGAATGGCTTCTAGAAAATGACCACACACCCGTAGCGGGTGGAACCCTTAGCACAGAACAAGTCTGGAGAGGCGGTTCGCCCAAAACTAAAATGGTCGAAAGCCTAGGCAGCCTCCTCGAAGAACTCGCGTCGGCAATCGCCGAAGAGGCGAAATAAGGTGGCGGAGCTTGAGGTGTTAAGTTTGCTCGCGCTATTCAGCATCACTTAGCAAGGCTAGCGCATCTATTGAAATATGCTTTCCACACACGCTAAGCATTTAGATTCACGAATTTTCTTCGTCATCTGTATTGGGGTGTTGGGTATGCTCATACTCAATCTGACCGGACCCCTGTGAATTAGTCCATTGCCGATGAGATGATTTTCGGTCAATAAAAGGAAAATCATCGATGAAAAAGACAAAGCACACTGTAGAGCAAATCATCCGGATCCTGCGCGAAGGCGATGCCGGAGGACGATCCTAGGCCTATTATGGCATGGGAATACCTGATCCAAGGCAATTTTATCACTTCGAAACGAAAGAGCGGTTCATCGTCGAGTAGGGGATTAAACCTAAAGGACTTAGTGAATTTGTTAAAAAAAAGGAGGGGCAACGGCCCCTCCTTTTGCTGTTAAGGTTAATCCTTGATTAGTTCCTCGGAATGACTCCGAGAACAATGATCAGAGCGATCACGCTTGCCAAGCTGGCGCTGGCGCCAATGAAGGTGTCGACTAAGGCGGTGATGTTTCCGACGACATCATAAATGCCTGAACCAAACACCACTTGTGAGACAATCAAAAGACCGATCGCTGCGATCAGCACTTGAGTTACTCCGCCAATGATTTCTTTTAATTTACGTGTTACATCTTCCATGTTTAATGACTCTTAGTTAGTTGTTTGTTACTGTAGTTTGTTACTGTAGTTTGGCTAGGAGCGGTTCTTCACCAGTGCGAAGATCAACAGGATGGCGATCAAGCCAACGAATCCGTTTTCTCCCCCAATCGCTGCCACAATCTCGGACAGATTGGTAACGACACTGGCACCGAATAATGCGCCTTTCCCGAAGATAACCTCGGCTAAAACGCCGAGTGCTACCAGACCGATGCCAAGCTCGGTGATGATCTTAATCCAGTCTTTCAGTTGTGATATAACACTGTTCATCTTATTATTCCTTGGTTTGGGTTGACACTCAACAGATCGTAACCCCGGGGGGGCATTTACTTAAGCAACCCGTTGATCGAGAATCGGAAAATAGCAGTAACGTAACAAAAGTTAGGCCGGTCCATCTGGGGTTGAAACTGAAGGCAATGTAAATGACTTGTCAAGGAATAGTAATACTCTGAATAAGTAATACTAATTTATGAGGTTTTTTTGGATACTACAAGGGTTAGACCTTAGTCTTCGCCTCGAACCGTTACTTTGCGCAGTGTTGGTAGTGGAATTTGATACATATTGTTCCGCTGCGTCACCACTCGAAGAGACGGAATCTGGAAGTGTGATAGTTGTTAGGTTGAAGCATCCGCTGAATGCGTAGTCACCAATTGAAGTGACGGGTGCTCCGTTATATGAATTTGGGATATCCAGAATGCCTGTCGCATTCTCATAACAGTCTAAAACTACATAGCCGGTGTTTGTGCCGTTCAGGGTGAACGTCAGGTCATTCACGGTGGCCGCTGAAGCGTATGCAGAGAGAATGAAGGGCAGGTAGGTTAGGCGAAGATTCATGGCTCTAGTTTTTAGATTGGCATCAGATATGTGTATGGAGGTGTCTAGCGGTGCAACAGTGAGTATGCAATGTTTTTAGAAGCCATCCCGTAGGAGGGTTCACATATTTCGTTGGCTAGCTTCCAAATCAGCGGCAATCTTCCTTGCGATGCTCAATTCATCCAAAATCAGCTTGCTGTCACTTTTGTTGATTTCCTCTCTTGCATACTCCAGCAGGCTGAAACCTGAACGCGCTTATCAAGAAGCCTACGCTGAGAAGATTGTAGGGCAGACAGAAGTGGTTGCCCCTGATGGCACTCGCTGCGATATCCTCACTGATACGCACGCCATAGAAGTGGATTTTGGAGACAAATGGGGCAGAGGCAGTTGGGCAAAGCCTAAACTACGGGTTCCAGTTCAACCGTAAGGCAGGAATTGTCCTGATCCTAGAGAGCGAGAAGGACTACAAGTATTTCGTCAGATTGAATTCAGTGATTCAGTTCCATATGCTCCCTATTAAGGTCTGGCCTGTTAATGTATTCGAAGATTAGTTTGGACGTTTGAAAGCTAACTACTGAAAATCGTTAGCTCTACAATAAGATCTAAATGAGTGATTTGGTATATTTTCCTGTAGCTGTGAAAGTTACTTTCATTGTCCAGCTAGTCTTGCTGGGAATCCCATTCGTCATCCTTTTAGTTGTCGCTCTTCGCAGAGGATGGTCAGCTTGTTTGAAATGTATCTCTGAGCTGGCTCGGCTACTCTGCGGGAAGGCTGATTGGGAACCGAGATTTCATTCCTTCAAAGGTTCTTTTTCTAAAGCTTGCTCAATACTTTTCCTGATCGCCGGTATCGAACTTGGCGCTCTTACATTTTTTCTCGCATACACAATTGGAGAATGGCCGTGGAGCGACGAATTGGACTTTAGACCTAACGTTGAGGAAGTTGTGAATACCTTGAATGATATGGAGTTGGTCAGTAGACAGGGTAGGCCTCTTACGCACACTCACGAAGTTTCTGAACGCTTTATCAGTAATGCCAGGCTAAGAAGCTCTACGAACAAATCGATAGCAGAATCGATGCTTCAGATGAGGTTTTTTGAGGAGTTTTGGGGGATTGATGTCCATCATGCTGATACCCTTGCCTTGGGCTATGTTTCAGACGATGAAGCGCAGAGGCTCTTGACATACTTAAAGCGCGAGGAGCCCGAGAGGGCAACGGTGTGGGAGGAATTAATTGCTTATTCGAAAAAGGGGCCCATGGCTAGGGCTAGAAGTGATAATGATTATGCGTCTCCTGTTGCCGTCTCTAGAGAGGGTGGCCCGTTCCGTTTGAATGTCTCAGAATCGAAGCTGAAATCAGCTTTCGCATTGAAATTGCGTGAAGAGACATTGCGAAGAGCTGAGTTAAGATTAGCTGAGTTGGAAGAAGCGACAGGAATTTCGCTCTATCGGCCCGTAACCCGTATATAAAGTGGCGGAGAGAGCGGGATTCGAAATCACTTTAAGTCCTGATAAACAGTGACTTACGTAGTGTTTATGCCGATCTGCTTTGCGGTGAGTTGCAGTGAATAGCCGTTCCGATGCGCCTGTTATGACAGGAATATGGCAGGAATAAGGATTTCCGATATGCGCGTATCGGTACTGAGGTGATCAACCAAAGGCTTCGGCATAAATCTCTACTCAACTAGTTTTTGAGGTAGATCCATCTGACGTAAAATTGATCAGCGTATGCAAAGCTGTTGATGTCGAGGATGTAGATCCATGGAGCGAAGGATAGGTTAATGTATCCGATTGGGGTCTCCTCTGTAGTCCATCCATTGGCATCGAAATCGTAGCGAGCCAAAGTGAAGTTAAGCACTGCGAGGTAGACCCAGTTGCCTTGATTGGAAAAGTCTAATCCTTCTGCGTAAATGAAGCTATCGATGTTCAGGACATAAATCCATGGGTATAAGGATACGTTTACAAAGCCGATTGGAGTTTCAGTTGTTGTCCAGCCATTTGCGCCGACGCCGTTTCCGTCCAATGTTGAGACATTTATGATGTCGCGGGGCGTACCCGAGTTTACCAAATCTGTTACCAAGTGAAGCGGTGCCGTAATGCTCTCCAAACTTAAACATCCGAAAAATACCGCATCTCCAATTTCGGTGATTGAATCTGGAAGGGTAATACTTGTTAGGCTTGAGCATCCCTCAAATGCATTCTCACCTATTGTAACGATTGAATCTGGAAGTGTAATGCTCGTCAGGCTTGAACAGCCTCGGAATGTTGCTTCGCCAATTGAATTGAGTGAATCTGGAAGTGTAATGCTCGTTAGGCTTGAACAGCCTCGGAATACTACTACGCCAATCTCTGTGAGTGAATCTGGAAGTGTAATGCTCGTCAGGCTAGAACAGCCTCCGAATGCTCCTTGGCCAATCGCTGATATTGAATCTGGAAGTGTAATGCTTGTCAGACTTGAGCATCCGGTGAATGCGTAATAACCAATTGAATTGAGTGAATCTGGAAGTGTAATACTTGTTAGGCCTGAGCATCCTTCGAATGCAGTTGGGCCCATAGATCTGATTGAATCTGGAAGTGTAATGCTCGTCAGGCTTGAACAGCCTCGGAATGTTGCTTCGCCAATTGAATTGAGTGAATCTGGAAGTGTAATGCTCGTTAGGCTTGAACACCCTTCAAATGCTTCATCCCCAATATAGGTGACTGAATCAGGAAGCGTAATGCTCATCAGGCTTGAACACCCTTCAAATGCTTCATCCCCAATATAGGTGACTGAATCAGGAAGCGTAATGCTCGTCAGGTTTGAGCAGTATTGAAATGCACCAATACGGATTGCCGTGAGTGAGTCCGGGAGAGTGATGCTCGTCAGGCTTGAACAACCTTCAAATGCCTCAAGCTCAATTGAGGTGACTGAGTCAGGGATTGTAATGCTAGTGAGGCTTGAACAGTCGCGAAATGCACGATATGCAATTGCCGTGAGTGAGTCCGGGAGAGTGATGCTCGTCAGGCTTGAACACCCTTCAAATGCTTCATCCCCAATATAGGTGACTGAATCAGGAAGCGTAATGCTCGTCAGGCTAGAGCAAGCGCGAAATGCACTATGATAGATTGCTGTTAATGAGTCTGGTAGTGTGATGCTCGTTAGACTTGAGCAGTCTTGAAATGCTCTTCTACTTATTTCAATGACAGGTGCTCCGTTGTAAAATTCTGGTATGACTAGGGTTCCTGTGGCTTTTTCATCGCAGTCCGTGACATATGCGGTGTTCGTTTCATTTAATGCGAAAGTCAGGTCATCCACCGTCGCTGCTGAGGCGTATGCAGAGAGGATGAAAGACAGGTAGATTAGGCGAAGATTCATGGCTCTAGTTTTTAGATTGGCATCAGATATGTGTATGGAGGTGTCTAGCGGTGCAAAAACGAGTATGCAATGGTTTTAAAAGGCATCCCGTAAGAGGGTTCACATATTTCGTTGGCTAGGTTTCGAATCATCGGCAATCTTCCTCACGATGCTCAATTCATCCAAAATCAGTTTGCTGCCGCTTTTGTTGGCTTGCTCTCTTGCTTACTCCGGCAGGCTGAAACCAGAGAGTGCCTACCAAAAAGACTATGCCGAGAAGATAGGCGGCGAAACAGAGGTGGTTGCGCCCGACGGAACCCGGTGCGATATTCTCACAGAGACCCATGCCATCGAAGT
>CAWVVV010000006.1:0-102680 GCA_963933835.1 uncultured Puniceicoccaceae bacterium | reverse complement strand
CTTCAACCGGAGCTGCCGTTTCTGCAGGAGTAGGCGCTTCCGCTGTGGGTTCTTCAACCGGAGCTGCCGTTTCTGCAGGAGTAGGCGCTTCCGCTGTGGGTTCTTCTGCCACAGGAACAGCTTCCTTCGTTTCAGCGGCGGGGGCACCCTCTTCTACTTTTTGAGCAGCTTTCGCAGGCGCTTTCTCGACGACAGGCTCTTCTTTCATCGGTGGAACTTCAAGACGACCGTCACTGTATTCGATGACATAGCCCTGGCTCACCAGATAACGCAAATCTCGGCCCAAAGCCTTAAGCTCATCTCCGTAGGCAGATGTCTCCACCGACTCTGTTGATGGCTGCTCTTCAGCGGATGCTTCTGTCGGCTCTGTTACGGCCGCCGCAGCCACTTCTTCCGCGCTATCGACCTTGGCATCCGGCTCCGTAATCCCGAGATATTCGCGGGGAAGATCAGAAGGCTTCAACTTTGGATGCGCCTCTATAAACTCCATCAGGTTCGAAAGGTTTTCAGCCAAAACTTCGTCCTTTGTTCGGAAGTGACGCTTTACTGCACAGACGTAGCTTACGCCTTTGGAACCGCGTTTGTAGACCGCGAGATTTAGACGACGCAAGCGACCGCGCAAATTGTTCGCAGTATTTAGGGGGAAGCGCATTTGCTGCGCGTAAAGGGTTTCGATCGAAAGGCGAAGAGGATCGCTTTCAGGGAGGGTTGTGAGATCGCGCCCTAGGAACCGAACGGAGTAAGCAGGCCGGACGACTTTTTCCTTCATGTGGGTTAGAAGGTAAAGGCGCACTGCATCCAGATCAGGAAAGATGATAGGGTCTCCTCCCTCAGGCTGTTCCTTTAAGGTATACCGCTTGCCCTGCTTCATCTTTTCCAGCCAACCATCGATCGCTTCCTGCTCGCGAACCGACTCCAAATGTGCCTGCACGCGCTCAATGCTCAGGCGTGGAAGGCGCGTTGCTTGGTGCTCTTTGAGCATCGCTTGGTAACGGTGGAAATTCGGTGGTCCGATAATTTCGGACGTGAAGCCACACTTGTGGACCATTTGGAAACTACCACTCGGCGCTTCGGCTTCGTAGTCTTCAGCGTCGAAAAACTCGCTCAGGTGAAGCTTCAATACGTGATCAATCGCGGCTTGCTCAGAAAGAAACGGCAAACCATCGGGAACGGAGGCGTGAAGAATCGCTGTTTCTCCCTCTTTCTGATCGGGATGCTTGGCGACGCACACCCAGCGCTCAGGTTTCTCAAGGATCAAACGAGCGATTTCAAAGAGCTCAAAAGTGCGGAACGACTGCCGAATGGCCAGGGTCAGGGCCTTGAA
This sequence comes from uncultured Puniceicoccaceae bacterium, assembly GCA_963933835.1. Taxonomy (GTDB): domain Bacteria; phylum Verrucomicrobiota; class Verrucomicrobiia; order Opitutales; family Oceanipulchritudinaceae; genus CAWVVV01. The sequence continues at coordinate 101,356 of CAWVVV010000006.1, read as the reverse complement.
CGCATTGTCGTCGGGATAGAAGTCTGCTTCAATGATCGGCTGGAACGGAGGACGCTCTTGGCGAGCACCACGGCCTCTGCCTTGCTGAGGGGCACCCCTGCCGCCGCGCGAGCGATTATCCGGACGATCGTGACTTCCTTGTCCACCGCCAGCAGGGCGCGCTGTCTTACCGGCGCGCCGATCGCGCGAACCTCCCGGACCTCCCGGACCTCCCGGACCACGCCGGTCTCGGCGGCCACGTGGACCACTACGGTCTTCCGACCATTTAGGTGATTTTGATGCGGGAAGTGAACCAGAGCCCCAATCAGGACCGAGGGACAATTCTCCGAGACTACTTAAGTCGAGGTCTGACGAAGACTTGTCTTCGTCTGAGCGTGAGGAATTATCTGACATAGCGAAGCATGAAAGCGGCGCCATACACCCAAAATCTAATCGAGGGGTCAAGTATTCATACCAAATCATCTTCATAGAAATATTAAGGGAAAAAAGACTTGCCCCCTTTTCATCGTCACGACTTTCTCCACACCTTCCTCAAGGCGATCAATCGCCGTATCAATTGCTCTGGTGGTGGAATTGGTAGACACGCACGCTTGAGGGGCGTGTGCCGCAAGGCGTGTGGGTTCAAGTCCCACCCTGAGCACCATTTTTCTACCAATTATCACCGAAGCCGGTTCATCCAACCGGCGCCGATTTCATCGCTAACGAAATGCGCACTGCAATCTCTAGGCATCGCAGTTGAACGAAAACGGTAACAAGCACGGCAGACCAAGATTACACGATCGAAGCGTCGAGCCCTAGTAGGTTTCCATAATAGCCTGCTGAAAAACTACTTATACCGCTCAGAAACTTCACTTATTTAGCGTTATTCCGCTGTTCAAGGCTAGACAGGAAACCTCAAAACCTTCAGCTTTTCCGTATGCGGTCCTTCACTCTCATCCAAAAACGAGCATACCTCAAAGAGGTGATCAGTGATGATGAAAAGGCAGAAGAATTGAAGAAACTCGAAGCATCCAGATCGGCAAAATTCATCGCATCGGGCATAGAACGCTTCAGCTCTTGGAACGAGAAGCAGATTGACGCTGCGATCAACGCACACATCCGCTCCACCGTCGCTCGATTAACTGATCCAGCCGTCCTCGAGCACGCAGTGGAAAGCTAAAGCGCCACTCCGCACTGTTAACTGAATAAGTAGCGTCGCATCAGCGAAGACGCTCTGCTTTGCGCGCTGTCCGACATTGCTCAAAGACCTTTGCAGGTTCGTTCCATTCTTCCAACTGAGCGTAACGGAGGGACAGCAAGTCGCCCTTAGAATAAAGCGTATAACTTACTCTTTAATATATCGTCTCAGCACTTGCAGTCCGTAGGATTTCTAACACACATTTGATACGTGCCAATCTACGTCTACCAGACGCTCAGCGACGACCCAGAGAAGACAGAAGTCTTTGAAATCCAACAGTCCATGCAGGACGCGCACCTCGCGCACCATCCTGAGACGGGCGAACCGATTCGCCGCGTGCTTCAGGCCCCCAATATTGCCTCGAAATATACGCCGGGAGCCAACAAGACGAAGCTGGAGAATAACAACCTAGCCGAAAAGGGCTTCACCAAATACGAAAAAGACAAGCTCACCGGTCGCTACCACCGCACGGCAGGCAAAGAAGGTCCGCCGACCATCGAGCCACAAAAAGGGGTCTAGCCTACCGTTTGCAGGCACCACCCACTCGCGAATAGGTTGAGGAGAAGAAAAGTTGGATTCACCGACTGATTCTTCAATTCGAACCTGTAGATGGGTCCCTGCCTCTCTACAAGATGGGCGCTTCTTCGTCTAGACTCTGCGACTAAAGGGGCCTAGGGTGTGCGACGAATAATGATGAAATACATCACTACGTTTCTGGTCCTTATCGTCCTCGTCCTCGTCGCGGGCTCAACATTTTTTGGGGCTAAGACGATCCATGACCTACTGGGCGAGAACAAGCAGCTCATGAAGGCGATCGGCAATCTCACGGAAGAAGACCAGATCGGCTATGCAAAGGTAATCGACCAAGAGACACGGCCAGACGGCACCCTTCTCACAACACTGAGATTTGTCGCGACGGCTCGTAATGACAAAACCGATACGGTGCTCGAACGCGAATACACGATCGAGGGCGATGTGATTCATTTTGACGCCCTCATCGTCAAATTTCCCTCCCGCCTAGTGATGGATGGGAAAGAACGGTCGCTTTATCTTTGGCGCCGCGTCTACGGGGAGTTCATGAGCCCCTCAAAAGCCTTCCCGATCGAAGAAATGGGAGAAGAGCCTGCGCGCTACCGCGATGTCTTCAATCGCCTGAGCGTGAAAGACCGAGCGACGTTTTGGGACTCAATTTGGGAGCTATCAAATGACCCCACAGCCCTAAGCGAACACGATGTCGATGCGATCTATGGAAACGTCGTCTACAAGAAGCTCAAGCCGGGGGTGATCTACGTTTTCAAGATCAACAACACTGGACAACTCTACCCAGAAGTCGTCCCAGACATGTAGGTCACACGACCGATGGTGCCGCTCAGCACCTACCCTTTGAGGACCCATTCACCGCTTGAGGTCTGTATCCACAAACCACTCTTGGCCTGCTGGGCGATCCGAGCAGCCCGCTGTTTGCCAACTTCCTCGGCGCTTGTATTCGTTTTCTCGGCGATGAGGACGTAAAGTGCTTTGCGGTCGTTGTTTTCAGCCTCTAAAAGCTGCCTCTGTTCTTCGGACAGGCTACCTCGAGCGGTCAGAAATCCTTCGTTGTTCTCACCGAGAAGGCTGTCCTCCTTTTGCGCGTCGATGCCTGGAAGGCGGTCTCGCATTCGATCCGTAACGCTCTCCGCAAACACCTGAGAAAAGCTGAGAAAAAAGAAAAGGAGCGTTGCTCCACAGAGATGAATAATTCGGTGACGGTGCATTACTCGGAATCCTTTTCGGCGGTTTCTAGTTCTAGCGGCTGGTACTCGGTCGTTGTTGAAGCCTGATCAATCTCGGCAAAAAAGTCATCCAGTTCCTTTTGCACACGGTGGTTCACGGTGATCTCGATGTAGATCGGTTCGATCTTGATCGGGTCAGTTTTGACATGGAGGCACCCGACCAACGGAAGGCTAAGTCCAAAGAGCAGAAGGGAAGATTTCATAAAAGAGGGGCTGGGTGGGAATAGCGTGTGATAGAGCCTGAACGAGTTAGACACTTTTTCAACCGCACGGTTCAAGATCAACCTTTTCTCCAAACCGTGCCTTCAGCGACACTCCACTGAAACTTGCGCCGGTGCTCACGGATGAGAAACGGGAGATCTACTTGTTTCACCAATTCAAAATCACCGCCAAGTGCATCCGCCAATGCCTCCGTTGGCACCCGTCCTGCCTTCGACGCCGCGAGCCAATTCTCTGGCGGGGTGAACGTTTCCAACCAGGTGTGAGGGGTTGTCAGAACGAGCTGACCGCCCGGACGCACCAATGTATTAAGCCTTTCGAGCAAACGCTGCGGCTCCGTCATGCGGCACAAAAGGTTACAGGCTACGACAAGGTCAAAGCTTCCCAAGTCTGCCCGCAGTTTGTGTGCATCACCGACTTCGAATTGAACCTTCTCAATGGCCGCACCTTCAGGCGCTTCCGCTTCCGCATCCGAAAACCAGTTGCCCGTTTCGTGGATGCGGTAGGCCACCTTTTTGCCCTCAGCTAGCTGCATCGCAGCGGCTATAAACTGCTGTGAGTAATCAATCCCAATCACCTCTGCTCCGTAGCGAGCGAGCTCAAATGTAGACCGGCCAACGGCACACCCGAGGTCGAGGATTCGTCCACCTTTCGGCGGAAACAAGGTGGGATCGAATGTTTTCTCAACGCACCGGAGAGGGAAATCCAACGCCCCACTCGGACCGTCTATCCAAGGAAGGAGGCGCTCAGCGTCTCCATAATGGAAGAGCAAATATTCCGACAGGATCGTCGAGGCTTCGTAATCAGTCGCACTCATCGTAAATGAAACGGGGGGCAAAAACACCGCCGCTAAAACAATTTTGGAGTTAGTGGGTTAGGCCAGCAGCGAAACCGGAGTGGCCGCATCGGCGAGCAGGCCCCGCATGTAATCTACAATCTGATAGTTCGCCATGAGGAGGTGTACTTCGCCGTCTCGATACATCCGGACTTCGGGAAGGCGAACCTCGGGCGTCTTATGTGGTGCATAGAGCACGTCGTCGTGGGAGGCATTTTCGTGCGTCTTGAAAAGATCCGGGGTGATGTTACCACCGAGGTGATCATCACGACCTGTTGCGACATGAATGGTGCCGAGGATTTTCTCGTCCTGAATATCACGACCACTGAATGGAAGGACCTGCGATCCGAATCCAAGTTCTCCAAGGGCCCCAATCATCGGGTCGTCTATGAGGCGCTCGTTATGGTCTTCAATGAGCGCGTAGTCGCCGTAAAGCAGTCGGCTGCTTACTATCTTCCCGTCTTCCACAGTGAGGAGGCCAAGGGTCTCTTCGCCATACTTGAAGGGAAATTGTCCTTCAGCACCCTCAGGGACGAAGTAAACTTCGCCAGCAGGAAGGTTCGCCACATCGGGCGTGCCGCGTGGGCAAAGTCCGTGGCTTTTCTGCGCCTCTTGGCCATTTGTGAAAAGGCGGAGCGTCGTCGTGACACCCTCGACTTCGAAATCGATCTCAAAGTGGTCAGCCTTCGTTAGTCCACTTCGCAGGGCCTCGGTATTCTTACTCATCTGATGATAATCGACCGAAAGCCCGGTATCGACGATGACCTGATTGAGCCCGTGCAGCGTCGCGCCGCGGAAGCCAAACTCCTTCGCTTTCGCGGTCAGGGGGGCTGTGGCAGAGAAAGTTGAAACGGCAAGGACGAGATCGTATTTCGAATAAATATCACGATCGAGACTCAGCTCGTTGCCCTTCACATCGAAGCAGACATCATCCATGTCGAGGTTACTCCCGCCAGTTTCACGATAAGCATAAATCTCACCACCGGTGTAGTTCATTTCCTCAAGGCCGCCTTTTTGAAAGCCAAGGTAGAAGACTTTGTAGCCGTAATTCTGAATCGAAAGGCGCGGATTATCGAGAAACGCGAATTCCTTAATCTCTGCGGGGTCTGGAAGGTCGATCAGAATGCAGAGTCGGTCTCCTTGGCCTTTCTCAAAACACGTTTCCATAAGTCGTTTGAGGGAAAACGGAGGAAACTCGATATTGGAGGGGTTTAATTCCATAACACACAATGGATGGCACAAGACCCTAGGCCACGCCAATCTTGAATGAAGTTTTTCGGTCGGAAACAGGTTACGACCCGCCCGCATAAGGCGACCTGACCCTGATCACGATTGACATCCTATGTGCTGGGGACACCGTCAAACTAAGTATATTAATAGTAATCGCTGAAGAGTCTGAGTCAGGTGGAGCCGCTTTCAATTGGCTCGCAAAAGGAGCCCATTACCCTCCTCAACACCCAGCAAGATTCGGGGGCAAATGAGAGGTAGAATCCATGCAAGCTAACAAGTTATTCGTAGCGAATATCAGTTTCGAGTCATCCGAAGACGAGATTCGTCCACTTTTTGAGGACGTCGGTGAAGTCCTTGATTTCTACTATCCTCGCGATCGCGACACCGGTAAAGTTCGAGGTTTTGCTTTCGTTACAATGGCTAGTGATGAACTCGCTCAAGCCGCAATTGAGAAGATCAACGGCCATATCCTTTACGATCGCGACCTGCACGTAACCGTGGCGATTCCCCGCGAAAGCCGCGGCGAAGAAAGCAGTGACCAGCCAAGTGGCGGTGGTGATTTTCGTGGTCGTGGCGCCCCTCGCGCCCCACGACTTCACTCTGACGATGGTCCACGCGGTGGCGGTGGTTTTCGTGGCCGAGGCGCTCCTCGCGGTGGCCGCGGTGGTAGCCGAGGCGACGGTGGCCGAGACGGACGCGGCGGTGGTGGATTTCGCGGCGGACGCGGCGGTGACGTGGGCGGGCGTTCCTCCCGGGGCGGCGGTCGACGCGGTTCGAGGGGTGGCGATTGGGACTCGAAAGAGTAATGATCTTCTTCCTACGTCGGCAGGCGTACTTTCGACACGGCGTTTTCACTGGAGCACTGCGCACCCTTTTTTATTTCAATTTAGATCAAGTCTAACATGATTCCTCGGATTGATCGCCCTCGCTAACCACTTCGATGTCCGATAATAAACCTGTGACTTCAAACGGGCGCCACGTCGATTGGACACCCTTTCGATTTCTTCGAGACGGCTACTCTGCTCACAAGCTCAGAGGAGACGCCCGCGCTGGGCTGAACGTCGCCCTACTCGCCTTTCCTCAAGGCATGGCCTATGCCGCGATTGCTGGGCTGCCCATACAGTATGGGATTTTTGGCTCCGTCCTCGCTGGGTTGATCACTCCGATCTGGGCCGGCTCACGTTTTATCGTCGCGGGGCCGACAAATGCGACCTCGGTGATGCTCCTCGCAGGGCTCCTTGGCTTAGGTCTGAGCTCCGACGAAGCTCGGGTCGCGGTGCTTCCCATCGTCATTGCACTCTCCGGTCTGTTCCTCGTTTTCGGTTCTATCCTTCGTGTCGCAGCACTCGTGCAATACGTATCACGATCAGTTGTTGCAGGCTATATTACAGCCGCTGCTTTTTATATTATTCTGAATCAGCTCAGGAAGGTATTCGGTTTCAATTACGAAAAGCCAGAGGGTGCGACCGTCTTTGACGATCTCATCCTGACCATCAGCAACATCGGCCACACTCACTTTCCGACGCTCTTGCTATCCCTTATCGCGGCGGGGTTCTACTACATCCTAAATAGGAAATTTAAGACCCTTCCGAATGTCGCGATCACGCTGGTTGTTGTTTCAGGGCTTGGATACTTCATCAACCAATACGCCATCGCCAATGACCTCGGTGCGATCGCCACCCTCTCCGCGATCAACCTCAGCGAGTGGCAATTCACGCTTCCGCCTTTTGAGCGTGGCCTCATTATCGACGTATCATTGCTCGCCCTCATCATTGCCTTCCTTTCGACCCTCGAAGGCACCTCGATCGGCAAAGAATTAGCGGCTAAAGCAGGCTCTCGCATCAATGTGAACCAAGAGATGCTCGGGATCGGACTAGCAAACATGGCTTGTGCCTTTGGTCAGGGCATGCCCGCCTCCGGCTCCCTCACCCGCTCACAGCTGAGTTATGACAGCGGCTCAACAACAGGCATGGCGAGTATTTTTGCTAGCTGTTTCTTGCTTCTCACCGCCTTCTTCTTTGGTGGTTTTACGCAATACATTCCAGTCAGTGTTCTAGGTGTCGTCGTAATCTCGATTGGACTGTCACTCATCAATTTCCACGTCCTCCGTGTCGTCTGGTATGCGACAAAAGGGGAGCGAACGGTTTTCATCATCACCTTCGCCGCGGCCCTCCTTCTCCGCCTAGATTTTTCCATCATCGTTGGCGTCGCAGTCAGTATCCTTCTCTTCATTCAGAAGGCAGCTCAACCCGTTGTGACGGAATATAACGCCGCTGGAAATCCGAAAGAGCCAGACGGAGAAGAAGAGGAAGCCGCCGTTTCGATCGTCCATGTCGAAGGGGATCTCTTCTTTGGTGCTGCTGAGATCTTTAGAGATCAGATGCGTGATGCCTGCGCCCGCAAGAACCTCAAAATCGTCATCCTCAAAATACGTAACGCGCGCTGTCTTGATGCCACGAGTATTCTGGCACTTGAAGAGCTTGTCCTCTCACTTCGCCAAACAGGCCGTTTCTTCCTTATCAGTGAGGTTCGACCAAAAGAGATGAAGATTTTCGAGAACTCAGGCTTTCTCAAAATAGCCGGGCAAGAAAACATCTTCGCCGACGACACGAGCAACCCAACGCTCTCAACATCCAAAGCCATACGCCGAGCGATGAAACTCCTCGAAGGCAAGGATGCGAATGTGAAAATCTTTCTCGGCGGATCCGCGAAAAGGTCCGAAGACAGTGATTAGCCAGTGCCTCAGTCTTGGCTGAGCGCGTCAAGGCGCTCTGAAACATCGCGGTAAGCAACATCCACTTCGAAGATAGCAGCAAAGGCCTCGCGGGCATCTTCATTGCGACCAAGAAGAAAAGCTGTATCCGCTTTTTCATACATGGCGGCTTTACGCTCCACCGTCATTTCCGCATTTTCACTCAAAGCCTTATCGAACTGTTTGAGTGCAAGATCGTGGCGATCGCGCAGCTTGAAAGCGCGGCCCAAACCCATCAAAGCGCCCGTGCGATGTTTCGGAGAATCGACCGCTTTTTGAAACTGCTGAGCAGCGTTATCAGCATCACCCTCACTGAGTAACATCTCGCCAAGGGCGATCCGATACGACCCATCGAGCGGATACTGATTCACAAGCATCCCCAAGCGTTTGCGTTCGTGCGCTTGGAGTGCCCTACGGGCCACTTCGACAGTTTCTGAAACATTCTCTCCAGAGCTCAAAATCGCCTCAGTCTCAACCGTTTTCAAACGCTGTTTGAGCACTTCACCTTCCAACTCTGAAACCAGTTCAGACAGGCTTATATCGTTCTCCAGAGAAGACTGTTGTCTGGCTTTTTCGATACATTCCAATGCTGCCTGCGGCTCTCCCAGTTCACTCCAAGTTTTTGCAAGATCACGGTAGCGACGAAGGTCACTGGGGTTTTCAAGTAGCTCAGCCTCGAGCCGAGTCGCGTCTTCGCGCAACGACTGTTCGGGCGAACTGTGTCGGCGGTCTTGTTCAAGCGACTCTGCTTCGGATTGGTTTGAAAGTTTCTGGCGGTAGTCTCCCTGTTCTTCCCAATTACCCACCATCAGTGATAGTGCGACCGATGCATCTTTCAGGAGGGCTTCAGCTTCGCCGTCTTGCGGGAACTCTCCTAGGACCCGCTCAGCGAGTGCAATCGCGAAGTCAGAGTCACCGTTTTCAACGGCGCTCTGCAGCTTTCCCACTTGTTTACGCCAACGGGGATCGAGATCGGCGATAGCGATTTCAGACATCATAACAAACGAACACTACCCACCTTACAGCCTGACTCAGCACAAGCAATAAAATAGGTGAAAACCCCTGTTATTTAGTTAAAACTAGATGCGTCGCCACCAGCTTCTCTAGTCGCTCGATCGTGGATTGAGCGAGGGCCTCCGATTCGGCCTCGGCGAGGAGGCGGACTTTATTTTCCGTGCCAGAGTAGCGAACAAGTATCCGACCCTCAGTTCCTAATTCTTTCTCGATCTTGCCGAGTGCTTCCGTGAACTCAGGTATCGCCTCAAACGGCTTCTTTTCATCGACGTAGAGGTTTACGATCTTCTGCGGGAAGAGGGTGATTGAAGAAGCGAGTTCGGAAACTGGAGCACCTGAAGCGAGCCAAGCTTTGAGAAAGGCAAGCGCGGCGGTCAGCCCATCACCCGTCTCTAAATGACTGCGAAGGATGAAGTGCCCACTCGACTCACCACCGAAGCCAAAGTCCCCTTCAAGCATTTTGTAAAAAACCTGCCGATCACCGACGGGTGTGCGCAAGACACGTCCTCCCAGTGCCTCAATAGAACGGTCGAGGCCAAGATTACTCATCACCGTCGCAACGAGCGTTTTGTCTTTGAGCAAATCTTCGCGAATCATGTGCTGACCGATCAACGCGAGAATGGCGTCGCCAGGAACAACGACACCAGCCGCGTCAACAAACAGCACACGGTCGCCATCGCCGTCATGGGCGATCCCAAGGTCAGCTCCACTCTCGAGGACTTTCGCAGCAAGCACCTCAGGGTGTTCACTGCCGACCCCTGCGTTGATATTTTTCCCATCGGGGGCGTCGCCCAGAAGAATCAGCTCAGCGCCTAGAGCCCGCAACACGACCGGAGTCGTCTTCGCGGTCGCACCGTGGGCACAATCCAGAACAATCTTTTTGCCCTGAAGAATGCCGGCAGCGGCTTGGCCGATGGCAAAGGACTCGTATGCCTTGGCAGCTGGATGGGCTTGGCGTTCGCCACCCTCGCAAGGAGTGAGATCAGCAACCGTATCGATCAACGCTTCTAGGCGCGCTTCATCGGCCTCACTTAGCTTCGTGCCGGAACCAGAGAAAAATTTGATGCCATTGTCCCGCGCCGGGTTGTGCGAAGCAGTCACGACAACACCGAGGTCTGCCTTCGCCGCTTTCACCGCTAGAGCGATCGCTGGTGTCGGCACGATGCCGCAATCCAACACGCGCCCGCCTGCGCCCACCCACACTTCAGAGAGCGCATCGACGATGCGCGCACCTGATGTTCGAGGATCGCGACCGATAACAATGCTGAGCCCAGATTTACCACCTGCAAAAGCGAAGGCGGCTTTTGCGAGGCGTTTCAAAAAGGGAGGCTGGAGGATCTCAGCCTCCGCTGAAGCCCGAATACCGTCGGTTCCGAAATAGTGTCCCATGTCGTTTTGCCTATGCGAGTTTCGCGAAAAAGTTCGATGCCTGATCGAGCCATTTTGCAACCCGTCCATCCGACAAAGCGGCGCGCGCCTCGGCAAAACCGGCCTCCAGTGAGTCGACAGCCTCGGCGAGATGAAGCGCGACGCCAGCGTTGAGCACGAGTGTATCAACAAGTCCTGCATCACCCTCACCTGTGAGAATTGCGCGGAAGGCGGCAAAGTTAGCCTCTGGAGTTCCACCGATCACGCTGCTAACCGGCGACGCCGAAAAGCCGTAGCGCTCCGCACTCCACTGCCCATCGAGCGCGGCATAGTCGCCAATTCCTGTCACGACGTTCTCACCCGCCGTAGTCAGTTCGTCCATCCCGCGACCGTCGCTCAAGACGCAGTGCGCCGCGATGCCACGCTCCACTCCTAGCTGGGTGAGTGCACTGGCGAGCGGCCCGACCCACTCCTTTCCGCCCACACCGAGGAGCTGGCGCTTTGGTTTCGCCGGATTGATCAACGGACCGAGGATATTGAAAATTGTTCGCTGGCCACTCTTCGCGAGTTCAAGGCGCACCGGCATGATCGATTTAAATGCAGGGTGAAATGCCGGAGCGAAGAAGAAGCAAAAGTTCAGCTCTTCGACACTCGCACGTAAAACCGCCGGATCCGCCTGAGGGGTCACCCCGATTTGGCCGAGAAAGTCCGCCGCGCCGCTCTTTGAGGTGATGGCCCGATTGCCATGTTTCAGGACCGGCTGCCCACAAGCAGCTACGATCACAGCCGTCGCACTCGACACATTGTAGCCGCCAGTGCCCGTTCCACCCGTGCCAACGATGTCGACGGCCTTCGAGGCGAAGTCGCCCAGCTGCGGATCAAGCGCGAGTTCGCGAAAGACCTCTGCAAAGGCCGTCACGACCTCGACCGTTTCCCCCGCCTTATGAAGGGCGATAAGAAACGCCTTCTTCTGGTCGAGGGTTACACTCTCATTCGCTAATGCGAGGGCGGCGACCTTGGCATCAGCAGCGCTGATCGCGCCGGAAGAGTTCAGAATACTTTTTAGTTCACTCAGCTCGGGCATGGCCCGCAGGCAAGGTCGATGAACAAGCCCGAGCAAGAAAAATCTATTGCAGGCCCAGACGTTATAACCCACCCAAGCCCTATGCACCGAGGATACTCTTTCGCACTGTTCGCTTTCGTCTTTCTACTGCCATTCGAGGGTCTACGGGCTCAAGAATCCATCGATGGGGTGGTCGACGACGTGACAACCGCTTCCGACGCACCCGCCATCGGCTATTTCGACGCCCTGATTTTGGGGCTGGTCGAGGGTATTACGGAGTACTTACCCGTCTCTTCGACGGGACACCTCATCCTCACAAACCAGCTCCTCGGTCTCGACAATGAGGCCCCGATCATGACTGACGACGGGACGCCTTACCTCAACTCAGATGGTGAAATTTACACCTTAAAACAGGCCGCCGACGCCTACGCGATCATCATCCAAGCCGGCGCTATCCTCGCGGTTGCAGTCCTCTATTGGGGACGACTATGGAGCGTGGCGATCGGCTTTCTAGGCAAGGATCCACGGGGTCTCAAACTCGGGATTAACCTCCTCGTCGCTTTCATGCCTGCGGTCTTCTTTGGTCTTCTTTTTGATGACTGGATCGAATCCAAGCTATTCTCTCCCCTCCCCATCGCTATCGCCCTCGCAGGCGGTGGCGTCCTCATGTGGGGCGTCGAGCAATGGCGTAAAATGAAAGCCCCTCGACCGGCCGATACCGAAGAGCTCGACCTCCCAGACCTTACATTGAAGCAGTGTCTCGCGATCGGACTGCTCCAATTCGTCGCGATGTGGCCCGGCACGAGCCGCTCGATGATGACAATCGTCGGTGGCTACCTCGTTGGCCTCAGCCCGAGGCGCGCCGCCGAATTTTCCTTCCTTTTAGGATTCATAACCCTTTCAGCAGCAGCCGGATACAAAACGCTCAAAGAAGGTGAGAACATGATTCAAGTTCTCGACCTCGGACCCCTCATTTTTGGCACTGCGATCGCCTTCGTTTCCGCTGCTCTCGCGATCAAATGGCTCGTCAGTTTCCTCAGCAATCACGGTTTATCGCCCTTTGCTGGCTATCGCATTTTATTAGCAATTCTCGTTTTCAGCTTTATGGCCTAAAATTTCGGTCGATATACGATGAGTGAAACGTTTGCTCATCACTATCGCTAGTCTCACCGCTGGCTTAGGCCACGCCGAGATCTACTTCGATCTGAATTTCGAGAACATCAACTCAGCTGGGGTCACGTGGAATGCCAACCAGATATCCGTCGTCACTCAGGCAGCCAACGAATGGGGCAGCCTCTTTGCGCAGAACTACACGATCGACGTCGATCTGACCTTCACTCGCGCTAGCACTTCGGGCTACCTCGGCCAATGGGCAGGTGGCTACGCCCCAGGCACCACCAACGGTGACAACATCCGCCCTTGGGAAAACACCGTCCACGAGATCCGTTTCAACGCCGACCTCTTCGACACCTCGCTGAGCCACTATCTTTGGTGGGATGACGACACCTCGACCGATATCGTCGCGGGCAACCAGTGGGACGCCCTCTCCGTCGCCCGCCACGAATTTGGCCACCTCCTAGGATTCTCCGCAGGCTTTTATGTTGACGTTCAGACCGGTGGAGTGAGCGCTTTTTGGGAAGATCTCGTCGACAATTCAGACCTCTTTGCTGTCCTCGCTGCACTCGTCATTTTTGCTCTTTCAGCCTGCTCTGAAGAAAGCACATCAACTCCAACCGCAGACTCGAACGCTCCAGTACTCGACGCCAACCAGCTGACTAGCGACGTTGAAGCGAAGGCTGCTGACTTGAAAGCAGAGGCCGAAGCTAAGGCTGCTGAACTCGCCGCTGCTGCCGAAGCCAAAGCCGCCGAACTCGCCGCTGCTGCCGAAGCCAAAGCCGCTGAACTCGCCGCTGCTGCTGAAGCCAAAGCCGCCGAGCTTGCTGCGAAAGCTGACGCTCAAATCGAGAAAGCGAAAGCCGCCGCTGCCGCTCAGCTTGAAGCGACAAAAACTAAAGCATCTGAACTTTACACCCAATACGCTGGCAACGTCAGCCAGCTCAGTGGCGGAGTTGATTCGCTCAAAGGCGCGATGACCGGCGGACTCTCAAACATGATTCCAGCAAACGTCAAAGACACTTACAGCAACCTCTCAGGATCGGTCGACGACCTCAAGGGCTTGGTCGGTGGACTACAGAATTCTGATGGCGCAAACCTCGATTCACTCGTTCCGAATATTGAATCGAAATTAGGTGAAGCAAAAGGCCTCTACAACAACCTCCGCGACATGCTTCCAGACAATCTCAATCTAGACGCGCTCGGCTTCTAAACGCGTTCGTCCCAACTTTTCACTACAAGCCCACTTCAAGTCGAAGTGGGCTTTTTCGTGCAATCATCAGAAGGCTAACTCCCCAAGATCTTCCGCAGCGCTTGCTGGACTTTCTGTGGATTGGCTTTGCCTCTCGTCGCTTTCATGACGGGGCCGATAAAGGTATTGAGGGCTTTGGCGTTGCCTTCGCGGAACTCAGCAGCGGCCTTCGGATTGCCTTCGACGGCGGTGCGGCAAATGGCTTCGAGGTCGCCATCATCGGTGTCATCCTTGAGACCCTTCTCTTCGATGATCGCGAGAGGTGACTTGCCGGTTTTAAAAGTTTCAGTGAAGACGTCTTTCGCCGCCTGCTTTGTGATCATGCCGTCATCGATGACTTTGACGAGTTCACCAAGGAGCTCGGGTGTAAGCGCGAGCTCGGCCATCGGAAGGCTCCCTTCTTCGACCCCAGCGCCGCGTTCGCGCTGAAGGTCATTCGCTATGTAGTTGGCGAGCGCTAATGGGTTTTTGCCATAGACTTTCAAGCACGCTTCAAAGAACTGAGCGAGCTCGTGGTCGTAACAAATCACCGAGGTAACGGTGTAGGGCAATTTAAGGTCTGCTTGGTAGCGGCGCTGGCGATCAAAGACACGCTCGGGGAGCACTGCCTTAAGCTTTTCGACTTCGTCACGCGGGAAACGCACTGGCATCAAATCCGGATCGGGGAAGTAGCGGTAGTCGTGAGCATCTTCTTTGCCACGCATCTTTTGTGTGACTCCTGCATCGGGATCCCATCGGTGGGTTTCCTGATAGACAGGTTTGCCACTTTCGTAGAGGCGAGTCTGCTTCCGAATGACGTAGTTGATCCCGTTTTTAACCCCTGTGATGGTGTTGAGATTCTTCATCTCCCAGCGCGAACGCAGCTCATTGGAGCCAACCGGGCGGATGCTGACATTGGCATCACAGCGCATCTGGCCTTTTTCCATATCGCAGTCGCTGATACCTGCCTCGACGAGGTGCATGCGGAGGGCTTGGAGAAACGCGACCGCTTCATCGGCATAGCTCATATCCGGATCAGTAACGATCTCGAGCAGTGGTGTGCCGGCGCGATTGTAGTCTACAAGGGAGTCGCGCTCAAAGTGGGTTAATTTGCCAACATCTTCTTCGAGGTGCGCGCGTGTGAGCTGAACGGTGCGGTGTTCACCCATGACGTTCGGGGCTGAACCGGGGAGCTCAATCTCCACTTTACCGCCATCGCAAATCGGTTGGTCAAATTGGGTAAGCTGGTAGTTCTTCGTGCTGTCGGGGTAAAAGTAGTTCTTCCGGTCCCATTTACAGACATCTGGGATCGTCGAGTCAAAGATCAGGCCAACACGGATCGATTGATCAAGGGCTTCCTTGTTCAAGACCGGCAGGACGCCTGGCAGCCCCATGATGACGGGATCGACAAGGGTGTTAGGCTCAGCACCAAAACCTTGGCCCACGCGGGTAAACATCTTTGAGCGCGTGCGGAGCTGCACGTGCACTTCGAGTCCAATAACTGCTTCGTATTCCATTTTCAGTTTAGAGCTCAGGTTTGCGGTCGGCCCATGAGTGCGCCCCTTCGTAGGCGTGGGCGATCTGGAGAAGCTGAGCTTCTGCGTAAGGTTTTCCGATCAATTGCAATCCGATCGGCAGTCCATCCTCTGAGAACCCACATGGGATCGAGATGCCAGGGTTGCCCGCGAGGTTGGTAGAGATCGTATAGATGTCGCTCAAATACATCGCGAGCGGGTCGTTCGACCTTTCTCCGCGTTTAAAGGCGGTTGTCGGCGAGGTTGGCGTGAGGAGCGCGTCGACCTTTTCAAAAGCATTTGTGAAGTCTTCCCGTATGAGGGTGCGGACCTGCTGAGCGCGTTTGTAGTAGGCATCGTAATACCCACTACTGAGCACGTAGGTGCCAAGAATGATCCGGCGTTTGACCTCATCGCCAAATCCTTCGGCGCGTGACTTGAAGTAAAGGTCGATCGCATTGGTGGCGTTTTCGGTTCGGTGACCGTAGCGAATGCCATCGTAGCGGGCGAGATTTGACGAAGCCTCTGCTGTAGCGACAACGTAATACACCGGCACCGAAAGATCCGTCTGTGGGAGGGACACTTCGACAATGTCCCACCCAGCCTTCGCATACCAGTCGATCGCCTTTTCCACCGTAGCACGCACTTCGGGATCGAGGCCTTCTGCGAAAAACTCTTTCGGCACACCAAGGCGGGACGGCTTGAGCTCTTGCTTGAGGCTTTCGAGCGTGTGCGGGCCATCGAAGCTTACCGAGGTCGAATCACGTTCATCATGTCCACAGATGACATCGAGCAGCGCAGCGGCGTCAGCGACAGTGCGCCCGACGGGGCCGATTTGATCGAGCGACGAAGCAAAAGCGGCAAGGCCATAACGGGAGACTCGGCCGTAGGTCGGCTTGAGGCCAACAACGCCGCAAAGCGAGGCTGGTTGGCGAATCGAACCGCCTGTATCCGAGCCCAGCGATACCGGCACTTCGCGCGCCGCAACCGAAGCAGCGCTACCACCGGAACTACCACCGGGGATGCAGTCTTGGTTCCAAGGATTCGCGACTGGTTTCACGGAGGAGTTTTCGTTCGAAGAGCCCATCGCGAACTCGTCCATATTGAGGCGGCCAAAAGGAATCATCCCCGAGCCCTTCAAGCGCTCGGCCACACCCGCATCATAAGGCGAGATAAAGTCTTTTAGAATCTGACTCGCACACGTGAGCGGCTCGTCACGGACGGCGATGAGATCCTTCATTCCGACCGGGATCCCGTCGAGTGGGCTCATCCATGCGCCATCGGAGCGGCGGGCATCAGAGGCTTGGGCGGCAGCGAGAACGCGCTCTTCATCGAGGGCAATGAAAGCCCCGATTTTGCCATCAACTGCCTTCACCTGTTGGACGCAGGAAGAGACGAGTTCGGAGGAGGAAAATTCGCGGGCGCTAAGGCCGGAGGAAAGCTCGGCGAGGCTGAGGTCTATGAGAGACATGGACAATAAAGTTTAGTTATTCCTAGGCGACTAGGCGTCATCGACGACTTTAGGAACGATGATCTGGTTATCCCGCTGGGCAGGGGCGTTCTGCAACGCGGCTTCGGTCGAAAGACCCTTTTTGACCTCGTCTGCTTGCCAAACATTCTCGAGATCAAAGGCGTGGGCGGACGGCTTCACGCCCTCGACGTCGACATCGCTTAGTTTCGCGAAATAGCCGAGAATGCCACTCAGCTGAGCTGAATAGCGGACTTTTTCTTCATCAGTGAGGGCGAGGCGGGCGAGATTTGCCACGTAGTCGATATCGATATCGGCGCTGCGATCAGACATAGAATCGAAGGCTGAATGCCGTTGCCCGTGTGGCAAGCGCGGAGATTACGAAGGTGTATAATCCGCGTTTTTCCAATACTCCTCGCCATAGTCGAAGAAGACTTCCTCACCAGCAGAGATGTCGCGTATCGCAACGAAGTGAGCACTTTTCCACCGTGTGGAGACGACGAGCAGGGCATTGGGCGTCGAGCTGTGGTTAATGTAGCGCGTGTAGTTCGCCATCGGACCTTCACCCGCTATGAGATATTTTGCGGTCAGGCCGAGGAGGTAATTCGAGCCGGAAAAGCGGCCCGCCGCGAGATCGATATAGGTGATCAACTCGCCTGTGTAAGGGCCTAGAAGAGCGTCTTCAGCAAACATTCGCCGAACGAACAACCCTTGGCCTGCGCCTGTGATCGAAGACGGCTTGATCTCAAAATCGTTTTCTGGCGGATGACGTAAGCGCGGCATAATCGTTCGACAAGATTCGCGAAGAGGATACCTTCATCGCAAGCTCAACTACCCCATGATCTGCCCTGAACTAGGGTCCAGATGATTTTGGAATATAACCTCACTGCGAACGTCCTAAAGAATCAATGAAAGCCCCGAAGATCCTCTTTGCTCTCCTGAGCTTGCTCGCACTCAGCCTAGCTGGCTGCCAAAGCCCCACCCTATCCCAACAAGTCAAAGCCTCCGCGCCCGCCATGCTGCTGGGCGACGAGGGCGATACCTGGCACCCGTGGATCGAACTTGGTCAAGATGAGAGCGGAGCCGCAAGCAACCTCAGCGTCATTTCCTCCAATCGTATCGTCGTAGGAACTGGCAACCACGCGGCAAAAGGCAAAGCCTACACGCTGGAAGTTTACGAGTAGCCTAGCCTCTCTCTATGCTCGGACTGCGTAAGACGTTTTCTTAGCTATCGAGACCTGCAGCTCTTCAAAAGCCTTGTTTACCTCTTTGTCCTTAAGCGTGCGATCAGATGCCCGGTAGCTAAGACTGAAGGCAATAGATTTTTTGCCCTCAGGGAGGCCTTGGCCCAAGTAAACATCGAAGACGCCGCACCGTTCCATTTCGAAATCCTTCGGCGTCGAACTCTGGGCAAGCTTCTCAAGCGCGACCCGCACCTTCCCTGAAGGCTCAGAAGCATCGACAAGCAGCGCAAGATCACGCGATGCAGGTGGGAACACACTGAGCGCCGAATAGTTCTTTCGTTTACGAGCCTTCTGAAGGAACTTAGGCGTGAAGCAGAAAGAGCCACCAACAACGAGCCCATCGATATCCCACTCGCGAGTGAGCTCAGGTGATAGCAAGCCGAACTGGGCCTCGTATCCTCGACGAAGATCACCCCAAAGAGCAGCCTGCCCCGTCTGCCAAAGCGGATTCTCATTGATCGCCTCAAAGCCAGCAGGCTCCGCCTTCAATCCACCCAAGACGCCTAACTCACTGATAACTGCGGCGACTGAATAGTAATCAACCGTCTCGCCTTCACGCCATTGCTGTCCAGTGGAGCGACACATAACGAAGGCAACACTAACGAGCTCGATCGTCTTGCCGTTGAATTCACGGAAGACCCGTCCAGTCTCGAAAAGGCGGTGCGGGTGGTTGAGCCGAGATTGGTTCAGCTTAACACAATCGAGCAGCCCCATCAGCAGCGATGAACGAAGGTGCGAGGCATCCGAGGCCAGTGGGTTTTGTAGCGCTAAGGAAGACGCTTTCTCTGCTGGGAACCAGCGTTCAAATTCATCCGCCTTGCGCAACGAATAGTGCATCGTTTCGTTGAAACCCTTGCCTACGAGAGAAGTGCTCGCTCGGCGTAAGTAATCCGGAATCGGATGATCCTCAGAAATCAGGCCACGCGAACGCACTTCACCTTCGGGGATCTGGTCACAACCATAAATTCGAATAACCTCTTCAACGAGGTCGACCGGACGGTGGAGGTCACCCCGCCAGCTCGGGATTGTCACGCGGAAGAGCGCTACGTCGTCACTTGCGGCTACATCACCATCGACGACACATTCCAAAGCGCTCAAGGCATCCCTGATCACTTCGTTGGAGACATCAAAGCCGAAACGCTCGCGGACAAATGCTGGCTTCAATTCCACGACCGTCGTCGTCGCCGGAGGTTCACCCGCCACAACTGAATTCATTGAAAGTTGGCCGCCTGCGGTTTCGAGGATGAGTTGGATACAACGAGCCGCGGCTTTGTCCTGCAGTAACGGATCTACTCTCCGCTCAAAGCGGTAGGAACTATCTGTAGATAAGATGAGTGCCCGCGAGGTGCGCCGTGTCATCGCTGGATCAAACCATGCAGATTCCAAGAAAACATCGACCGTCGATTCATCAACCTCGGCATCGACCGAGCCCATCACACCCGCGATCACGAGCGGTTTCTCCGCGTCTGCGATCACCGTCATGTATGGCTCAAGCTTACGTTCCTTATCATCAAGAGTGACAATCTTTTCACCCTCCTTGGCAGCACGGACGATGATTGTCTTTCCGCCTATTTTATTCGCATCAAAAGCGTGCAAAGGTTGACCGAGCTCATGTAGGACAAAGTTTGTTACATCGACGATATTGTTGATCGGGCGCAGCCCAACTGCAAGGAGAGCATCTTTGAGCCAAGCAGGACTTTCCCCGACCTTCACCCCGCGGATCGAATACCCGAGGTAATGCGGGCAACGCTCTGGATCTTCGACGACCAACGAATCAATGAGCGAACTTGATGACTCGTCGCCTACGGGCAATGTGACATCTGCATACACAAGGCCTGTTCGATACCATGCTGCGAGCTCACGAGCGATACCAACATGGCTCAGCGCATCGGGACGATTCGGAGTGATCTCCAAATCTAATACAGTGTCTCCAGCATCTTGATACACACTATTTACGGGTGTTCCGAGCTCCGGCCGAGCTTTCAGAATTGCGATCCCTGCGTGTTCATCACCGAGGCCGAGTTCGCGCTCAGAGCACATCATTCCTTGGCTTACAACCCCGCGAAGCTTGCCCTCTTTGATTTTAAAGTCGCCCGGTAAGACAGCGCCCGGAAGCGCCACCAAGACGCGGTCGTTTTGAACAAAATTCTTCGCTCCGCAGACGATATTCCGACTTGTCCCATCACCCACATCAACCTGACAGACTGAGAGTTTATCAGCGTCTGGGTGCTTTTCGAAAGACTGGATCTCACCGACGACGACACATTCAAGCTGCGGTAAGCCAGTTGACTCGATCGATTCGACTTCGAATCCGAGCATCGTCAATGCGTAGGAAATTTCATCGTCTGAGCGTTCGCTGAGGTCGACGTACGCCTGAAGCCATTTGCGGGAAATTTTCATTTGAAAGATTTTAAGGTGTCAGCCGCCTGTATTAGGAAAACTGTGACAGAAGACGAATGTCGTTTTGATAGAGATAGCGGATATCATCGATGCCATAGAGCGTCATCGCGATGCGCTCGATACCGAGTCCAAAGGCGTATCCACTCCAGACCTCTGGATCATAGCCGACTTCTTCGAAGACAGCAGGATCGACGATGCCGCACCCCATAATCTCCATCCATTCACTTCCAACTTTGCCCAGATGGCCGACCTTAAAGTCGACTTCAAAACTCGGCTCAGTGTAACTAAAGTAGTGTGGGCGAAAACGGGTTTCTGCGTCTTTTCCGAGAAGCGATCGGAAGAGATAATCGAGGTCCGCTTTGAGGTCCTTAATCGTCACACCCTTGTCGACATAGAGGGCTTCGATCTGGTTGAAATTTGCACTGTGTGTGGCGTCGGCGGTGTCTCGGCGAAAACAGCGGCCTGGAGACAAAATTCGAACCGGTGGCGGCGTCTCTAGCATTGTCCTGATTTGCACACTCGAGGTATGCGTCCTCAACAAGTAGCGCTCGTCGGCCTTTTGAGATACGTTTCCAAATTCCACCTTCGGGTCGACGTAGTAGGTGTCCTGCAAGTCGCGAGCAGGGTGATTCTTTGGTGTATTGAGTGCGTCAAAGCAGTAATACTCGGTTTCTACTTCCGGACCATCAGCTACGACAAAACCAATTTTGCGCATGATACTGCAAATTTCATCCCGGACTTGTGAGATTAAATGCGCAGAACCAGTGGTCAGGGTCGGGCTCTGAAGAGAAACGTCGACTGGAGGGCCTACCTCGCGAGCGATTGTCTCCGCTTCGAGGCGGGCAACGGTTTGATCAAGTAAGGCCTGTAAGCTGCGTTTGTATTCATTAAGCAGCTTACCCGCCGCCGGCTTCTCTTCTTTTGGAATCGAGCCCATTTGCTTGCTCATCGCAGTGAAGGAACCGTTCGGGCCGAGGACGCGGGCCTTGAACTGCTCAAATTCAGGCGTGCTGGATATTGCCGGAATGTCTGATGCGGTCTGAGCGAGGATCTGTTTGAGTTCGTCTTCCATAGAGCAAAGGGGGAAAGAATCGGAGTTAAGGTGGGAAAGAAAGCGGAAAATCTAATTCAACCCAATTGCAGCCGTAAACCCCCGAAAGCAGAAACGTCTCGAAGGGGGCATAAAAAAAGCCGCAGACCCATGGAGGTCTGCGGCTGAAAGAGGATGGTCAACTGACCGTCAATTTACGCGGCTTCTTCGATGGCAGACTTCGCTTTCTCGACAAGCGCCGTAAAGGCTGCTTCGTCGTGAATCGCCATTTCTGAGAGCGCCTTGCGATCGAGTTCGATCTTGGCGGCATTCATTCCGGCGATGAAGCGGCTGTAGGCCATTCCATTTGCGCGGCAAGCGGCGTTAATACGAACGATCCAAAGACGGCGAAACTCGCGTTTGCGATTCCGACGATCTCGGTAAGCATATTGTCCTGCGCGATCGACCGCTTGCTTAGCATAGCGGTGGAGACGGCTGGCATTTCCGAAGTAACCTTTAGCGGCTTTCTTCGTGCGTTGATGACGCTTTCGCGTCGCGGCTACATTTCTGGCTCTGGGCATGTTTTCCTTTTATATGTGTTATGGAGAGCTTGGGGTCGCCTAGTAAGATTCACCCACAAGCTCAGGGCTATTGTCGTGAAGAAGTTTAGAACTTATTCGGGCAAGCAATGCGGACCATGCGAGCAACACCATCCGAAGTCGGACGATCTTGGCACATACGGCGCTTTTGCTTTACCGATTTATTCCGAAGGAAGTGACGGTGGCCTGGAGTCCGACGAAGGACTTTTCCGCTGCCTGTCACTTTAAATTTCTTCGCTATCGATTTACGGGTCTTGATCATGAGAAAAGCGGGCTAAGAAAGATGGCTGCCTCGGCGTTGTAAAGGCAATTCACCGTATAAGGCGATTCCCCCCTCTATATTTATTACAGCGAGCTACTTTTTTAGGTATATTCTGAAGAAAATCTTCTCTCACGATATAAAACCCCAAATAATTGTAGCATAACGAAATCGCAGGCTCCAAGGCTCACTCTTACGTTGACAGTGCAAACCGTAGAGGTGATCCACTAGACATCTCAAAAATCATCAAAAGACTAACCTTCTACCCCACTTTACTTAGCCGATTTCGGTTCAAGCTGCAGGCAGTGGATACCCCTCTTATTTCTATAGTATCCGTGACGATTTCTGTTTCGAATCATCTTTAACCTCCTCCCAAATATCAGGTAAACTTCACGCATGAAAAAATTAGCCCTCTCCGGCCTCGGAGTCATTGCACTCTTACTCTTGGCGAATCCGTTACTCGTCGCGCAAGCTCCCAAAACCCCAATTGAGAAGACGCAACAAGCGGTCTCCGACTACGTCTTCTCGCGTCAGCAAATTGCTCAGACCAAGAATGAGTGGAAGGTCTATAAAGAAGTGTCAGAACGACGCATAGAATTCTTTGAATCTGAAATCGAGGCGCTCAAAGCACAGATTGAAACAGCGGAAAACACTGTTTCATCTGCACAAATGACCATCAGTACTAAGCAGGATGAGATCGCAGCGCTCCGTAAGGCCAACAAAGTGGTGCTCGATTTCGCACCTGAATACGAAGCACGGATCCGCGCCCTCAGCAAAACACTGCCAGCGCCGCTTTCAAAAAAGCTTTCCGCCCTCACCGACCAGCTAGGCAAGCCAAAGCAAGCCGCACAACGCATGGCGATCGTGATCGGCATTCTCAATGAGATCGATAAATTCAACTCAGAATGGACGATCGATGGCGAACAAATCGGCAAAACAACCGTCAATGTCCTCTATATGGGCCTCTCGATGGGATTCTACGCCGATGAAAACGGCACTGTAGGCGGACTTATCATCCCTACTGCCGACGGCTGGGAACGCCGCGAAAACAACGCCCTCGCCCCCGCAATCTCGACGCTGATCAAATTCCGCCTCGGAGAAGTGAAGCCAGCGACCTTTACACCGCTGCCAATCGAAATCACCGAAATCACCAGCCGCTAATCCCTAAAACTTTATCGAGATGAAACCATCCCTTTACCTTACCCTCGGCTTTGCGGCCGCTGCCACTTTCTCCCACGCCCAGTTCACCGTCGCTTCCGGAAAAGCCGAAACGCGGCGCGCTGTAGCGATCGAAGAGCTTGCGACCCTCCATGATGATATTGCACCTGCAAAGGCGGAACTTGGAGCTAAGCTCGCTCTCCTAGAGGAAGAACTTCGCAAGCTTCAGTCTGAAGCTGCCAATGCCCAGCGCATTGCCGATACACAAGGCGTCGAAGTCAACCAACTCGACCGTGAAATCGCTAGCCTCGAAGATACCAACAGCTACATACAATCCACGCTGTTGAACGAATACATCCGTCGCCTGAACCTCACCCTCGATCCGGCTGAAGTTGCGACTTACCAAGACACGATTCGCAAAGCGCTCGAGATTGTTGATTCCGAAGACGGTGTCGAAGTGGATCAGGGAGAGATTTTCACAACCCAGCTTTCTGCTATCGACCTATCCCTCAACCGTATCTCCAGCCTCATCGGCGGTAGTGTGGTGTCGGGCCAAGGTGTTCTCGGCGGCGAGATTCTCGATGGTGACTTCGCCCTCCTCGGGCCGAACACATTCTTCTCCAGCGGAGAATCCGCAGGCATCGTGTTGGGGATGAAGGCAAATTCCAACATTCCGAATGTCTACAGTCTCCCTGAAGCAAATGTAGGCATTGCTGCGCTGACTTCTACAAAGGCCGGCACAGCACCTCTCGACGCCACTGGTTCATCTCGTGGCGGCGACCTTCAAGCGCCAAAAGCGCTCGATACAGAGCTTTCACTCGTCGAAGAATTTGAAGCGGGGGGCTGGGTCATGCCGATCATCGTCGTCTGTCTCGTGATTGGTTGCTTCATTGGTATCTTTAAGATCATCACCCTCTTGTTGGTGAAAAAGGCTCGCGAAGCAGACCTGCAGGCCGTTCTGCACCACCTCCGCGAGGGCAACAAGGATGCTGCTCTCTCCCACGCAAAAAGCATTAAAGGCCCAGCTGGCGAGCTCCTCACCGCTGCGGTCGAGTCTGCTGAAGAAGACAAGGAAGTGATCGAAGAGGTCATCTACGAAGTCATCGTCAAGAATCAGCCGAAGCTTGAGCAACTCCTCCCAGTCGTCGCCTTGATCGCCGCTGTCGCGCCGCTCCTCGGACTGCTCGGAACGGTTACGGGTATGATCAACACCTTTAAGCTCATTACGATCATCGGAACGGGTGATGCCCAAGGGCTCTCCTCAGGTATATCCGAAGCTCTGATCACCACTAAGTGGGGTCTTATAACGGCGATCCCGACACTCACACTGCATGCTTTCGCAAACAGAATCGCGAAGGGTCTGGTGACCAGCTTGGAGCAATCCGGAGTCGGTTTCATCAACGGCCTGACCGAGATTCGTGAGTCTAACAAGGACTAGTCAGCAACGGAGACTCCGATATGTTGACCGCCCTCGCTCAAACCGCTCCCGCCTCCGAGACTGACATCGGAGTAAAGAACTTCGGTGACTTCTGGGAGCTCACGTTGAACACGTGGACGGATGGAGGCTGGCTCATGCCATTCCTCTTCATCCTCGTTCTGTTCATCTTTTTTGAGGCTATTTCGCTCGTCGTCCGTTTGGACAAAGCGCGCCTCGCGATGCCATTCTGGTGGACTGCCTGTGCTTTCTTTGGCGCCCTTAACCCTGTTTTAGCTCTCACCGCGAAGTCCTTTATTCTCAGCTTGATTGGGATGGGCATAGGAGATGGTCAAACGATGGGCTTAGGTCACTTAGGAGCCGTCATTGCCTTCGGCCTGATCGTAAACCCCGGCCTTTGGGTCGCTCTCGCTACAATGAAAATGTGCCAAAAGCGCGTTCTCACTCAGGCGACATGGGAACCTTGGGTGCAACACCCCGAGCAAGCCCCTGGACACATCGGTGAAATCGTCCGCTTTATTGTCGGTCGCGAGCTCAACGATGAATCCGTCGATCGCCTCGAAGCGGTTCGTTCTGGAATGATCCCAGAGATCAATCGCCGAATCTCAGTCCTCAGCGCGCTCGTTACATTGGCCCCTCTCATGGGACTGCTTGGAACGGTTATCGGTATGCTCGACACCTTTCGAGGTCTCAGCGAATCCAGCGGACAGGCTGCAGAACTCGTGGCCAATGGTATCAGAGTTGCGCTCGTCACCACTCAGACGGGTCTAACCATTGCGATTCCCGGCTACATCTTCGTGGCCCTCGCAATTGCCAGCCGAAACAATTACGGCGTTTTCCTCACTGAGCTTGAATCGCTCATCGTGAAACGCATTCACCGTTCAAAACAGGTCCAAGCATGAGCAAACGAGGATCTCTAAGCGAAGACGGAGCAGACGTCTCCGATATCGATATCTCCCCGATGATCGATATGGTGTTCATCCTCCTTATCTTTTTCATCGTCACGACCGTATTTGTACAGGAGCCGGGTGTTGAAGTGGTACGCGAGTTCGCGAACACAGCAGCCAAACTTGAGCAAAATGCGTTACTTATTGCCATCACTGACGAAGGAAAAGTCCACTATGGCGGGGACGAAGTCGGCATTCCGTCTGTTCGCAGCATTGTCACCCGAAATAATGCTGACGGCGATATGCCCATCATCATCCAATCCGACCGTGGTGCGCCTGCTCATGTCGTCATTCGCGTCATTGACGAAGCGAAACTCGCTTCGCCGAAAGCGACCGTGAACATCTCTACCCAAAAGAAATAGGAGCGACGCGAATCATGGCACAAAACAACACAAACCCGCCTGAGCTAAGCGCTTCAATCGCTTCTCCATTCCTCATCGCTTTTGCTTTCGGTGTTGGCGTTTTCTTTCTTCTGGCTGTTTCCCAGATGTTATCCGTTGGGTTTTCGGCCACGGACAAATCGGCGGAAATCACCATCATGGAACCGCCTCAACTCATCGATCTTCAAGAACCACCTGAAGAAGAGATTGAAGAAGAGGAAATCGAAGAACTCGAAGAAGACGTCGAACCTCCGACCCTCGAACAACTTGAGATCGCGATGAACGCTGATGTTAGCGGACTCGCTTCGGGTGACTTCACAGTCGACGCCTACAGTATTAAGAGCGAACTCGATGACCTCATTTTTGAAATCAAAGACCTGAGCGTTCGCCCAGAAGTAATTGAACAATCCTCACCCATCTACCCACCCGACCTTCGCCGCAATAAGATCAGTGGCGAAGTCATGGTAGAGTTTGTAGTGCGTCCGGATGGCCGCACCGACAAAATCCGAATCACGAAATCGACCAATTCCGGCTTCGATGAATCGACCCGTCGCGCTGTGCAAAGATGGCGCTTTAAACCGGGTGAAAAAGACGGCAAAGCAGTCAGCACCCGCGTCCGAATTCCAATTCCCTTCAACGCAAGGTAACCTTCTTTTTGCCTGACCCGAAATTCCCTTAGATCTAACGCCCTAGAAGAATAAGCCAGTCGTCATTCCTCCTCACACACTAAATTTTTAACATCCATGAAGAAATACCTCACACTGTTATGCGCCCTCGGAGCCGGGTCCATCGCCCAAGCTCAGTCGAGCGGCCCAGAGATTCAGGAGTTCCTCCAAAGCCCCACTTTCATCAAGTCCATCATTGCCAGCTACGGAGTTGATCCAGACATCAGCCCCAAGCCTAACTCTGAAGAAATCACAAAGATCCAAGAGATTGCGCCTATGCTGCAATCGGATCAAATGACTCAGCTCGAAGCCGGCGCACAGGCTCTGACGCTGTTCGTAACAAGCCAAGCGACGAGTGACTCGAAGACGACTGGAGTCATCCAACAAATCATTGGATCGATCTACTTCCGCCTTTCTAGCATGGTAAAGAACCAAAGCAGCGTCCGTTCGTATCAGATGCAGGCTATCAAGTTCCTCAACCAAGCGACCGTAGTTTTCCCGAATTACCGCCAAGCACACAAGAATCTCGCCCGTCTCTACTTTCAAATGGGCGATAACGCATCGATTGACAAAGCACTCAAGCACTTCGCCAAGTCAATCGAGCTAGGCGACAAGGAAGCCGCTACTTATATCCTACTCGCAAAGCTCTACTTTGACCGCAACCTCTATGTCGCTGCTGAGACTGCTGCTCGCCAAGCAATCATGATGGCGCCTGAGATCAAGGAGTCCCGCACCATTCTCGCTTACGCACTCTTCCAACAAGAGCGCTTTGAAGAGGCTCAGAACGTATTCGAAGAGCTCCTTGAGAAGGACCCCGACGATGCTGACATCTGGTTGATGATCGGAAACACCTTCATCCAAAATCAACAGATAGATGAGGCAGCAAATCGTCTCGAAGTCGTCCGCTTGATGGGCGAAGCGAACTCAAGAACGATGGGTCTCCTCGGCGACGTCTATGTAAACAAGGGCATGGTCGAAGACGCCACCCAAGCTTACAGCGAAGGCCTCCACCTCGCTGAGACTGAGAATGCTATCACCCTCACTGCTCTCCCTGAGTTCATCCAATCGGTTGAGACGCTAAACAACTTCCAAGCATACGAGCTCGGCCGCGATCTCCTCGACGAAATCGAAGCAGCTTACGAAAGCATTCTGACTGACGATGAGAGGAATAATATTTTGGCGCTTCGCTCAGAAATCAACATTGCCTTGGGTGATGACGTTCGCGCAGTTCAAAACCTCAAGGACATCTTAAGTATCGATCCTCTCAATGCGCGTGCTCTCTTGAGCCTCGGCCAATACTATGGTCGCCTCCGCCCAGCAGACGACAAAGAGCGCATTGAAGCGGTTGAACTCGCCCTCGTCTACTACCAGCGTGCTCAAGAGCTCATCAAACGCGATGGCCCAGGCGATGCTGAATCGACACGCTTAGCGTATGTTGGCGAAGGTCAGCTGCTTACCCGCGAGCGCCGTCTCCGCGAAGCACTCAAAGCGCTCGAAGAAGCACAGAGGATCGAGCGTCATGAACGCATTGCGAATTACATCGAGATGATCCGCCGCGTTTCGGAAGGTCGCTAGACTCCTCCGAAGTATCTTTAGCTTTTCAAAGCCGCCCTTGCTTGATGCGAGGGCGGCTTTCTTTTTTGTTCATCACATGACTGATGAGATGCCGCAAAAACCTAGGATTGAAATTCACTTCTGCCCCGGCTGCCGTTGGTGGCTTCGCGCCGGATGGATGGCCCAAGAGCTCTTCTCAACCTACGGCGAGGCGATCGCCGAAGTGGCCCTCGTCACGGCGGAATCCGGTGCCTTTTTCATACGCGTCGGAGACGCCGTAGTCTGGGAGCGCAAAGCAGATGGTGGCTTTCCCGATCCGAAAACACTCAAACAACGACTCCTGCCTTACATTGATCCGGAAAAAGATCTTGGGCATGCGTCGGCCGAGGCACCGTAGTGAAGACATGGCGCTTAGCGCGCCAAAAGCTCGCGGGCATGTTCCCGGGCGCTTTCTGAGCGACGGTCACCAAGCATGCGACTGAGCTCATCAAGTCTTGCATCATCAGAATCGTCCAAGCGGGAAATGATGACATTCGTGTAGTTGTCACCCTGCTCTTTCGTTACGACGAAGTGTGCGCGCCCTGTTGCGGCGACCTGAGGCAAGTGCGTGATGCAGAAGACTTGGTGCCCGTGCTCGGCAAGCTGTGCGAGCTCACGCCCCACCACTGCCGCTACTTCGCCACCCACATTCGCGTCGACCTCATCGAAGACGAGGACTGGAGTCGCATCTTCCCGAGCCAAAATCGCTTTGAGTGCGAGCATGACGCGAGCGATTTCACCGCTTGAAGCAATCTCGCCAAGAGGCAAAAGCTCGCCGCCCGGATTTGGAGCAAAGGTAAACTGACAACTCGACGTTCCGGAGCGCACTGGTTTGGCCAAACGCGCAACCTCGATCGCAAAACGGGCTTTGGCAAACCCCAGCTTCTTGAGCAAACCGAGGCTTTCTTTGCTCAGCTTCTTGGCTGTCTTTAGGCGACTACCACGCAATTTTTCCCCGACCTCTAAAAGAGCCTGCTCTTGTTCTGCGATCAACGTCTCAAGGCGAGTAACGGTTCCCTCGATATCGGCCTGACTCCCCAGTTTTAAAGCCAGCTCATCTCGACGACTTAGGACGCTTTCGACCGTTCCGCCATACTTACGGCGCAGTCCAAGCCACGCTTCCATATCGCCTAAAACCTGAGTCGCCGTCTCTTCATCAAAATTCGAGCCTTCAGCCAACGCACCATACTCCTGCGCAAGATCCTCAGCTTCGAGGAGGAGAGACTCTAAGCGATCTGCAAGAGGGAGCGTCTGCCCATCGATCGAAGCCAACTCACGCGCCTGACCTAAACCAGATGAAATCTGCCCCGAGACACCGTCATCTCCATTGAGTAAACTCGAAAGTGCAGCGCCAGCCTCGCGCAGCGCCTGCCCATTTGTCACCAGTAGGTAATCCCGCTCTAGCGATTCAACGCGTTCAGCAGACAGCTCGAGAAGATCGATCGATTCGATCTGTATCTGCAGAAACTCCGCTTCCTCAGGCGCAAGCTGCTCCGCAGATCGTATACGCTCAAGCTCATCAATCGACGCTAACCAGGCCTCGTAAATCTCGGCATAAGAAAGCCGTAAAGACTTGTTCTTCGCAAACGAGTCGAGAAGAGCAAGCTGATGGCGCTCATGCAGTAGCTTCTGAGGTTCGCCGGGACCATGAAAATCAATCCACTGCTCCCCAATCACCTGCAAATTACCAACAGTCGCTAAGTTACCGTTGATGCGGATACGTGGTGCACGTGAGCGCAAAACTGTCCGACTCAAGACAAGCGTACCGTCCTCGCATGGCGACAATCCCAGCTTTTCCAAGGCTCCATCGACCACTTTTGAGTCTTCGAACCACAAGACACCTTCGACGGAGCACTCGTCATCACCCTCTCGAATGATCGTTTTACTGACTCGGCCACCAGCGAGAAGGTTAAAAGCACCCAGAAGAACGCTCTTACCAGCCCCCGTCTCACCTGTGACCGCCGTAAAGCCGGATTCAAATTCCAGAGAAACCTCTTTGAGCAGGGCTAAACCACGTATCTTGAGTAATTGGAGCATAGATTCTGATTATTAGCTTGAAAGAGATATGCGGAGGGGCATTTTTTCAACCCTTTCGTCTTAAGAGACGAAATCAACGGGAGATTAGCTCAGTTGGTTAGAGCGCTTGCATGACATGCAAGAGGTCGCTGGTTCAACTCCAGTATCTCCTACCATTTTCCCATCTAGCGGAAAATGGTGGCCCAATGAAGAGGAATCGCCCCTTTCCCTTGCCAAGGCTTTCGACAAAGAGAAAATTTTCGGCATGCAATATCGACGATTAGGTAGCACAGGGATTGTAGTTTCCGAGCTCTGCATGGGAACAATGACTTTTGGGTCTCAAAACACTGAAAAGGAAGCCTTTGCTATCTTGGATAGAGCCTTTGACGCCGGTATAGATTTTTTCGATACAGCTGAAATCTATCCTGTCCCACCTAAACCCGAATGGGTGCACACCTGCGAAGAGATTGTTGGGCGCTGGCTCAAAACTAAACCCCGCGATGCGATCTACATGGCAACAAAAGTCGTCGGGCCTGGCCATGGCTGGTTCAAGCCACCTGTGCGCCACGGAAAAACAACCCTCGATCGCCACAGTATCCGAACTGCGATCGAAGGCAGCCTGCGCCGCCTTCAAACCGACTACATCGATCTCTACCAGACGCATTGGCCTGATGCGGATTTCGGCTACGAAGAAACGATGGAGACTCTCACCGAGCTACAGCAACAAGGCCTCATTCGCGTCGCTGGCTCGAGCAATGAGAATGCGCAAAAAACCACCGCAAGCACCCAAGCGAGTGTGCGAAAAATGGACAGGCATTCTAGGTGCCTATATATCATATCCCAGTAGCCACATCGGCAGCAGAACGAAGCGGTGAACTTGAATCCGCACAAAGGTGCAGAATTTCACTCCATCTAAGGCTTTTACCTCCGCCATTGGCTAAAAATTCATCAAGGACGAAAAGTGACCGAACACTTGCTCACGACGATACCCATCGCATCCTCAACCCATGCCAGAAATTGAAGACGAACTGTCAGACATCGTGAGCAAAGCCCAACGGGGCCTTGGCATCTCCACGAGCCAACTTGCCGCGCGCACTCAGCTTGAACCCGCAGCCGTGCGCGCTGCCCGCACGGGAGAGCCTGACGAAGCCACCATCCGTTCGATTTCGCCCTTTCTAGGGTTGCAAGCCGACGGGCTGTGGAAAGTCCATCAGGGAACCTATGCGCCCAAAGTGGACGCCGTTGACGGGTTCACCCGCATCGACACCCCAGCGCCAACGCAAGGCTACGAGGAAATGCAGGTGAATGCGTTCCTTCTTCACCAGCCTGAGCGCAACGAGGCGGTTCTCTTCGACACTGGGACGAGCCTCAGCGCCATCCTAGATGCCCTCGGCGAACGGGATCTCAAAGCCCTCTGTGTAACGCATACCCATTGGGATCATATAGTCGTTCTTGAGGAGCTCATCGCTTATTTTCCAGAGATGGCCGTTTACGGACCTCCCCTAAGCAAGGCGTCCCATCAAACTACTTTAGAAGGCGTTGAAGTCCTCAACATCGCAGGACTCGATATCGCGGTAAAGCCAACCCGTGGTCATGCTCACGACGGCCTCAGTTATATCGTGCGAGGCCTCACCAAACCCATCGCGATCGTCGGCGATGCCATTTTCGCTGGATCAGTTGGGGGCATACCGGCAGAGGCCTACGAGGATGGGCTCAAAGCGATCAGCGAACACCTGCTTACCCTTGAACCTGAAACCATCATCGCCCCTGGTCATGCAGGACTGACGACGGTCGATTACGAAAGAGCTCACAACCCGTTTTTCTAGGGGCGGAGGGGATAACTTAGGACCGACTTAATGCTTGCGCTTGCAACATTCCCTGCGAGTGTCCGCCCCTTTCGCGGATTTGTGGGGCAACCCAATTAGCCGCATCCCTGACCGGTCTTCAACGATGAGAGAGCGCCTGGGGCTCCCTCATTTCATCGTGCCGCGAAGCTACTGACGCGTTTTACGCGCAGGCTTCCACCTTAAAAAGACCATAAGATGTCAGAAGTAACTTTTGCCGACCTGCAATTGGCCGCGCCAATTCAACGTGTCCTCGAAGAAAACGGCTACAAGAAGCCCTCTCCTATCCAGGCACAGGCGATCCCGCCTATCCTCGCTGGCCGCGACCTCATCGGCTGCGCTCAAACCGGAACCGGGAAGACAGCCGCCTTTGCCTTGCCGCTCCTGCAACTGCTCAATGAGCCCTACAAACTTGAGGACTATGAAATTCGTGCCCTCGTTATGGTGCCAACTCGCGAGCTCGCTGTCCAAGTAGAGCGAAGCTTCGAAACCTACGGGAAGTATCTGAAACTGCGCCGTGCGCTCGTCTTTGGTGGCGTATCAGCAGGCCCGCAGATCAAAGCCCTCCGTCGCGGAGTTGACGTCTGTGTAGCAACGCCCGGACGCCTCCTAGACCTTTTTCAACAAGAACACCTCGATCTCGATCGAACTCAGTATCTCGTTCTCGACGAAGTCGACCAGATGCTCGACATGGGGTTCCTTCCCGACGTGCGCCGCGTCTGCCGCGAGCTCCCGGGCCGACGCCAGTCGCTCTTTTTCTCCGCGACGCTCTCGCCTGCGATGAAGGAGATTGCTGATGGCATCGTCCACAAGCCGGTCACCGTTCGCATCGATCCGGAGAAACCGACCGTGGACCGGATCGACCAGCGTATCTGCTACGTTCCTCAGAAAATGAAGATCAAGCTCCTTGAGCACATCCTCAACGAGCAAAACGAAAACGACAAAGACTTCCGCACTCTCGTCTTCAGTCGCACCAAACACGGCGCCGACAAAATTTGCCGCTCCCTTGCCAAGGCTGGGCTCCGCGCCGATGCCATTCATGGGAACAAATCACAAAACGCCCGCCAAGCAGCGCTAGAGCGTTTCCGCGACGGCCGCTCCCCTATCCTCGTCGCGACCGATGTTGCAGCCCGCGGCCTCGATATCAAAGGCGTGTCCTTGATTGTTAATTACGATCTACCCGAAGTCTCCGAGAGCTATATCCACCGTATTGGGCGGACGGCTCGCGCCGAGGCATCCGGAATGGCGATCGCCTTTTGTGCTGAAGAAGACGGCGACCTTCTTCGCGATATTCTGAAGCTCACACGTAAGCCAATAGAGTCCTACAAAGAGCACCCCTTCCACTCAGCCTCGATCGAGACACGCACAGCGTCCCAACTCACCCGACAAGGCGGCGGTGGCGGTGGCAAACCTCGCCAAGGCGGCGGCTACCGTGGCGGACGTGGTGGACGAGGCCAAGGCGGCGGCGGTGGACGAGGCGGACAAGGTGGCTCTCGTGGCGGTGGCCGCGGTGGGAACAGCCGTGGCGGACGCGGCGGACGCACTTCAGGGCGCGGCCGGTAAGGCTAGAGACCAAGCAGCTTTCGAGCGTAGCTCGGAAGTATCACTTCAATAAAAAAGGCCGCCCCTTCCGAAGAAGAGGCGGCCTTGAAGTAATTATTTGGATACGTGTTCTATGGGCTAGTGCCGAGGCACTACATCATGCCGCCCATGCCACCCATACCGCCCATGCCACCCATATCAGGGGCACTGCCGCCGCCAGCTGACTTATCTTCAGGAAGATCAGTTATGAGGGCTTCAGTAGTGAGAAGGAGGCCAGCAACGCTTGCAGCGTATTGGAGCGCGCTACGTGTAACCTTAGCTGGATCAACAACACCGGCTGCAATGAGGTCGACGTATTCTTCAGTCGCTACGTTGTAACCTATGTTGCCTTCCTTGAGGAGGACTTCACGAACAACGAGGCTACCTTCGACACCTGCATTAAGGCAGAGCTGACGGAGGGGTGCTTCAACCGCGCGGGAAACAATCGACGCGCCAATCTTTTCTTCTTCATCGCCGATCTTGAGGGCATCGATCGCTGCGCGAGTGCGGAGAAGTGCGACACCGCCACCAGGGACGATACCTTCTTCAACTGCAGCGCGAGTAGCGTGGAGAGCATCCTCAACACGTGCCTTCTTCTCTTTCATTTCCGGCTCAGTAGCAGCACCGACGTTGATTACAGCAACACCACCAGCAAGCTTAGCGAGGCGCTCTTGGAGCTTCTCACGGTCGTAGTCAGATGAGGTCTCATCGATACCGCGACGAATCTGTTTCACGCGGCCTTGGATATCAGCCGTTGAACCAGCGCCTTCGACGATGATCGTGTTTTCCTTATCAACTGTGACGCGCTTAGCTTGACCGAGGTCAGAGAGCTCGAGGTTCTCAAGCTTCATACCGAGGTCTTCAGTAATGCACTGAGCGCCTGTGAGAACAGCAATGTCCTTAAGCATTTCCTTACGGCGATCACCGAATCCAGGCGCCTTAACGGCACAGATGTTGAGCATGCCGCGGAGCTTATTCACAACGAGTGTTGCGAGTGCTTCACCTTCGACGTCTTCAGCAATCATGAGGAAAGGCTTCCCTGTTTGGGCAACCTTTTGGAGGAGTGGGAGGAGGTCGTTGAGATTCGAAATCTTCTTCTCGTGGATGAGGATGTAAGCATCATCGAGGATCGCTTCCATTGCTTCCTGATCAGTCGCGAAGTAAGGGCTGAGGTAGCCCTTGTCGAACTGCATACCTTCGACAACGTCGAGAGTGGTTTCGATACCCTTAGCTTCTTCGACTGTGATCGTGCCGTCTTTGCCGACCTTGTCCATTGCGTCTGCAATGGTCTCACCAATCTCAACTTCCCAGTTAGCCGAAACAGTCGCTACATTCTTAACCGCTTCGCGGTCGTTCACAGGAATGCTAAGGTCTTGGATCGCTTTAACGCCTGCAGCGACAGCCTTGTCGATACCACGCTTCAGGTAGATTGGGTTTGCACCTGCAGTGACGTTCTTAAGGCCTTCGCGGAAGATTGCTTCAGCGAGAACGGTTGCAGTCGTTGTTCCGTCACCAGCGTTGTCACTGGTCTTGGTTGCAACTTCCTTAACCATCTGAGCGCCCATGTTTTGGAACGGATCAGAGAGTTCAATTTCCTTTGCGACGGATACACCGTCTTTAGTTACTGTCGGGCTACCGAATTTCTTGTCGATGACGACATTGCGACCCTTAGGTCCGAGTGTGACCTTGACCGCTTTGGCAAGTGTCTCAACTCCGATGAGGAGCTCTTTACGGGCATTTTCGTCAAAAATAATTTGCTTAGGCATAATAAGTTTTCTCTGTAGTTAAATAGTGTGTAATTCGCTGATTGCGTAGGATTAACCTACGATAGCAACGATTTCTTCTTCTTTAAGAATAGTGTATTCAACATCCTCATACTTTAAGGTTGTTGCACCGTATTTAGGAATAACGACTTGATCGCCAACGTTCACAGTGAAGCTGTAGTCTTTGCCGTCTTTTTTGCCGGTTCCCAAAGCGAGCACTTCAGCCGTCATCGGCTTTTCTTTTGCCGAATCTGGAATAATAATGCCGCCTTTAACTTCCTCAGAAGAAGTATCGGTAGCTTTTACGAGGACACGGTCTCCGAGAGGAGTAATTTTTACGTCTGTAGCCATAGGTGTTTTTGTATTAGATTTTTTGTGTAAGTTTTAGAGATACCGAAATCCCCCACCAGCTATGCTAAAATCTAGCGCAGCTGAGAGGGATCGGATAAAGGTTATTTCTTGTCTGTGACGTCTTCGACTTCAGCGTCGACCACGGTCGGATCATCAGAAGGCTTTGGCTCGGCTTGAGCTCCTTCGCCTGCGGCGGCCATATCTGGTCCACCTTCGGCACCGGCTGTCTCTTGATACATCTTCGCGACTGCCTGCTGCATCTTCTCATCGCCATTGATCTTCTCGATCGCAGCTTTGATTTGATCAGCGTCGTTGCTCTCTAGCGCCGTCTTACCTTCCTTCACGAGCGCTTCAATGTGCTCTTTGTCGGATGGATCGAACTTGTCGCAGCTCTCGTTGATCAGTTTCTCGGTCGAGAAGACGATGGTGTCGAGTTGGTTGCGCTGCTCAGCGAGCTCCTTCGCCTTGCGGTCGTCCTCAGCGTGAGCTTCAGCGTCCTTACGGGCTTGCTCGATTTCTTCGTCGGAAAGACCAGAGGCATTTGTAATAGAAATCTTCTGCTCCTTGCCTGTGCCTTTGTCCTTCGCGCTGACATGGAGAATGCCGTTCGCGTCGGTGTCGAAGGTGACTTCGATTTGAGGCACACCACGAGGGGCGGCAGGAATTCCATCGAGGCGGAAGACGCCGAGCTCTTTGTTATCCTTCGCCATCGGACGCTCGCCTTGGAGCACGCGGATATCAACCGCTGTCTGCTGGTCGGCGTAGGTTGAGAATGTCTGACCCTTCTTCGTCGGGATGGTTGTATTACGTTCGATCATCGCCGTCGCTACACCACCAGCCGTCTCGATCGAGAGGGTCAATGGAGTCACGTCGAGGAGGAGAACATCCTTCACGTCACCGGCGAGCACACCGCCTTGGATCGCAGCACCGAGGGCTACCACTTCGTCAGGGTTGACACCTTGGTTAGGCTCTTTGCCGGTGAGGCGCTTAGCTGTTTCAATCACCTTAGGCATCCGCGTCATACCACCCACGAGGACGAGGTTGGCGATATCGCCAGAAGAGATTTCAGCATCCTTCAAGCAACCTTCGAAAGGTCGGATCGTGCGCTGGAAAAGATCATCGGTGATCTGCTCGAGCTTCGCGCGGCTGAGGCTCACATTCAAGTGCTTCGGCCCAGAGGCATCGGCAGTGATGAAGGGAAGATTGATGTCCGTGTTCTGGGTAGAGCTGAGGGCAATCTTTGCTTTCTCAGCTTCTTCCTTCAGGCGTTGAAGCGCCATCTTGTCCTGACGGAGGTCAACACCGTGTTCGCTCTTAAAATCGTCGATGAGCCAGCGGATGAGTGCTTCGTCCCAGTTATCACCACCGAGGTGGGTGTCACCGTTGGTTGCTTTCACTTCGAAGACACCGTCGCCGATTTCGAGAACCGAGATATCGAACGTGCCACCACCAAGGTCATAGACCGCGATTGTTTCGTCGGTCTTTTTATCAAGGCCGTAGGCCAGCGATGCAGCGGTCGGCTCATTGATAATGCGGAGCACTTCGAGGCCGGCGATCGCGCCTGCATCTTTAGTCGCTTGGCGTTCGGTGTCGTTAAAGTATGCGGGAACGGTGATGACCGCCTGAGTCACAGGCTCGCCAAGAAACGCTTCAGCGTCGGCCTTCAGCTTACCGAGAACCATCGAGCTGATCTGCTCAGGTGGGAATTGCTTCTTCTCACCATCAACATCTACTTCGATCCAGGCGTCGCCATTCTTCCCCTCGACAACCGAGTAAGGTAAATTGGCGATCTCCTCTTGGACCTCAGTAAACTTACGTCCGATGAGGCGCTTAGCCGAAAAAATCGTGTTCGTCGGGTTTGTCACGGCTTGGCGTTTCGCTGCCTGACCAACCAAGCGGTCACCGTTTTTCGCAAATGCGACGATGGAAGGCGTCGTGCGAGTACCTTCACTGTTAGGAACGACGACGGGCTCACCGCCGTCCAGAACGGCCATGCAAGAGTTCGTAGTGCCAAGATCTATGCCTAAAATTTTGCTCATTTAGGATCTCTTTAGCATACGACTCTCCAAATTGCCTATGAAATCGCATCCTGTTCTTCTTCTGATACTTACAGATCATCCATCTGATTGAAAGGTGTGCCAAAAACCGTGACATGTCACACTTTGTGTCACACTTGAGTCACCTCACTGCACACCAGAACTCGAGATAAAGCTTTGCGTCATCACGCCAACCGACGTCCTCTTTTCAAATCACCACTGTTTGAGACTATGCCGATCGATTTCGAAGCCGCCTTTTTTTCCCGTCCGCCCAAAAAGAAAAAAAAGAAAATCGACTATGAGGCGCTGAATTCGCCTTTGAGTCGGATCCCAGGCCTCGATCTGCCGACGGTACGAGATCTTCTCGACTTGGGTATTCGTCACACCCATGAGCTTCGCGGGCGCTCTCCTGAATCCTTATTTGATGACATTCAGAAAGAACGGAAAAATATCCCCGCCGACCGACTCTGGCACCTCCGCCTTGCGGTCTATTTTTCTGAGAACGACGAACCAGATCGAAGCCTACTCCAAGCTTGGAAATGGAAAGATAGCTAGACTCGCCAACAACTTGCGTAAATCTCGAGAGCACTTATTTTCAACCTATGCACCTTGAGGTAAAGATACCGGACAAAGTTCCGGCCATGATACTGCAGCAGACTGTCTTCTTTCCGCAGGCAATTCTCCCGCTGCATATTTTTGAGCCTCGCTACCGACAGATGCTTTCCGACGTCCTCTCGAGCAACCAGCTTTTCATCGTGGCATGTCAGGACGAAACAAGAGGAACGAGCAAAGACGAGATCCCCTGTCGCGTCGCGACGATTGGAGTGATTCGCGCCTCTGAGATTGCTCCAAACGGCACCTCAAATCTCGTTCTACAAGGGCTTCAGCGCGTAAAGGTTAAAGACGTCGTGAGCCACGATCCCTATCCTCTGCTACAGGTCGAGCCTCTCTTGACCCCAGAAATCACTCAGCCCGACTTTCTTGCCTCGAGTAAGGCGAACATTGGAAAAATCTTAGCGCATGAACCATCTCTAACAAACGAGGTTCCAACAGAATTCATGAGCTTTCTCGAGCAACTCGAGGAGTATGAGACCTACATCGATCTACTCGTCTTCGCAGCGTGCTCCAAGGCTGACCTGAAGCAGAAGCTACTCTCTACGGCATCGGTTGAAGAACGCTACCTAACACTCCTTACTTATCTCCAGCGTGAACACTCCCGCTGCAATTTCGAACGCGACCTGAATTCTCGGCTTCCAGACGTCGATACCAGCCTGAACTAAAGGTCGCCATGGAGGGGTCCGAGCACATGCGTTGAACTTGGGTCGGAATAGAAAAGATCCGTTGGGACTCACAAATGCCTCGATCTACAGATTGCAGATTCTCATCTTCAGAAAAAATGGAAAACGTTATCATTCTCGGAACCGGCTGCGCTGGACTCACTGCAGGAATCTACACCGCCCGCGCGAACCTGAATCCCCTTATCCTCGAAGGGAGTCAGCCAGGTGGTCAGCTCACGACAACGAGCGAAGTTGAGAACTTCCCCGGTTTCCCAGAAGGCATCGACGGCTTTCAACTCATGGATAATCTCAGGAAGCAGGCCTCAAGGTTTGGTGCGCGCTACGAATACTCAAAAATCGCCAGTGCTGATTTTTCCGGCGAAACGAAAAAGCTTATCGCTGAAGACGGAAAGGTTTTCGAAGCAAAAGCTGTCATCATAGCAACCGGTGCCAGTCCCCGAACCCTCGGCATTCCCGGTGAACAAGAGATGTGGGGAGGCAAAGGCGTCAGCACCTGCGCTACCTGTGATGGTGCTTTTTACCGAGGAGATGAAATTATCGTCGTCGGCGGCGGAGACAGTGCAGCGGAGGAAGCCCTCTTTCTCACCCGTTTCGCGTCTAAGGTGACGCTAATTCACCGGCGCGACGCTCTGCGCGCATCTCAAATCATGGCCGATCGCGTTATCGAACACGAAAAAATTGAAGTCCTGTGGGACAGCGCGCCGACCGAAGTGCTCGCTGATGACGCGGGCAATACGCGCGCAGCGGCAGTGAAAAACCTCAAAACAGGTGAAATCACTGAAGTTCCATGCAAAGGATTCTTTATCGCCATCGGCCACATTCCGAACACTCAACCCTTTGAAGGCGTTCTACCGCTCGACGAGAACGGCTACTTCCTGCCTAAAGCAGGCAGTCAGGTTCAAACCGAAGTCTCCGGCGTCTACGTTGCCGGCGATTGCGCCGACCATGTTTACCGGCAAGCAATCACCGCGGCAGGCCTTGGCTGCCAGTCAGCTATCGAAACAGAGCGGTGGCTCGCAGAGGGGTGATCCGTTCAGTCATATCCAGCTGAATTCCTTCGGAGAACCTGAAAGCAGGCACGCTAAACCTGAATCCTAGGCATAATCACCTATTTCCAAAGCAGTCTAAGGTTTCATTTGGATCCTTTTTCGCTCCCAGTCTATTACACCCCTTTAAAAAGGTGTGTAAATCAGGCGTAAATCGAGCTCCATAGACCGTTGGACCTAAGTAATCCCTGGGCCGTCGTCATCCACTTCCAGCCGGATCTGGCTACCCATCTGAAGTGCCTCGACGCTAATCCGGCCCTCATTGTTCGTCGCATCCGCGGCATTCAGGATTAGATTGAGAATCGCCTGTGCAAATTCTGTCCGATTTGCCCGAAGATTGAGACTTTCGCCCCCACCAAAGTGTAGGTCACAGTCCTTCAAGCGCGGATGCAGGCGGGCGTAGGAACGCAACTCATTGAGAGCCTCTTCAAGAGGGAAGATATCCAGTGTCGCCTCTCTGTCGTGTAATTCTCGTTCTCGGCGCATCAGCTGGCGGTGCATATCTTCGACGCGGTCGACAGCCGTTCCCATCCGATTGCAAAGGGACGTAGGATCGATCTCCACTGCTGGATCCTTCAGCATGCTTAAGCCCGAGCGAATGACTCCGAGAAGGTTGTTCGTATCATGAACAACGGTATGAACGACCATCGTCGTCGCGAGCCGGCCCTCTGCTCCTTAAATTCTCTTATCCAGATCGTTCGCTTCCTGCTCCTTCTGATCCAGCCACCTTAAAGTACTATATATGATGCTGAAAAGCCCTAGGCTGCAAATCCCAGAAAAGATGATCCCGTTGCGAAGTTCGAGGTCATGAAACTCTTCGATCGTCGACGCGTGTTGGGATGCCCAAAAGGTCGATAGCGACACCGCTAAATAGGCCATGAAAAAGAAACCAGCCGACAAACATGCGGCGGAAGCAACGAGACGACTGACCTTTCTTTTGTCTTCCGACATAGGCTTCAACTTCGGTCTCAAGAACGGCCAATGAAGTAAAAACTGCCGTACAAACGAGGTTTTACATCTAGGTGCCAAAATTTCAGTCAAAACAAGCTTTTCTAGACCCCGTAAAAGTAAAAATAATGACGGCTGTGAAGGCCCTAAGAAGAAGAAATATCTTCACGATCAAAGAGAATGTTTTCGCTCTCTTTGAGATAGAGTTCGCGGGCTTTAACGATTGCCTCGTTCTTACGTAAAATCCGTTCGCGCTCCCCGAGTTCCTGTTTGCGCAAACTGAGCTCTGCTTCGACTTTATGAAGGCGTGCTTCGTCTTCGGGATTTACCTGAGAGGCTGAGGAGGGCTCTCCCAACCCCTCTGCACGATGTTCGAGTTCAGTCTCAAACTCCTGAAGCTGCTGTCCCTTATCAAAAAGTGTGTTTTCGCTGTGTTCGAGGAAGGCTTCTCGCTCAATCTGGCGAGCCTCACGCTCCGCCAGTGCATCTTCTCGAGCTTGCAGCTCCTCGCTGTTCCCGCCAACGGATGCTTCCGATGCCGCAACGGGTGAAGTACGTCAACATCCTCCATCGTCCGCTCGCACCGGGCCTCTTTGTCCTGAAGCAATTTTTCGAGTTCTGCGAAGCTCTGCTCTTTCGCCTCAAGCGCCAAACGAAGGCGGCTCAACTCTTCTTCATTCGCGTGTAACTCTTCCGTGTTGAGTTCGTTGGCCTCAGGTGCAGCAACTTCATCCGCGGCCCTAGGCTGAGTTGACCTCGCACGATAGGCCACCGCTCGCTCAAGGCTATCAGCAAATTCGCGCGCTCCAAACGGCTTCACAAAGAAATCAAAAACACCCAGACGGAGAGCCGCCAATAAGTCCGCCTTACGTTCGATCGCGGCCGTCAAAATGATCACCGCATCGGGATCAAAGCGCCGGACTTTTCGGGCGAGAACCAGTCCATCCATTTCGGCGAGGCGGAGATCTGAAACCAATACTGCCACATCTCCCTGCTGATAGGCCTCTAGGGCCTCTTGAGCGCTCTCCAAAAAGACCGGCGTCAGCCCACGCTCCAATACACTCAAGTAGGATTCGTGGGCCGCCTCATTACCAGAGGTTTCGACAATGACTGCTTTGGCGTTTTTAATCATAAATGCGTGAATAATCCATCCCCAATACATTGGTATAGAACATCTTATGTATCGCCGAAGCGATTACCCAAGCGTTCCACCTTTGGTATTGGCTAAGGTAAACATCGGACTACACGACTCACCTTTGATCGGAACTCCCCAATA
Organism: uncultured Puniceicoccaceae bacterium; assembly: GCA_963933835.1. Taxonomy (GTDB): domain Bacteria; phylum Verrucomicrobiota; class Verrucomicrobiia; order Opitutales; family Oceanipulchritudinaceae; genus CAWVVV01. The sequence continues at coordinate 58,731 of CAWVVV010000006.1, read as the reverse complement.
AGTCGCATGCTCTTCCTCTTAGCGGGACCTAAGAGATGCTTCAGAGGCACAAAACGAGCCCTAATTCGAGCCTCTGGATGTCCAGCGGAAGGCCGAGTTGACCCTTTACAACCCAGTTGTTTCACACAGGCTGGCCCACGAGTAAATGACCGGTTGAACACCCTTTTCGTGCGCATTCACCTATCTGGATATCCATCACTCTATTTCGGCCGGCAAGCAAAGCCTCCTCCACGCTAGGACACATCGCCGGATCGTTTCATGTCGCTGATCATAAAGCCATATGCCTGAAAAGACCCTCTATTTTCAAAGCCCTCGCCTACTTTCAGAGCTCTTCGTCAAAGATGAACAAAATCTCCTCATCATCGACGAAGCCTTCGGCTTGGAAACGCTGACACGGGACGACTGGGTTAAGCTCTCCGGCGAGGAAGAATCGATCGAGAGGGCAGAGGCCTTCTTTAAGCTCCTCGATGCGGGCCGAAACTCGGGACTAAAGATCACCAAAGGTGACTTTAGCTACATCCTGAAGGCAGTCGTCGAAGGCAAGAACGCAGAGCTCGCCGAGGCATTTGCGGACAAAACCCGCATCGTGATCAAAAAAACGAGTATAGTTCCCAAAACGGTGAACCAGATGCGCTATCTCCAAGCGATCAGGAACAACGAAATCGTCTTCGGCATCGGTCCAGCTGGCACGGGCAAAACTTTCCTCGCTGTCGCTGCTGCCCTGGAAGCGCTGCTCGCTGGGTCCGTCGAGCGTATCATCCTTACCCGACCTGCGGTTGAAGCGGGTGAAGCCCTCGGCTTCCTCCCTGGTGATCTCAACGAAAAAGTCCGCCCCTACCTGCAGCCCCTCTTCGATGCGATCAACGACATGCTCGGGCCGATGGACGCCGCCCGTATTATCGGTGACCCCAAAGAACAGCGCCCCGGAAAAATCGAAATCGCCCCGCTCGCTTACATGCGCGGACGCACGCTGAGCAATGCCTTTGTAATTCTCGACGAAGCCCAAAATACCACACCAGAGCAAATGATGATGATGCTCACTCGACTCGGGCACGGGAGCCGCTACGTGGTCACCGGAGACAAAACGCAGGTCGATCTTCCCCGTCACAAATATTCTGGCCTTAAAGAAGCCGAAAAAGTCCTCGGCCATGTGCCGGGTATTATATTTCACCACCTCGACGGTAGCGACGTCGTCCGTCACCCCCTCGTGCAGCGAATCATCGAAGCCTATCAAGACTACGATGAGAAGACCGGTGCGCACAGCCCGCGCGAAGTCAGCGCCGACTAAGGCACCCCCTCAAAAACCACTATGGCAAACAACCGCAAATCTCGCAAGGACACCGTCGTCGCAACACGACGCAAGCGCGAGAGTGTCCTAGGAGAAGTCGCTCGGCGTAAGTTCGAGCCTTCGCTCTGGGTGAATGCTTTTCTTTTTGGCGTCTTCGGCATCTCGATCAGCTTCCTAGCCTTTTTCGGCCTCTCTCCCGCAAGCCCCCTCCTTCAGAAAGGACAGGTCTCCCGCGTACGGGTCATTGCCGAAGTTCCCTTCAATTACCAAAGCGACATCGAAACTCAGCGCGCCCGGGCAAAAAGGGCCGCCACAGCTCCCCCTGTCTACACGCTCGATCAGTCTACCGCGGAAGACTTTCGCTCCTACTTACTCGACCTCCATAAGAACCTGACTGAGTTCGCCGATATCCCAGATGGCGCGGAACGCAGTCGCTATGCCTTGCGGGCCGAGGAACTCAGGTTGTTTTTCCAAGACTACGCGGCGGAAAATCCTTACGGACTACGCGTTTCAGATCTTGTCGTAATTTTTAATCAACTCCCGCGGGCAATCCGAGAGAACACACTCCGCGAAGGCCTCCTTGAGCTTGACCGCCTCTATCGAACTGGGATCTATCCCGAAGACTCCGTCAGGACACTACCGACGCAAAACCTTCGGATTTTTCAAATCCAAAACAATGCGGGAGAGATTGAAGAGGTAAACCTTATCACTGAGGAAGAAGCCCTTCGCAGCCTCCGCATCCAGCTCGCCGCCTTTGACATTCCACGTGAGTCGTCGATCGCGCTTTTCCGTATCTTCCGCGAAGGCCTTCAACCAAATCTAAACTTTGATGAAGAGCGCACTCAGGCCCTCCAACAAAAATACATAAGTGAAGTGCAACCCGTCATCATCTCTGTCGATGAAGGCACGACGATTGTAGAGCCAAACGCGAAGGTAAATCAGGCCGCCCTAGAAAAACTAAGCGCCTACCAGAGTATTCTGCAGCAAAGTGAATCCGCTACTTTCGGTTTTGATGCGCTCTTCCGTGAGCGCACCATCCTGACGCTGTCTTTTATTTTCTGCCTTCTAATTTACTTAAAGCTTAGTGGCGTGCGACTCACCGCAAATCGTCGAACGATCCTCCTCGCCGGCAGTGCACTCCTCTTAAACCTTTTCATCTACCGACTGATCATCGAAGTCGGCGGGACGGAGACAGCCCAGCGGAACCCAATCCTGCTAGCGCTCATCCCTTACCTTCTTCCAGTCGCGCTCGCGCCGATGCTCATTTCGATGCTCCTCGGAGTCGGTTCGGGCGTGATATGTGCCGCGCTCCTTGCTCTGCTCAATGGCCTAATGCAGGGCAACTCGATCAGTATCTGTGTCGCCTCGTTCAGTGTCTCCCTCCTCGGGATCGTCTTTAGTCGTAACCTCAAGGTTCGCACACGCGTCGTTCGTGCCGGGCTTTTCAGTGGAATGGTTATGGCCCTTAGCGCTGCCTTGTTCGGATTAAGAGATTCGATGGAGCCACTCACAGTGATCTATCAAATGCTCACCGCGATCGGCATCGGCACCCTCACCGGTATCGCGCTGATCGGTTTCCTCCCCATCTGGGAAGGACTTTTTAAGACGACGACCGATATAACGCTCCTTGAGCTCACCGATTTCAACCACCCACTCCTCCGCCGTCTTCAAGTCGAAGCGCCCGGTTCTTACCACCACAGTTTGATGGTAGCAAATCTGTCGGAGAATGGGGCTGCAGCAATCGGGGCAAACCCACTTGTGTGCCGCGTTTGTTCGCTTTTTCACGACATCGGAAAACTCGTTAAACCCGAATACTTTACCGAAAATCAGCGAGACGGATACAATCCACACATCGAGCGCAACCCTTCTATGAGTGCACTCGTGATCAAGAGTCACGTCAAAGAAGGCGCCGTTCTCGCGAAAGAGTATAAGCTTCCAAAGATCGTCATCGACGCGATCAATCAGCACCATGGAACAAGTCTTATTCAGTATTTCTACTACAAGGCCCTGGAACGAAATCGCCTCGCTAAAACCGATGGCATCCACGATAACCAACTAGTCCCAAGCATCGAACTCGATAAGGTCAACGAAGCTACCTATCGCTACGAAGGACCCCGCCCGCAGTTCACCGAAAGCGCCCTCATCATGCTCGCTGACTCCGTTGAAGCCGCTGGACGTAGTCTCCCAAAGGTCACCCCTCAATCGATCGATGAATTGATTGAGAAAATCTTCCGCTCGCGGATTGAAGACGGACAACTTGACGAATCTCCACTCACCTTCCAGCAGCTATCTAAAATCCAAGAGAGCTTCTCTTTCACTCTCCTAAATATGCTCCACGCTAGGATTGAATATCCAAAGGAGGAGGCCATCGAAGCAGCGACGCGCAAGGAACGTCGCAACAAGAAGGGGAGCCGCGCGCCATTTGCGGAACTCGGCGAACGACTGGACCCAGCACTGGAAGAAGACGGTGCAAAGAAAGAAAAAACGGCGGCCGAAGAATCCAAGTCGAGCGATGCTCCGTCAAATTGAAGTTTTAGTCGAAGACGACGCCTTAGCCATCGATGTCGAATCGGTTGAAAAGCTTCTCCACTTTCTAGATGCTGAGGTCACCCAGTGGACCCTTCCAAGCGGTGACCTTTCGGTCGCTTTTGTTACCAAAGAGCGCTGCAGCGAGCTTCATGCTACCTTCTTCAATGATCCCTCGATCACTGATGTGATGACCTTTCCCGGAGACGTCGAAGACAAATATGCCGGCGACCTTGCGATCTGTCCGGCCCACGCAGCATCACAAGCCCCTGACTATGGGACCACTTTTCCCGAAGAGCTCACACTCTACCTTCTTCACGGCTGGCTTCATCTCGCAGGGCTTGATGACCGCTCTGAAAATGATCGTTCCGCGATGCGTGAGGCTGAAAAAACACTTCAGGCGATAACCGGAAATTCCGGTTATCGCCTGAGCGTAGTATACCAATAACTAAGAGATGAGAGTACTGCTTTTTCCGAGAAGAATAGTCGGTTCAGAAAAGTTTTAGCGGCGCTGACGGCGGCGAGCGATCATCCCGATCATCCCCAAGCCAATCCAGAGTCCAATTGATGAAGGCTCAGGAATCGACCCGCCGCTTCCAAATTGGATGCCAAATCCGCCATCTGCATACGACGGCGTCGTGAAGCTGAGTTCATCACCCAGATAAACAATCCCCGTAGCTATTTCCATTGCCGAGGCTTGAACGTAGTAGGTTGTTTCCGGTGGGAGATTCCAAAGATTGAGTGTCAGCGGTGCTGATGCACTCATTTGCTGCAAGGTTTGAAAGTTATAGAGCGTGTTCACGTCGATCACTTCAAAGACAGCGTCGCGATCACGAACATTGTAAGACTCGATGATGACGTTTTCACCAGCAATAGGATCGAAGACGAGTGATTTACCGTAGTCGTATCCGCTCACATGCTGATTAAGACTTCCCGAGGAAATCCCAAAGTCGAACATCTGAGCAACAAACCGTGTTCCTGGGACATCGCCCGACACAGTCATGTTTAAAAGTGCGCTATCGCCAGTTAAATCAGTTGCAGCAAGGGTATCAACGAAGAGCTCAGCTTGGAGCATCGATGCGATTGTGAACGCTGCGAGGGCGGAAATGGTTTTAGTATTCATTAGACAGTTTTCTCTCAAAAATTTGCGGTTACTTGTTTCTCTCTTTGTTCCATCCGTAAGAGTCTCTCACCTTTCTACGGGATCGATCAGCAGCCTGTAGTGGCTTTTGATGATTTAAATGGATAAGTATTTTTGCGTACTCGTCGAGAAAAAACACCTACAAAAAGATGTAAAATGCACAACGTAAATAGTTCGTAATGAACAACCAATGACAGATGCAGAAGCGTTTATAAAATTGTTATAAACAAATACAGAACCCTGCATCACGCAATGAGCTCACGTAGTGGCATCATGAATACACTCGAAGCCTTAGTTCGAAGTGCCGAAGCCTGATCTACTCATCAAGCCCGCACTTAGAGCAAAGCCCACGGCCGCGACCATAAAAGATCGTTTCTTGCCCACTGACCTCGAAATTACTCAGGGGCGCTATGTCTACGTCCGGCACATTTTGCGGGAAGGAAAAGATACGATCGCAATCCCGGCAAATATAGTGGGCTCGGTGTTCACCCGTGACCGCTTCATAACGCAGGGGCTGCCCTGGATAGTCGATGCCGACAATTTCACCGGCGGCAACAAGTTCCCGAATCTGCCTGTATACAGTTCTAAGCCCAAGGCTTGGAAGAGTCTCTACGGCCAGACCATGGAGCTCTTGAGGAGTGAGAGGGCGTTGGGCGGCCTTGAGCGCCTGCGAGATCGCCTCCCGTTGCCGAGTTTGGCGGATCATTTGAGTTTTTTGGATGCGCGGCGAATCTTCTTAATCTTGGAGTCGAGCTGCCGCAGCTCTCGCGTTTCCATGTGGTCAATGAAGAGAACCCCGTTGAGGTGATCGACTTCATGTTGCACCACCCGAGCATACCACCCACGCGTCTTCAAATTATGGAAAGCGCCATCTAGGTCTTGGAAAGTTACTTCGATCTCGTCTCCTCGGGAAACATCGCCGCGCACATTTGGAAACGATAGACACCCTTCTTCCTCCGTTGACGTCTTCCCTTCAATGACACGCACCACCGGATTCACTAAGGCCATAGGCATAATCAGATCGATCGGTGGACGCTTGCCATCAAACTCATAGTGCAGGAGCCCAGGATCCATGTCCGCGATATCAATGACACAGAGCTGAATCGCGATGCCGATCTGCTGGGCGGCGAGACCGATACCCTCAGACTCATACATCGTCTCGACCATGTCGTCGGCCAGTTTGACAAGGCCTTCATCATAGACCGTCACACGCTCCCCTTTTTGACGGAGCACGTCCTCACCATACTGAGTCACGCGTAGAACCATCTGCCAAAAACATTGCCACGCATGAAAACTGTAAAGGGTATTTCGTGGAAGCTTAAGCGGTGCGCCACTCGTTGTGGCTATTGCAAAAGGCACCAAATCATTACAAATTCGAGACAATGCGCATTCGGCCACTTCTGAGAGCTCTCGCCTACGGTGTCGCCGCCCTCCTCTTTGCGTGGGCCGGATTGAGTGTGCCCATCCATTTCCGCTCCGTGTCGCCTCTCATTCTCAGCGAAGCGGCTGAGGGAACTCCCAGTGCGGAATCGCTCGCAGGTGACTACCTCGATGTCGGCCAGATAGGCCCCGCCAAACTTATCCTCGCGTCCCTTCTCGATTCACCAGCGAAGTTGAATTTAGATATGACGATAGCAGCGATTGAAGCTAATCGCCCGCTCCTTGCTGTCTATGGAGGCCCGGCCTCACTGCTCAGCGCCGTCATGGAACCATTCACCATCGACGCATCTAAGAGCTCAAACACCGTCTCTCTCCTACTCCCTCGTGACCGGCGAGCTGCTTTAAAAAAGGCCCTCAGGCTGTCCGACAAGCCCACTGTCAAATTCCTCCTTCGCACCGCCTCACTTCAAAGCTACGAAACATTTCTTCCCGTGAGCTCGGACGCAGGCCAACCACTTGAAGCCATCATCCTCACGATTGCGCTGCTTGCGGAAGAAGCCGTCTGGGCTGACGTGATCGACCGCGAATTGCTCGATATGAGCACGGCGGCACTCAAGGATCCGGCACAGATCAAACCCCTCGAAGACACTTACACCGCGCTCCTGACCCTAGCCAGCCGCACCAACTGGTCTCAACTGACGACACTTCTAAAAATGCTTCCCGACCTCGAAGCACTGCGAGCGATGCACTCAGCAGCCCAACTCGCCGAGGATCACTTTACCCAGCTCTACACCGCCAGCCTACTCACTAGACAACCCGCTGCTGTTGCTACCTATGCCATCGAGCGCGGTGACGACGCATGGGTGGTTATGAAACTCGCAAACTCAGAAGGAGAAGGCGCTGCCATGGCCATGCTCCACTTTTTTCAGCCCCTCTACGCTGCTCCTAGTTACCTCCAATTCAATTTCCTCGAAGAATCCCAGCAAGAGCTCAAAAACTTTGCTGAGAGCCAGACCACACTCGCCAAAGCGATCAAGGGCGGCGCTCTCTGTTTAGCCGGCTTTTTTCTCACCCTCTCCCTCGGGGCCATTCTCAGTATAGGGCTCAAAGCCGACACCCGCATCCCAAGCGGTCGACTCGTCCACCTCTTTCACGCCTCCGCGGGCGTAGGCTTCGCCGCCCTCATCTGGATTCTTTCCGAACCAACCCTTCTCGATTTTGCTCCGAACGAAAACGGGCAACTCCGCATCCAAATAGCAAGCGTCCTCCCCGAGGGGCTCAGCCCAGACACCACTTCTACCATGTTTGATCAAGTCACCATCCTCGTCCTTCTCCTCTTCCTCGTCCTTCAGGGAATCGTCTTTGATCTCGGGCTCTACGTCGGCCTCGGTGGCACGGTGAGTTCTCTCGTCATGGTTGTGCTCGAATTCATCGATGCGTCCCTTATGGCAGCCTACGCATCCACCCTCTTTGGCATCGTCTTTGTCGCTGTGCTCAAGATTGGATTCCTCCGCCCTTATCGCCGTCGCCTCATCGTCGCAGCCGACGCCCACGCTCCTTCGCGATGAATAAATCGCTCCTTCTCATCATTTGCGACTTTCTCCTCATCAGCGTGCTCGCGCTGGTGAAGTTCGATCCTGCGCCCACGACCGATCCGGTCATTGCCGCTGAGATCGAGGAAGGCGTTTCGGAAGACCTCATGGAGTTGCTTCAAAACTCCCTCGAAATCGAAGCCATCAAACGAGCCCAACTTGAGGAAGAACGCACCGAACTCGCCGCCAACCTCACACTAACGGAATCCGCGCGATCAAAGCTTAGCGCTGAGAAGGAAAATCTCATCGAAGAAAAATCTGAGCTTGAGAAAGAACGTGAACGCCTCGCCCGCGAAAAAGCCGAGACCAGCATTACCCTCTCAGAAACGCGTAGCACCCTGGAATCGACCAGCGAGGAACTCGAACTCACCGCCCGCGAGCGTGAACGCCTTGCCGCTGAGCGGTCCGCTTTAGCCGAGGAAAAAACAACGCTGACTGAGAATCTCGCAAACCAAACGGCTGAGACCGCTGCGCTAAAGGCCTCCCTCGACGCCCAACAAGCCGAGCTGCACGCCGCCCAAGCCGCCATCAACGAAGCTCAAGCTGAAGCCACCCGGCTCGCCGAGGAACGCGCCTCTCTTGCGACCTCCCTCGAAGTCGCTCAATCCGAACGTGCTCAGCTCGACAAAAGCCTGCAATTTACTCGCGATGAATTGAGCCAAACCCGCGCCGAACGCACCGAAGCCGAACGCCGCGCAAGCCAACTCGCTACCGATCTGACGAAAATCGCCCAAAGCTCCGAAGCCATTCAAGCCGAGATCAAAGCCAACCAGCCCATCTCCTCGAACGAGATCTTTCGCCGTTACGAACAAAACCGTATCAATATTTCAATGACGGCCGACATCAGCGGGCTTCTCGGCACTCGATCACAAACCGCTACCCTCGACGCCGTTGCGATCAACTCGAATGGGAAACGCTACATTATCTTCGAAGAGTCACGGGCACCCTTCCGTATTAACAATTTGGATCAAGTCGTCGGCATCGATGGATCGATCATGAACAATGGGCGCCGTCTCCCCATCACTCGCCTCAGCTTCCTTGCCGCCGACCCGCGCCTCATCGTCATCGAACTCATGCCAACGCGTGATCCCGCGCTCCTGAGTGAAACCTTCAGTCTGAGCACGGAACCTTTTCGGTTTCAGCAGGCCGTTCTCATCTCCCACACCCTCGGAGCCTATGGCCTCACTGACTTCCGTCTTCTTCCGGGCGGAGAGGGGTATGTCGGAGTTGATCGCAATCTCATCAACCAGCTGACGGGTGAGTTCCAACCCAATCGTGGTGACTACATCTTTGCGCAGTCCGGAGAGCTCCTCGGCATCATGGTCGAATCGCAACGCGGCATCCTCATCAACGACCTCACGATCGGTGCCATCCTCCCGATCGGCGATCAGTTCCGCCCCGCCACCGCCAAAGCTCTTCAGCCAGAACTCGAAGCCCAGTTGCTGCGCTAGACGAAAAGCTGGGCGCTTCGAGAAACAAGATACGAGCACTCATTCACCACTCAAAATTCATCATTCGCCACTTTCCCCCTTTCCTCCTGCATCCCATCCAGCATTCTTTGAGCTATGAGCACTTCATCGGACCTTTTCGAGCGGGCAAAAAAGATTATGCCCGGTGGCGTCAACAGCCCTGTGCGCGCCTTTCGTAGTGTCGGCGGTTCTCCTTTCTTTACCGCAAGCGCTGATGGTGCGCGCCTTACGACCGCCGACGGTGACGAGCTTCTCGACTTTGTCTGCACATGGGGTCCGGCAATCCTCGGACACAACCACCCGAAAATTCACGAAGCAGTTGCAGCCGCGGCGCTCAAAGGAACCAGTTTTGGCACCCCCAATTCGACCGAAGTCGAGATCGCCGAGAAAGTCGTCGAGTTCGTCGAAAGCGTTGAAAAAATCCGCTTTGTAAACAGTGGCACTGAAGCCTGCCTTAGCTGCATACGCCTCGCTCGCGGTTTTACCGGGCGGAAAAAGGTGATCAAGTTTGCCGGTTGCTATCACGGTCACGTCGACTCGCTCTTGGTCAAAGCTGGTTCGGGTGCACTCACTCTGGGCAACCCCGACAGCGCGGGCATTCCGGAAGAGCTCGCAGCCCTCACCATCGTCCTCCCTTACAATGATACCGCCGCCCTCGATGCCGCGTTTGCTGAGCACGGCCCAGAACTCGCCGCCCTCATCGTCGAGAGCTACCCCGCGAACTGCGGCTTGATCCTGCCAGACCCCGGCTTTCTCGCGCACCTTCGAAAGCTCTGTGACGCCCACCGCACTGTTCTCATCTACGACGAAGTCATGACCGGCTTCCGCCTCGCTCTTGGCGGAGTACAATCGATCGAAAACCTCCGTCCCGACCTCACCGCGATGGGAAAAGTCATCGGCGGAGGACTCCCCGTCGGCGCTTTTGGTGGCCGCGCCGATATCATGGACTACCTCGCCCCGCTTGGCCCCGTCTACCAAGCAGGCACTCTTTCCGGCAATCCCCTCGCGATGGCCGCTGGCCTTGCCGCCCTCAACGAGCTCGAAGCCCTCGATCCCTTTGACGACCTCGACGCCAAAGGTCGCCGCATCGCCGAAGCTCTCCGCACCACAGCCGCCGAAAAAGGCCTACCGCTTCAAGTCCCGCAGACTGGCTCGATGTTTGCCCTCTTCTTTGCCGAAGAAACGGTGCGCAACTACGACGACGCCGTCGCGAGTAAGACCGACCACTTTAAGCCCCTTTTCCACTACGCCCTCGAACACGGTGTCTACTTGCCACCTAGCGCTTACGAAACCTGCTTCCTCTCAGCAGCCCATACCGACGCCGATATCGACAAAGCGATCGATGTCCTGACGAGCGGGCTCAAGAAGATCTGACCCATTATGAATGATGAATTTTGAGTGATGAATGGAAAAGCCGCACCTGCACGGTCATCATCATTCATTACTTCTCTTTAAACTAATCATCAGCGCGCCGACGATCAGCACACCGCCCGCTAGCAGCCGCACGAAGTCAACTTCACGATTCCAGATGAGAAGATTCACAAGTAGCCCTGCAGGCACCAAGGCGTTGTTCATCACAGCGAGTGTTCCTGCGTTCACCTGACTCGCGCCATAGTTCCAAAGGTAGTATCCAAGCCCACTCGCTCCCAGCCCTAGCCACACGAGAAGTCCCCACTGCAGGCCTGTTGTCGGATACTTCGCTTCACCCAGTAATCCATAGGCCACCAGTGCGACGATACTCGCACCGATAAAGAAGTATCCAAAAGTCTGGTACTGGGGCAACGATGGGCGCTCCGCAAAGACTCGCTTGTAGGCCACTTGCCCAAAGGCGAAACAGAGATTCGCTCCCTGCACGACAAGGAAGCCGATCCAGTAATCATTCGTCAGTCCACCCCAGCGTATCACCGCCGTCCCGATCACGGTCAAGAGCGCCGTGCCTAAATATACCGGCGAAAACCGCCGCGCCGCCAAATCGTGCATCAGGGTGACGTAGAGCGGGGTGAAGATGGTGAAGAGCAACACCTCTGGCACACTGAGCAATAGAAAGCTGTTGTAATAAAACAGATACATCATCCCCAGCTGCACCGCCCCGATGCCCATCAGCTGCAGCGCCAGCTTCGCCTCGACCCGCGCCCGGAGGACAAACGGTAGAAACGCGACCGCGGCCAAGACCAAGCGCATCAGCACCATGAAGTAGCTATCCACCTGCCCCGAAAGATACACCCCGATGAAGCTAAATGAAAATGCCCACAACACCGTCACTATCCATAAATAAACCATTCGCTCAACTTACTAGCATACAAAGGTGGAACCACAAAAGACACAAAACTCACAATACGACTGCAAAATTTTGTGTCTATTGTGCCTTTTGTGGTTTCAACTCCCTTCTAAGCATGCGGCCTACGCTCACAGACCTCTGGCGAATCCTGCCAACTATCCGCTCCTTCACTAGCACCGTCGCGAGCGGCCCTAACTCCAAGACTGGCTGGACGGGTGAAACGAACGGCACGGTCGAAGTTCAAAAGTCCGCCGACGGCGACCAAATCGACTTCATCGAAAAGGGCACTCTAACCACCGCTGAAGGTAAAACCATCGCCACGACTAACCACTGGCAATGGAACCGGGCCGAGAACAGCATCCAGCTCTCCCACCGTCGCCGCGACAAACCCGTCCTCCTCGCCGAACTCAAAGAGCCCGCCACCGGTCAAAGCTTTCACTCCCCAAGCCCTCACCTCTGCGGTGAAGATGTCTACGCGCTAAACCTTGAGATCGCAGGCACCACCCTTCGCCTCAATTGGCGCATCACCGGCCCGAAAAAAGACGAGAGACTTGTGAGTGTATATAAATCCGAGCACAATTAGGATACGCTTTGTCTTCTGAGCTCTGTCGCAGAAAAGACAACAAACCTACATTAAAAATACCGGAGCAACTTAGCGCAGGATGTCATCCCATTCTTCATCCGCTTGTTTGATCAATGCGGTATCGGTCACTTTATCGATGAGCATTTTATCCCATCTTTCTAATGTATTGCCCCAAACTCCGTTGTAGAAAACGAGCAGCCGTTGATCGACAATTTTAAATGTTTCTGGATCAACCGCAGTCTTCGATCCATCGAGCATAGCGTAAGCACACCAGCCGCCGTAAAGCGGTTCATAGCGCTGAGGGTCAGAACTGAATTCAGATTTATTAGCTTCACTTAAAAAGTAGTACGTAACCCCTTTGTAGTTCGTCTGGATCTGAGAAACCCCTTTCTTAGGCCCACCTTCCTGCTGATAGCTCACTACATCGTAACCGGCCAAGATAAGCTTCTTCTTCAATGAGAACTCTTTCTGTCGCACGGGATCGCTGATCTTGTGCTGAAATAAGCTAGAGCTCTCTGCTTGAGCAGAATGAACCGTAAGAAGACTGAAGAATACTATGAGCGTCTTGGAGAGTCGCATGATAGAATCTATTGCTTCTAAGTTGAAGCCTCAACCTATCCACTTATTGCACAAAATATAGCCTAGCCGAAAACAGAAGGATGAGTGTCTCAATCCTTTCGCGTATATAGAGACACACACGGCTGGTCGCGGCCTTTGCCGATGCTTTTCAGGAGCGTAAAGCCGGCGAGCTCGGGGATGCGACCTCCGGGGGTTTCGAGACAGAGGAGTCCATCCGGCGCGAGGCATGCCGTAGCAATCTCTCGGATGTGCGGGACGGCGTGGCGCAGATCAGGGTATGGGGGGTCAGCGAGAATGAGGTCGAAGGTGCCCGAGAGCTTTGACTTATAGAGGTCGGAGCGGTGAACCGTCGCAAGCTCGGTCGATTGGCCGAGACTACGGGCAACGTTCTCCAGATTGCGTTCCAGACAACGCACGGTCGCAGCGTGCTTCTCGTGCAACTCAACTGACGCCGCGCCGCGTGACCATGCTTCGAGGCCGTAGGCACCCGATCCGGCAAAAAGATCGAGCACGCGCGCGCCATCGATCCGCCCAGCTAAACTCGAAAAGAGCGCCTCGCGCATTCGGTCAGTTGCTGGTCGCACTTCTTTCCCTCGACCGACGACGAGTGGGATGCCTCGGGCTCTGCCTCCTGTGATACGCACGGGGTGAGAACAAAGCGCTTATTGTGCGCGCCGACAACCCTCTTCAGTCGTCCGTTTTAGAGATGAACTTTCGCTTTGCCATTGTCGCTTTTCGGACTGACGTTCGATGAATGCTTGAGTTGGATGTTGAGCACGAAAGCGAAACCGGAAATTTCGGCGAACGCCCGTGAGACATCTGACCGAGACGACTGTTTTTCCAACTTAACGATAATGCGGCGTTCACTCACCCTAAGCCTCCTCATCTGCATGGGGGTCTTATGTCGGACACCTGACTTGGAGGCGTTCACTGACAGCGTGGACAATCTCTGGCCAGGCCCCGTCTCTTTGCTCCTAGACGATGTCGGACGGGCGAACGAGCAGACGGCGCTCGGTCCTTTGTTCGGGCACTACGAAGTTCAGGGGGAGCGAGAAGTCACGACGATCCGTCCGCTCTGGGTTCAAATCGAAAAGCCTCAGCTCAATGCCCAGTCGACGCACATTCTTTATCCGTTTCTCAACTTCTATTCAACAGAGGGCGCGAGCCATTGGCATTTTCTCAACCTTATCCGCGGGAGCAAATTAGACGAAGGGCGGGTGCGGAAAAACGAACTATGGCCGTTTCTTTTCTATGAAAGCGATCCCAATACGGGACGCAAAACACGCGCATTTTGGCCTCTCGCAGGAGGCTTTGATGGTTTCTTTGGGCGTGAGCACGTCAACTTCGCCCTATGGCCACTCTACATCCGGACTGAGAAACGTGGCGAAGTGCGCTACAGCACGCCATGGCCTTTCGTGCAAACCCTGACAGGCGAGGCGCATGGTTTTGGCCTCTGGCCGATGGCGGGGAGCTTCACCCGCCCGGACGTTTACGAGAAACGCTACGCGCTCTGGCCTTTCATGTATGATAACAAGGATCTGCGGCCAGATCGCGATGGACTGCACCAGTTGGGCGTCCTTCCATTTTATACCCAAGAGACAGCCGATGGACTCTTCTCACAGACATTCGCCTGGCCTTTCTTCGGTCATACTCAGGAGTCCGACCCACGCCCAGACTACAAAGAAGTTCGCTACTTTTGGCCATTTTTCGTGCAAGGACGGGGCGAAGAACAGTATAAGAACCGCTGGATGCCTTTCTATAGTAACCAGAGCGAGCGCGAGCGGGAAAAATGGTGGTTTCTTTGGCCCATCCTGAGATACGAAAAAATCGATCTCAATTTCCTCACCCGCCACCGCACCCAAGTGCTCTATTTTATTTACCGAGGCGAAAAGCAGTCCAACGATGCCGGCTTCGTCGCCCGTAAACAGCACCTCTGGCCGCTCTTCAGTCACTGGAACGATGGTCAAGGCCATGTCCAGATTCAAGGTCTCGATCTGTTCACCATTTTCTTTCCGAACAACGAAAAGATCCAGGCCAACTGGACGCCACTCACTACGATCTACCGCTATGACCGCCAAGGCGAAGATAAGCGCCACTCGTTCCTGTGGAACTTACTTGTCCTCGAATCCGATGGCGAGGGGCGTGAACGCTGCCAGTTCGGTCCTTTCTATCAGCATACCCGCATGAGCGAAGACAACGTTCGTTGGAAATTTCTCCGCGGCCTCATCTCTTTTGAAAGTGAAGCGCCCCGCGCGTGGAGCTTCTTCTGGCAATCCCAAGGGAGTAAACAACCATGATCTCAATCGTGAAATCCTTTTTGAGCGGCGTCGGAGAGACGGTTCTACTCGTGATCCGATCTCTCCGCTACCTCCCTACTCTTCCGCGACAGTGGAAGCGCTGCCTCGACCACGCTTGGTTCATGGGCTACGCGACCGTACCGCTCGTTGCGCTCCTCAGTTTATCGATCGGCGCCGTGCTCGCGCTCCAGATCGGTGATGCCATGCGTTCAATCCAGATCATGGAATACATCGGCTCGATCGTTGGCGTCGCAATGGTCCGCGAACTCGGCCCCGTAATGACAGCCATCATGGTCGCCGGACGCGTCGTCTCCGCTACGACGGCCGAGCTTGCCTCAATGCGCGTCTATAAGGAAGTCGATGCGCTCGAAACAATGCGGATCCCACCCGAGCGCATCCTCGTGCTACCACGTCTTGCGGCGATTACCTTCGTAATGCCCTTTCTTGTTATCGTCTCGATCGTGACTGGCTGGATCGGTGGGCAAATCGCCGTCATGACCGTTCCATGGATCGATTTGTCATCAGATGCCTACTACGCAGCGCTCAAGCAATACGTTGATGCCGATGCCCTCATCGACGGGCTGATCAAAGGACAAGTCTTTGGCATCCTCATACTATCCGTTGCTTGTATGATCGGCCTACAAGCAAAAGGTGGACCGCGTGAGATTGGCCAAGCCGTGACGAAGGCTGTCGTTGTCTCGATTACTCTTATCCTCGCGGTTGATTACTTCATCACTAACATTCTCATCGCAACATGACCGCAACTGAAACTCAAGCCGCCTCGATTGAGGTGCGCGAATTGAAGAAGGCCTACGGCGATCAAGAGGTGCTGAAAGGCGTCAGCTTCAAAGTCGAGCCTGGCCAAATCTTCGCCCTCATGGGGCCAAGTGGCTCTGGTAAGTCTGTCCTACTCCGCCACCTCATCGGCCTTGAAGCCGCCGACAGTGGAGAAGCGCTCATCGCGGACTTAAACGCGGCTGATCCGGAAACGCACGACGAGATTCAAACCGCGATTGTCTTCCAGTCCGGCGCCCTCTTCAACTCGATGACGGTTTACGATAACCTCGCGCTCTACCTCCGCGAACATCGCCTTTGCAACGAAGCCGAAATCAAGCAACGGGTCGAGAGTGCGATGGAGGCACTCAATATCGCTGATACCGCAAAGAAGATTCCAGCTGAACTCTCCGGTGGGATGCGCAAGCGAGTCGCCGTCGCTCGTTCGATCGTAATGGAGCCGCAGGTCATTCTCTACGACGAGCCGACCTCTGAGCTCGATCCACTTACCGCTGCTACCGTCAGCGAGCTCATCCGCGACGTCCGCGACCGGACCGGCGCAACCACCTTTATCGTCACTCACGATCGCGAGCTCACTCAAGGGATCGCCGACCAAGCCGGCCTTCTAATGGACGGTAAACTTGTCTTTCTGGGTGCACCCGAAGACCTCGATAAGAGCTCCGACGACGCTGTCCACAGCTTCATGCACCCCGCCATTAAATCTTCTTCAAACCAAGCTTAACTATGAAAACCGGACTCCAAGCTACAGGGGTTGGCCTCTTCTTCCTCCTCGGCCTCGCCCTC
Source organism: uncultured Puniceicoccaceae bacterium (assembly GCA_963933835.1). Taxonomy (GTDB): domain Bacteria; phylum Verrucomicrobiota; class Verrucomicrobiia; order Opitutales; family Oceanipulchritudinaceae; genus CAWVVV01. The sequence continues at coordinate 42,020 of CAWVVV010000006.1, read as the reverse complement.
ACTTACATCGTCTTTTCCGTCGTCGGAGGCGGCACGCTTGCGAAAGAAAAGGGCTACGTCCTGACCGCAGGCTTTGACGACATTAAGACCCTCACACCTGGCTCAGACGTTCGCCTCGCTGGCGTGCGCATCGGTGTCGTCGAAATTACCCGCCTAAATGAAGGCCGCGCTGAAGCCACTCTCCTCATCGACGAATCGGTCAAGATCCCCGACGACTCGATCGCGAGCATCGCGATGGCCAGTCTGCTCGGGCAGAACTACGTCGACGTGAGCTACGGCAGCTCATCGATCTACCTCAGCAGCACCAGCCCGATCGGAACGACCGAATCAACTGACTTTAACGACGTCCTCAGTCAGGTCGGCGAAATCGGCGAGAAGCTCGGTGGCGCAATCGAAAGCTTCACCGGTGGCGGTGAAGGTGGCCCCGGCAACCTGATGGATAACATCAATAACCTCGTAGAGAAGAATGGCGAGCAGCTGACCGTCGTGCTCGATAATCTGGAAAAAGTGACCTCCGCCCTCGCTTCGACCGAAGGCACGCTCGGAAAACTGATTAATGATGACGAAGGCTACAACGAGCTCCTCTCCGCCGTGACTGAGATCAAAGCGGCTGCCAGCGAAGCAAAAATCCTCATGACGGACGCCCAGACCGTTTTCCAAAACCTCGAAGCGGGCGAAGGCTCGCTTGGAAAGCTCCTTTACGACGATACCATCGCGGTGGACCTACAAAAGACGGCCGAGAATCTCCGCCTCTTCTCCGAGCAGCTCAACAACGGCGACGGCACCCTCACTAAATTGATCAACGATGATGAACTCTACCGCGAGCTGCGCTCAATGCTACAAAAGGCCGACCAAGCACTCGACAGCTTTGGTGATGCGGGGCCGATCACAGCAGTCACCGGCGTCGCGAACGCTCTTTTCTAGAGGCCTATGTGAAGAAAATTCAAAAACTGCAGCTTTTCGAAAAGAATTTTGAACAAATAGCTCTTCGGGGCGTTCTACATAAGAGAACAGCATTTAGTTTCAGTAGTTTTTAGTTTTGTTAAGCACTTGAAAAGCCGTCCATGAAAATGGGCGGTTTTTTTGTGCCTCGAAGAGGCGCTTAAACACAGGGATTCCCTGCCCTCAAAAAACTTTTTCAATATTGTTGATAATTTTTTGAACACATCCGGCGTGACCTCACTCTACTTATTTGAACAGCAGAATTAGTTACAGTTAAGTTTTAGTTTGGTTAAGCACTAAGAAAGCCGCTCATGAAAATGAGCGGTTTTTTTGTTTTCGGAGACAGAGAACTGAGCGAGCGTGTCTAAGCACTCTTCATCAACCCATGCTTCGAACATTTCACCCAAATATCCCCGACTCTGGAACGATCACGCTTTCTAAGGAAGAAAGCCATCACCTCGTCCGTGTCCGCCGCGCTGCCGAGGGGCAACGCATTGAGGTCCTAGACGGCCGAGGGCGCAGAGCGTGGACCCATCTCGCTGACGCGGATGCCCGCGAAGCCATTCTTGAGATCACCTTTGCGGAAACAGAACCCGCTCCCAGTTGGTCAGTCGAACTGTGGCAATCGATCCCCAAGGGCAAACTCATGGATGGGATCGTCCAGCGAGCTACCGAACTTGGGGTGACTCGTATCCGGCCTATCCTCACTGAGCACGGTGACGTCCAACTAGACGCGGAGCGCGCAGCTCAAAAACAGCAAAAGTGGATGGCCGCCGCCGAGGAAGCGGTCAAGCAGTGCGGCAATCCCTGGCTACCTCGCATCGACCCGCCCGCCCGCCTGCTGGATTTGCTCTCCAAAGATTCCCAGCCAGCGGAAGGCAGTGCGCTCGTCGCCGCATTGACGCCAGCAAGCGTCTCCCTGCATGACGCGCTTGACCACGAGCGCTTCAAAACGACTCAGGGTGGTAAAATCCGCCTCGCGATCGGTCCCGAAGGTGACTTCTCAGCGGCCGAGTATGCCGCGTTTACCAGCTATGGCTGGACAGGTGTCACACTCGGGCCACGCATCCTGCGGGTCGAAACCGCTAGCTGCGCTCTTCTCGCTATCGTCTTACATACCTTTCGGAAGGACGTCCGATCTTGACCCTAGCTTAGGCATAAGCACTGTCCTATCTAACTTTTACAGCGTCCGACTTGCTGAAAGCCTCCCCTCATGGTCATTAAAGGAATTCTTCTTCGCTTAAGCCAGATTCTGCTCGCTGCTCTCGGTGTGTATTTCGTTCTCATCTCCGGCACATTCGTAATGAGAGGAGAGTTTGAAGACGCGAGATACTTTGGTCTTTTTGCTTTTGGCTTCTGGTTCCTATGGGGCGTTGCGAGTATTGTTATCTGGCGCAGTCCAATTGAACTCGTACGTGAAGTCGCGATCGTGGTCTACCCTCTGGGAGCGATCTTATCTCTCGTGCTGTCGGTCTATTTTGGCTATGAAATGCGAGATCTCATCGCAGAAAGAGAACTGGTGCCTCAGCGCGAAATTTGGACGTTCGTTCTAGGCGGTATTCTCATTGCAGTCGTCATGGTCATCCGCTGTTTCGACATTCAGTGGCTCCGAAGCTCCGAAGAGCTCAAACCCGAAGTTGCCCGCCCTGATCTCGACGAAGATTACGGCAAGCTGCACTAGACTTCGTCGGAAACAAACTCGCTGCCCGTTTTGCGAGCCCAGTAAAGTCCGAACAGACTCACGCCGCAGACGAGGACAAACCAGTCGCCCCAGCGCACGTAGAGTGTCAGGACATCGACGTAGGACGGGTTGCGGGCGATCCTCACAGCATCAGCCCCTTGGAAATAGACGGTGCGATCAGCTCCGAGAAGCACATGTCTGATTTGACCCCGTTCATCGATCCATCCACTCCAGCCCGCATTGCCGCTACGTAAGACCGGACGACGTGTCTCAACGGCCCGCAGGACCGAATGCGCCGCATGTTGATAGGCGGCGCCCTCTTCTCCATACCATGCGTCATTCGTCGCAACATAGAGAAAATCAACGCCCTTCTTCACTAGCTGGCGTGAGAGCGAAGGGAAAAGGTCTTCGTAGCAGACGAGCGGTCCCACTCTAAAGCGTCGCTGCCCGACGGGAAAAATCTGAACAATCGCTCGATCGCCCGCCGTAAACTGCCCCTCGATGGGAACGAGCTTATCTAAAAAAGGAAACCAGTTCGGCACGTACTCTCCAAAGGGAACGAGGTGACGCTTCGGAGCAAAGGTTGGCAAAACACCATCGGTCGGAGTGACCATAACCATTGCATTGAACCACTGTTCCCCATCGAGCTCGTCCTCGGTCTTTACTAGATTTCCGAGTAGAATCGGAATCTCCAAATCCGCCGAAAGCCCAGCCAACCAAGCTTCGGCTTGCGGGTGCCCCGGGGCAGGTAAAGGTGTCGACGCCTCCGGCCAAAGAATAACCTCTGCTCCGTCAAAGCGGGCATACTGCGCAACCAGTTCGAAATCCTCTCGTAACGCGGCATAGTTGTCAGGATTCCAACGATCCGGAGGCTTCACATAGGGCTGGATAAAACCCGCACTGAACAAACTCGTCTCTCGCGTCGTTGGGCGGTCGAGCGCCAAAAGAAGAACGAAGCAAATCCCCCCAAGTCCGAGATAGAACTCTGGACAAAAACGACGAAACCAGGCCCGTTGCCGGTTTTGGACCAAGTGCCATGCGTAGAGCGCCGCTCCTAAATTAAAGAGCACGAGCACGAACGAAAGACCCCACGCACCGGTCAGCGGCAGCACCTGGAGGAGGAGTGGACGCTGCCACTGCGAAGCCGACAGCGTGAGCCAAGGAAAGCCCGAAAGTATCCACGTGCGTATCCACTCAAGCACTACCCATGTTGCCGCGAGGCCAATCATGATGATGAGCCGTCGCAGCAGATCGGTCTTCTTCAAATCAGCCAATGCCCAACGCGCAACCAGCGCCCACGAAACATTGAACAGGGCGACCACTGCACTCAGGGCGGTAACGCCGAGATAGCCTAGCGCCCGTGGTAGCCCAACTTGGTCGGGAAAGAAACGAAGCCACCAGAGCAAAACTACCCACTGGGCGAAGCCGCCGATAAAGGTGAGTAAAGCGACCGAACGCCAGCTCGGCCGTACCCAGATAAACCACAAGAGCAACGGGATCAGCGCGACGTATGCCATCTCTGGCTCGTCGAACGGCGGAAAAGCAAAGATCAGACCCGCCGTCGAAAGACCAACTCCTAGACACCCCCAGAGAAGCCTCATCCAAGGGGAGAGCAGGCGTTCGCTCAAAGACTTTTCGGCCAAACTCACTTCTCCGAAAGCAACTGCCAACCTTCGTCCTTCACCATCCGCTCAGCCTTCTTCCACTTCAGTTCTAGCTCCTCTTCGCCGCGGCGGATTTTCACCGTTTCGTTGCGTCCAGGTGTATTCACAACTGGTGGTGGCGGGCGGCGTTTGATCTTTGGAAGGTTGATCGGCTTCCCATCAGGCGTGCGTGCGGCAGGAGCAGTTCCATCCTTGTCTCCATCGCCCGCTTCACTCGGACCCGAAGCTTGGGCACGCTGCTGATTACGCAGCATCATTTGCTCAAATGCAGCCAAGTTTACTATACTCCGAAAAATGCCCGTGCAGATGTCACCGCGGATCTGAGCCATGAGCTCACTGAAGACCTTGTAAGCTTCGTTTTTGTATTCAACGAGCGGGTCTTTTTGACCGTATCCACGAAGCCCTACGCTTTGGCGAAGGTCTTCCATCTCGGTGAGGTGCTCTTGGTAATGACGGTCAATCGTACTGATGATTACAATACGTTCGAGTTTGCGAAGCGCATCCGAACTACCGGCCTTTTCCTTGAGACTGTAGGCCTCGCGGACAGCCTCGAGAATCGCTTCCATTAGACCGCTGTATGTGACCGACGTAGCCAGCTTCTCCTCATCGATAACGATCGGGAAGCTCTGTTGCGCCCATGCAAGAACAGTTTCGACTGCCTCCGCGTGTAGTGCTTTCCCGTCTACACCACCGGCATCATCGAGGCGGGATTCGAGCTCTTCTTCAACGAGCTCAAAAATGATAGCCTTCGGATCATCCGAAAGCATCGCATCCTGACGAAGTCCGTAGACAACCTCGCGGTGTTGCGAAGCGACGTCGTCATACTGAAGCAGGCGCTTACGCATCGAGTAGTGATGCTGTTCGACCGTCTTCTGTGCGCGCTCAATCATCGGGTTGAGCCAACGGTGCTCAAGCGGCTCGCCTTCTTCAAAGGAGCTCTGGAGAAGTTTACCAGCACTCCCCTGCGAATAGAGGCGCATGAGTTCGTCTTCAAGGGAGATGAAAAAGCGCGTGCGACCGGGGTCACCTTGTCGGGCACAACGACCACGCAACTGGCGGTCGATACGGCGGGAGGTATGCCGCTCGGTGCCGATCACATACAGGCCACCCAAATCATTGATGCCATCGCCGAGCTTAATGTCAGTTCCGCGACCTGCCATGTTCGTGGCGATCGTAACGGATCCACGTTGACCCGCATTGGCTACGATCTCCGCTTCCTGGGCGTGATACTTCGCGTTGAGGACACTGTGATCGATTTTCTTCCGCTTCATCATACGGCTGAGAAGCTCTGAAGCATCAACCGACACGGTACCGACTAGACACGGCTGGCCGCGCTTGTTCGCTTCCTCGATCTCCTCGATCACCGCGTTGTATTTCTCGCGGCGCGTTTTGAAAATGATGTCGTTCTCGTCGATCCGGACATTGGGCTGGTTGGTCGGTATGACCATAACGTCGAGATTGTAGATATCCTTGAACTCGTTCGCCTCGGTCTCGGCGGTACCAGTCATCCCGGCGAGCTTTTCGTAGAGCCGGAAATAGTTCTGCAGCGTGATCGAAGCAAAAGTGCGAGACTCGCGTTCGATCTGGACGCCCTCCTTAGCCTCAACCGCTTGGTGAAGACCATCGGACCAACGACGGCCCGGCATAACGCGGCCCGTATTCTCGTCCACGATCATGACTTTGCCATCTTGCACGACATACTCGACGTCGCGCTCGTAGAGACTGTAGGCCCGAAGAAGTTGGCTGATGATGTGGATCTCTTCGCTCGTCTTCTCGAATTCGGACTGCGCATCGGCCTTCGATTTCGCTTTGGCGTCATCGTTGAGCGAAGCATCCGCGTCGATCTCCATGTAATGCGTCGGGAGGTCGGGAAGGACAAAGCCATCTGGATTATCCGGGCGGAGAAGATCACGCCCGATTTGCGTCAGGTCACTCGACCGCTGCTTCTCGTCGATCGTGTAGTAAAGTTGCTCCTTCAGGGCATACTTCTTCTTCCGATTGAAGTCTGCACCCATCTCGAGGTCGTGGCTCTCGAACTGCTTGCGGGTCGAAGGGTCTTCGAGGAGGCGGCGCAAGATCTTGTTTTTCGGCGCACCCCAGTGGGTGAGGAGCATCTTATTGAGCGCAAATTCAGCGTCGCAATCGTCGCCTTTTTCGATCTCGGTTTTCGCATCTCCCACGAAGCGGTTACAGAGCTGATTCTGATTCCGCACGAGGCTATCGATGTCTGGCTTCAGTGCGATGAACGGCGCCGAGGAGTCATTATCGACTGGGCCGGAAATAATCAGCGGCGTGCGCGCTTCATCAACGAGAACCGAGTCCACTTCATCGATGATACAAAAGAAGTGGTCCTTCTGCACGAGAGCCTCTGGCTGCGTCGACATGCCGTTATCGCGGAGATAATCGAAGCCAAACTCACTCGCGGTCCCGTAGGTGATGTCGCAGGCATACGCCTCACGTTTCTCCGCTGGCGTCATTTGATGGGAACCCTTGATTACGCCAACACTGAGGCCCAGGTAGCGATAGAGGTGCCCCATCCACTCGCCATCACGCTGTGCGAGATACTCATTCACCGTCACGAGCTGACAGTTATTACCCGAAAGCGCATTGAGGTAGAGAGGCAGCGTCGCAACGAGCGTTTTACCCTCACCTGTCTGCATTTCAGCAATCGTGTGCTGGTGGAGAGCCATGCCGCCCATGAGCTGAACGTCGTAATGGATCATGTTCCATACGTCCTTGGTCCCGGCATATTCAATCTCGGTTCCGCAGAGTCGACGGGCAGCGTTTTTGACCGCTGCAAAGGCCTCGGGGAGGATGTCGTCGAGCGTTTCGCCCGCCGTTATCCTGTCTCGAAATTCCCCCGTCTTCGCTTTGAATTCAGCGTCGCTGAGGTTTTGATACTGGGTTTCCAGTTCGTTGATGCGTGTTACAAGCGGTCTACTGGTTTTGTAGAACTTCTTGTAGTTTCGGCCTGAGAAGCGTTTTAAAAGTGATCCAACCATCTTATTTTAGAGGGCGAAAAGCGGGGAGAACAGCGGACTGGCGAAGAGATGGCAAGCCTGCCTGCAATCTAAGCAGAATCTCTACTATCGGCCCATTTCGTTCTACTCCCAACATAAACGGAAAACCGGCTCCCCCAAAAGGAGAGCCGGCAGATAAATTGACTAAAAACGAACCCTAGAGGTGGTCGTATTTACCATCGATAATTTTGTTAATAACGAAGTAGCTGATTTCGAACTGTTTCGAAGCTTGGTTTTTCGAACTTCCGCCGTTGACCGCGCCTTTGACGTCGTCGCGAATCTGAGCTGTGATCGTCGTACGCTTGCGGCGGCCTTCGGTTGCAGAACCTGTAACGCGAACACCATACTTTTTCATCAAAGCAATGACGAGAGCACGGGGAGTTGGATACCCACTTTGTTCGAAAAGTGATTGTAACTGTTTCTCAGCCTCAGCTTGTGCTTTGAGCTTTTCATTGAGCTCTTTTTCTTTATCAGCGAGGCGTGCACGCTCTTTCTCAATGAGCTTAAGTTCTTCTTGGATGGATGTCGTATGCATAGTTTTAATATAAAAGGCTGAGACTACTCTTCCTTCGGCATTCGACTGTCAAGAATTCTATATATAAATCTTAATGAAGAGCCAACTGCTAAGAACTAAGGAATTTCTCCATGTCGGTATGTTTCAATCCATTCATTTTTCCATTTAACAAAATCTCCCGCCTCGATGTGGGCCCTAGCACTTTCCATTAATGTAAGGAAAAAGTGTAAGTTATGAAGGGTAAGCAAAACTCCGCCTAGGGTCTCTCCTGCGACGAAAAGATGGCGGAGGTATGCCCGGCTAAATCGTTGACAGGTATAGTTTTGCATGCCTTCGACGAGCGAACGCTGATCGTCTTTATAACGACGATTCTTTAAGTTTAATTTTCCCCACGGTGAAAAAGCGCAACCATGGCGCGCCTCGCGAGAAGGCATCACGCAGTCAAACATATCTGCCCCTGATGCAATCATCTCGAGTAATTGGGGTGGCGTGCCCACACCCATGACGTATCGGGGCTTATCCTCAGGCAAGATGGAAGCAGTGACCTCTACTTGTTCGAGCATTTGCACTTCGGGCTCTCCTACACTCACACCACCGATTGCATAACCGGGAAAATCAATTCCACATAACACCTCGGCAGACTTCTCTCTTAAGTCCGTAAAGCGTCCTCCTTGCACAATACCAAATAACTGCTGACCGGTATTTACAAAATCCCTTAATAACGCCTCTTCTTTACAACGCTTCGCCCAACGCATCGAACGATCTACGCTTGTTTCGATCTCACTATGGCTCCCATCTGGAGATGGACATTCATCCAGAACCATTGCGATATCCGAACCTAAGTTAGACTGAATTTGCATTACTTCTTTCGGTCCTAAAAAAACTTTTCGGCCATCGAGATGAGAACGAAATTCAACCCCCTCTTCACTTAATTTGCGCATCGCTGAGAGCGAAAAAACTTGGAAGCCACCACTGTCGGTCAAAATCGGCTTCGGCCAATCCATAAATTTGTGCAGGCCACCACACTCGCGGACGAGATCTGATCCCGGACGAAGATTTAAATGGTAGGTATTGCCCAAAATAATTTGCGCACCGATCTCTTCGATCGAGCGGGGCATCATCCCTTTCACCGTTCCGAGGGTGCCGACCGGCATAAAAATCGGTGTCTGAATTTTTCCATGAGGCGTCTCCAAAACGCCGCGGCGGGCTCGGCTGTGTGGATTAGTCGCTAGTAAAGTGTATCGGGAAGCCTCAAATTCGCCCATCCACAAACGAAGACGTGCCACCGACTCACTGGGCAAGGATGAAACCGCGTCTTGACCAAATTCAGCCCGCAAAGCTTGCTTCAAGCACCATGTTACTGGTCATCGACAACTTCGATTCCTTTACCTACAACCTTGTGCAGTATTTCGGGCAGCTCGGGGTTGAGCAAAAAGTCTTTCGCAATAATGAGATCAGCGTCGCTGAGGCCCTCAGCCTCAAGCCCGACCGAATTCTCCTCTCCCCCGGCCCATGCACGCCCAACGAAGCCGGCTGCTCGCTCGACATGGTGCCAGCCGCCGCTGAAGCAAAGATCCCTCTCTTCGGCGTCTGCCTCGGTCATCAATGCATCGGCCAGAGTTTTGGCGGTAAGATCGTTCGCGCCAAAGAACTTATGCACGGAAAGACCTCCCCCATTCTTCACCATGGCGAAGATCTTTTCGCGGACCTTCCAGATGGACTCGCAGGCACTCGCTACCACTCCCTAGTGATCGAGCCAGCATCAATGCCCGCCTGCCTCGAGACCACTGCTCGCACCGAACACGGCGAAATCATGGGTTTACGCCACACCGAGCTTCCGATCTGGGGTGTTCAGTTCCACCCCGAGTCTCTCGCGACCGAACACGGGCTTCAGCTCCTCAAAAATTTCCTCAGCCTGCAAAAGTAGTTCGGTGCACGGAGGCAATGATAAGTCATTGACCTCCAATACCCAACGACTTGAATAAAGGTTACAAAGGTCGAAAATGCATTGCCCAAAATGTAACGAAAACGACACCCGCGTGATTGACTCCCGGGTATCCCGACAAGGCCTACTCATCCGCCGGCGACGAGAATGCCGTAACTGTAGTTACCGTTTCACTACTGCAGAGGAAATTGTTCGGGAGGGCGTCTTTGTAATCAAGAATGACGGACGCCGCGAAGAATTCGATCGCGGCAAAATCCTCGGTGGACTTCTCCGCGCTTGCGAAAAGCGCCCTATCGACATCGAACAGATCGATATGCTCGTGAGTGATGTTAGCTCCGCCCTCGAAGCCGAGTTCGATAATGAAGTCCCCACCAAAGCAATCGGGGAAAGAATCATGAATAAGCTGAAAAACATTGATAAAATCGCCTTCGTGCGATTCGCTTCAGTCTATAAGGACTTCCGCGACATCGACGAACTCGCCCGCGAAATCTCCGACCTTAAGGAGCAGGGGTAATACGGACTCCGAGGAATTTGCTAAATGGCATTGCATCCTCCACCTCTTCGCCGACGCCACCGAGCAGGACCCTGATCTAGCGCGCTACATAAAGGAAGCGATCAACTCTTCCCTACAATCGGAAAGGGAGGTCGAGCCGACGATTCAGAATTTTGCAGAAGCCGCCTTCCGGCTCGTCCGCGAAGACGGAAAGCTCAACTCCAGCTACGGCTTCTATCATCTCGATTTTAGCGACCAAGCCTTCGACCCTCTCTTTGCCAGAGAGCAACTATTGAAAGGCCTCAAAACGGTTGCCGGCTATCAGAACAGCCTCGTCCTCGTGACCGGACTGAAAATTGCCGTCCAGGGAACACGCCAGCGCTTCACCCCGCAGTGCAAAAAAGCCCACTCCGAAGCCATGATCTATATCGACGCCCTCGCGACGGAATGGACAACCGAGTTCACCGATCTCACCGTCATTTACGCTTAAGGGCGTATCCAAAATCCTATGAGTGCTTCGCCTACTCTCTTTGAAAAAATCATCGCCCGAGAGATCCCAGCCAAGATCGTTTTCGAAGATGACCGCTGCATCGTCCTTCACGATATCAGCCCCCAAGCCCCTACTCACCTGCTCGTCATCCCGAAGAAACCGATCGTTCGTATTGGAGAAGCGGATAAAAACGACGCCGAACTCCTCGGACACCTCCTCCTCACCGCCCGCGAACAAGCTAAAGCCGCTGGCCTTGAAAAAGGCTTCCGCATCGTCATCAACAATGGCCCCGACGGAGGCGAAAGCGTCCCCCACCTTCACGTCCACGTTCTAGGAGGCCGCGCCCTCAACTGGCCACCCGGGTGAGGCTTAGAATTGTCACAACAAAACTGACAGCGGCCTCATGATTGATTCAGAAACAGATAAAGGAACCGAAGCCGCTTATTTGCAGGCGCTCAAGAGCTTCAATGAGGGCGGTGGCCCGGTTGGAAGTTCGATTTTTATTGAAGGGGCGGTCGTTGCGGTCGGGCACAACAAGCGCTTTCAACAGAAGAGTAACATCTTACACGGGGAGATGGACTGTATTGAGAATGCGGGGCATGCATATGACCTTAGCAAAGCGACCTTGTTCACTACACTCTCGCCCTGTCAAATGTGCGCGAATGCTATTCTCCTCTTTCGCATACCGCGTGTAGTGATTCTCGACAACACGAGCACCACGGATTTCACGACGAACGTGGATTCCCTAATGTCCGAAGGTGTCGACGTGGTCATCAGCGATCGCCTCGCCTGCACACATCATCGCATTCCATTCAGCATCTGCCTTGATCAAGAACGAGCGTTCAAACGCGACCGCTTCTTCACAGGACAAGACTGATACAGTGAAGCTCACGGCCTCACTTTACCTCGACCAAGACCGCAACGGCCATCCCGTAATTACTCGTATGCGACAAGGAAACGAGAACATCTGAACCACCGACGGCCTCCAAGAGAGCCTGTCCTTGCGCGTCCAAGCGAATCCATGGTTGCTGTCTTTCGCCTTTGCAGACCTCGATTGATTTCCAGCCTAACTCTTTTCCAATCCCAGTCGTAAAGGCTTTTGAAACAGCTTCTTTAGCAGAGAAGCGCGCGGCGAGGAAAGGCACCGGATCTTTCATTTTCAGGCAATACTCCAACTCGCCTTCGGTGTAGACGCGCTTGAGGAAGCGGTCCTTTTGTCGTTCCCAGACACCGCGGATACGCTCGGTTTCAATCAGGTCTATACCAATCCCGCGAACGACACCGCCCTTGGGAATCTGCAAACCACCTAAATCTACCGGTATCGACATAACAAAAGATCAGGCTGGATTCATCAGTGCCTTCATATCACGAACTGCTTTTTCAAGCCCGTCGAAGAGAGCGCGCGCCACAATCGTGTGGCCGATGTTCATTTCGTGAATCCACGGCACTTCGCGCATCTCAGCGACATTAACATAGTTAATGCCGTGACCTAGGTTCACAACTAAACCAGCTGCATGCGCTTGAGCTGCTCCTTCTCGGAGTGTCTTCAGCTCTGCCTGACGTTTCTCAAGTTCGTAGTAACTATTCGCGTACGTTCCAGTATGGAGCTCAATAATCGGAGCGCCAATTTCAACCGCCGTATCGATCTGGGCGGGGTCAGGATCGATGAACAAACTCGTCTCGATGCCCGCCTCGGTCATGGAAGCCACGACACCGCGCAAGCGCTCTTTCTGACCGACGACATCTAGACCGCCCTCCGTTGTGAGCTCTTCGCGCTTCTCGGGAACGAGACAGACCGTACGTGGCTTGATCTCCAAGGCGAAGGCAACCATCGCATCAGTTGCAGCCATCTCCAGATTCAAGGGCACCTGTATGCATTCGCGAATCGCACTGACATCACCTTGTTGAATGTGACGTCCGTCTTCACGCGGGTGGACCGTAATGCCGTCAGCGCCTGCGCGCTCTGCAGCGATCGCAAACGCGAGCGGATCAGGCTCGACGACCTCACCTCGCAAGCGCGGATAGTCGCGGTAGCGGGCCTGGCGCACGGTGGCACAGTGGTCGATGTTAACACCGAGAAGAATGGGACGCTTGGCACTCATGACAATAGATTCATTTGAATCCCTCACCCATCTTCGACGCAAGGGGGAAAGCATCGTTTCGGTGGCTTGCTGAGTGGGGACATTCAAGATGGCTGCGATGAGCCCTGAGTTCCTTCGAGCTAAATTTGGAGGGACCGGCTCCCGTCGGTCCGAGGCACTCATGCGAGCTCTTCCTCTGGGCGGACCGACAGGAGCCGATCCCTCCAAATAAGAAATCTCCAGTCACTTTCGTGACTACGCAGTCTTAGTTAGCTTTCGCAGAAAAAGACCTCGGTGCTCACAGCAGGCACCCTGCTCAAGAATCGCCGACCGATGCATGGCAGTGCCGTAGCCTTTATGAACATCAAAGCCATAGGCGGCATGCTGCGTCGCCAATTCGACCATGAGCGCGTCCCGTGTCTCCTTCGCAACAATCGAAGCGAGGGCAATGAGCAGACTACGGCTGTCGCCTTTGACAAGGCCTTGATGAGTAAAGGGAAAGGGTTTCAGGGGACGACCATCGACCAAAATGGAGACCTCAACCGAAGGGCGCGGATTGAAGAGATCCTCAACCTTCTCCGCATTCGGCAAAACCAGCTCACCCGGGCAAGCGCTTTCAATCGCTTGCTGCATCGCCTGCCGCGTTGCGCCCAAAATATTTAGCTCAGCAATTTCAACAACATCGGCGAGGCCACTTGCCCAAAACAGAAGGCCACGCTCCCCTGCCTCTCGGATCGCCGCAAAAATCTCCTGACGCTTAGCTGGCTTAAGCTGCTTGGAATCGTTCACTGCTGCCCAGCGCTTGGCGAATCCTCGCTCCTTAAAAAATGCGCTCTGAGCAAACACCGCGCCAGCAACCACAGGGCCTGCAAGCGCCCCACGGCCCGCCTCATCAACCCCGCAGATCCAGTCAGCCGACTTCAATTTTACTAGATCAAATCGGCGAAGTTGTTCCATTATTTGGATACAATAGTCTAGAAACTGCGAAACCCCTACCGCTTATAATAAGTCTTCTTCGGCACGGGCAGGCCGAGGATTTCGTAGGCAGTTTTGAAGTGCACTTTGGCAAAGTCTTTCAGGCGGTGTGCGCCGAGTTTCTTAACGAGTTCTATGCCTTGCTCCTTAACGGCTGCGCTCGCGCCTTTCTTCAGCTCTTCGCCGAACTCGACGCTCAGTTTCTGGATCTGCCGAACAAACTCCGCCCGGGCGCAAATCGAGGCTGCCGCGACGACGGGGTCCGACTCCGCCTTGGTCATCATGCGGAGGTCGAAGTCGACTCCATCCTTCTTTAGCTCCTGCTGAGTGAGCGGCGTCTTAGTGAATTGGTCGAGCATGCCCCACTTAATGTCGCTGCGTTCGTTGAGGGCCTTTTGCAGCGCTTTGCTGTGATACCAAGCCATGAGATTGTTCAGGTTCGCATTGGGCTTCGACATGAGCTCGTTGTAGCGAGGCATGCCGGCAAACATCTTTTGCACGACGACGCCTTTCGTTGTCCGAATGATGCGATCAAGCTTCAGAATCGTCGTATCATTGAGCGACTTCGAGTCCTTCACGCCCTTCTCTTTCCACTGGCGTACCATATCACCATCGGCGATGACACAGCAGCAAACGAGGGGACCAAAGACATCGCCCTTGCCCGCTTCATCGAGCCCTGCATGTGGCTCATACCACTCTGGGTTGTGAAGTTCTTCATAACCGAGCTGCGCTGAGCCCGTGACCTCAGCTTCAACCGTATTCTGGACAAATCCCTCCGTCCCTTTGCCTTGGATGACTAGCTTACCGCTCTTGTAGCCGACGATGTTGACCGAGTCTTTTTTCGATTTAAAAGCGAAGAGGGTGTGATCAACGTAGCTAAACTCGTATAAACGTGCTTCACAGATTTCAGCCATCTTATCCATCTCGTCCGCAGTCAGCTTGACCGTGTACATAGTCAGTGCTTTTGGGCCGGTGTCCTCTTTTTTCTTGGGCATAAAGCTCAATAAGGCAGATAGTTCATCCTCTTGTCAGACGTAAAATCAGTATTCACGAAGGAACACACCGAAGCGCTTCGCAGCTCCTTGCTCGCGTGGTATGCGAGCGCGGAAAGACCCCTCCCGTGGAGAACCAAGTCGAGCGTCTACCGCACGGTGGTGTCGGAATTCATGTGTCAACAGACGCAGATCGATACCGTCCTGCCCTACTTCGAGCGCTGGATGGCGTCATTCCCCAGTTTCAGCACCCTCGCCGCAGCTCCAGAAGAAACGGTTCTCAACCACTGGGCCGGCCTCGGCTATTACGCCCGTGCCCGCAACCTCCACAAACTCGCCAAGGCCATCGCCGCTCTCGATGAACTCCCAACGACGGCGAAAGAATGGATCAAGCTTCCAGGCATCGGGCCCTACACGGCATCGGCGATCTGTAGTATTCAGTTTGGCGAGAACGTGGCGGTGGTGGACGGGAACGTCATTCGCGTGCTCTCACGCCTTTACGGACTTGAGACGCTTTTTCCGAATGCCCAATCAGCGGCTAAAGCCGTTCAACCCCTCGCAGATACGTTTCTCAATCGAGCAAAACCGGGCGACCACAATCAAGCCATGATGGAGCTCGGGGCCCTCGTCTGCACGAAGCACAAGCCCGCCTGCCTACTCTGCCCCGCAAAACGCCACTGTCGTGCACTGCAAAAGGGTATCGCGAGCGATGTGCCATGCATTGCTCGCAAATCTACCGTCAAGCGAACGGTGCACCGCATCTGGGCCGTCCGTGATGGAGCCATTGCCCTCGCAAAGCAGCCTGCTGGCAGCCGCCGACTCGCTCACTTGCATGAGCTACCACTCTGGTCTGAAACCGAAGGCCCTAAAGGAGCCCAACTCATCGCCCGCAAGAAACGGGGCATCAGCAACCAGATCATCGAAGAACATATCTGGGAGTTTGACCACGAGGCCACGGCGCTCGATCAAACAGAAGGCGAGATCACTTGGCAGCAAATCAACAAACTCACTGAAATACCACTTTCAGGACCCCATCAGCGCTGGATAAACGAACTCCTAGAGGTCGTTTAGGACGTGCTTCTCAACGTAGTCCTTCGAGGCCAGAATCGATTTTGGCGAGAGCTTCGGGCTGAGCTCGAGGATAACCAAGTGCTCAGGCTTGATGTATTTCTTCACCATCGGCCAATCGATGATACCCGTCCCAATCTCGGTGTGATCGCGATCCTTGCGATTAACGTCGTGAAGGTGAAAACCGAGCTGACGGTCCGCATTTTCTTTCAGCATCGTCTCGTGATCAAGAAGACCAAAATTGTGCTTTAGTTGAGCATGCCCGGCGTCGTGCCAATAGCGGAACCACTCTGGCTCACCGAGGCGCTCAAGGAGGTCTTTCATCTGGGTATCGACAGGGAGCTCTTCGATACCCTCACGATTTTCGACCCCAATTTTGAGGCCCTTCTCTTTCGCTGCTTCAAGGATGCTTTCGAAAGACTTAACAAGGCGGTCTATCCCTTTCGGTGCCTTGCGCTTGAGCCTGGAAAGGGTCTTTGCGCTCAACTTGTCGAAACCGGCCAATGTGGCTTCATCTGCCTCTTCGCCGATGATTTTATCCGCACGGTATCCCAATAGCTTTTTCTCCGGTGATCCGAAAAGAAACTTCATACTACCAGAGTGGATCACCATCGCCTTCGCACCGACACGGTGGCCAAAATCGAGTGTCTTGAGCGTGTTGCGAAACCACATCGCCTGCTCCTGATTACTCGAAGCGGTCGGCTGGTAGACATTGGGCGCAGCGACATTTACCCCAACAGGCAGTGGGCAAAAATTATGTACGCTCGAAATCTTGATCACTCCCTCGTCAACTGCCTTCAAAATGCCCGCAACGAGCGAGACTCGGACGCCATGCGAAAGCTCGACATACTCGAAGCCAAGATCAGCAATCTCCTTCAGCATGGCATAGCCATCTGTGTGGCGATGCGAGTTCCAGCAGCATGAGAGAGATAAGATCATAACCAAAGGTATATCGGATGATTACGATGCTTCAATCAGCCGAATTGGGCAATCATTCCCGACAAACAAAAAGCCCTGCTTTCGAGAAAACAGGGCTTTCGTTTAAAGAGGCAATCGCTGCCCCGTCAAAATATCTACCGGATTAGCGGTTTTCGTGGCGGGCACGGAGCATCGCAGTGAAGGCTTGAACCTTCTTCTTGCGGCGCTTCGTCTCGCATGGCTTCTCAAAGTAGCGCTTTGCGCGGACGTCGCTGATGACGCCTTCGCGATCGAGCTTCTTCTTCAGACGGCGGAGCGCGCGCTCCATTGGCTCGCCTTTGCGGATTTTGACTTCAACGGGCATATAAAAAATTTAGTGGGAGGGAAATTCGGGAAAAAGCGGACAAAATAGGAAGCTGTTAGGCTATAGGTCAACCCCTTTCATCAGCATTGCACATGGATTAAACCAGCCTTACTCCAGCGGGGTGCGCTTTAGCGCGATTCTGCTCATCGACAAAGATCAGGCGCGGGGTGTGTTCAGCGGCTTCTTCCTCTGAGTAATTGGCAAAATTCGCGATGATTACGAGGTCGCCGCGGTGGACGAGACGAGCGGCCGCACCATTCAGGCAAATCTCGCCGCTTTTGCCATGGATCACGTAGGTCGAGAAGCGATTGCCATTGTTACAGTTGTAGATTTCCACCTTCTCAAACTCATTCAAGTCGGCCTGCTCGCAGAGTACGGGATCGATCGAGATCGAGCCTTCGTAGTTCAGATCAGCGTCCGTTACGGTCGCACGGTGGATTTTAGATTTCAGTAGAGTACGTTGCATCTTAATTAACCTCTTAAAGTGGATTTGGATGTTTCGCGATTGAGCGCGAGAGCGCGCTGGAGTCCGCGAAGAACGAGGGCCGGTATGATCTCATCAAAGAGCCCCTCGTCGGCAAAAAGGTGAGCATGGCCCCCCGTCGCAATGACGCACACAGGCTCCCCGCTAAAGGCCTCCGATCGGAGTCCATCGACCATTTGGCGAATGAGCCCGATATGTCCAAAATAGAGACCCGATTGGATGTTCTGGATCGTCGTCTTTCCGAGAACGCCCTTGGGACGCACTAAGTCAACGAGGGGAAGTTTTGCGGTCTGCGTGCCGAGGGCGCGCATCGAGAGAGCAAGTCCCGCTGCGATCGATCCACCGAGGTATTCCGCCTGAGCAGAAATTGCGCAGAACGTCGTCGCGGTGCCTGTATCGATAACGATAAGGTTCTCGTTCGGGTGGCATTCGACTGCCGCCATGGCGTTCGCGATCCGATCGGCGCCAACATCCTTGGGCTCTTGCACGCGAATTTTTAGGCCCGTTTTGACCCCTGCTTCTAGGACGAGGACTGAGCGCTCGAGGTATTTCTCACACGCTCCAGCCACCGCATTGATTGAGTCCGGAACGACACTGGCCGCCGCCACTTCTCTAATATCGCCACTCTCGACGCCATGGGTCTGAAGGAGCTGGATGAGAAATATACCGAATTCATCAACCGTCGGGCGTATGCGGTTCGACTTACGAAATTCGAAGAGCATCTCTTTTCCGGAGAAAACCGCCCCGTGGACATCGGTGTTTCCGATATCAATGCAAAGTTGTAGCGAGCTCTTCATAACATAGGGGCTGGTTGGCGAATCTCTGAGAGATCCCAGTTATCAATCAAACGCACGCCTTCAACAAAGACCGCACCGAGACGGCGACCATCGCTCTCGGCCACGTAGTCGACTTGAAAGCCCGCCGCAGCGAGCTCTGCTACAGCAGCCTCGGGAGACTCTGCCTGAGTTAGAATCTGAGGGAAGGCACGCGCCTGTTCGCGACCTGCCTGACTTAGGCGACGATTGCGCGAACTAAGGGCCAAGCCATCTGTCTCCCGCACCGTAGGCACGGGCACAATTTTCATCGGCATATAAAAGGCTTCGACCATATCGCGGATCAGGCTCAGCTGCTGCCAGTCTTTCTCCCCAAAATAGGCACGTTGAGGAGCAACAATTTGAAGCAGCTTAAGAACGACCGTAAGCACCCCATCGAAATGCCCGGGCCGATGCTCGCCTTCATACGCGGTCGAGACCTGATCTTCAGTCACACGGAAGCGGTATTCATCCGCATAGAGTGCAGCGCGATGAGGCCTTAAGACCCCGTCAACGCCAAGTTCACGACAGAGCTCGAGGTCTTCCGCCAAGGTGTTCGGATACTTTTCAAAATCCGAGGCATCGTTGAACTGGGTGGGATTTACAAAGATACTGACAACGACACGGTCACTCTCGGCCTTCGCGGCCTCAATGAGCGCAGCATGGCCAGGATGGAGAGCGCCCATCGTCGCGACAAAGCCAACCGACTCATTCGTCGACG
This sequence comes from uncultured Puniceicoccaceae bacterium, assembly GCA_963933835.1. Lineage (GTDB taxonomy): Bacteria > Verrucomicrobiota > Verrucomicrobiia > Opitutales > Oceanipulchritudinaceae > CAWVVV01. Next base: position 22,856 of record CAWVVV010000006.1, on the reverse strand, counting down.
CTATACGCGCCCGCCAGCTTTGGCAGGCTTCGACTGTTTCCCAGCGGTGCATCAGGAGAAGCTTTCCTTTTTTGCCGGGAACGCCTGCGTCTTCACATCGCTGTCGAAACGAGCAAGGGCGTCTTTGACCAAGCCTGCTCCATCTAAATAGGTGCGTAGAAACTTCGGTTTAAACCCTTCGTTGAGGCCGAGCAGGTCCTGTAAAACGAGCACTTGTCCGTCACAATGGACACCACTTCCGATACCAATCGTAGGGATTTCAAGCGCTTCCGTAACGGCTGCAGCAAGCTCGGTCGGGATACACTCGAGAACGACGGCAAAAGCGCCCAATCGCTCTAAGCTGCGAGCATCTTCCAGCAGCTGATCAGCAGCCTCGGCATCGCGGGCTTGAACACGGTATCCACCGAGCTGGTTTACGCTCTGAGGCGTCAAACCGAGATGCCCCATCACGGGCACACCGCTTTCGACAAGACCACGAACGGTATCCTCGTGACCACGGACACCTTCGAGTTTTACCGCTTGAGCCCCCACTTTGAGGAGCTGGTCGGCACTTTTGAGGGCTTCGTTAAGACCCATGCGATGGGTCGGGAAAGGGAGGTCGGAGACAAGAAAGATTTGGCCATTCAGACCACGGGCTACCGCTCCCGTATGCGCCGCCATTGTTTCGATATCGGCGTGGACGGTTGAAGCGTGCCCACCCATCACCATCGCAGCTGAATCGCCCACTAGGACGACATCGATTGCGGTTTGAGCGATCAGTTGAGCGCTCCACGCGTCGTAAGAGGTCACCATCGAAATGGGCTGACGCTCTTGTTTAAATCGGGCGAATTCGAGAAGGCTCTTCACGTAGAAGCCTCCTCACTCGATGCGCTCTGTGGCGCCTGTGTATTTCCTTCAAGTACCTGTCTCATAGATCAAGTCCCGTAAAAATTTAGATTAATCGATTCTCTGCTCAGAAAGGTCAAAGCCGCCATGAGAGCGGTCTCCGCCATAAACAGAACCTAATATAAGAAACGCCCGATGTCACATCGGCAAGTGCAAAGCCGATCGATCGGAGTGGAATTCCCTACCTGTGAGCTGAACTTCCGAGTTTACGCGGAGGCCGAACCGCATTGCTGTGAACCATGCACCCTGTTGAAGGCACCAAATCGACCCGCCTCATGCGCCATATCGACGGTCACGCGTCGGAACACTGGGATACCCTCGCCGAAGAAGCTCCGCTCGAAATCAAGGTGTCCCATCGACATCCGAAAACGGACCTGCTGATCGAAGAACCTCTCGCTGTCACAATGCGAACCCCAGGAGCCGATCAGGAGCTCGCGCTGGGCCTGCTCATCGCCGAAGGCCTGATTGAAAATGTCGATGCGGTCGAAAGGATCAACAGTGCGCAAGACGACAGCAGCCGCATCACGCTCCACCTGAGTCACCCACCCCTTCGCTCATTAGAGCATCGCCAACGCGGGCTCTATGCATCTTCCAGCTGTGGCGTATGCGGAAAAGCAGACCTGGCGCAAATCGAGCTTCCTGAGAGCCCCACCCTCGATCCACTCGCCCCGACAATTGCCTCTGCCACTCTTCTCCAACTCCCAAACACCCTCCGGCTTCATCAGGGAAATTTCAAAGACACAGGCGGATTACATGCAGCAGCTCTCTTCGACTGTGATGGGACACTTGATTCGCTTTTCGAAGACATTGGTCGTCACAATGCGCTCGATAAACTGATCGGGAACGCGGCCAAAAACGGCGCCCTGCCCTTGAGCAATTCTATTCTACTTCTCAGCGGCCGCGTCAGCTACGAGCTGATCCAAAAGGCGGCCGTGGCCCAAGTCCCGATCATTGCTGCGCTGGGAGCACCCTCTTCCCTCGCGGTCGAACTCGCGCAACACTTTGGGCAGACGCTCATCGGCTTTCTGCGGGAAAATCGTTTCAACATCTACACCCATCCCCAGCGCATCCTCAGCTCAAATGAGTAAACCCAACACATCTAGCGAGCTCGGCGAAAACCCAGAAGAACTCGCCGACCTCAAACGTAGCAAGCCAAAGACTTGGGCTGCGGGTCTACCAGGCGTCACTGCCGCGATGCGACTCGTGGCCGAGGAGGCAGGGTTTATCAAAGGTAATCACACCCTCCTTAACCTGAACCAAAAGGGCGGTTTCGATTGCCCGAGCTGCGCATGGCCCGATCCGAAAAAGCGCAGCACCTTCGAATACTGTGAAAACGGTGCCAAAGCAGTCGCATGGGAAACGACAAAGAAACGCGTTACAGCCGATTTTTTTGCTAAACATTCTGTCGACGACCTCCTCAGCCAAACCGATCACTGGCTCGAAGCGCAAGGGCGACTCACCGAGCCCATGGTCCGCACTGTAGGAGCAACTCACTACACGCCAATTAGCTGGGACGACGCCTTCGCACTTATCGCCAGCGAGCTCAAAGATCTCCCCACGCCCGACGACGCGATGTTCTATACCTCAGGTCGGGCAAGCAATGAAGCAGCCTTCATCTACCAACTCTTCGTCCGTGCCTTCGGGACGAACAATCTCCCCGACTGTTCTAACATGTGTCACGAGTCTAGTGGCGCTGCGCTCAATGCCTCCATTGGCGTCGGCAAGGGGACGGTCCAACTCGAAGACTTCGATCAGGCCGAAGCGATTTTCATTCTAGGACAAAACCCGGGGACAAACCACCCGCGCATGCTGAGCGCACTGCAATCTGCAGCGCAGAACGGTTGCCAGATCGTGGCGGTCAATCCTCTGAAGGAGGCCGGCCTTATCGGTTTTGCCCATCCGCAGGAGATCAGCGGCATCCTCGGAAAACCTGTCTCACTGGCGACTCAATATCTCCAGATTCGAATCAACGGAGACCAAGCGTTTCTGCAAGGTCTAGCTAAGGCTCTGCTCGCGTTCGATGCGTCAGCTCCTGGCACAGTCCTCGACAAAGACTTTATCGCTCATCACACCGCAGGCTTTGATGCCTGGCACGATACGATTGAAAAGGTCTCTTGGGATGCCGTAGAAAATCAAAGCGGCCTCTCGCGAGAAGAGATCGAAGACGCGGCCAAAGTCCTCGCGAAATCGAAGAAAACAATTTTCTGCTGGGCGATGGGACTGACTCAGCACGCCAATGCCGTCGCGACGATTCAGGAGGTGGTCAACCTACTCCTCGCCCAAGGAAATCTCGGCAAGCCCGGCGCCGGTGTTTGCCCAGTACGCGGACACAGCAACGTCCAAGGCGACCGCACGATGGGTATCTGGGAGAAGATGCCGGACAGCTTCCTCGATGCATTAGGAAAGGAGTTCAATTTTGAAGCCCCTCGTCACCATGGAGTGGATACCGTCGCTGCGATCAGAGCGATGGCCAATGAGACAGGGAAAGTCTTCTTTGCCCTTGGCGGCAATTTTCTATCCGCGACACCGGACACTCATTACACCGCGCAGGCCCTAAAGAACTGCCGCCTGACTGCACAGGTTTCAACAAAGCTGAATCGCTCCCACCTCATCACCGGTGAGACGGCGCTCATCCTCCCCTGCCTTGGACGCTCAGAACACGACGAACAAGCAGGTGGCCCTCAATCTGTGACGATGGAGAACTCAATGGGCATCGTGCATCGATCAAAAGGAAAGCTCACGCCAGCATCACCGGACCTGAGGAGCGAAGTCAGTATCATCTGCGGCCTCGCTGCATCCACTGTCGGCGACGACATCCCATGGGAATCGTTTTGCGACAACTACGATGCGATCCGTGAACGCATTGCTCGGGTCATCCCTGGATGCGAAAACTACAACCAGCGCGTTCAAGTAGACGGAGGTTTCACGCTCTACAATGCCGCGCGCGAACTCGACTTTTCAAAGCTTGGCGGACAAGCCCTCTTTCACTCCCATGCGCTAGCACCGATAGACATCCCAGAAGGGAAGCTCCTCCTCATGACGATTCGAAGCCATGATCAATTCAATACAACGATCTATGGTCTAGACGATCGCTATCGCGGAATCAAAAACGAGCGACGTGTCCTCTTTCTGAATACAGATGACATGGCTGAGCGCGGCATTACCACTGAACAGCCCGTCGACATCACGAGTCACTTCGACGGGAAAGAACGCCAGGCGCACCTTTTCTTAGCAATCCCCTATGACCTTCCGCGCGGCTGCGCCGCAGCCTACTTCCCGGAGACCAATGTTCTCGTCCCGATCGAAAGCACAGCTAAAGAAAGTCACACGCCGACTTCGAAATCGATCATCATCAGCGTGAGCCCTTCGAAGGCTTAATTCACATAGGGAGGGACCTCTGTCCCTAGAGGGACGAACAGAGCAACTTGAGCGCACAGGCTAGTAGCGCCTTTGAGAATCGACTACGGCCGCTTGGGGACAAGCGGCCCTACCTTCCTCGTTGTTTGCCACAAATTCCAATCAGATTAGGGATCACCACTGGAGGGACCGGCTCCCGTCGGTCCGCTGAGCTAATCAGGAGCAGTGCACTCGTGGTGGACAGGCGGGAGCCTGTCCCTCCAATTTCACTCCTTAGCGTTTTAACTGAACCTTTGAGGTCAGAGCTGAACCGATAAAATCCAACTGGGTTTCGTCTCACCTTCCAATCGGATGTCGATGAGATCTGTATCAAACTTTTCACGACAGAAATCACAAAGGCCCTCAAAGTCAGGACGACCTGGGTCCGCAATCATAAAGCGTCGAGCGCCTGCCTCCTTCGCTCTCTCAACTAAGGCGCAGAGCTCAACCTTTAGCTCCTCACAATAACAGATTTCAGAGCCCACGATCAGATCCACATCAAGGGCTTCGTCTGGCAGATCCGCTAGGCCAATCGAGGAAAAGCTGAGATCAACGCCATTCAGCTCAGCGTGTTTCAAGACAATCGGTTCGAGCTTCCTATCCACATCGCTGCAAAGAACGGCAGCCTGATGCACGCGTGCCAGATGAATCCCAAGCAAGCCCCATCCACAACCGATCTCGAGAATACTTTTAACCGGCTTGTCTTCCAGATACGCCATCAGACGTAAGGTCATATCCCACACCTTATCGCCAAATTCGGTGGGGCGCTCCTTGCCTCGAAAGCACGCACGCACATCTGGATGAGACGCCATATAAACCTGCGTCCCGCGGTAGTATCGCAGCATCAAGGCGCGATCAGGCGTAAGAAGTTTCGTTACTCGATCAACCCACTGCGTGACATCGCGGTTGGCTTTCGGAGCGGAGGCGTTGAGCGGGTAGTCACACCCAGGAGCAACGTTATCAGGGGATTCTGAGCTCATAGTTTTGTAGGGTTTAAGTTTTCAATCACTAAGTCTTCCGGCCATGAAAAGCCAACATAACGCAAGCTATCAGGCTCGCGCCCGGAGCCCAAATAAAAACATAGAAAGCACCGTCCCGGAGGCCAGATAATAGCATGTTATAAGGAGCGGGCTCCATTCCTATTAGCGTTCCAATTAGCGAAAAAAGAATTCCCCCGATCAGCGCACCCGTCGCTACGGCTGCAAACACCATCCCGTGCCACAGTCGCACCCACGCAAATGCACGAACAAATGCTGACCACCGTCGCTCGCCCTCACGCCGAGTGGGATCGCTAAAAAGATACATACTAACGAGGAACACCCCGAGGTAGACTGCACTGCCAAAGGCATTCACAACGAGCCGTTCGTGCATCGCAACGGATGCCGGGACAAAGGGCGCGAACATTGCAAACAGAAGGATCAATCCCAGCGGGAGAACTCCGACCCAACGCAGCCATTTAACCCAACCATCCCGCCATACATTAGACGTATCCATTTTGCTGATCAGTTCTCGATCAATAAAACCATCGATCAGTCCTGCTCCGTTTGCAATGGAACATGCTCGGTAATTTCGAGCCCGTAGCTTTGCAGCGCGACCAAGCGCTTCTTACGAGAAGTGAGGAGACGAATTTTCTTTAATCCAAGATCAGTCAGAATCTGGGCGCCGATACCATACCGTCTGAGCTCTTTATCGACCTCTGCGAGCGCGTCCGTCGGAGCCGATTCTTCCAGTCCGGTGACCTCAGTGTTATCTCCAGCGAGGTATAAGAAGACGCCTTTCCCGGCGGAAGCAATCTGCCGGAGACCATCTTCAATCGTCCTAAAGCTATCACTTCCACTGGCACGAAAGACATCGTGCAAAACGTTCTCTACCTGCACGCGAACAAGGGTCGGCTCAAGATCCAGCTCACCGATCGAAAACGCCGAATGTATCCGGTGATCACTACGAGAGCGGTATTGGTGTAGGGTAAATTCGCCAAAGTCTGACGTGAAAGGCTTTGAGAAGAGGCGATCAACAAGGCGCTCGTCCGAGAGGCGATGCTCAATCAGCTGCGCGACTGAGATCATCGGAAGGCCGTGCTCCCGCTTAAACTCAGTCAGCTCTGGCAGTCGCGCCATGGAACCATCTTCACTGAGGATTTCGCAAATGACGGCGCATGGCTCAAGGCCGGCCATTTTCACCAAATCAATTGCGGCCTCGGTATGCCCTGCTCGCTCCAGCACCCCACCCTCACGCGAACGCAAAGGAAAGATGTGCCCCGGTTGAACAAGGTCAGTCGGCGTACTGCCCGGCGAGGCGAGAGCCAAGACTGCTTGGGTCCGATCATAGGCACTGATGCCCGTGGTGATCCCATGCGCTGCATCGACCGAAATCGTAAATGCCGTCCGGAAGGACTCGCGGTTCTGCGGAACCATATCGGCGATGCCTAGGCGCTCTAGGCTGTGGCCAATCATGGGCACACAAATCAGCCCGCGCGCATGCCGGATCATAAAATTGATCTGCTCAACCGTTGCTTTGCTCGCCGCCATCACAAGATCGCCTTCGTTTTCACGGCCCTCGTCATCGGTCACGATAATCTGCCCGCCCGAGGCCAAGGCTTCGATCGCCACATTCACAGAATCAAACACGCTCTCCTGATGCTCAGTCATTGTGGAAGACGATGCAGGGCAAGTCCCCGATCGGTCAACCTTTGGGCGTAAAAACCGCACAGGGTACCCTTGCCAGCCGGAACACGATCAGGCAGGTTTTCACATCATGGTAAAGACAACCTCGATTCTACTCCTCGCCGCAGCCTTCATCCTATCCGGTTGCGCAACGAAGTCTCCAAGCCAGCGCATCTCCGCTGATCAGGCTGTTTTCGACGGCTGGTCTGCCGAGGTCCAGACCGCGATTCAATCAGGCGAAATCGCCGTTGGCTTCACGACCGAGCAAGTCCTCATGGCATGGGGCGAACCCGATGAACGCACCACCGAGGTGAGCGCCGAGGCCGACGTCGAGCGCTGGATCTACCTCAAAAGCTCCCCAGCCTTCAGCATCGGGATTGGCGGCGGCTCATACGGCAGCAACGTCGGTATCGGCACCAGTGTCGGGACTACCATCGGCGGCGACACCCGCATCACCGGCCTCGTTCGCTTCATAAACGATCAAGTCATCTCCTTCGACCAACGGAAGAAGTAGCTAGCCCCCTACTCCGCTAGCTCGCGGTTGATTTCCGTTATCCGAAAGACCTCCACTGCAAGGCTGTCAGAGTCTTCTGGCGGCAATAACACAAAGAGGACGCGGCGGTTCGGATAAAAGCGCTTTCTCGACTGAAGTAGGACGCGATCACGGCCACTAAAACGGATACTAAGTCCGATCATCGTGCTCTTATCTTCGAGATAAGGTTCGATAGACTGTGCATCATTGAGCCCGTCGCCTAATTTGAAGAGTTCGTCACCTAGAGTACCGTCAAGCCCTGCACCCGTAAGATTCCAAAAAGCGATATGATCCCACGGCAATGACTGCAAATCGTCGGCGGTGCTAAAGAGGAGAAACTCAGTCGCTTCAGGGTCTACACCAAAAGCAGGATTTTCGATCACAAGGATTAAGGTTTCTGCCGTGCTAGGCGAGAGGGTGACCTTTCCAGCAAGGACGTATTGAGGCACACCATCGATCAACCCTGTCTGACGAAACAATCCATACTCCAAGCGCCCAGTGTAGTCATAGGACGCACTTCGGCGGCCATTGAACAAGTTGATCGTCAAAGAAGTGCCGGCCTCTTCGAAAATCGTAAGGTTTCGAAAATTCCCTGAGCCTCTCACGAAGAACTCTATTGTGCCAGAATAGGTCGGCACCTCTTGAGCACTACTTTGACCACACACCAAAACCGTCGTTGTGAAGAATGCGCAGGCGTAGCCTAAATATCGTTTGATTGATCGAGCCATCGGAAGGATTGGATTTTAAAACGTCTGCCGGCCACGCTACTGGTCGAGCTCGGGATTGAGTCTGCTGAAGAACCATCGAGAAAGTCCGGAATCCGCTGCAAGCGAGCTTCGAGCGCAACGGAACCTTCAGTTTCGCCAGTCACGGGATTCACGATCTCACTAGAAACACGAATAATAAAAACATCCGAGCGCACCGCCGGGGCCAAACTGAGCACTGCTGCCAAGTCACTCTGCCCAATGTAGCCGTTGGCATGAGGCATGAACTTCGCATTGATCCCCGAACCCTCAATCGCTCGATCCAACAGCCCGTTATTCAAGAAGTCGGAAAGAGAAGCAAATGGGATCTCCTGTAGTTGCAATCCCGATACTATTGCCTCGCTTAAGTCATCCAGGCTCTCCTCATCCAAAAGCCGAACTCCTTGCTGGAAATATACTCGCCTGCGATCATTGATCGACATGCCCGAAATCGTGACATCCGCCTCGAGATCCACCTGATTCATCGCCCCAAACGGATGTCTGAAAATTGCAGACACCCCTTGGCTTGTCGAAATCTCCCTCAGCTGACCCGATGGATCAGTGTAAGTTACCGGGTGCACTTCACTGAAAGTCTGATGAAGCGCTGCCTTCCAAGCCGAAGCACTTGTTGAATGCCAATTAAAGGCGCCGTCGAGAAAGAGATATTGGCCTACCGATTCTTCCAATGGATCAATTGAGGTAGGTGCGTTCGAAAAAGCAGCGATCCGGGCGTTATCAAATCCACCTACGAGGGAGGCTGACGGCGTTGATAAGAAGTAGCGGTCAAAGGCCGTATTCAACTCCTCTACTTCACGTGAACCAAGAGCGCTACCCAAGGCGTATGGCGGTAGACTTTTGTATGGCAAAAGCCGATACGATCCCAGGGTCAGAGCAACCCCAGTCGGCACATCGTAGAGACGCATATCGCCGTAGCTTCCATAGGTGCTATCGCGCCATGCACTATCTGCAAACAACTCTGTCTCTTGATGGATGCCCGTATCTGTATCCTGCAAATCTACTGGGTTTGTACTCGCCATCCGCACCGCCCCTTCACCCATCGGAAATACGGGAGTCCGAAGATCCGTTTGGCGAAGAAAGTCTACCGAAGCACCTGACTCCCAATCGAAGTCCCGACCGATCGCAGCATGGAAAGCTACCGTTTGTTCACCATTTGCAAAATCTGGGTTCTCACCTCTCGCATACTCACTGCTTAAGGGGGCAGGGAAGAAATACTGGAAGCTGTCAAAGGAAAGGTTGTTTAAGAGGAAGATAGGCTCAACCCCAACGGATGCTCCTTTGTAGACCGCAAAAGAGACTTTTTCACCTTCGTCAAAGCGAGCGGCCAAAGTGATGTTATCACCCGTTGTTTTGAATGCCGAACCTAAGCGCATCTCCGATACATTCGTTCGCTTTATCAGCCCTTGCGGATTTTCATCCGGGTCTCGGTCTCGAAGCCGATACACTTCACCAGGATTCAGCTTTGCTTCTCCACTATAATTACCCTCCGGAACCTTATCGAACTCAATCCACGAAGACGTCGCGGCAGTGCCAGAAGACATTTGCATCTTATCTAAATCATACGGACCAAATTCTCCGGGATTTGTTCCCTGGACTGTAAGGGTATAAGCGGGAAGACCCGATGCGTTGATTGTGAGGGCTCTAAAGTCAGACTCATCCAAGAGCAGACTGTATCGAAAAGGATTTGTAAACTCAGCGTCGAAGTAGTGGCGAGTCGTTGGCTCATTATAAGTATGATGATGAAAAAACGCCATGAAGAGAGTTATCTCTGACAACACTGGTGTCACATTCATATACGGCATTCCATCGGGAAGCACTTCATACGCGGGAACAGTAATGGGTTTCATCAGTAGATTACCACCGACGTCTGAATCAACCCAGATCTCTTCATCTACCCATTCGTCCCAAACTCTTGCTACATCGCCTTTGCCAAAGACATCATCGAAGCGGTCAACAGGGTTCGCCTTCGCATCTTGAATATTTAACTTCAGCCCCCCCCATCGAGCGGGTTCGTTAGGAGGCCATTATGGGCGAAGGTGATGTCGTGGTAGTGATCTTCAAATACAGTGTCATCGACATCAAAGCTGTCTTCATCCTCAAGCTGAGCGTAGGTAAGGAGTTGTTCGATGCGTTGAGCGGTCGTGACGTCATCTTGATCGACATCACTAAAAAGCGACTCCCAGCGAGGAGCAGGATTCGCTTGGCGCCAGACAAGGTCATCCACGATCGGATTCTCCACCGCCGTGAGGCTCGCCTTCACCCCTTCATCGGCGGTCCACCAGGCGATGCGGCCAGTGACGACGGATTGGCCTGCGGGATTGATCGTCATGAGTTCGAGTTGTGGGACTGCGACCTCTAAATCGGTTCTTCCACCTACCGTGCCCGAACCTACGAGTGTGATCGGATCATTGGGGGCTTGGGTTGGAACGGGGCGAGCCCCTTGTGCTGCGAGCGGATCTTCCGTCACAAGCCAGCGCGGCGTTGGTTCAGTTTCTCCCTGGGTAAAGTCCCAGACACCCGTCCAGTAGGGTTGAGCAGCCTGACCCTGCCCAAGGATCTCGGCGCGCGCGGTGATGCGCTGGTCATGCCCAGCGCTCTCCTGAAGCTGCCCGATCGCGAGGCCTAGGCCATAGAGAGCTTGCTGACGTGCAAGGGCTTGGGCTTGGCGAGTTTCAGCAAGCCGTGCCTGCACTCGCCCGACAGTCCCGATGCTTGCTACAAGCAAAACGATCAGTGCCATGAGCACGAGCGATACGATCAAAGCAAAACCTTGGCGCTCGTTCTTCTCTGGTCTGCGACGAAGGAGAGACATCTGTCCCTCTTTTAAAAAGCAATTCTAGAGCAAAGGGCGAGGAAATCTCTTATCAGCTGAAGGTGCTACTCTGCTACGTCCGCCTTGGGCCCCAAAATCAAAGAGACACCGAGGTTGGCTTGAAACTGGCTGGCAGCGTAGGTCTGAACATCGTTCAGGGTCAGCGCATCGAGACGCGCGTCATAGTCCTTCCACTCATTGATCGGAAGTTCGTAAAGGGCATTAAGGCTAGCTTGACTCGCGCGCGCTCCAATCGCCTGGCGCCCGGTTCGCATCTGTCCTTTAAGGCGAATCCTCGCCCGATCAAATTCCTCCGGTGTGAGTCCCTCCTCACGCAGGCGCTTCGCTTCGCCATGGAAAACATCCAAGACCTGATCCGCAGAATCCGGATGCGTCCCAGCGTAGAGGGTAAACATCCCCGTATTCAAACTCAGCGAACGGTGGGCAGAAACAAAATAGGCGAGGTTGTTCTCCTCCCGCACGATGCGGAAGAGCCGGCTCGCCATGCTTGCGCAAGCAGCGTTGAGAATCTGAGCGCAGAGCTCTTGTGGCGCCTTGATCCCAAGATCGGGAAATCCCAGAAGGACGACGGATTGCTCCCGTGCCACGTGAACCTCGTGGGCTGACTGCTGCGACGGGGAAAACGGAACTTCTTGCTTAGCAAATTGCGATTTAGGCAAGTCGAGGAGCATCTCCTTGAAGAGTTCCAAATCTCGATCGGGGTCAAAGTCACCAACGACGGTGAGGATGGCATTTTCGCCGACAAGCATGCGCTCATGATATGCGCGGAGGTCATCGATTGAGATCTGTGCGAGCGTCTTTTCCGTCCCTCCCGGCTCGATTGCGAGCGGATGGGAGCCAAAGAATTTTTCCCGCAGGAGCATGTGAGCCCGCTCAACATTGTCGTCCCAACGGTCCTTCACCGAAGCGATCAATCCCGCGCGCTCACGCTCCATCACATCGGGCAGAAACCGCGGCGCACGCAAGGCGTCGTGCAGCAGGGTGCGCGCGAGGGGGAGATCCTGTGAAAGCACCTCAAGCGAAAGGCCAAAAGAGTTGTTCCCCGCGAAGTCACTGAACTGCCCCCCGACGTGCTCGATTTCCTCCGAAACCGAGGCATGCGAACGTGCATCGGTGTCTTTCGTCAGCATCGCTGCGATCAAATCGGTGATACCGCGATGCTCAGCGGACTCGTAATGGGCCCCGCCGAGGGCGGCAAAACGCAGGTGAACTTTTGGCAGGCGCTGGTCGTGTTGCCAAAGCAGCTTTGCGCCATTGGGCAAATCGATCTGCTGAAAATCGTCCGCGCCCGAGCTCTGGGGGCGGCGCACGCTCGCACCCTCATCCGCTACCTTTTGGTTGAGCGAAACGGCTGTCTGCGTATTGCGCACGAGATAGCGTTTTGCGACCTCGCGGACAGAGGCAGGGCTTTGCTCCTGAAGCGTTTCAAGATAGGCCTCAGTGTAGCCGAGATCACCGACAACAACTTCAGCGAGACCGAGGCGCGAGGCCTGTCCGCTCACCGTTTTGCGACTATTCACCTCGCTTACCAATGCGCCGCGTTTGGCTTTTTCGAGCGCCGCTTTTTCGACGCCGTTCTCCACGACAAGTGCGATCTCATTCTCGATCGCGGCCTCGACGACCTCCCGCTTTCCGGGTTCACAAACATAGGAAATACAAAACAGTCCACCCTCCCCCGGATTCCATGCATGGGCCGAGATATCATGGAGCAATTCCTTGTCATCGCGCAGACTCCGCCACAGCTGCGAGCTATGACCATGTCCTAGACACGAGGCCAATAGGTCCAGCGCAGGCGCATCCGGATGAGCGATGCCGGGAATTCGATACGCGAGCGTTCCTCGGCAGAGCGTGACATCGCTCGATAAGCGACTTTCCCGCTTCGCCAGCTGCATTTGCTCCGGCGTGACAACAACGGGCGCAACCGGTTTCGAGGTGAAACCCTTTACGCGCTCTTCTAGAACAGTCTCAAGCGCGCCCTCTTCCGCATCACCGACGACAACGAGGACAGCGTTCGACGGATCGTAGCGTTCAGCGTGATAAGCGCGCAGGTCTTCACCTGTCAGCGCGCTGAAAAGATCCTTCCGCCCGATCACAGGCCAACAATACGGATGTTTTCGGTAAGCGGTGGCAAAGAGCGCGTGGGAGAGCTGCTGATCCGGATCGTCCATTCCCATATCGATCTCGCGAAGGATGACACCGCGCTCCTTCACCGCATCCTCATCGCGCAGGGTGGGCGAAAAGACCATATCGGTGAGCAGATCGACGGCAAAATCAAGATGTTCGGAAGGCAGGTTCACGTAATAGACCGTTCGGTCAAACGTGGTGTAGGCGTTGATCGAGCCACCCCGCTCCTGCACCTCGCGGGCGACATCACCATCGTCGCGCTTCGCCGTGCCCTTGAACACCATATGCTCGAGATAGTGCGAGATCCCCGAGCCTAGCCAGCGGCCCTCGTGAATACTGCCGGTCTTGACCCAGAGCTGAACCGAAATCAGCCCCGCGGCATGATCCGGTCGATGGAGAACGGTCAGCCCGTTTTCGAGCGTGGAACGTAAAGGCTGCTCTGCAAAGAGCGTCGCGCGCAGTTGGTCTCGTAAAGCTTTCTGGCTCTCTAAATCACTCATTTGATGGGGCTGTATCCTCATTCAACTCTGCGCTGCCGTCTCCTTGGCCATTCGGCAGAAACGGCTTTTCGAAGGCATCCTTAAAATCGTAAATATCGATAAAGTCTTCCCGGCGATCTTCCTCTTGGGTGCCAAAAACCTGCAATTCGACGAGATTATAAACGATTTCACCGAAATCCGCCGTTGCGCGCACTCCCCACGTTTCGAGAAGTTTCCCCGCCATGGGACCATATTGCTCCAGAGCGTAAGCTTTCGCCCCCTCGCACAGGTCGCGCCCCGAGACATGCTTTGTCTTGCTCGGCTGATCTGGCTGCAGCCCCACTTGCTTGACCGTATAGTCAAGCGCTTCGCGGACAAAATTGTAGGCTCCGCGATCGAACCGATCGTCCCGCTTGGTAATGAGGCTCACAACCTCGTTAAAGTCTTTTCCGTTCATTGATGAACTGGGCTATTAAACACTAAAAAATCGGCACACAGCTGGCGAAATTTGAATAGAATGCATTATTTAGCAGAATCACTCGCAAAAACTGGAAGATAACCGAGACTATAATGATGCCTAAACAAACTATTTTTAAACTCCTCCTGACGAGCGCCGTTCTCAGCTTCGCAAACAGCGCCCTCGCCAGCTTCGCCGATGACCTCGCGGCAACCCTCGTAAAACGTTCCGGCGAGGAGTTCGAAGCGGCCTCGACCGACGTCCTCGAAGGGAAAAAATACATCGCCGTCTATTACTCAGCGCACTGGTGCCCACCCTGCCGACTCTTCACCCCTAAACTTTCAAAATTTTACGACGAAGTGGTCCAAGCGCATCCCGAATTTGAACTCATCTTCGTCAGCAGTGATCGCGATGCCGCAGCGATGGCCGAATACATGAATTGGGCAGAGATGAATTTCTTCGCCGTCGATTTTGCTAAAACCCGCAGCACCCCCCTTCGCAAACACGCTGCTCGCGGCATCCCTTACCTCATCCTCCTCGACGCCGATGGAAACGTTCTGATCGAAAAGCCCGCTGACGAACAATGGGCCCACCCCGAAGACATCCTGCCACAGATCAGCAAGCTGCTCGAGGGATAGAGTAAGCGACAGCCGTCGCTTGAAACAACGGGGCGAACATAGGTAGCCCCTATTTGGATAAGACCGATGCGACATGCGACTCGGTCAATCACTGCGCCATTTAGCTGCACTCATGATCAACGTCGTAAACTGCAGCGACGCTTTTTGCCTCTACGTATTCGATCCGCTTTCTCTCACTTTGGCTTTGTAGCAAGTGCCGGGCGCCGGCATCACCATGGAGCGATTCTAATTCAGGGCGGAGCCAAGGGCCAAGAATGACCGGATGACCGGGCTGATCTTGAAAGGTCGGGATGCAGTGGTGCTCACCTTTGTGGGCGATGAAGTGATCAGCGACGGTTTTGATGTGCTCCGCTTTCAGATAAGGCAGATCGCCGACTGTAATGAGCAAACCTGACGCCGATGCTTTCGCTGTTCGGATTCCAGCGGCAAGAGAATGGCCCATCCCTTTAGCGTAGTCCGGCGCGAAGACGAACTTTACGGCGAGCCCTTCGAGCGTGTCTTCGATACGTTCACGCTCATGACCGACGACGACGATTGTCTGCCCAAAGCCGATGCTAGAAACAGCCTCAACGACGGAACGGATGATCGCTTTCCCTTCGTACTCAATCAGGAGCTTATGTCTTGGAAACGCTCGGCGAGAGAGCCCTGCGGCAAGGACGATAGCAGAGATGTCTTCGTGGTTCACAACGGCGGCTCCGCATCACTCGCACTATCGCGTGCTTGCCACTGCAAAATACCGGCAAGAATACCTGTCGCGATCCCGACGGCGTTTGCGCTGCCGAGATGAAGGCCGCAGGGGCCGTCGATACGCTCAAGGCGCTCGTCGCTAATCCCAGCATCGCGAAGTCGATCGCGGCGACTCTCGTGACTCTTTCGACTGCCCATGGCCCCAATATAGCCAACACGGGTATCAAGGAGCTCGATCAGGGCGGCGTCGTCAATTTTTGGATCATGCGTCAGAACGATAGCGGCATCGCGTGGACCTAGATTCAATCCATCGATCACCGTCTCCGGCCAGCCCTCGATGAGTTCATCTGGCATCTGCTCAAAACGACTGGCCTGCGTGTAAGCTTCCCTCGGATCGGCGACGAGCGTTTTCCAGCGAGCAATTTTAGCAAGCTCGACGAGCTTTATCGCAACCTCCACAGCACCGACGATAAACAGTCGAGGACGTGGCAGGATGGAACGAGCAAAGACATTTTTTTCATCAACCTCAATTTCCCGTGAAGGCATAGCTTCCGATAGAAGCGTGTAGGCATCCTCCATGATCGCATTCGACCAACTACCAGCCGGGCCGACCACATCCGTAGCGGTGATGGCTATATGCTCCAAATCGCTACTAAGGATTACACCCGAGCGGTCATTTTGTATCCAATTCCTTAACGCATTAACGACGGGTTCGTATAGTCCGCGCTGCGCCAGCCCCATCCAAGGTTCCAAGCGCACTTTAACGCGTCCCCCACAGGTCAGGCCATCATCCCAAAGGACCGTATTTTCAGGGCCGAAGTGGAAATAGCGAACACGTCCAAGCTCAATCACTTCATTCGCCGCTTCGATGACCTCGACTTCCAAACAGCCAGAACTGACGGAACCAATAAAGTGGGGTCCGACTGGATCGATCGCCATGACAGAGCCCACTTCGCGCGGGCTACTTCCTTCTGTCGCAACAACGGTTGCGAGGGCGAAGCGCCTGCCATTGTCGATCCAAGTTTCTATCTGGGGCCAGAGAGCATGCATCAGCTTACAGTATCCAAAAGTCTAGACGCTAAAACTCTGTGCACTGAGCGGCATTTGTCGGATGCGAGTGCCCGTGGCATCAAAAATCGCATTACAGACGGCAGGTGCGAGCGGCGGAAAGGCGGGTTCACCAAGTCCGGTGGGATCATAGTCTGTTTCGATCATGTGGGCTTCGACTTTCGGAGTAGAGCTCATGCGCAAAAGTGGGTAGCGATCGAAATTACCTTCTTGGACGGCTCCGTTTTCGATCGAGAGCGACTGTCCGGCCATCGCACTGAGGCCATCCATCACCGAACCCTCAATTTGGTTTTCAGCACCACTGAGATTGAGAACCATCCCCACGTCACCCGCGACAACCACGCGCTCGACTTTCACCTTCTTCACGGCATCGACCGAAACCTCAGCAACTTCGGCGAAGTAGCCTGAGTGACTGAAATAGAAAGCAAGACCACGACCTTTGCCTTTCGGTAGTGGCGCACCCCAATTACCTTCTTCTGCGGCCTTGCGGATAACGGCGGCGGCTCGGCCCGTGTGCAGGGAATTGTAGTTTCCTTCTTTCAGCCAACGAGGCTCTCCCATCAATTCAAGGAGAAACTCCAGATGATCCCGACCCGCAGCAGTGGACAGCTCGTGCAGGGTGCTCTCGAGGACCCATGCGAGTGAACAAGAACCGGGGGCCCGCCACCAGCCGCATGGCGTGTTGAGCTTAA
Organism: uncultured Puniceicoccaceae bacterium; assembly: GCA_963933835.1. Classification (GTDB taxonomy): domain Bacteria; phylum Verrucomicrobiota; class Verrucomicrobiia; order Opitutales; family Oceanipulchritudinaceae; genus CAWVVV01. Next base: position 5,641 of record CAWVVV010000006.1, on the reverse strand, counting down.
ACTGTGTCTCCGCGAGGCGGCTATTGGCTACCATCGGGAATGGAAAGAGACTCGGCCTCATCCCACCTCCGCGGACGGGTCGACCGCGCTCTGGATTTTCCGTGAAAGTGACAAAATGATCTTCGAAGGCTGAGACACTCCCCTTCGCATCGACTGCAGCTTTAATGTGATGAACCCCGCCAACGCGGTAGAAGTCATGTGCGGTATCCATTTCCCGTGTGGCAACGAGCTTGATCGGAGCCTTCACACGGTGAGCAACCGCAGCCGCTTCGGCTGCATAGTCATTCATCAGCCGGCGCCCGAAACCGCCACCTATACGTAGTTGATGAGTCACCACATTTTCCTGATCCAATCCAAGAACCCGCGAAACGAGGGGCCCTATTGATTGCGGAGTCTGCGACGGTGCCCAGATTTCCATTTTCCCGTCGTGGAACCATGCGGTGCAATTCTGAGGTTCCAAAGTAGCGTGCGCAAGAAATGGATACACATAAGTTGCTTCGACAGTTTGGGAAGCTTCAGCATAGGCGGCTGTGAGATCGCCTTGCTCCATAACAACTTTTTGAGGGTCGTTCTTCTTCGCTTCGGCTTCGGCAACAAAGCCAGACCAACTCTCGGTGTTTATTGAGCGATCCCACTGAATGTCGACGGCCTTGGCCGCTTCAAACGCAGCCCATGTCGACTCAGCGACGATCGCGACGCCAGTAGCAAGCTGATTGGGTCCACCGGAACCTTCGACGACAAAGGCATCTGTCACGCCTGGAAGCGCCTTGGTTGCAGCCAAATCTACCGATTCGATCTCGCCGTAGTGGGCGGGGTTTTTCAGGTAAACAGCGTAGAGCATCCCCGGCAGACTTTGGTCGATGCCAAAGAGTGGTTTCCCGGTGACAAGAGCTTCATTGTCCACCCCGCCAATCCGTTTACCGAGCAACTTGTAGTCGCTGCGAGACTTCAAAGTGAGCGAACCTGGCTCCGGCACGGGCAGCGCAGCAGCAGCGGTAGCGAGATCCGCGTAGGCCGCCTTTTGTCCGGACTGCAAATGACTGATAAAACCTGCGCTCGCTTCGCATTCACTCTCGGGCACGCCCCACTCTTTCGCGGCGGCAGACAGGAGCATCGCTTTCGCCGTGGCACCGGCGACGCGGAGGCCGTCCCAACGCGTCGGGACTGACCGCGAGCCACCAGCGGACTGGTTGCCAAATTCTTTTCCGATAGCCGCTTGCCGCACCTCGACACTTTCCCACGGCACATCGAGCTCCTCCGCGAGGATCATTGGAAGGGTCGTTTTCACCCCTTGGCCAATTTCTGGATTCGTTGCAAAGAGGATGATCGTGCCATCCGCCGTGATCTGAAGAAATGGGTTGGGAGCAAACGCCCCATCGCTGCCCGCACTCTCAGCGTCAGCCTCCGCTGCCACTGCTTGCGTTGGACGGCTGAGGCCTAGGGCGAGAACAAGACCGCCGCCCGCTAAACCACCGAGCTTTAGAAAATGGCGACGACTGAGGGCCGAAGAGCCCGCAGCTTGTCTGCGATGCTTCTCGGTAAGGAACTCAGGAAAATCAACCCCAGGGATACCGTCATCAAAAGTGCTGTTCTTCATACTGATTGAGCTCCTTTCTCGGCTGCACTGTGAATTGCTTTGCGGATACGTTGATAGGTGCCACAGCGGCAGAGGTTACCCGACATGGCGGCGTCGATATCGTCGTCAGTAGGCTTTGGATTACGTTCGAGGAGCGCTGCGGCACTCATGAGCTGACCTGCTTGGCAGTAGCCACACTGAGGAACGTCGTGCTCGATCCATGCCTTCTGTAGCGCGTGGAGTGTGCCATCCTCGTCGGCGAGACCTTCGATCGTAGTGATCTCTTGGCCTTGGGCGGCAATCACAGGCAGAATACAGCTGCGGACGGGATTGCCATTCAAGTGCACCGTGCAGGCGCCACAGAGCGCTTTGCCACAGCCAAATTTCGTTCCGACAAGGCCTGCCTCATCACGGATGACCCACAGAAGTGGTGTCGAGGGGTTGACGCCTTCGAATCGATGCGAGGTGCCATTGATAGATAGTTCTACAGTTGCCATAGGTGCTGTTGACATAGTGCCGAGCCGAACCGAGCCGGCAATAGCCTGCGGGTTACTTTAGGCAGCGGAACAAATCATTCGTCGTTCGAGGTATTTCTAGCCTAGAGCTCAGAGGTCTTCACCTGCCGTTGTGGTAGGCTTGTTTAGGTACAAAAAAAGCCGCTCCTAGAGCTCAAAAAGTCATTTATCTAGCTTGCGTCGTAGTTCAAACGACTGATGGAAAAAATGGGGTGATAGACGGGATTTGAACCCGCGACCCCCGGCACCACAAGCCGGTGCTCTAACCAACTGAGCTACTACCACCATCGTTTAAGGAGAACGTGAAGGCTGGAAATCCACCCCCCTACGTCAATGGAAAAGGTGAGGAAAAACTGGCGCGCTGAGAACCCGCTCTCACTGGGGCTCAAACTGACTGCTACAAGTTGCGTACGACCGACCGCGCGACGCCCTGTACCACGAGCTCCGCGATCGGATGCAGTTCAGGATAGTTCGGGTTCTCGGCCTTGAGGTAGGGCGACTGGCCGGGGCGATTAATGAAGCGCTTGAGCGTCGTCTCGCCATCAATCAGGGCTGCCACGATATCACCGTCATTCGGAGCGCTTTGTTCGATGACAACGGTATCACCGTCGAAAATCCCAACGCCCACCATACTCTCGCCTCGAACGCGGAGAGCGAAATTGCGGCGCGAACGCCGGATGCCTGCTGTCTGGGCGTCTATTTGGAGGCGACCGATCGCCCCCGCTGGCTCTACCCCATCAGGATAACCCGCCGCGATATGCCCATAGACGGGGATATCGACGACATCGAGGGACTCCTCCGGAACGCTCTCGTCGTCGAGCGCCAGATTGATCCGAAAGGTGCGCGCCTGACCGGGCACGCGGCTGATGTATCCTTTGCGCTCCAAGGCACGGATATGGCCCATCACGGCATTTGTGCTATTGAAGCCGAAGTGGGCCTTGATTTCACGAAAGCTTGGCCATGTGGCATATTCATTTTGGTGAAGAGTGAGGTATCCGAGGATCTCCTGTTGGCGCACAGTCAGCTCATTCATAGGGTTCAGATGTTTATTTGTTCATTTGTTCACTGTCAAGGACGAGAGCGAGGCGATCTGAAATAGCCTCAAAAATTTTCTTTGGTTTAATCACACCTCACACTTAGGAGGGGAAAAATGGAGCCGGCTGTCAGATTCGAACTGACGACCTGATGATTACAAATCAACTGCTCTACCAACTGAGCTAAGCCGGCGAACTCCACTAAAAATTAAACTGGTACCGGATCAGGGATTCGAACCCTGGACCAAAAGATTAAGAGTCTTCTGCTCTACCAGCTGAGCTAATCCGGCTCTCTGAAAAACGCTGGAAGAAGACGTTCCCGCGAGGAAGAGACAAGACTTTTTTCGCATTTCTCAAAAATGTAAGGGCTTCGAATCGCCCATAGGGACGGCGATCCAGCCAACACTCTCAAGGGAGCGGCCGAGCCAATGAATTTTTTGTTAAAGTCTAAGGCACTCATTCCGATTTCTCTAAGGTGAATCGTCTACCTCACCGAAGCACGCCAGATCCGATGCCTCCCGTCCTGCAACCCTCACTCTCCGCGCCAACGCCAGCCTCAGGCATGTCCTCGAAGAAGGGCGCACCTTTTCTCACTCTCGCTGGCGCATAAGACCGGCGCACAACTGCCTACGAAATGACTTTCCCCATCCTCTGCTCTCTTCTCGCCCTAGCGGCCTTCGCCCTCATCTATTGCCAGCGAGCAGGCGCACAGCATCAGGAAAAGTGCCGACGCAAAGAAGCCGAAAGCCGCCTACGTGCTCTTCAGCAAAACTTTTTCACTGCTCAGAAAGAGCTCATAAAAGCGAAAAAAGAGAACCTTCGCCTCACCGAACTCGACAGCGATCGTTGCCGCACGATCGGACAAATCGCGCACGAACTGCGCAACCCGATCAATGCCCTCGATTCCGTCTTCAACCTCCTCGAAGTCGAACTAAAGGGAAACCACACCCCCAGCCCAGCCGTCTTTCAGAGCCTCTTTGGTCTCGCAGCAGACGCTCTGGCTTCGATGCAGATCCAAGTGCAGAAAGTTGACGATGCGCGCTCCGATCAAGTCGCTCTCGAACGCACAACCCGATCACCGATCGAACTCAACGCGCTTTTGCGCCAAGTCATTTCGCTCAATGAGATCCAAGCCTCTCAAAAAGGCATCGAGCTTCGCCTCATCGGCGACAGTCGCCCGCGCATTTGGGCCGACCAAAACAGTTGCCACACAATCGTCGATCGCCTGATCCGAACAACCGTCGAACGCTCCCCTGCCGGCTCTGTCATTTGCCTGCAGATCGAAAACCCGCAGATGAATGAAGTCGCCTTCTCGATCGAGACAAAGGACCAACCCCTGCTCGCGCTCGTCACCCAATTTCTTGAAAATCCGAAAAACGATACAGCCTCCCCCACCACTGGCTCGAAGCCAACGGAGCTCGTTCGGGATCTAGCCGATACCTGCAAAGATATCGAAGCCCAAGGAGGCACCCTTCAAACGAGGGAAGGCAAAAGGCTCACGCTCAGATTTCCCCACGTTCGCCTCCTCACTCGCAACCCATTTTTCGAGATCAACGAGACCGCTCCAGAAGCCGCTCTTCAAGCACTGCCGGTCTAAATCGCGCTGCTTCAACTCAGTCGTTTCACGCTGAGCAAATTTACGGATAGAAAATGGTTGCCCAGCCTACCCCCATCCGCGAATGTCCCGCCTTTAATTTTTTCCACTCCGGAGAGATGGCTGAGTGGTCGAAAGCGCTCCCCTGCTAAGGGAGTATACTCCAAAAGGGTATCGCGGGTTCGAATCCCGCTCTCTCCGCCACTTTCTATGCGCCTTTCAGGTCGATAGAGTATTATTCCTGTCGGATTCCTGTCTTTTCCTTGCTTTCCGATGCACGCAGTGGCAGTGTTGTGCCCATGAAAGCAACCGCTGCCAATGGGCTTGATAAGTGGGAATGCCCAAAAAACTCGAAAATCTACATTCGGGAGATCGTAAATACTCACGGAGGGAAAGCCTTTGGAGGCTCCTTCGCGGTAACCGTTCCCGCCAAGGTGACAGGAACTGGCAGGAAACGCAGCCAATTCAAAACTAAGGCCGAAGCTGAACGCTATGCCACCGATGAATTCAGAGGAGCCAAAAAGCAGGGTGAGGAATACTTCAAAGCCACTGCCAACGAACGCCGCGAATTCACCGAAGCCCTTCCCCTCCTCAGAGAGAAGAACCTGAGCCTGCGAGAGGCGATTGAGTTTGCCCTCCCCCGGTTACGTCCAGATGGAGGCGAAAAGACCATCGCTCAACTTGTGGGTGAGATGGTCGCTTCAAAGGAGGCACGCGAGGCGAAGGGCCAATTGAGAGAACGAAGCGTTTCAGACTTCCGAAATCGTTCGAAGCGATTTGCAGACTTCTTTGGGGATAGCCTTGTCAGAGACCTCACCGCCCCTGACCTCAAAGCGTGGCTCCAAGACCTTGAACTCTCCGCACGCTCGATTAAGAACTACGTGAATGTAGTGTCTGAGATCCTCACCCACGCCAAGCAGTC
>CAWVVV010000005.1:0-124286 GCA_963933835.1 uncultured Puniceicoccaceae bacterium | reverse complement strand
TTCTCGTAGAGGAATTCCGCAGGGTAGGTGTTGTTCGCGTGGATCCCACCGACTTTAGCTGCCGCGATGATCATGACATCGGGCTTGGCTTCAGTGAGGTAGCGATCGACCGCGACCGCGTCGGTGAGATCGAGCTCACTCCGGGTGCGTGTCAGGATGTTCGCAAATCCCTCCTTTTTAAGGCGGCGGACGAGCGCTGAGCCAACCATGCCTCGGTGCCCAGCCACGTAGACGCGTGCCGTCCTATCGATAGCTTTCTTTTCCATGATAAACTGGGTAGGAGGGTAGTCGACTAGTAGCCGCGCGCTTTGGTTTTTTCATAGTCTGCTTTGACCATGATTTCGCAGAGCTTTTCCGCTTTGGTTTTAGCTTCCCAGCCGAGGATCCTCTTTGCTTTCGCGGGGTCTCCGAGCAGCTGCTCAACTTCGGAGGGACGGAAATAAGCCGAACTGACTTCGACGATGACTTTACCCGTTTTTGGATCAATTCCTTTCTCGTCAACGCCTTTACCGGTGAATTCGAGGTCGATGCCTACATGCTTGAACGACCAGCGAATGAAGTCACGGACTGGATACATGACTCCGGTTGCTAGGACGAAATCATCGGCCGTGTCCTGTTGAAGAATGCGCCACATCCCTTCAGTGAACTCTGGTGCGTAACCCCAGTCACGCTGGGCGTCGAGGTTGCCCAAGGTGAGCCTTTCCTGCATCCCGAGCGCAATGCGGCCGGCAGCGCGGGTGATTTTTCGTGTCACAAAAGTTTCACCGCGCCGTGGCGATTCGTGGTTAAAGAGGATGCCGTTTGCGGCGAAGAGATCGTAGGACTCGCGATAGTTTACGATGATCCAGTAGGCGTATTGTTTGGCTACAGCGTAAGGGGAGCGCGGGTAGAAGGGAGTCGTCTCGCTTTGCGGAACTTCCTGCACCTTGCCGTAAAGCTCAGAGGTCGAGGCTTGGTAGAACTTCGTTTTGTCTTTGAGCCCGATTTCCTTGATCGCATCGAGGAAGCGAAGGGTTCCGATCGCGTCGACATCCGCCGTATACTCAGGAACCTCGAAGGAAACCTTTACGTGGCTTTGTGCACCAAGGTTGTAGATCTCATCAGGCTCGATCTTCTCAAGTAGGCGATTCAAGTTCGATGAATCGGTCAGGTCGCCATGGTGGAGAAAAAGTTTTTCTCCGTAGATTTCGGGATCGTTGAAGAGGTGGTCGATACGACCTGTGTTGAAGCTGCTTGAGCGGCGGATCATGCCGTGAACGGTGTACCCTTTCTCGATTAGCTGCTCAGCGAGATAGGATCCATCTTGTCCGGTGATCCCGGTTAGTAAGGCGACTTTATTGCTCATTGTTAGTTTATCGTCTGATTAAGGTGTCTACTGTAAAAAAATCTAAGCAAGATCCTGAATATCTAAAAGTCCAAGTGCTATGCCGTCTTCATCGACAACGGGTAGGGCGTTGATTCGAGCCTCGCGCATCAGGTTGAGGGCTTCCCCTACGATGCGTCCCGACTGGATGCGTTTTCCAGGTCTGGCACATCGATTACCGACGGGTTCTTGAAGATCGATCTGCTCCATGCCGTCTCGCCTGAAGTCCCCGTCAGAATAAACGCCGACAAGATGTTCTGATTCATCGGTGATTAAACACAGTCCACAGCGTGCTTTCGAGAGAGCGGTCATCGCCTCAAAAACGGGTGCCGATGATTTGACGCGGGCGATTTGATCGCCTTTGCGCATGATCGTCTCGACCTTCTTCATCCGTCTTCCGAGCGAGCCAGCGGGGTGGAATTTAGAGAAGTCCGACTCCGTAAAGCCTTTCTCATTCTGGACGGCCAGAGCGAGCGCATCTCCCAGGGCGAGCATCAGTGTAGTACTCGTGCTGGGTGCAAGACGGAGAGGGCAGGCTTCTTCGAATTCGCCGTAAGCAAGCGAGATATCTGCAATCTTCGCGAGCGGGGTTGAGTCGCTCTGAGTGACGGCGATGATAGGGATCTTCTGTTCGCGGCAGTATTCAGCGATGAGGATGACCTCCCCGCTGGCGCCTCGATTGCTCAAAAGCAGAGCGACGTCAGTCGTCCCGATCATCCCTAGGTCGCCATGGAATGCATTGAGCGGATCAAGGATGAGTGAGCGTGTGCCGGTGCTACTCAGGGTGGCACTGATCTTTCTGCCGATGAGACCGGCTTTACCGACCCCACTGAGAACAACAGATCCACGGCAGTTTGTGATACAACGGCACGCGTCTTCAAATGACTCGGGCAGATTCGCCGCGAGCTGAGCGAGGGCTTTCGCCTCTTTCTCAATGACGGTCTGACCGAACTGATGAATACTGCTAATGGATAACCTTTGGTTGGTGTTCTGGAGTGTTCTTACTCCATCCGGATCTTAGCGGATCATGCCCGCGCCGACGGTCTCGTTGGTGAAAGGATCGACGAAAATAACGCTGCCCGTAACCCGATTGCGACGATAGCTATCAACGAAAAGAGGTGCGCTGGTGCGAACCTTGATGCGGCCAATTTCGTTGAGCTTCATTTCCTGCACATCCTCGATTTTGTGAAGCGAGTTCACATCGATCTTGTATTGGATTTCTTGGACGATCGCTTTCACTTCGGCACTGGTGTGTCGCATCATCAATTTGCTGCGAGGCGTCAGGGATTGCTTTTCCGAGAACCAGCAAACCATCACATCGAGATCTTGGGAGACCTTTGGCTGGTTGTTCGCCTTGACGATCATATCGCCACGGGAAATATCGATTTCGTCCTCAAGCGTCATCGCCACTGACATTGGAGCAAAGGCTTCTTTCTCCTCTGTTTCGCAGGTGTGGATGGCTTTGATTTTGGATGAGAATCCGCTTGGTAAAATAGTGACTTCATCGCCTGGCTTGAAGACACCGCCAGCGACTCGGCCGGCATAGCCTCGGAAGTCATGCCATTCGTCGCTCTGCGGGCGAACAACCCACTGAACAGGAAAGCGCGCGTCGACGAGGTTCGCATCTGTGCCGATATAAACGGTTTCCAAGTGATAAAGGAGAGTTGTCCCGTTATACCAAGGCGTCTTTTCCGACTTTGTGACAACATTGTCGCCGTTGAGTGCACTGATCGGAATGAAAGTGACTTCAGGGATGTCGAGTCGTGAAGCGAATGTTTTGTATTCATTCACGATCTTGTCGTAGGCTTCCTCTGCATAGTCTACGAGGTCCATCTTGTTGACACAAATGACGAGGTGCTGGATGCGCAGAAGGCTGGCAATAAAGCTATGGCGGCAGGTTTGCTCGATGACCCCTTTACGCGCATCGATGAGGATGATCGCGAGATTGGCGGTCGAGGCTCCGGTCACCATGTTACGGGTGTATTGGATGTGCCCCGGAGTGTCGGCGATGATGAATTTGCGACGCGGGGTCGCGAAGTAGCGGTAGGCCACATCGATCGTGATACCTTGCTCACGCTCAGCCCGAAGACCGTCCGTCAGGAGAGCGAGATCGACGTGCCCGTCGCCCCGGTTTTTTGAAGTCTTTTCGACAGCCTCAAGCTGATCTTCAAAGATCGTCTTGGTGTCATACATGAGACGCCCGATGAGCGTGCTTTTACCGTCGTCAACTGAGCCGGCAGTGGTGAAGCGAAGAAGTTCCATTTTATAAAGTTGTTTGAGTTTTGATTCGGTCGAATGGCTGGGAGGAGATAGCGAACTTCGGTTTAGAAGTAACCTTGGCGCTTGCGGTCCTCCATGGCGGTTTCGGAGCGTTTGTCATCTGCGCGGTTGCCACGCTCAGTCTGGCGCGCAGCAGCTACCTCGGCGATGATCTTGTCCATGTCGTCGGCGTCCGATTCGACCGCTCCAGTGATGGTGGCATCGCCCATCGTGCGGAAGCGGATACGGCGATTTTCAACCGTTTCGTCTGCGCGTGGCTGAACAAACTCGGAGACCGCGAGAATCACGCCCTTGCGGACGAGGACATCGCGTTCATGCGAATAATAGAGGCTTGGGAGGTCGATGCTCTCCTCTTTGAGATACTGCCAGATGTCCATCTCGGTCCAGTTTGAGAGCGGGAAGACGCGGAAGTGCTCGCCTGGGTTCATCTTGCCGTTGAAGAGATTCCAGAGCTCAGGGCGCTGGTTCTTTGGATCCCATTGGCCAAAATCGTCGCGGTGAGAGAAGAAGCGTTCTTTTGCCCGTGCTTTTTCCTCGTCGCGGCGGGCGCCGCCGAGTGCGCAGTCAATGCCGTGTTCTTCAATCGAATCGAGCAAAGTGATCGTCTGGAGGGCGTTCCGAGAAGCATCGAGGCCTGTCTCTTCTTTTACCCGTCCCTTATCGATCGAATCTTGGACGCTGCCAACGATCAGCTGTGCGCCGAGTTCTTTGACGTATTCGTCGCGGTAATCGATCGTCTCGGGGAAATTGTGACCGGTGTCGACGTGAAGCAGTGGGAAGGGAATCTTCCCCGGCCAGAAGGCTTTCTTCGCCAAGTGGGCGACGACGATCGAGTCTTTACCACCACTAAAGAGTAGGGCAGGTCGCTCAAATTGAGCTGCGACCTCACGCAGGATAAAGATAGCCTCGCTCTCGAGGACTTTCAGATGGCTTAGATTGTAGTCTTGTTTCATACGATTTTCTTTTAAATTCGGTTGGGAAGGGTTTGAGCCTAAGCTTTTTCTTGAATCCGCTTGATGATGATCGCGTGCAGCTGGTCAACACAGGCTTCGAGGGTGCCTTCTTCAGTATCGACGATCACTGCTCCGTCTTCAGCTGCGGGCTCTTCGAATCCAGAGTCTTTGCCCGTAAAGTGCTTCACTTCGCCTGCTTTAACCTTTGCGTAAAGTCCTTTCGGATCTCGCTCTGCGCAGGTCTCAAAGCTCGCTTTTATATAGGTTTCTATGAAATCGGAGGCACCGACGGTTTCGCGGGCCAAGGTGCGAAGCTCGCGACGGGGGCAGATGAAACTAGTGAGGGTGATAATGCCAGTGTTGAGGTAGAGCTTGGCGACCTCGGAGATGCGGCGGATATTCTCGCTACGATCCTCGTCGGTGAAGCCAAGGTTGTTGTTCAATCCACTTCGGATGTTGTCGCCATCTAAAATCTGCGTGAGCCATCCTTCTGCGTGGAGTTTCCGTTCGAGAGCGTCTGCAATCGTGCTTTTCCCGCTTCCGCTCAAGCCGTACATCCAGACAACGATGCCCTGCTGCTTAAGCAGTTGCTCCTTGTCTTCACGCCCTAGCATGCGGGCGAATTCTGGGTAGATGTTTTTAATCACGTAGTGGATGTGTGGGTGGTAGTTGAAATCTTACGCTGCCGCCCTTGGTCGATCGTGCTCTTTTGAGCGCGAAACCAATCGGTCGCTGGGTTGAACTGTCTTTGGTCCGTTGATGGACGTTACTTACTGGGGAAAAATGCGCCGTAAGAATGGCATCATTCTGCGGGCGCGGGTGTGCCACTTTTTAAGTCGCTGAAAACGTTCTTTGAGGTGGGGGCTTAAATCGTCTGCGAGGACTTCAAGGCGTTCAAGCCGTTCTTGGCCACTCTGAATATGGGGATCAACTCTTTCGCGCAATAGACCTTCGCCGAGGCGTCTGAGGCGCACCTCGGCTTCATAGTGATCGCGGCGGTCACCGGGCACGTAGACCTTTCGCACGGCCGCCAGGCCGCTTAAAAAGCGTAGGCCTTGGCTGGCCGACCCCTTGGAGATTCGCAGTAGCTCTACAATCTGGTCGAGAGTGAGCGGGTGCTCCGAGGAGTAGAGTAGGCCGTAGATTTCGCCGACCGACTTCGGGAGACTCAGAAGCTGTGCTCCGCGCACAAACAACTCGATGATTTCCTGCTCGAAGGTTGTGAGACCATCGAGGGCACCTCTCGTTGAGGAAGAGTCTGGAAGCGGGTTGCTCATAGATTCGATGAGCGACAGTGCAGTTCAGTAGATTTTGTTCAAGTATTATTGAACATGCTATTCTTTTCGAAACTTGATCTCTAGGTTCCATGCGGGACGGTTCTTCGGTCGACGGATTGGAATCGGTCCCCGATGAACACCTAGCGTCCGTCATCGGGGTCGCGGAGGGGTTCGGAGAAGTCGATACTGACTGGCAGCGGTGTTCGCTCAGATCATCTGCTGAAAGGACCGCAGAGTCGAACCGTGTTACGCCGTTTGGATGGTGGGTTCCGGCGCTCTTTTTCGTCGCGGCGGGATTGTCCTGAATGCTGAATTAGGACGCTATATCAATTCGCTCTTTGTGCATCCAAACTACTGGAGTCGATTCGACTATGCGTGGCTGGATGCTGTTGCGATGGCTGATGCTCCAAACTGGTTTGTGAGTGAGTGGTTGGGCACCTTTACCTACACGACCGAAACTTGGCCTTGGGTATTTCATTTGGAGCATGGCTGGATTGCGGTGGGGTCGGATGACGCTCAAGCAACTGGGGCTTGGTGGTATGACCTTGAGCTTGGATGGCTTTGGAGTTCGTCGAAGGCATATTCGTGGGTCTATCAAGCGCGTGAACAGACTTGGCTTTGGTATTTCGAAGGGAGCCAAAATCCGCGTTATTTCTATGACTCGAAGTCTGCGGTTTGGCTCGAAATCGAATAGTCGAAACCTTGGTTTGCTGCCAAGCTACGATTTTGGACATCTTCGATTGATTCCTACACATGACTCTCTAATCCTAACAAGAGCTTATGGAAAATCTCTCAGCCAAAGTGAAATCAGCCGGTGCGTCCGGTGATATCCTTCCCTCCTCAGTTGAAAATATTACGGCCTGGCTCGAAGGAGGCTTTCTCCCTGAGTGGGCGCTCTCGAGTCTGGCTGAATTGATTAATGGGGACGAATGGGCAGAGCTGGATAATCGCTTTTATAAGGCATTAGAGTTCGGAACCGGCGGCATGCGTAGTCGCACCATCGGTGGGGTCGTCACTTCTGCTGAGAAAGGCACCCCCAGTGAAATGGAGACGCCCGAGCACGCAGCGGTCGGAACTGCAGCATTCAATGACTTCAATATCGTCCGCGCGACGATGGGCCTTTTCAATTACTCTCAGCGTTTCCTTTGTAAGGCGGGCCGAACGGAGGCACCGAAGATCGTTATCGCACACGACGTCCGCCATTTTTCACGTCACTTCTGTGAATTAGCGGCGTCGGTATGGACAAGCCTTGGCGGCGAGGCGTCGATCTTTGACGGCCCGCGCTCGACGCCACAGCTCAGCTATACTGTTCGTCATGTGGGTGCCACCGCTGGCGTTGTGATCACCGCGAGTCACAATCCATATCACGACAATGGCTTTAAGGTCTATTTCGAGGATGGCGCACAAGTCGTCTATCCTCATGCGGAGGGAATTGTTCACGAAGTATACCAAGTGAACCTTGCCGATACCCCAAAATATTTTGAGCAGGACCTTTCGAAGGTCGTAACTCTCGATGCGGCGACGGATGAGGCTTACAATACCGCACTAAAAGAAAGCATCCTCGTCCCAGAGGTATTTTCAGCCAAAGAAAAGCCGGACATGGTCTTCACCGCAATCCATGGAGTGGGTGGGGTGACTGCGCCCGGCATGTTGCGCTCTCTTGGACTGCCTGTCGCCGAGGTTGAGATCCAAGCCGTGCAGGATGGTCGCTTCCCAACCGTGAAGTCACCCAATCCAGAAAACGCCGATGCTCTTTCAATGGCGATTGAACAAGCGAAAGCAACCGGTGCGGATATCGTCCTCGCGACAGATCCCGATGCGGACCGTATGGGCGTCGCTGTCCGAGGACCAGATGATGAATTCGTCCTCCTGAGCGGAAATCAAACGGGTTCGATGATGGCCGCCTACCGGACGCAGAAGATGAAAGACCTCGGAATGATTCCAGCCAATGGGTCGAACAATGCGACACTGGTTACGACATTTGTAACATCACCCCTTATGCTGGCTGTCGCAAAGGGTCATGGGGTGAAGTGTATCCAAACTTTGACCGGGTTTAAATGGATCGGTGAAAAGATGCGTATCTACGAAGAAACGCTTCTTCAATCCCGAGGAGACGAAATTAAAGGATCAGTTTATGACGCCATCCCCTCTGATGAGCGCCGAAAAGGTCTCCTCGAAAGTAGCACATTCTATATTTTTGGTATGGAAGAGAGCTATGGGTATCTCGGTACTGATCTCGTGCGTGATAAGGATGCCAATGCGGCTGTAGTGATGTTTGCCGAAATGGCGGCTGATCTCAAGCAGCAGGGCAAGACGGTCTTGGACTACCTTGATGAGGTGTATCTGCGTTTTGGATACTACCTCGAAGGGATGGTAAATCTATACTACGAGGGCGCTGCAGGTGCCCAGAAAATCTCTGATATCCTCACCAGTTACCGGAATGATCCGCCGAAGAGCGTCGGTGAGTTTAGAGTTACGACCTTCAATGACTTTGGCACCCAAGTCTTTAAAGATGCGGATGGTAAAGAAATACCAAAGCAAGACTTCTACTTTATCGAACTCGACAATGGTTACCGTTACGCGGTTCGAGGAAGTGGGACGGAGCCTAAGATCAAATTCTACGTCTTTGCTCAGGAGGATGTTAGCGAGCCATCAGATCTCGATCGGGCAAAGGCTGTCGCAGATAAGACAATCGAAGCTCTCAAGGCGGCGATTGAAGCGGATGCTCATAAGCGAGCTGAGGCATAAGCTTCGATAGGCCTAGATCAGGTCGTCAGGCGATTTTGAATACAGAAAAGCCCCGGAGTGATCCGAGGCTTTAATGTATATCACGAGACAAGATACGAGATAGGGTAAACTTTCTAAGCTGTGACGGACGTTTTGCGTGCCGTTCGGCGTCGGCGAGTGCCAACGAGGACCATCGACAGTGCGGTGCCTACAAAGAGGAGATTACTTGGCTCAGGGATTGGCGTGAAACTCAAGGATGCCAACGCGCTCGATGCTTTATATTTAACATCGAGGCCAGTGATGGACTTGCCCTTGTTGTCGAGCCAGCTGTTTGTCGTAGGCTCAAAGAGTGTGATGTTGTCAGCACCTTCGCCGAAGACATTGCTTTTTGAACTCGTAGTGCCGTCAGCGTAGTAAAACTTAAAGTTGAGTCCAAAGGTGTTCTCGTCGTTGTCGCCAATGTCGAGGAAGACGAGTTCGGTGAGCGTCACAGCTTCCTCCCAACGCATCTTGATCTTTCCGCCTTTGGCATTGTCGTCGGCACCCCATTCCGCAGTGGAACCGTTTTCTTGGATAACGAGAACGTTGCCAGGATTGTAAGTAGCGCTTAATCCAAAGATATCTTCCACGTTCCCGTAGGTAGGCTCCAGATCATCGTCGTTTGTATTCGGTCCACTCGTATCGTAGACTGACAGCCCGTATTGGGTTGATGCCCTATTTCCGCTCGAGTTGTAGCGGACACCAGAAAATGTGAGTCCGTAAGCGGCCTCGTATTGGTCTGTAATTCGATTGTTATCGCGGAGGTCTACAGTGTTACCCGAAGCGTTTATAAAATTATCGAAGTCGATGTGCACCACGCCAGCGGACAGCGACAGCCCTAGGAGTAGGGATGCAGTAATGCTTGTGGCAGCTTTGACAGGGCGACTCATGATGGCCGCAAGCTAGGCGGTTATGCCTATAGTAGGCCAGATAAATTGCCTATAATCGGTCAAATTTACAGCTGTTTATAATGACAGTATGCCACTATTCTCTACGACGATAACACTGATAGATGTGCTAAATTGCTCATTATCAGCGAGATGCCCGTACGCGACCTCGTGACTCGACCTGAGCCGATTGAGAATAGGCCTTGTTGGCTACAAAGCGGGTAGAGTCCGCTACGGAGGCGGGTTTTTAGACCAGCATTGTCGCTGGCGCCTCTAAAATATCGCGGAGGGCCGCGAGGTATTGTGCGCCGACAGCTCCGTCAATGACGCGGTGATCGCCACTTAAGCCAATTTTCATCCGGTAACCGACGACGATGCTGCCATCGTCAGCCACCACAGGTGTCTTGATTGTGGCGCCGATACTTAGGATCGCGGCATTTGGTGGATTAATGATGCCGTAAAAGTCCGAGATGCCAAACATCCCGAGATTTGTTACCGTCAGGGTGCTGCCGGACATTTCGTCGGGTTTCAGTTTCTTGCCGCGAGCCTTCTTGATCAAGATCTTGGCTTCAGCGCTGATTTGGCTGAGCGTCTTAGCGTGTGCATCTCGAATCACGGGCGTAACCAATCCGTCGTCAATCGCAACGCCGAAGGCGAGGTGGACACTGCCATGTTGCTTGATCGTATCGCCCATCCAAGAACGATTGATAGCGGGAACGCGGCGAACAGCTTCAGCTGAAGCGCGTAGAGTGAGATCGTTGACCGTGAATTTCATTCCACCTTGTTCAGGCGGCAGGTCTGCGAGATTGGCGTTTAGAGACTTGCGCAGTTCAGAGAGGGGCGCGCCGTCGACTTCTATTTGCAGGTAGAAGTGAGGGGCTTGGGTCTTTGAGCCGACAAGAGCTCGTGCGATCGCGGAGCGCATGCCCGTAACGGGGATGATTTCCTCCGCGAGTAAAGCGGGTGCAGGTCCTGCAGGGGCGCTTGCGTCGGGCGTCGGTCCGTTTTTCGCGGCAGCTTCGACATCGGCACGAACGATACGGCCACCAGGGCCTGTTCCTGAAACGCCGCTAAGGCTGACCCCAAGTTCTGCGGCAATCTTCTTAGCGAGTGGGGAAACCTTTATGCCGCTATCATTGCCGGAGCTGGCCGCAGGAGGAGGGCTCGCTGCTGGCACGGGCGCTGGCTCTGCTGCTTTTTGAGGAGCTGCCTCAGCCTTTTCTTCTTTGGCGGCAGGCTCGGAAGATCCGCCGCTAGAGTTGCTCACTTCAGGGATTGCTTCGCCCTTTTCGCCGACGGCACAGATCCCACCACCGATTTCAACACTCTCACCGGCACTGAGATACTGCTTTAATAGGATTCCGTCTTCGAAGCACTCCACCTCCATCGTCGCTTTGTCGGTTTCAACTTCTGCGATCATATCGCCTGCAGCGACGGCTTCGCCCTCTTTTTTGAGCCAACTGACGAGCGTTCCGCTTGTCATGGTGTCACTCAGTTTCGGCATTTCAATGATTTCGGCCATGGTGTTTTCGTGGGGTGTTGAGACTAAAGAAGATTAAAAGTTAAGTTGGATTAGGCACGCGCGTTGAACATATCGAGGACTTCGCGGATGATGAGCTGTGCATCTGGGAGCTGCAATTTCTCGGCCGGCGGGCTGTAGATGGCTGGTGCGTCAACCGCACTGATGCGGTGAACGGGTGCGTCGAGGTAGTCGAAGGCACGCCGCTGAATGAGGTGAGAGATTTGCGCGCCGACTCCGCAGAACGGCTTGTTTTCATCTACGAGCAGGGCGCGAGAAGTCTTTTTCACCGATTCTATGATAGTAGCTTCGTCGAGTGGACGGATGCTACGCAGGTCGACCACTTCAACGTCGATATCGTGCTCAGCTTTTAGAATCTCGGCAGCTTTGAGGGATTCGAGAACTGGGCGTCCGTGGCAAATAATGGAGAGGTCGGTGCCGACTCGTTTGACGTCGGCCTTTCCAATCGGGACGAGGAGCTCAGGATCGTCCGAAACCTCAGCTTCGTTGCCGTAGAGGACAGTGCTCTCAAGGAAGAAAACGGGGTCATTGTCTCGGATCGCGGATTTCATGAGTCCTTTGGCGTCCGCCGGTGTTGATGGGACGACGACCTTCACACCGGGGTAATTCGCCATCATGTTTTCCGGGGTGTGTGAGTGCGTCGCTCCCACATTCGTTCCACCGTTGGCAGGTCCGCGAATGACAATCGGAACATTACTCAAACCACCGCTCATGTAGCGCACGGTGCCTGCATTGTTTAGAGCCTGATCCCACGCAACGTAGAGAAAGCTCATGAACATAATTTCGAGAACAGGGCGCAGGCCCAACATCGCCGAGCCGACGCCGAGGCCGACAAAACCTGCTTCTGAGATCGGAGTATCAATGACTCTTTTGTCACCGAAGCGGTCCCAAAGTCCTTCGGTTACCTTGTAAGCACCGTTGTATTGGGCGACTTCTTCACCCATAATAAAAACGTTTTCGTCCCGTTCGAGCTCTTCAGCGAGGGCTTCTTTGATAGCTTGGCGATATGTGATGATTGGCATGATTTCTAGAAGTCTAAGGGTATCTTTAAAGTGGGCTGGCCGTGATTAGTTGCCGGCGAGTGTGCTTTCTGGAACGTGTGCTGATATTTTCTGTAGAGGATATGTTTCCTGCTTACAAGAAGCGAGGTTATAAAAGTGACGTTCTCCGTCTTGGCAATCCACGAAGCGAATCGTTTCTTTGCGCTCGTAGTCGAAGAATTGCCCCGGTTGGTCCGGGTCGAAGCTAAGCCATTTGAGGACCTCATCGTGTAGCCAGATCTCATGTGCGCTCGATCCTTTGACATCAATGAACATCCAGCCGTGCTGTTGATGGTGTATCCAAGGAAAATTGCGGTGCGAGAAAATGCCGAGGCCAGGGACACGGCATTGGTTGGCGGTCAGTTCCTCGAGAGAGGGAAAAACACCCTCGGCTTCGATGAGTTTGACTGTTTTTCGAACTTCGAGGCGTACTTCGGTAGGCGCAGAGATGCTCTGCCATCGCCCGTCCTGGTGTTGCTCTAGGGCTATGTTGAATGGGTAGACGCCGCTTTTGCTCCGCGCGGGAAAAAATAGTTCGAGCGCCATCGACTCTCCAGGCTGGAGAGGGAAGGGGACTTCTTGGAAAACGTAGGGGCGGTAGTCGATTACGCCGTCTTCGGAGGGTAGGCTGCCGGCGACGACTAACCAGCCTTCATCCTGATTATAGGCTGCTTCACCGCCCTTCCAGCTCTGCGTGCTTTGGTTGGTGATCACGACCTCTAGTTTATCTGCTTTGAAAGCTTCGATGCTCAGTGCCGGTTTCTCAACCGAGAGGGTGAGCGTCCCAGCTTGGAATCTTACCGGGGGCTCTGTTCGCTCTTTCAGACTAGTTTCTTCGGCCGCAAAACGCTTTTTCCATTCAGCGTTCGTCACACTCGACTGGCGCCCTTCATTGAGCCGTTTTTCGACCACTGGGAGGTTTGAGGTAGGCGATAGATTGAGCCACTCGCAGATCTTGCCCAGGGTTTGTAGAGGCTCCTTGAGAAAGTCTTCGTAGATAAGTTCGTATGGCTTGAGATCTGACTGGGTGAAGAATGTTTTCCAGCGCTCCTCAGATTTGTTGATCGCTACAAACTGGTCCCGGACGAAAAGAGTGGAGTAGCTGACGTGGCCAGTAGGACGGCGTTTCTCGTGCTCTGCCCGCCACTGCTGTGTCTGGATCGCTTTGGCGTAGGAGACCGCTTGGCTCAAGTGGTTGCTCCTCCGGAGGAAAAGGAAGTGTGGATTGGGAAAGAGCGCTTCTAAGATCTCGCGTTTGCTTGAGCCTGCAAATTCTGAGCGCTGCTGCATTTCAGCGATGAACTCAGCAAAATTCCAACCCATTATCTTGATCGAAAAGACGCCTTTAGCGGACGTTTTTTGGCTGACGAGTTCGCGAACATAGGCGAGCCGATCGAAATCATCCGGCATTCGAAAGCGAGTCGCCTCAGGGACCTGAAATGTAGGAATCAGCCACTCCTCCAGCTCAGGCACATCTGTTGCAAGCCCCAGAAGGTCGCCCAGCAGGTAACTGCCGGAGCGGGGCTGCGTACAAACAATCAAAGATAGCCTCGGAGCGCTGGCCATGTGCTCTGCGACAACCTACGGTTGGTAGGTGTCGTCCCAAGGGAGGCGATCGTTGAAGAAGATCTTCCCTTCGTTGTTGTGGGTGCCGGGGTTATCGACCGAGTGGTAAACGTCGGTCATGATTTCTTCCGCTGGTGGGTAAGGAGAATCTTCGGCGTATTTCACCGAGACTTTGGATTCTTCTTTCGCCGCTGCATCAATCTCTTTGGCTGACTCATCGGTAAGAACGCCTTCGTGATTCAGGATGCGTTTCCAAACCTCGATCGGGTCTTTGTTTTCCTGATACGACTTGATCTCTTCTTTAGTCCGGTAGCGGTGATGATTAGCGTCCGCGATAGAGTGCCCGTAGTAGCGATAAGTGAAAATCTCGAGCATCGTGGGGCGGTTCTCATTATGAGCGCGTTCGATCGCCTGATGAGTCTTGGCGCGAACTTCGTAGAGATTTTCGCCATGCACGGTGTCCCATTCCATGTTGTAGGCCTCGGCCCGCTGAGCGAGCCCCTGTTCTGGGTGAGCGCTGGATCGGACCTGACTGGTCCCCATCGAATAACCGTTGTTTTCGATAATGTAGATCACCGGCACGTCCCAAAGGGCAGCGATGTTCAAAGATTCGTGGAAGGCACCTTGATTCACTGCGCCATCTCCGAGGAAACACATACAACAGCCCTTCAGCCCCTTATATTTCATTGCATAGGCAATTCCGAGCCCGAGGGGCGTCTGCCCGCCGACAATGCCGTGTCCGCCCCAGTAGTTTTTGTCCGGAGCAAAAAAGTGCATTGAGCCGCCCTTGCCCTTGGAGCAACCGGTGAACTTGCCGTAGAGTTCCGCCATGCATTCGTTCATCCCCATCCCGACAGCGAGTGCGTGACCGTGGTCGCGGTAGGCGGTGATGATGTGGTCATGGTCTCCCATCAAAGAAACGCATCCGACTGCCGTTGCCTCCTGTCCGATATAGAGGTGTAGGAATCCGCCCATCTTTCCTTTTTGGTAAGCTTGTAAGGCTGCTTGCTCGAATCGTCGAATCCGCACCATCTCACGGTAGAGATCGATTTTAGCAGCCTTATCGAGGGCCTTATTGATCGGCGCCTTGGCGAAGGTGAGAAGGTCTTCGATCTGGGCGGTTTCGTAGGTGCGATTGCCCGGTGTGATCTTAGGTTTTGTGGGGGATTTGCTCACGATGTTTTTAAATTGTCCACTTGTTGAAATGCCCTTGCAGCGGCATAAAAGGATAAAAAAAAGCGGTCTCATCGGCCTTGTCGAGCCTTGAGCCGCGTTTCCCCACCGTCCTACAGAGGATACGAGTTTGTTTATCCGCTTCTGGACGTTGATTTACGGTTGATTGATCACTGCAGATGGATGAGCGTTGGGGATGCGTACGCTTTTCGCCAAGTGTTTCGTGGGTTTCCTATTCCTCGTATTTATCGCCGTTTCGATTTCTTTCGCGACTGTGCTGCTGCAAACGTATCGGGAGTACCGCTACATGCAGAGCCGAGAGGATGATATGCGAGTGGAACTCGATGCCCTACGACTCAATCAGGAACGACAGGAAGTCTACCTTAGGCGCATGCTGGAGGATCCGGCTTTTCTCGAGCGCATCGTCCGCGAAAAGCTGGGCTATGTCGAAGCGGATGAGACGATCTTTCTTTTCGAAGAAGTAAGCACGCCGCCGGCGCGTTAAGGTGCCACTTGGAACATCGTGTCACAAACGAGTAAAGCCCGTCCCTCGTTTTTTTAAGTGACCGTTGGCGCCAACCTGCCTAGCTTCCGCGATCGAAGATGGAAAACAGCGCTGAAACACTCCGTCAGTCTTTTAATGCCGCCGGTCAAGGCCATGTCTTTGCATATTGGGATGAGCTCTCGGGAGCTTCACAAGCTCAGCTCCTTGCTCAAGCCTCTGAGATTGATCTAGACGAAACTGCAAAGCTTTACGAAACGCTTGTTAAAGGCGAAGGCGAGGAGGCGCAATCACTCGAGGGTCTCACCCCTGCGCCCTATGAAGCGCACCCGTCAACGGGTGGAGATACAGCACTGTGGGCCGCAATGAAGGCTTCCGGTGAGGCTGCTCTGCGTGAAGGCAAAGTGGCGGCATTTGTCGTCGCTGGCGGGCAGGGAACTCGACTTGGCTATGAGGGTCCGAAAGGCACTTTTCCAACCACGCCTCTTAAAGAGAAGCCTCTCTTTCAAATCTTTGCGGAAAAGATCCAAGCCGCCCAAACTCGCTACGGATGCACGATCCCGTGGTTTATTATGACGAGCGGCGTGAATCATGAAGCGACCCTCGCTGCATTTAAGGCGGCTGGGTTCTGGGGCTTAAACAAAGCAAACGTCCACTTCTTCATGCAGGGCCGGATGGCTGCCGTAGATGACGAAGGGAAGATCATTCTAGAGGCCAAGGATTCCATCGCGATGAGTCCGGATGGGCACGGTGGATCGCTGCGTGCTCTGGTGCGGAGCGGTGCTGCGGCCAAGATGCAGGCCCTTGGTATTGATGTCATCAGCTACTTTCAGGTCGATAACCCGCTCGTCCAGTTCATCGATCCGACCTTTATCGGATTCCACCGTGAGGCAAAGAGCGACATGTCGAGCAAGATGGTCCGCAAGGCCTACGCCTTGGAAAAAGTCGGGCACTTCTGCTCCCTCGATGGACGCTCAGTTGTGATCGAGTATTCTGACCTTCCCGAGTCGATACAGGAGCAAACTGATGCCGATGGTGAGCTGCTTTTCGAGGCAGGTAGCATCGCAATCCATCTCCTTTCGCTCGAGTTTGTCTCACGGGTGGGTGCTGGAGAAGCGGCGTATGCGCTGCCATTCCACCGAGCACACAAAAAAATCGCCCGACTTCAGAACGATGGGTCGGTCGTCAAGCCGAGTGAACCGAACGGTTATAAATTTGAGATGTTTGTCTTCGATGCGCTCCCATATGCGCAGAATCCTGTCATCATCGAAACTCTTCGACAGGACGATTTTAGCCCGGTGAAAAACGCCGAAGGGGTCGATTCCCCGGAGTCGTCGAAACAAGATCAAATGCGCCAATGGGTGCGCTGGGCTAAAGCCGCAGGCGTAGAGATCGCAACTGATGAATCCGGACTTCCCGCGTTCGCCTTCGAGGTCAGTCCGCTCTTCGCGGATTCACCTGAAGCGTTTGCCGAAAGCTGGGCTGCGTTAGATGCGAAGCCAGAGTTCAAAGAAGGCCTCTGCCTCGGGTAGTGGTTTAAACGGCCCTGTTCTCAGCTTGGCCGCCAGAAAAGCAGCCGGAGCCCATTGAGGCAGACGAGGACGGTTCCGCCTTCGTGAGCTAGCACCCCGAGCGTAAGCGGGAGCTCGCTATGGGGCGAAATCACGGGAAGGGCCAGAGTCGTGACGACCATTGCGGCGATAATGCTACCCGCGAAAATGAGATTTTGCCACACGATCCGGCGCGTTGCTTGGCTTAGCTGAAAAATGTAGGGGATCTGTTTCAGATCATTGGACATCAGCACAATGTCTGCACTCCGCATTGCGATGTCGTTGCCTGCGCCGCCCATCGCGACGCCAAGGCTAGCGCTTGCTAGCGCCGGGGCGTCGTTGATCCCGTCCCCGATCATGGCAGTGGGTTGCTCTTCTTCGATCTTTCTGAGCTGTAGAACTTTGCCTTCAGGGAGTAGTTCAGCGTGCGCCTCCGTAAGGCCCAATTTATCGCTGATCGAATGGGCCACGGCTGCGCTGTCGCCGGTTAACATAGTGATATTTTGGATGCCATTTTTGCGTAGCTCTTCGATCACGGCAGTGGCTTCCGTCCGAACGGCGTCAGCGAGGGCGAAAAGTCCGAGTAAAGTGCTTTGATTGCTCGGTGTTTCTTTTTGTGCCACCGCGATGATCGTGTATCCACTTTTTGCCCACAGGTCTGCTTGAATTGACGCCTCTTTTGACCACGCAAAGTTTGTTTCGATCCATCGGCGGCTACCAATTGCGTAAGTATCTTCCCCGATGCTTCCGTGTAATCCAGAGCCGACATCGGCCTTGATATTCGTAGCCGCCACACGCTCCACATTTTGCTCCCTTGTGTAGCGGACGATCGCATCAGCGAGCGGGTGTTCCGAGCGGGCTTCGATCGAGGCGGTGATGCGGAGGAGGGCATCCTTTTCAATGACTTCCTGTGCATGCCAGAGATCTTTGACGATGGGTTGGCCTGTGGTAAGCGTCCCCGTCTTATCAAAGGCAATCGCTTTGACCCGAGCGGCATATTCGAGCGGCACACCGCCCTTGAATAGGATACCGTGGCGGGCTCCGTTTGCGATCGCGGCCAGAATCGATGCTGGAGTGCTGATGACAAGGGCGCAGGGCGAGGCAACGACCATGACTGTAATGGCGCGGTAAATACTTGTGGACCAATCTCCGGCGAAGAGAAGTGGCGGCACGACCGCGACTATCAGAGTGAAAAGAATGACCCCTGCCGCGTAGCGCCGCTCAGCTGTTTCCAGAAAGCGTTGTGTCTGTGCTTTTTGGGACTGAGCGTCTTCGACGAGGGTTATCATGCGCGCGAGAGTAGAGTCCGAGGCGAGGCGCGATACCTTCGCGTGAAGGCTTCCATTTAGGTTTTGAGTCCCTGCGAAAAGCTCGTCGCCCGCAGCCTTGTTTGCCGAGATTGATTCACCTGTGATCGAGCTTTGGTCGACGCTGCTGTGCCCTTCGCTTACGCACGCATCAAGCGGGATCTGCTCGCCAGGGCGGATGAGCAGTTCGTCGCCGATCTGGACATCTTCAAGTAGGAATTCTTCGTAATTATCGCCCCGTCTGAGTCTCGCTGTTTGCGGTCTCAGTTTACTCAGGGCAGCAATGGCAGAGCGCGAGCGTCCGAGGGCGAAACGCTGAAGTAGGTTGGATAGGGAAAAGAGAGACAGCAGCATCGCGCCTTCGAAGGGTGCTCCGATCGCGGCGGCGCCTAGCGCAGCAAGAATCATTAGAAGATCGATATCGATATCACCCTTGCGAAGTGACTTTAGCGTGGAGCGGGCCCCATCATAGCCACCGGCGATATAGCTGAGCGCGTACCCTGCGATCGCAGCAATGCTCAGGTACCCCATCCAGAGTTCGATTGCGACGGCAGTCAGCATCGACACAATGGCGAGGACGACGAGGGAGGTTTCTCTTCGCCGCGATACGTGTGTTTCTGGCTCTTCTGTTGCGCCGTATGCCATGGGTTGTGGTAGAGCCTTTCCGCCCATCAGCGCGGAAGCAATGCTTTGAGCACGGTTGGATTTCAAATCCTTACGGAATTTTCAAATGAGCTTGGAAGATTGTGAAACCTGACCGATGCTAAAATATATCGGCGCAAGCTGGAATTCATGACGATTGAGAACGCAGAGTTTCCCGAAGCGCTCGCCAAAGAACTGGTGTCTTTGGCTGAGCAAATTAAGGCCTTAGCACCCTGGGATTGGGTTGAAGAAAAGCTCATATTTGCGATTGAAGACCCTGAAATGGGTTGGCCTGTGGCGATCTCAATTCCCGGAGAGCAAGACGAGGTGCTTGGTCTCTCGTTTTATATGGGCGCCCTCGGAATCGATTTTCTCGCTCGCTTGCGGAATGACTTTTATGGCGATGATGCAGGTCGTGATGCGATGATGCGCTTGCATTCGTACGGCCTCGAGTTTGATGAGCCGCGATACATTGAAGCTGAAGATAAGGCACTGCTCTCTTTAGCAGGGTGCGGTCAGATTAAAAGTGCTTCGACATGCCCCGTTTTTCGCTGTGCGGCCCCTGGAGAGCTGCCTTGGTTTTTGGAGGCTGAAGATGGGCGCAATTTTCTCCGCATTTTGAGAGCCTGCGTGAACGCTCTTGTGACTGCCTCGGCAGTACCGGAGATGATTCGCTTTGATTATCTCAAATTGTCCGAAGCGGACGATGAAGCTACGACGAAGGTGCTCGGTGAAGAAATCACGACAGACAAGGTGATCGATTTCATGCACGAGAACGCAATGGACCTGGATTTTGCGGTCGGACACATGTTGCATGAACAAAAGATCGAGGACTTTCCAATTTGGCGACCGATGGAGGACGTAGGAGCGTTTTACCGCGAAACCTTTGAGGTTAGAGATCTTCCGCAGCCGAAGATGCATTTCCCAGATCTGACACGGCGCGCTTTGGAGCGCTTAATGGAGGAGCCAGGGCGAGGCACATGGGAAATTGGTCGCCGCTTGGGAGTGCCCGTGGGGCAGCCCGGTAGTCGTTATCACCACACCGAGATCTTGGCGATTCGCGATGTCACTCATGGCCGTATCCTTACCGCCGAAGTTGGTAAAGTTGCTGAGCGCCCACGGCTGCTTGGACGTATGCTCAAACGCACGATCTTTGAAGTGGATGCTTTGCCTTCAAAACTCCGTTCCGATGATGAGGAGTTGCTCGTCTTGCTCGACGGATTTGGCCAGGAATTTGGAGTCCCGATTGAGGGTGATGAGTGCCCTGCGCTCGACAAACAGCTCGACGAGCTCGTCCAGAGGATGCTCGGCGGACAGGGCTGACGTCCCTTTATTCTTGGGGCCGATCCGTCGAAAAACGGTAGGGCGTTTGTGAACGGTAGATTTCGTCGGGGAGGAGCTCGATGCTAGGGAAATCTTTTTGATTCGGGGCGTCAGGGAAACCTTGGGTTTCGAGACAGAAAGCACCTTGCTTCACGTAGGGCTTGCCGCTTTTCCCAGGCGCTCCTTGAAGGGAATTCGCAGTGTAGAACTGCATGCCCGGCTTAGTCGTGTAGACTTCTAGGATACGGCCAGAATCGGGTTCAGTTACGAGGGCTACGTTTCTGAGCCAACTGAGCGAACCCCTGAGGACGTAGTTGTGATCAAATCCGTCAGCGAATTGGATCTGTTCGTCATTGTGATCTATGTCTTGGCCGATCGTCTTTGCTTCGCGGAAATCGAACGGGGTATTTTCAACTGAGCGGATTTCTCCCGTTGGTATCAGATTTTCTGCTACAGGGGTGAAGCTATCTGATTTAATTTCGAGCTGATGATCGAGGATCGTGCCTTGCCCTTCGCCCTTGAGATTAAAGTAGCTGTGGTTTGTCAGATTTACAATCGTCGTCGCATCTGTCGTGGCCTCATACTCAATTGCCAGTGTTCCTTCTGGAGTGAGCGAATATGACACGATGATTTGAAGGTTTCCGGGGTAGCCTTCTTCTCCATCAACTGACCGGTAACTGAGCTTTAGAAGAGGGCTCTCGTCGTTTCGATAAGTATCCACGCTCCATACCGCTTTATCGAAGCCCTGATCGCCGCCGTGAAGATGACAGGGCTGGTCGGCATGGGCTTGATTTTTGGCCAACTCGTAGGATTTCCCTCTGAGCTTGAACTGGCCCTTTGCAATGCGATTTGCGACCCGACCAATAATGGCTCCGAAATAGGGTGAGTTGGCCTCATATTCAGAGAGTTCGTTGAATCCGAGAACGACGTCTGCGAAATTTCCGTCCCGATCTGGAGCCCAAACTTGTGTTACGATGCCTCCGTAAGTCGTGATTAGAACAGAGAGCCGGCCCTCTAAGCTGAGGCAGTAAAGTTCGGTTTCTTGGCCTTGGGCAGTCTTTCCGAAGGGTTTTGGCTGATCGAAGTGTGGCTGGTCAGTGGTCATGAGGCGCGTAAAAGTGTCCTATGCGTTGGAGAGGCAAATTGCACGTGTCGGTGAGGAGTGAAGGGTTTTTCCTTGCCGACGATCTAACAAGTCTTCTTTTTCCGACGTTTTCCACTTTAAACCCATTTTTCAAAATGCCACGCGAACATATTATTCTCGAATGCACCGAAGCTCGTGCCGAGGGCAAGCCAGTCTCACGCTACAACTCCTCCCGCGATAAGAAGCAGCAACAAGGTCGCATTGAGAAAAAGAAATATAACCCATCTCTGCGGCGTCACACCCTGCACCGCGAAATCAAGTAGTCGCGGTCTGAGTTCACTTTACGAAAAAACCACTGGTTTGAAGCCAGTGGTTTTTTTCTGCAAAATTATCAGCGCTTGGCGCTAGATCGTGTCGCGGGCTTGACGCTGAGACTCGCGCCATTCGTCGCGATGTTGCCGGATCCAGTCTAAAAGAGCCCGTTCAAAACCGATGTCGGTTCCAGTCTTTTCAGACTCGAGCCATTTGTGGCGTAAGATTTCGTCACGCTCAGCGAGGAACTCCTGATACAGGCTAGAGTTCTTAAGAATTTGGTTTGAGGCCAATGGGGGCATAGGCTCGGGCTTTGGTTTTTAAGACATCAAACGGAATATTAGTTTTCTATTATCTCTGTTAAAGATGTGCGAAATGCGTCATAATACGAGTCTTTTTGACGGTTGAGCAAATATTCATTAAATTGGGAAGATTGTTACTTTTTTCCGTATGGAGGTAACGACGGCATATTGACGCCGTTGGCTTAAAGGCGTTTACGAAGCCTTCTTTGTCTCTAAGAATGCAATTATCTGCTCGGCAACTTTCTTAAATGTCTGAGCTGCAGTGCTTTGAGGCTGACCTTTGACGATTGGAATGCCGCGGTCGCCGCCTTCGCGGATCGCTGCATCGAGCGGTACCTGCCCGAGGAGTGAAGTCTCCAGTGCGGTCGCGGTTTCGGCGCCACCCCCTTCGCCGAAGATATGTTGTTTCGAGCCGTCTGGCATCTCGAGGTAACTCATATTCTCAGCTACGCCGACAATCGGGACGTTGACTTTGCTAAACATCCGAGCGCCGCGGCGAGCGACGTTTACGGCGGCAAGCTGTGGGGTCGTGATGATGACCGCCCCAGTTACGGGAATGGTTTGCACGAGTGAGAGTTGAGCGTCTCCTGTGCCGGGTGGAAGATCGACCACTAGAATTTCGAGCGCTCCCCATTTTACGTTCCCGGCAAACTGCTGAATCGCCTGATTGATCATCGGGCCACGCCAGACGACGGGGGCTTCATCATCGACGAGTAAGCCCATCGACATGCAGCGGATGCCGTAGTTTCCCGGCGGAATGATCTTGTCGCCCTCGACTTCGGGGCGCGTTCCGACGCCCATCATGAGCGGCACCGAAGGGCCATAAATGTCACAGTCGAGGAGGCCGATAGAGGCCCCTTTCTTTTCATGTAGCAATTCGTCGAGCGCGCAGGCGAGATTGACCGCGAAGGTTGATTTCCCGACGCCTCCCTTTCCGCTGGCGACGGCGATGACATATTTCACCCCGGGGATGCCTTGCTGTGCATCGCCACCAGATCCACTGCCGCCAGGAGTACCTTTGGGCGCGAGCACTGTGATCTCTACGTCGACCTGATCAACGCCGTCCTCTGGCTCGAGAGCGGCTTGAATTTCGTCTCGGAGCTGGGGAGCGACTTTAGGGTCCTTCGTCGTGATCTCCAATTGCACCCGCGCGACACCATCCGCAAAGGCGATATCTTTCACTAGTCCAAAGGAAACGATATCGCGGCTGAAACCGGGATACTTAATCGAAGTAAGCTTTTCTCGAAGGGAGTCTGGGTGAGCGGTCATTAATTAAGTGTCTAAAAACCTAGGAAGGTTGTGACGCGTGAATGCAGGAGCAACTCTCTTAGGTGAAAAAGAGATTTTAACACCCTTGAACACTTCCCGATTCATCGTCGTCCACACTCAATAGATGCGATCGGCCTTGATCCTCTGGTTGGTCATGATTCGCTGAAAGGAACTATGCGCTTTGGATTCAAACTAATTTACCTCCTCATTTTTGCTTTGCCGGCTTTGCTTTCGGCTCAAGTCGCTGATGGCCAGATTCGTGACATCACTGGCACCGTCGCCCGCGACTTGCTAAGCATCCGGGTCGAGAGTGATCAGCCCGAGCTTAAGAATTATATCGAGCGCGCATTCACGCTCCATGGTGCCTTTGAGTTGGTCTCGTCTGGTCGCCCGCATTTTGTTTTTCGATTCGAGGCAATCAGTGAACAGGCGCTCGACCTCGTCATCGTGAGCTCTGGAAAAGAGCTTTTACGCCAGCGTTTTGCAGGAGACGATCTCTTTGCCGCCGCGGCCTCGGCCGCCGACACCGCCGTTTTGCGAACGACGAACCGCCCCGGCTTTTTCTCTGGGCGGGTGGCTTTCATTTCGACGACTTCGGGCCACGCAGAAGTTTATGTCGCTGACCTTTTGATGCGGGCGCGCCTCCAGCTGACGCGCCACGGTGCTGACTCTCTCCTGCCAGCGATTTCGCCATCGGGTGACCAACTGCTCTACACCAGTTACTACCGCAACGGATTCCCGGATATGTATTCGGTCAATATGAGCTCGAAGAAGTTGTCTCTTTTTTCCGGCTTTCGCGGAACGAACACCGGCGCCACTTTCAGCCCAAATGGTCAGCAGGTTGCGCTCGTGATCAGCATCGATGGCAACGCCGAGCTTTTTACGAGTTCGAAGAATGGTGACCAGTGGCAGCGACTGACGAGAACCACGGCGCTCGAAGCCGATCCATCATGGTCGCCTGACGGACGGCAACTGACCTTTGCCTCAGATGAGCTAGGCCGCCCGCAAATCTTTGTCGCCAATGCTGACGGCACCAGCCGCCGCCGTCTGCCGACGAATGTGAGTCGCAACTGCAGTGAGCCAACGTGGAATCCGCGCGACGCAAAGCAAATTGCCTTCACCGCCGCTGTAGGGAGAGAGTTCGAAATCTGCCTCTACGAGATGGGTGCGTCCGCTGCCAAAATTTTGACGCGCGGTCGAGGCGATGCAGTGGAGCCCGTCTGGCTTTCAGATGGTCGCCATCTCCTCTACACCCAGCGCTCCAAGGGCCGAAGCCGTCTCGCAATTCTGGATACACTCACGGGCAGCCAAGAAGTCCTCAGCCCAGAGGTCTGGGGCGACTGCTCCATGGCCGACTTTGCGGCGATGAAGTAAGCTAGGAAAACAATTGGCCCAGCAGCTAGCTAAACGCAAATCGAGGCTGCGATGGCATCGGCTTTTTCTTTGCCGAAAAGTCTTTTCACGAGGGTGAGGCCAAACTCAGTCGCGGTGCCTGCGCCCTGTGAGGTGATGATGGGGCCGTCTTCGACGACTGCTTGCGCTTTGTCGATCTGGGTCAACTCGTCGCAGACGGTGAAATGAGCGGTGTAGGCACGGCCTTCGAGTAGGCCTGCGTCGAAGAGCGTGGTAGGCGCAGCGCAGATCGCCGCGAGCATTTTACCTTCTTCTGCGTGTCGTTGCAGGAGGGCGCGGAGGCGGAGGTTTTGGCGGAGAAACTTAAAGGCTGGCCCGCCGGGGATGACGATGAGGTCGAAGGTTTTGTCTTCGACGTTTGCCAGGGTCTGTTCGGCGGTGAGTCGGATACGGCTGCGACCAATGAGTTCCAACGCTCCAATACTAGCGATGGTGACTTCCGCTTCAGCGCGGCGAAGTAAATCGATCGGCGCGATGGCTTCCATTTCTTCAAAGCCTTCGGCGAGGACAACGAGGACGTTTGGCATAGTGAGTATCTCCTACGGTTGGGTTGTGCTGAGGAAACTGTTGAGTTCAGTCCAAAACTCTTCGCCTAGGGTGTCCCATACGTCGGCGTGGCCAGCACCTTCGGCGATGACGAAGCGCGTGCCCTCTGGGCCGGCCTTGGCAAGGGCTACGCCATTAGAAAACGGAACCGTAACATCCTCCGTTCCATGGACGACGAGCAAGGGCGCTTGGAGCTCATTGACTTTGGCAATGTTGTTGAACAGCTCCCATGGTAAGAGGCGGACGACCGTGTAGAGGCGAAAAATACTTTTGAATGCCCCCTCGATCACCACAGCGCGAGCAGGGTGGTGGGTCGCGAGTTCAAAGGCTACACCGGAGCCAAGTGAGTAGCCGTAGTGAATAATCTGTGACGGTTTCCAACCGAGCTCCTCTATGGCATGATTCCAGATCGCGTCGCCCGAACGGTAGAGGCTTTCTTCATTCGGAGTGCCGTCACTGTGGCCGTAGCTGGGGTAATCGCAGGAGAGGACAGCAAAGCCTCTGGCGTTAAAGTCTTCGAAGCGTCCCTCTAAGTGGGAGAGATCTTCGCCGTTGCCATGGTGAAAGAGGATGAGCTCGGTAGCGCCTTCCTTGGGAAGATAGATCATCGCAATACGTTCGCCCCCATCGACGTCGATGAATTCGTAGGGTTCGCCCATTCTGTAGCCGCTTTCAGGGGCCGGATAGAGTAAGCGGGGCGTGATCCAGAGGGCGGAGGCGATCAGACCGATGTAGGCAATCCCGCCCGCGATAAGAAGTGTCTTGAGGATATTGATCACGGTCTCGGTTTTGTAAAAGGGCGAGAGTGAGGGCAATGATAGATCGCTGACACGGGAGCAGCCCGCGTGTCTCCATGGTTGCTCTGCGACCCTCCAATCGGTGAGCTGATGAAAATGGAACGTAGCGCACAGTTGAAGGCCCGTCTCTCGATTCTCGGTGAGCGCGTAGCCAAGAATGAACCCGTTATCACGCAGCTAATGACGCAGGCACTGGCTCGTCCGAAGCTGCTGAGCCTAGCCGCTGGGTTCACCGACAATACCGTTCTGCCTGCTCAGATCGTGGCCGACAGTGCACGTCAGCTACTTCAAGATGACCCCTCGCAGAGCTACCTCCAATACGGCGTGAATCAGGGCCGCCCTCGCTTGCGCGAACAAGTCGTCGAGCGACTTGCAAGCTACCCCGGAGAAGGCGAGATCGCATTGGGGCCGAAGAACGTTTTGATCTCAAACGGTTCGCAGCAGTCGCTCTATATGAGCGCGCAGCTTTTCTGCGATCCGGGCGATATTGTTCTCGTCGAGGCGCCGACGTATTTTGTCTTTCTTGAACTCTTGAAGGGCCTTGGTCTCCGTCCGGTGTCGATGCCGACGACAGCCTCTGGCGGCATCGATATTGCGGGACTTGAAACACTCTTCGCTGATCTGAAAAGCAAAGGTGATTTGGACCGGGTGAAGCTGCTCTACTTCATGGGCGTTTTTGCGAATCCGAGTGCTCGCTCATGGCTCGAAGAAGACAAATGCGCGCTAGGGCGATTCGTCGGAGGGCTGGGTTGGTCGCTCCCCGTTATCGAAGACGTCGCATATCGAGATATTTATTACGATGAACCTTGGCCGTCGCGCACTGTCCTTTCACTGCCTGAGTGGGCCGGGTTACCCGCAATGCTCGCGGGCACTTTCACGAAACCCTATGCAACGGGTTTGAAGGTCGGTTACGCTGTCAGTCACGACCAAGACTGGATTGCTCACTTGGCTCGGATCAAGGGTCACCACGACTTCGGCACCGCGAACTATAGCCAAGCCCTCATCGAGGAAGCGATTTCGGCCGGTAGTTTCGAACGCCATTTGATTACGCAACGCGCTCACTACGCTGAGAAGCACGCGATCTTTGAAGCGGCCTTACGCAGTGAAGGCCTTCAAGATCTGGGATGGAGCTGGGAGGCGCCGGTGGGTGGTCTACTTCTATGGGCGAAAGGGCCGGAGGGTTTGGATACGTCGCTCGACTCAGAATTTTGGAACGCGTGTCTCGAAAGCGATGTCACCTATGTGCCGGGAGACTTGTGCTTTGCTCAGGGTGAGCCGCGTAACTTCGTCCGCCTGAGTTTTGGAGTGCTGGCACCTGATGCACTGCGCGAAGCGGTTCGTCGATTTGTTGCCGCTGCCCGCCGCTTCCAGTAGGCGCTATGGTTACGATGATTCCGCTAGTAGCTGCCATGCTTCCAGTGGAATGGCTTCGGGACGATCGTTTGTTTTTACGCCGAAATTAGCCGCCGCCGATAGCCAACTTTCGAGCTTTTGGTTTCCTTTGACGAGGGTGCTGATCTGCTTGCGGCGCTGGCCAAAGAGTTTGCGGATAGCCTGTCGAGTAGGCTTGTCGAAAAGGAGCACGCTGTCCTTCTTCCGAATCGAGAGTAGGACGGAATCGACGCCGGGAACGGGGTAGAAACACTGTCGCGAGACTTTGTGGTAGGCGACTTTTTCGAAGGCGCTTTGAAGGAAGATCGCGATCGCACTGTATTGTTTTGTGCCTGGCTGGGCAGTAAGGCGGTCAGCGGCTTCCTTTTGCATCATGAGGACCATGGTGTCTGGCAGGGGTCCACTGAGTAGCTTTCCCATCCAAGGGCTGGTGATCGCGTAGGGGAGGTTAGCGACGATTTTGTAGCCAGCTTCTGCATCCACTGCTGCCAATCCTGCAATTGGATGGTCCACAGCATCGCCTTCGACCAGTTGGACGGACGATCCAAATTTATCTCCGATGTGCCGGGCGAGGTTGGCATCAAATTCTATTGCATAGACCTCAGCGCCCGCATCGATGAGCGCTCCAGTGAGCGTTCCGAGACCTGGGCCGATCTCGACGACGCGGTCGCCTGGCTGGACGTCAGCAAGTTGGAGAGACTTCCGGACGATGTTGCCATCAGTGAGGAAATTCTGCCCCAGCGGTTTGCGTGGTTTATGGCCGAGGGAACCCAGGAGCGTTCTTGTCGCAGTGGGAGAAAAAGCACCCTTAGCGATGTCTGTGTCTTCAGAGGCCATGAACGGCGTTGATGAACTGCTCAGGTTGATCCATTTTCATCAGAGCCTCGCCGACGAGGATCGCGTCTGCGCCAGCAGCATGGACACGCGCAGCATCCTCAGGCGTCATAATGCCACTTTCGCTGATCGCGATGCAATCTTCCGGCATCTCCGGGATGATGTCTTCAGAGAACTTGAGGTCAGTGACAAAGCGGGAGAGGTCTCGGTTGTTCACCCCGATGATCTTGGCATCGCTGTTCACCGCGCGCTCGAGCTCGGGGAGGGAGTGCACTTCGAAGAGCGCATCGATCCCAGCAAGCTTGGCGGCGTTGAAAAGAGTTTTGATTTCCTCATCGGTGAGCGCCCGGACGATGATGAGGATCGCGCTGGCTCCGGCTTCGGCTGCCTCAAGGACTTGCAGGGGGTGAATAAAAAAGTCCTTCCGCAGCGTTGGGCGGGCATCTTCGCGTGGAGCGAGGAGGTCGTTCACATCCCAAAGATCCTGCATCGTTCCACCAAAGAACTTTTCATCCGTCAGGACAGACATCGCATCGGCGCCGGCATTGTAGTATGTCCGGGCCTGCTCTGGGGCGCTGATGTTCTCTGCAATGGCTCCAGCCGAGGGCGAACGACGCTTTATCTCAGATATCACGGAAAGGCCGCTGTCACGTTTTAAGGCCGCAGCGAAGGACATGCCGTTGCGGCTTTTGGAGGAAAAGGCGGCGAGCTCACTGTCGCGGACAGGGCGCAAGCGAGGTGCGAGTTCCTGACGTTTCCACGCCATGATTTCAGAAAGTTTGTCCATTTGAGTCAGATAGAAGGGCGAAACTCACTCAAGGAGTTGCCATGTAGCGAATAAATCACCCTCTAGAAGGGGTGGAATCGATTCAAGAATTAAGAGCAACAATGAAACGCTTGCGAGCCCCCGGTGGTTGCCCCTGGGATCAGGAGCAAACTCACCAGACGTTGACTGAGTCGTTGATTGAAGAGACAGCGGAGCTGCTTGAGGCGATCGACAACAATGATATGCCTTTGATGCGTGAGGAACTCGGTGACGTCCTCCTTCAGGTTGTCTTTCATGCCGAGCTGGCATCCGAAGCGGGACATTTTAATTTCGACGATGTCGCGGCTGAAATCAACGAGAAGCTCGTTCGGCGACATCCTCATGTCTTTGGTGACCTCGATCTCAAAGATTCCGACGCAGTGCTCGTCAACTGGGAGAAGATTAAGGCTGAAGAGAAAAAAGGTAAGCCGGCTCAGGCTACGCGCCTAAAACCGTTGCCGCCGCGCCTCTCATCGCTTCTCTTCGCAAGCGATACCTATAAGCACATCTGTCGCGAGAAACTGGATACGCACCTGCCCGACGGGTTAGCAGAGTCCGCCGAGGGAACGTCAGATATCACCGAGGACGAACTCGGAGAAGCACTTTTCTCTATGGCCGCTGCGGCACAATCCGCCAAGCTAGACCCAGAAGCATCCCTTCGACGCTACACGCTCAAACTCAGACAACAAATCGAAGATGCCCAATAGTGAGAACAATCATTTGGCCTTGAAGGTGGCGACGCGCGTTGATCCCTTGGAGATTAAGGTTAATCAGAGTCGTGGTATGCGCTACCTAAAGGTGACCGTGAATAGCTCTGGAGACGTTGTATTGAATATTCCTTACGGCGTATCACGGGAAAACGCGGTGGCCTTTCTGGACGAGCAAAAGGATTGGATCGCCACCACTTTGGAGAAAGTAGAGCCGAAGATTTCGCTCTATGAGTATCTGACTGAGCACCCGATGCTTTCAGCCCTCGGGCGCGAGCAAGAGGTGACGCTTCGTGAGGCTTCAAGGGGGGGCTTTGAATTTAAGGGCGAAGAAGGTAAAGTCGTTCTAAACGCGCTCGCGGAGGAATCTTGCGATACGATTCTATTGAGAAGTCTAAGGGCCTTTGCGGGTGAGGTAATCCCTCTGCAGGCGACTGATTTTGCTCGCAGACATGGCCTGAATTTTTCGCGCATCAGTGTGCGTGACCAGCGCTCCCGGTGGGGTTCGTGCTCCGAGCGCGGGACTTTGTCTTTCAATTGGCGGATGGTACTGCTGCCGGCGGCGCACCACGACTACCTCATCTGGCACGAGTTATCGCATCTAGTTCAAATGAATCATTCGCCTGATTTCTGGCATCAGGTTTCGGTTTTTGACCCAGAATATGAGGCGCACGACGCGGCCATAACGAATCAGTATCATACCCTCATGGGACTAGGCCGAACGATAGAGGCTTAGTTTCATGTGTATGGGGAATGTGACTTGAAGACCCTGGCAAATTCGTTGATCTAGGATAGACGTGCGCGCAACCTACCACACAACAGATGCTTCCGGGACGACGCTGATTTGCCCTGATGAGAAAGGGATTGAGGGCGTGCTTGATTCGCTTGGTGAAGCGGATGATGCGGACTTCCCAGACGTCAGCCTCATCCATGTGAGTGGATGGGCCGTAACGATCAACAACCGCCGGATCGCAGTGTTGGAAAGGCTTAGGGTGGATGATGTTTCGCTGAAGGTTTTACCGCTTAAGGGTAAAGATGAAGCGCTAAAGATCTGGCTTCAGCTCGCACGAGGTGACGTCGCAGGGGTGCTTAATCGATGGGCTTGGAAACTGCCTTAATCAAGTTAGATGAAGCTGTCGAAACGGCTCATTCTGCGTTCAGCTCTTGCCAGTCCTTGAACTGCTCTGGCGTAAGGATTTGGCGCATCTGGCTTGCCAGCGTTTCGTTTGACGCTGCGATTTCGGTGTTGTTGCTGATGCTTGTGTAGTAGACTCCAAATACAGCATCTTTTTGTTCTTCGTTCAGTCCGAGGGAAGGGGCTATGCGGTTCATTCGAGCGGTTGCGCGTGTCTCATCGCGACCCTGTCGGATCTCGCTGTGAT
Organism: uncultured Puniceicoccaceae bacterium; assembly: GCA_963933835.1. GTDB lineage: Bacteria > Verrucomicrobiota > Verrucomicrobiia > Opitutales > Oceanipulchritudinaceae > CAWVVV01. The sequence goes on along the minus strand of CAWVVV010000005.1, from coordinate 93,274 downwards.
AATCTTCGACCGCTGCCACTTGCTCGTCGTCAAGGATGCTTGAGAGGAGTTGGTCGAGGTTGATTTCTGGCGGAGGCACAGTGCCGTTCGCTCGGGCCTCGCGGAGCGCGATTTGGTTGGCGTTGTATTGCTCCATCAGACTTTCGAGGGCAATGGCTTGGTCAGGCCGGAGGTTAGTCACGCGCTTAAAGCGCTTCGAGTCGGCGTTGCGATCTGTTCGCGATGGACTCTTCGAAACGGCCTCGGCGTCTTTCGCCATCCGGGCATTGAGCCGCTCTTCGTTTTCCGCTAGCTCTACTGCGAGGCGTCCTTTCAGCTGAGCGAGTTCTTCGTCGAGCGCGGCACTTTTCTCCACTTCATTTTTCAGGGTGCTTTCGACGGCTGAGAGGGCGCCTTGGAGGCTTCTGACGAGTGCTTTGTCCTCTGATGGCGCTACAGGCCTGGTCGCTTGTGGATTACGCTGATTGCCCTCATCGAGGTCTGGAATTAGCATCGTTGTAAGCCCGATGCCCGAGCCTACTCCCAATACAAATCCCAACATCAAATATAGTCGCATCTAATGAGCGGTAAGCTGAGTGCTAAACCTTGGCAACATTCGCTCGGATAATTGATGAAGTTTTTTCGAGCCATTCGGTGAATTTGTTGACTGTATAGGAGAGTGCAGATGATGAAACGACAGTCGGGTGGATGGATTTCGGGGGGATTTCGCCTCGTTACGTCTTCTGTTTTGGCGCTTCTTCTCGTCATGCACTGCCTCTCACTCGATGCAGTTGCGGTCTTATTGTCCTACCAGCTGTGCTTGAAAATTTGGGCGGATGTTGAGCTGCCCGGGCTAGCTTATCTGCTTCTGGGAATGGGAATCTGGCTTGGTTACACTGCTGACCGCTTAAAGGATGTTAGCCCGAAGCGGCAAAGCCTCGCGTCAACCCTTCGCCATCACTTTCACCGTCAGCATCGTAAGCCCCTTCAAGCTACCTGGGTATTGGTTCTGCTTCTTTCAGTCGTCCTCGGGTGGCTATCGCTCCCGACAAATACGCTTCTGACCGGCCTTGCTTTTGCCGGCGGTGCCGCCTTCTACGTCTTCGGTGTCTCCCGTCGTAAACGGACGAGCAGAGACGGCCCGCGACTTTTCAAGCGTTTTGGGGTGTCTCTTCTACTCGCGGCAAGTGGTCTTTGGTGGTGGTTCGGTTGGGGCAATGGAGATTGGCCGGACCTGAGAATGCTCACTTTGTTGGGTCTGTTTGCCGTCTTTGCATCGTGGGAGCTGATTCTACTTGAGGGACGCCGGATTCGAATAGGCAGTTTCGCGGCGTTTTGGATTCGATGGGGAGCCCCCCTGGTCATTGCTGCGATCGGTTGGCCGTTGGGTATCGATGCCTATGCGAGCCTGCTTTTCGGTGTTTTTGGTTTCAGTCTCGTTACGCAGCTAACGGTCACCTGGCCAAATGAGCTCAGGAGTCTCATTGGTGACTGCCTGATTTTGTTCCAGTTCCTCATCCTTGCTTGGATTGCGTAGTTAATGTTTTGCGACGCGCACAATCACTTTCAGGATCCTCTCTTTGATGACCTGCAGCGTGGTGCTTTGCTGAGCGAACTCGTCAAAATGGGTCTGCAATACATGGTCGTTAACGGAACTGCGCCGGATGATTGGAGGGATGTTGAGCTTTTGGCGGTGGCCTTCCCTGAGGTTATCGTTCCGAGCTTTGGCCTCCATCCATGGAAGGTGCAAGCGGTCGAGGATGGTTGGTTTGAGAAATTGGAGGTGTTTGTTGAGTCCGCCAAAGGCCCCGTCGGGATGGGCGAAATTGGACTCGATCGATGGATCGAGAATCCTGATATAGAGAAACAGGAGGATGCCTTTCGTCGTCAATTGGCATTGGCTACAGAACGTGATCTGCCTGTCATGATTCACTGTCTGAGAGCGTGGGGTCCTCTGATGGAAATCCTGCGCGAAGTGGAACTGCCGCGTCGTGGGTTTTTAATACACTCGGTCGGTGCATCACCTGAGTTAGTCGTGGAACTGGCGGAGATGGGTGGCTATTTTTCGGCCTCTGGCCCTTTCGCTAATCCCCGTAAAACGAAGTATCAAGAGGCCTTGAAAGCCGTCCCGATCGATCGCCTTCTGATCGAGACCGACGCGCCGGGGATGCTTCCGCCACCGTCACACAAAGTTGCTTTTTTGGAAGACCCAAAGACGGGGAAGGAACTCTGTCATCCCGCTAACCTGCTCGCGACCTACATCTATGTGCGCGAGTTTTTTGGTCTCTCCGAAGAAGAGGTTCTAACCCAAGTCTTCGACAACTTCGAGCGCTTCTTTCTTCGCGACTCGGTCGGGGCATAGTTTGAGTGCCTCAGCTGCCATCATGAAGCCGAAGATTCCGGTGACATGCGTCGAGGTGCCAAATCCGCTCTCACAGTTCAGGGTTAAGTCTGAGCCGTCATCACGTTCTTTACACACGCTCCCGTCTGACTGCGGATAGGTGTGCGGCTCGGTTGAGAAGACGCAGGGGATGTTCCATTTGCGGCGTCGTTCGCGTGGGAAATTGTGGTGGGTGCGGAGTTCTTTGCGCACGACGGTAAGGAGAGGGTCGTCGATCGTTCGCGCAATATCAGCGACTTGGATCAAACTCGGGTCGAGCCGTCCGCCTGCGCCTCCACAAGTGACGAGCTTTATCCACCGTTTGCGACACTCAGCGATGAGGTGGACTTTATTGTGGCGATCATCGATGGCATCGACAACGACGTCTGGCTTGAGCTCAAAGATCTCATCACTCGTTTTGGGAGTGAAAAACTGGATACGTTTGATGATTTTAATCTCGGGATTAATTTCCCGACAACGTTCCTCTAGAATGTCGGCCTTGGCCTTGCCGACCGTGGAGGTGAGGGCGTGGATTTGGCGGTTTATATTGCTCACACAGGCCTCATCGAAATCGACGAGCTGAAGTGTTCCAATGCCGGAGCGCGCTAAGGCTTCGACCGCCCAAGAGCCAACGCCTTAGAACAAATCCAACTGCCCCTTGTCTTCGCTGCTGCCGCTACGTCCTTTGCGGAGGTGTTGTTTGAGGAGGTTGTGGGAGGTGTCGTCGGATTCGAGTTTATCGAGAATGACTTGGGCGCGTTCGATGACGCTGTCTGGGAGGCCGGCGAGGCGGGCGACGGCGATGCCGTAGCTGCGGTCGGCAGCGCCGGGGATGACTTGGCGGACAAAGATGATCTGGTCGTTCCACTCTTTCACCGCGACGCAGTAGTTGCGGACGCGGGCGAGGCGTTGATCGATCTGAGTGAGCTCGTGGTAGTGCGTAGCGAAAAGGGTGCGTGGTCCGGCTTTGCCGGTACCGTGGAGATGCTCGACGACCGCCCAGGCGATGGAGAGCCCGTCATAGGTGCTCGTGCCGCGTCCAATCTCATCGAGGATGATGAGGCTGCGCTCGGTGGCGTGATTGAGGATGTTGGCGGTCTCGTTCATCTCGACCATGAAAGTCGAGTTACCACGGGAGAGTTCATCACTTGCCCCGACACGGGAGAAAATACGGTCAACGAGACCGAGGCGGCAATGCTTGGCGGGGACCCATGCGCCGACTTGCGCCATGAGTGCAATGAGGGCGACCTGACGGATGTAGGTGCTCTTACCCGCCATGTTGGGGCCAGTGAGGATGGCGAGCTGCTCTACGTCAGTCGAAAGCTGGGTATTGTTGGGAACAAAGTCGTGCTGGCCGGAGATACCGCTGAGTTTATCAGCAAGCATGGACTGTTCGACGACGGGGTGGCGCCCGGCTTCAATTTCGAGGGCGCCGGTTTCTTCTAGAGCAGGGCGGCAGTAGTTCCACTCGCGGGCGATCTTTGCCCAGCCGAGAAGGACATCGATCTCAGCGAGAGTGGTGGCGGTGTTATCGAGGGCGTCGGCTTCGGCGAGGACAGCGTCGACGATGCCCTTAAAGAGCTCTTCTTCACGGATGGTTGAGCGCTCGTCAGCGCTGAGAATTTCGCGTTCTTTCTCCTTCAGCTCCGGCGTGATGTAGCGCTCCGCATTCGTCATCGTCTGCTTGCGCGTATACTCGTCGGGCACGAGGTGAAGGTTACTTTTCGTCACTTCGATGAAGTAGCCGAAGGCGTTGTTGAACTTGATCCGGAGATTTTTGATTCCCGTGCGCTGGGATTCAGCCGCTTCAAGGGAGGCGATCCACTCTTTGCTGTCGCGCGTGAGGGAGCGGATGTGGTCGAGCTCGTCGTCGTAGCCATCGGCGATGTAACCACCGTCTTGAAGCTGGTTGGGGAGTTCCTCGTGGAGGGAGCGAACGAGGAGCTCGCGGAGCTGCGGAAACTCATCGAGATCGTCAGCGAGGCTCTGGACAACAGGCCCGACGAACTGAGCGAGCACAGCGCGCAGGTGCGGAATTTGCAGGAGGGTGTCGCGGATCGCCCCGAGCTCGCGGGGATTGCGCAGACGGTTGCGCAAGCGGCCGAGAATGCGAGGGACGTCGCGGATACCACGTAGATACTCCTGCAGCTCGCTTCCGTAACCGGGGGCTTCGAGGAATTCTTCGATCGTGCTTTGGCGCCGCACGAGAACAGGCAGGTCGAGCGTCGGAGCGGTGAGCCACTGTTCGAGCAGGCGGGCGCCGGGTGCGGTCATGGTGCCGTCCATGATGTCGAGTAGGCTGCCTTTGCGCTGGTGATTACTGGTGCGGAAAATCTCGAGGTTGCGCTGGGTCGAGCTGTCGAGGAGCAGGGTGTGCTTGAGCTGATACTCGCGGATGCGGCGAATGTTCTTCGGCGGTGCGCAGAGGGTCTCGGTCGTGTAGGCGATGAGCGCTCCAGCGACCCCGAGGGCAGGGTGGCTCTTAGAAATGCCGAAGCCTTCGAGGTTGAGGACGCCAAGGGTTTCGAGAACGAGGCGAGCGCCTTCGCGGCGGTCGAATTGGAAGTCGGGCTGGCGGTTGAGGAGGCGGCCTTCGGTGAGACTGTTCCAGCCCTCGATGAAGGCGGCGTCATGATCCGCGTTTGCGCTCGCGGGCAGGCTGAGTGCGTCGCTCTCAGGAAGGATGAGCTCGCGGGGGTTTAGAGCGTGAAAGATGTTGAGCAGTTCCTCGGGTTTACTCGTCGTTGCGATTTCGAAGCTGCCAGTAGTGAGGTCGAGCCAGGCGGCGTGGAGCTGGTCGCGGTCGGTCTCGACGGCGAGGAGGTATTGATTCGACTGGGCGTCGAGCTGGGTGTCCTCAAGAGCGGTTCCAGGGGTGAGGATGCGGGTCAACTCACGTTTGACGAGCTGTCCGGGCTTCGGGGCTTCAGTCTGCTCACAGAGCGCCACTTTCCTTCCAGCGTTGAGAACTTTCTGCAGGTAGCCCTCGGCAGCGTGGTGCGGGATGCCCGCCATTTGCTGGCCATTGCGGTGGGTGAGGGTGATACCGAGGAGGTTGGCCCCGTCGACGGCGTCGTCGCCAAACATCTCGTAGAAGTCTCCAAGGCGAAAGAGGAGTAAGGTATCGGGCGGAAGGCTCCGCCGTACCTCGAGGTACTGCTGCATCATGGGGGTGAGTTTTTTTTCCACAGGAACGGGGATAGCTACGAACCGAGCGTCGGTTGGCGCGTCGGAAAACCTATTGAGGGCTCAATTGTCCTCGCGTCGAACAATTCTGGAGGGACGGCCCACTTTTTTGCTCCACCACGGGTCAAAACGCTTCGAGGATGAGTTTTGCTTATAAAGTAAAATACTTAGTAAATCTCGTTAATCTAACTATTTTGCATTGCTAATCCACGTATTCTGTGGTCCATTCCTACTTCAGATCTGTCAATCTGTCCTAACTGTGAAAACTGTATCTATAATATCTTCTCTTATTCTGGCCGCTGGAAGTCTATCAGCTGGCCTCGATATTCCTTCGATCACGGCTTTACCGGGGCCGAATGATTTCGATTATTCAGCTACCGATACCTATAGCGGCGGTAATCCAGTTGCGGCTGAGGCAGCAGTTTTTTGGAGTTCTGGAATCGCCAATTTGATCCGGACAAAGTGATCGCGGACGTCGTCTATCTTGGTACGCTTGGGTTTAATGATGCCGGAACGATCAGCGCTTCTTTTGACGGGACGGTCGACATCGATGTCTTCGTCAAAAATGTCGTTGGTGGATCAGGCGCTGCAGGAACTTGGGAAGCGAACGGACTTGTGTATGGAGCTGTCGCTAAAGGCGGCAATGTTCCCAGTCTCCCTCCTGGGGTGAAACGTTCGAATGTTTTCGTCTCGGAATTAGGCACTAAGCTCGGTGGATGGTCTGTCCCCGGCGGTAGTCTGAGTCACATGACTTTCTTTTCTTTCGCGGCGATTCCTGAGCCTTCATCAGCACTCTTGGGGCTCACCGTCTTTCTAGTCGGACTGGCTTCACGCCGCCGTCGCCGACCGTAGGCAACCCAACGAGTCTCTTTCTTTCTTTCTTTTTCGATCCCTTCAGCGCAGAGCTGGAGGGATTTTTTTTGCGCTCTCCCTCAAGCAACGGAGCTCTTACGACGAGAGTGATTCGACGGATTCGTTCGCTGCCCGCATCAAACCGATGAGGTAGGGAATTAGCTGCTTCTTGCGACTGACGATACCATTGAGCTCAAAGGCGTCCTGCGTCTTATGGGGATACTTTACGAGCTCGATAAATTCGTCAGGGCCCGCGATGAGGAAGAGCGAGTTTTGCGTGTTGATGTCGGTGACGAGCAAGGCACAGAAATAATAGTTACCCGCTTTGCGCACATCTTCGAGCGCTGCGATCAGGGCGTCATCGTGGTCTTTGAAGTTATCGAAGCCCAGCTCTTCGACCTGCGAAACAGAGAACCGAACATCCCCTTCAGTGTAGTCCTTCATGTCCGAGCGGATGACGTTCTCGGGGGTCTCGCTTAGGATGACCGAGCCAGAGGCGAAGATCTTCTCGGCGAAGTCATCACCAGAGATGCCCGCGATGTTTTCGAGCCAGCTGAGGATGTAGCCATCCGTCGGGGTGGTGGTCGGCCCCTTGAGATTCAAAGTGTCCGATATGATTCCACCCATGAGCACACCGGCGATGGCTGGGCTTGGGTCGATCCGGTCTCGTAGGAACATTTCTGCTACAATCGTCGAGGTCGAACCGAGCGGACGGTTGACGAAAAGGATGGGCTGTTCGGTCGGAGGGTTGCCCAAGCGGTGGTGATCGACGATTTCAAGAATCGTGACTTTGTCGGCACCCGGGACAGCTTGAGCGATCTCATTGTGGTCGACGAGAACGAGTGAAATACTGGAAGGCTTAAGCAAGTCCGTTTTCGTGAAAACGCCCAAGACGCTCTCGTCTTCATCGACGACGACATGCGCTGGCGTTGCTATGTTTCTAATCTTACGGCGAACTCTGTCTACGCGGTCATCAGGTCCAAATTTAGAAACCGCGGCATGCATCACTTTATTCACTCGCGTGGCACTGCGAATGAGCGTCGATGTGCTGGCCGAGTCGATCGGGCTGCTGATGATGCTGACCCCTTTTTCTTTCGCGAGGCTGACGACATCGTCATCCACCGGAAGGTCTCCCGTGATGACAACCATGCGCACCCCGAGCTGAATCGAGCGCTGCTGAATGTCGTAGCGATCACCGACGACGATGATGCTTTGCTGTGCAAGATCGCTTTCTTTCGTATAGTATTTCCCAAACGAACGGATATCCATTGCACCAATGCGGACATAGACTTCCTCCTCACGATCAGGCTCGACGGCGTGGATAATCTTACCGTCAAGGGCGCGGACGATGTCATTGATACTCGTGACAACCTTGCGCATCTCTTGGCACTGATTTGGACGGGGGATGAAAAATCGGCCGAGGTCGAAAACGTTTAAGATACCACAGAGCTTATTCTCATCATCGACGACAGGGAGGGTTCGCACGTCATGTTCGTCGAACATAATGAGCGCCTCGGCGCAGACGGCATCGCTCCGAATCTTGTGCACGCCCTTCACCATGATGTCATTCACGCGCGGAGTGACGTCGCCCAGAAATTGCGGCAGGGGGACTTCGAATGTTTTCAAGATGCAGTCGATACGCGTATTTGAGTTTCCACAGCGAGCGGCTTGAAACTGAGTTTGTCCGAGGGCCTGTTTATAGGCAGCGTAGCCGATTGCAGAACAGATCGCGTCTGCATCCGGATTCCTGTGGCCGATAACGTAAATTGGGTCTTCCATGACAGTCGATAGTGACTAGTTTAAGCGAAGCTAAGTTCCGTCTTTTTTTCCTGCAACCATCATTCTCATTCTATGAATCCGGCCAGCAGTCTTCTCATCGATGGTGATTTCCGAGCACATGCGTGGTCCGTTGTGCATAGCGACCTGAAGGTCGGAGGTGAGGGAGTCAACGATGTGCTATTTGGAGAGAGGAGTTGGCATTGATGTATCAACCCCCGATCAACGCGGCTGACTTGGCCATCGCGGAGGTTCCTGGCCTTTACGGGCCGGTGGGAATCCCCGAATTGCTCGTGCAGAAAATCTGGCAGCGGCGGGATTTCCGACAAGAAGGGCTCGAGGTCGCGGATGGGCGGTCGCTTAAAGTGATTCAGACCGGTCGATGGAATCGCCTCGGCGGTCCTGATTTCATCGGAGCTGAAATCGAGCTGGCGGGGCAACGGATCCTAGGAGACGTCGAGATTCATTTTTATGAGCGTGACTGGAAAGCCCATCAGCACGATTCGAATCCGACCTTTGATGGGGTTGTGCTGCATGTTGTGCTCTTTGACGGAGCGGGTAAATCGCCCCCGTGTCGCACCTCGACGGGTCGCGAGATCCCTTTGCTCAATCTCGCGCCTTTACTGATGCAGGGCCTAGAGGCCTATGCGATGCAGGATGCACTCTTTGCGCTCGAACAAACTGATCCGCTCGAGCTCGCTGCGCCGCTGCTTCAGCTTTCATTGCCCGAGCGACGCGAACGCCTGCGTGCGGCTGCCTCGGTGCGCTGGAAGCAGAAATGCCACTACGCCCAAAAACGCCTAGATGCGGCTGGCAGTTGGCCTGAGGCCTGCCATCAAGCCGCCCTCGAAATCCTTGGATACAGTCGAAACCGAGGACCCATGGCGGAGCTCGGATTGTAATTTCCTTTGTCGAAGTGGAAGGCAGTCGATGCCGATGAACTTCAAAAGCGCTTTAGCGAAAAACGTTGGCAGTTACAAGGCAATCGCCCTGCCAATCATCCGCGCCGCCGTTTAGAACAGTATGCGCGACTCGTGACGACGGTTCCCAACTGGCCAGATCGCTTAGCTGAGATTCTTCAAAGCGATGACCGCGCTGGGGAAGCGGAGGAATGCGCCCGGGCCTATCGTCGCCGGCTAAAACTGGGTGCGCTGCGTAAATCAATCACCGGAGAGGTTTGGTCGGACCAAGTTGCTTCTCCGCGCGCGGATACACTCTTGATCGATGGGCTGCTACCGCTCGCTGCGGTGCATTTTGATAAGCCAGACCTCTATACCCATTGGCTGCATTGGTGGCCGGGCGATTTGCAGAATGCTTTGAAGGATTTTCTCCGATCGGCTGGAATGATGACTCAAGATTGGCCGCTCTCGAACGGTTCCCAGCAAGTAGCTCTTCAGAGTCTGATCGAGCGTGAGGGGTGAGTCGTGGTCGCGTTATTTGATCTGGGTGCGCAGTTGAATCTGGGTTCCACGTTCCAAGTGGCTTCAACGGGCTTAGCCAGTTCGGACCGACCTCAGAGCGCTCGAGTAGGCGCGGCGCTTGGCCACTGAATTCGAAGACAGCGCTGCCGGTCTCATCGAGGGCGGTAAGGAATCCATCATCCTTCCGCTCAAAAGACAGCTTCTTAACCGTGAACCCCTCCATCCTACGTTGGCCTGTTTCGTTGCCTTCGGCGAGGACGTTGCCGGTGAGGGTGGCATCATCCAGTTCGCCGATGATTTGCACAGGGGAGTTGGACGAGAGGTGTATCAGATTATTCGCTACAGTGACGTTCTTTGGAAAGAGGGTTCTTCCTCGAGCGCCATAGCCTCCGTTTAGGTGGATGCCATTGCCGTGTGCATTGTAGATGAAATTGTTTTCGACCACGGCGTTATGGGCTTCGAAATAGCCGTTGAGCGGGGAGTCGGGGATGCCGGTATAGATGACGATGGTGGCACCGGTTGTTCCAGACACACCCTCGAAGTAGTTATTAGCGACGCGGTGGTTGCGGCCGATGATGCGGATGCCTCCGGCGCCTGCTTTGTTCTCGCCGAGGAAGCTGTTGCCTTCGACCAAATTATTGTCGCCGTGACGAAGTGTGAGGGTGCCGCGGGAGCGATAGAAGATGTTGCCGCGGATAATGTTCCCGCAGGTTTTGACCGAGATGATTTCAGTCTCTCCATCGCAGGCTTCGAAGAGGTTGTTCTCGATGATGCTGTTTCCGTCTTTTTCAGAGTGGTAGCTATGGCCGAATTGTATCGTTTCGAAGCTGTTTCTGTCGCCGGGAGCACGATCAAGGAAGTGGTTGTGATCGATCCGGTGCTGAGCGTCATCCTCAACTATGACGGCTTGGATGATGACGCCCCTGTGTTCCATCCCAGAGAATAGGTTATGATCGATGCGGTGCTCGCGCCCGTAAAGTCGTACCCACATATAGCGCCGGTCGGGGTCAGCTGGATTACAGTCCTCAAACCAACAGTTGGTCATACGGCAGTGCTGAGCATAGTCCTCTTTCCCAATCCGAAATTGGACCAGTGCGTCGCGTTGGCCTCCAACTCTAGCTCGGTTTACGGGCTCGTATACAACCCCTTGGCTGACTTGATTGCGCGTGCGTGAATTCTCAGGTGGCTCGGCGTTGCGAAAGTGTAAGTTGGCGATCTCGATGTGATCGCCGCCAATTTGAATCGAAGAGATGCCTGTAATGACGGTCGAACCATCTGCCGCACCGATGATATGGATGGGTGCTTCCTCCGTCCCTTCCATATCGAGGACGAGGTTGAGATCTTCCCATGTCCCTGAAGCCAGCTGCACGGTCTCACCGGCTTTGATCTGCTCGAGGGCCGAAAAGAGCTCAGCTTGGGTTCCTACGACTTGAGTCTCAGGGTGTAGGGCTCCGGTAAAACAAGAGGTGAGGAGCAGGCATAGAACGCAAAAAGCGCTGCGATCAGTCTTCGGGAGGGGCATGGTTTCTAGTTTTAACCAAGCCCGATGACCTGTCGCGCATTAATTGCATAAACCAATGCTTCGGAGCGACTCTCTTCGCCGCCTTCTAGGTTTGAGGCGGATGGGTCTGGCTTCAGTGAAAGGTTACTTCGCGGACAATCGCTTCTGAGAGCTGCTGGCTCAGGCCCGGCATCGCTTGGTAAATCGTTTCTGGCTGCCCGGGGACTGCAAATAGCACGGTTCTAGCTTCGACCGTATTCTGATCTGCCACTGTTCCGCTGCTCGTGGTCAACACAATGGCAGCGCTGATGCTGAGGTCGTAAGAGGCTGCTCGACCTGTATCAACGCTGCTAACGGCAGCGATCGCCTGACTGAATTCGATCACTGTTACCTCGAGTAGATAGTCGGCATCGCTTCGCGACGAGGCTAAGCGCCAGTTGGGGTGGTTCGAAAATTGGCGGCGAATTTGATCCGTTAGAAGGGCGCGGATCTGTGGGGCTTCACTCTCGTTTAAGACCGGCGCAACAAATATCCGTCCAGTCAAATCTCCGTCACTTTCGGTGCCTAACTTGTAATGGCTACAGCCAGCAAGGGCTCCGAAGAGGATGGTGAAGAAAAGAAAGGCGAAGCGTGGCATAGGCGTTAAAGGGGTCTAGGATTCCGACGGGGAGATTTCGTCAACAGCTTGAGTTTCGGTTGTGCCGCCATCGTGGGACTTTTTCTTCCAGAACATCATGCGCTCTACCCAAGTGGTGCGAGGGCGGAGGACGTTTTCTTTGCTGGGTGCATTGGCAGCGGCAGCGGCTATTTTGAGTCCCTTCGTTTCGATTTTTGCGAGGTATTCTCGGGCTTCACTGGCGGCTTCAGATTCAGGAGCGAGCGTGATGGCTTCGTTGAAGAAGATCTCAGCGGCCTGATACCACTTCCGGTGGCGGTAATAATATTCACCGATGACCAGTTTGCTCTGGGCGTTGGCGTTGCGCATTGCGCTCAGGCCAACTTCACCTTGTCCAATCTCTGGGTGATCGGGGAACAGGACGAGAAAGTCTTCGTAGTAGCTCAACGCTTCGCGGGTCGAACCTTGATCGTAGAGGGGGCCGTCGTTGAGGCTAGCGAAGGTGTTGCCGAGCTCCAAGTAAGCATCATCGGCGAGCAAACTTTCTGGGTAGAGATTGATCAAGCGGTCGAGCGCATCGACAGCGCGTGCGGTGTTGCCCGAGTGTTGGTGAATGAGCGAGACATTCATCAAGGCCAAGGGCGCTAGGTCACTGTAGGGTGCATTTTGAATCAGAACTTCAAAGTAAGAAGCGGAGCGTTCCCAAGCACGGTGCGGGAAGATGAACAGGTAGCGTTGGCCAACGCCATTTGCGAGATTCAGAGAGATTCGGAACTGGTAATCGACGACCTGGTCGAAGTTCTCAAAGTCTGGGTGCCTGATGAGGAGTGTTTGGAAGGCCAGAAAGGACTTTTTCCATGAATTCTTTTGGAACTTAATCTCTCCGTACTGAAAGGTCGCATCGGCGGCAAAGTCGGCCCCGGGATACTTCTTGTAGATCGTCTTGAAGTTCTTCGCGGCACTTGAGAGCCGGTTATCTGCCCGCTGTCTGAGCGCGCGTTCGTAGAGCTTCTTGGAATCTACCGTTTGCTCGGCTACTGAGTCATCTCGCGGTGGGGCGGAAAAAGGCCACCACCATGAAGCGTCAGCCGTCGGTGCGATCAGAACAAAAAGTAAAAGGGAGAAAGGAGTGAGTCTTTTGATCATGGGATATCTCTTACTACGCTACTGCCATTGGATGAGGGCACTTGCCCAGGTCAGTCCACCACCAAAGGCAACCATGAGAACTTTGTCTCCGGATTTAATCCGCCCGGCATGATAGGCTTCTGACAGGGCGATTGGGATCGAGGCTGCTGAGGTGTTGCCATAGCGATCTACATTGATGACGAAGCGTTCCATCTCGACGGCAAGGCGTTGGGAGAGGGCCTCGATGATGCGATTATTGGCCTGATGTGGGATGATTAGGTCGATGTCGTCGGCGGTCAGGTTGCAGTCTGCGATGATGTCGATAGCGCTCTGGCACATCACCTTAACTGCGCTCTTAAAGACTTCTTTCCCTTGCATCTGAATGGCATTGGCGGGGCTACCATCCTTTTTTGCCGCCTCAGGGTCGGTTTCTTCGAGGGAGGGAACTTGAAGAATGTCGGCCGATGCACCATCGGCCCCAAGATTTGATTTGAGCAGCCCTGTGTTAGGCGTGGAGTCGAGGCTTAGGACGGCAGCGCCGGCACCGTCTCCGAAAAGCACGCACGTCGCGCGATCTTCCCAGTTGGTGATACTGCTCATCTTCTCCGCTCCGATGATCAGGGCGTGCTTGTATCCATGTGCACGCATCATCGCTGCGGCTACGTCCATGACATAGATGAAGCCTGAACAGGCCGCCTCGATATCGAACGCTGGGATTTTTCGCGTTTGGAGATTCTTCTGAACTAAACACGCAGTGCTAGGAAACGGCATGTCAGGTGTGACTGTCCCGACGATAATGAGTTCGATATCCGTTGCTTCTAGGCCTGCATTCTCGAGCGCGGCCTCGGCGGCCCTGGTCGCCATTACACTGGTGGGCTCCTGCTCGCCAGCAATGTAGCGTTGCCGAATACCGGTGCGGGTGTGGATCCACTCGTCCGAGGTATCGACCATTTTGGCTAAGTCATCGTTAGTGAGGATTTTTGAAGGAGCATAGGCTCCAACTCCTTTAATGATGACCGAAGAATCGGTGGCAGATGTCATTCAGTTATAACGCTCCAAAAGAGGATGAAAAAGAGTCTTTGCCGACCACCTGTCAAGGCATGGCATCTGGCTAAACTCCTAAGCGGTCCCTAGTCGTTGCCTTGGGGTGGTTCTTTAATCCGCTCATTAGCTTGAGCGACCAGTCTTTGGGCGTGTTCGGTGATGTTTTTTTCGATCGTGACACCGGCGATCCGAATGGCATGGGAGACGGCGTCGCGATTGGAGGAACCATGTGCTTTGAGAACATTGCCACCCAGTCCAAGAAGGGGCGCGCCCCCAAACATGTCTGGATCGAGACGAGACTTGAGGTCTGACATCGCGCCTTTGAGGAGGACTGCACCTACCTTGCGCGTCGGTGTGCGGGTGAATTCTTCCCGCATCATGCCTTTCATCATTTTCCAAAGGCCTTCGCATGATTTGAGGACTACGTTCCCCGTAAATCCATCGGTGACAACGACATCAACCACGCCAGAGAATAAATCAAAGCCTTCCACGAGGCCCTTGTAATGGATGATCCCGTCGAGTTTAGAGAGCTGGGTGTGAGCATCATTCACAAGATCGTTTCCTTTCCCTTCTTCGGTGCCGATGCTGAGAAGGCCGATGCGGGGGTGCTCTATGCCAATCGCGTCCTGCGCATAAATACTCCCTAGGACCGCGTTGTGGACGAGGTTCTCGGGCTTGCACTGTGGATTTGCTCCACCGTCGATAAGGATGAAGCGCTTGTCGGCGGTAGGCCAGACCGTGGCGAGGGCGGGCTTTCCGACGCCGGCGAGGGGACGAAGCTTGAGGGTAGAGCAGGCCATGAGGCTCCCGGTATTGCCACAGCTCACGGCAGCTGCGCTTTTCCCTGATTTCACGCTCTCGACGGTCCGAACAAGGGAGGAGTCCTTTTTCTCTTTTAAGCTTCGGATCGGCTTCTCATCCATGCCGATGACTTGGGAGGCGTGAAGCACCTCGAGGCGAGGGTCGCTTGCGAGCCCCTGCTCTTTCAGAATGGGCTGGAGGATATCCGCGTCACCGACGAGGAGGATGCCGTCAAGGGTGTTGAATTTGTCTAAGGCAAGCCGGACACCCGCCACCACTTCTGACGGTCCTAGGTCCGAGCCCATGGCATCGACGGCAATTTTTCGCTGAGAGTCTGACATTAGGGTATAAAAAAAGCGGCCCTCAAGGACCGCCTAAAGACTTAAATTGATTTTCTTCGCTCTAGGCGTCGACTTCAATGACCTGACGACCACGGTAAAGACCGTTTGCTGGGTTAACCCGGTGGCGGCGAAACGCGGTGCCATCAGTCTGATCTTTAGCCAATTGAGGCAGGGTGAACTTTGTAGCGCCACGACGTTTGCGGGAACGGGCTTTAGACTGTTTGCGTTTTGGCTGTGCCATGGTTCAGGAAATTAAAAAGTTTGGGTCTGAATCGGAAAAACCGATCAAAACGAATCAAATGAAGCGTCTCGTCAAGACCGAAGCTCAGAGAGTTTAGGTGGCGTGTCTACTTCGGTTCGCAGTCGCCACGATACTCTACAGGAAGCGTTCGAGGAGTGGAGCGAAGGTCGTAAAGTAGGCGAAGGTCAAGGCACCGATAAAGCTGAGGGCTCCAGAGACGACAATCGTGCGGAATTGTAGGCTGAGAGTGCACATGAAGACACCGATCCCAAAAGCTAAGTTGGCTAGGCAGAGGTAGAGCCCGATGGGATCGCCCGTCGAAAAGCTCGACCAGTAGGTGTAGCCAAAGAAACCAAGGCCCAGCATGGCTCGAAAGCGAAGCAGTGGGTAAATTTCGGTCGCCGCGAGGGCGAGACAGATCCCGAAGATCAGATCAAAAGCTCCTAGAATGAGGAGCGGGCGCTGCAGAAACGACATGATGGCTCCCTCATCGCCTTCGATAAGTAGCTGGATGATGTTCCAAGATGGGTAAATGTAGGTCGCTGCTGAGACGAAGCATACGGTCGTCAAAATTGGAATCGAGATGGCAGCGGCGCGATGCTGCCAGCGGAGCTCATCGCGGAGATGCTCAGTCTCTTCAGTCTGTCCCTCAGCTGCAGCCCGCATGTCTTCAACTGAGATGACTTTCCTTGCGGCCCCTTTCTCGTCGGAACCCGCTGTTTCAGAGGTTTCCTTGGGAGTGCGTAGGCTCAGCTTTTTGTGTTTCGGAAAGATTTTTGCGTTGAGCTCATCATTGGAGCCAATGGCTGCCCAAGCTTCAAGCGTCTCGTCGTAGTAGAGCGTTTCGGCAGTCAGCTGGTCTGCTTCGCCAAGCGTGTTCAGCTTGTCGATATCAAAGGGTCCGCGAGCGGTCTCAGAGTCAGCTGGCCGGATATAGTAGACCTCCTCCATTAGGCTCTGGAAAGTGATTTAGGAATTTTTGCGAGCAAGCTTAAACCCCACCTTAGGGGTTATACTACAGAGGTTTAAGGCTCTTTTACGATTCATCGCTTTGAAGGCGCGAAGGGATTTCTCCCATCCACCGGAGCTTTTGGCGCAAGAGATCGTAAAGTGATGTGTTTGGCGGTTGGAGGAGCGGGAAGTAGCGGTTTGGGCAGATATGCACTTTGATCGGAAAGACGCTTTCGAGTTCCTCGATGCGGCGTCCATCGGTCGAAATTTGAATATCAGTGGTGATCGGATCGAGCTCGATGGTGAGCTCGACTTCCTCGGGGAGGACCATCGCGCGACTGGTCAACGAATGCGGGTTAATCGGAGTCATCGCCAGCACTCGGGCTTCGGGGTGGAGGAGCGGTCCACCCGCTGAGAGACTGTAGGCGGTCGAGCCCGTCGGTGTCGCAAAAATGAGACCGTCAGCGTAGAATGCGCTCAGGTAGTTGTCATCTGCTCGGACCGTGAGGCGTGCGAGACGAGACCCTGTTGCGCGAATGACGACGTCGTTGAGCGCCCAAGTTGTTCGGCCTTTAGCCGTCGTCACCTTAATCAGTTTCCGGTTCGACGGGGGGTGGGGAGTTTTGAGAAAGGCTTTGAGTGCTTCGATCGCGCCCTCGGGCGAGTAGTTTGCCATGAACCCAAGCGTCCCGAGATTCACGCCCATGACTGGGACTGGAGTTTCAGCGACCGCTCCGACGACTCCGAGGATGCTTCCGTCACCTCCGATAACGATACAGAGATCTTTTCCGGCTAAGGCACATGATTCGAGAGGAAAGGTGGTTGTGATTTCTGCGCTGCATCCGTTTGCCAAGGCGACGTCGTAGAGCTCTTTCGCGATGCTCTCGGCGTTTGGTTTCGTCAGATTAGCAACGATTAGAATGCGGTTACGCGGGGCGGTCATGAAGGCGCAGATTAGTTAGAGGTTCTACTACGGTGCAATGTTCTTCCATCCCACAAGATATTCAAGATTACCATCAGCGCCGTGGATCGGACTTTCGCAATAGCCGACCTCTTGAGCGTCCTTCAGGTTTTGCTCCACCCAGGCACGAATTTCGCTAAGGACACGCTCGCGGATGGCCGTATCCCGTATCACGCCTCGGCCAGCGTCTACTTCCGCCTTGGTAGCCTCAAACTGCGGTTTGACGAGGGCGATCATGTGTTGGCCAGGGGCGACAAAGGGCCAGACCGCAGGCCACACTTTTTTCAGGGAGATGAAAGAGAGGTCCATCACGATAAAATCATAGGATGGAAGAGGAACGTCTTCAGGGGTAAGATTGCGCGCGTTGAGCCGTTCGAAATTGGTTACCCGGGGGTCTGTCCGCAACTTGTAGTGCAGCTGGCCGTGGCCAACATCGACACAGGTCGAGCTGGTCGCGCCGTTTTGCAGCATGTAATCCGTGAAGCCGCCGGTGGATGCTCCAATATCGAGAACGGTTTTGCCTTCGGTGGGGAGGGGGAACTGTTTGAGAAAACCCGCGATTTTGTCAGCCCCGCGACCAACGTATGGAGAGCTCTGCGCGACGGTTATCTCAAGGTCGTCTTTTACCGGCTTGCCCGGCTTGTCTAGAATCTCCGTGCCACTGCGTACTTTGCCTGCTCGAATCAAGGCCTGTGCCTGCGTTTTACTCGGAGCGAGTTCCCGCCTCAGGAGAAGCTCATCGAGGCGGATCTTTCCACCTCGCCGGGGTTGTTTTTCAGGTCGAATTGTCACGAAGCAGTAGTTTTAAGGTAATCAAGATGGGATCTACGAACGAGAGCTAGTTGGTTTAAGAGCCCAATATAGAGGGTTTATTTAGCCCTAAGTTCGACCGGAATTGTGCCAAGTTCTAGGTTTATTGAATCTGGAAAGGTTATTCACTAAATTGCGAGGTGGGCTAGTATTAAAATACTGTAAGTATCTCAGGGTAAATGCTTTCTCTTGGTTTCATGGGCTTCTTCAGGGGTATTTGGAGAAAGGTGCTTGGTGTTTTGGCCTCTGAATGAGCGTGAATAAGATGTGGGCAAATACAGAGCGGCGACTGGCACGATGATCTAAGTCCTTGAAACAGTGCGAATTAATACCATCTCGGCTTGACCGAAGTGGGGCGAAGTGGCAGAAAGTGGTTCGAAATGTCCTCAAGAGGACAGGAACCCATGACCACTACCCCCACAACCGTCGATTACTTTGGCGAATTCACGCACCGCCTTGATGCGCGAAATCGTGTGACGGTGCCTTCTGGCTGGCGTGTGCCAGGGGACGAAGGGAACTACTATTTTGCCTGGCCCCATCCAGAAGGGTGTTTGGCCGTATTTCCCCCGGAGATGCTCGCTCAGCTCAAGGCGCGCGCCGCTGCGCTCAAAGTAGGTGACTTAAAGGCAAACCGCCTCCTCCGTGGCGTTTTTGGTCGAGGAAGCAAATTTGGCTGCGATGGGCAGGGGCGGATCCTCATGCCCAAGAATTTACTAAGCTTCGCTGGGGTTGAAAAAGAGGTCGTGATGGTTGGCCTCGGACGCTTTTTCCAGGTGTGGAGCGCGGATCGCTTCAATGAGGCAAACGACGAAGACTTTGATATGCTCAGCGCCATGCAGGAGCTCGATATCTAAGGGAATTGGATGTTGATGACAGGTGGACATATTCCAGTGCTTCTCGAAAACGTTTTGCTCGGCATTGAGGCTGCCAATGGACCAAAGAGACTGCTCGATGGCACCTTCGGCGGCGGTGGTCATGCGCGGGCTCTCCTCGAAGCTCACCCGGGAAACACTCTCGTGGCCCTCGATGTCGATCCGGAGGCAGCACCACGAGCAGAGGCTCTGGCAAAAGAGGTTGCGGGCCGGTTATCATTCATTCCCGGAAATTTTGAAGATATAGACGAACTGACAGAAGGAGTCTTCGACGGGATGCTTTTCGATTTTGGACTCTCATCCTATCATTATGACACCGCTGAACGCGGCTTTGCTTTCCGTCTCGATGGCCCGATGGACATGCGTCTGAACCCGAATGAGGGACAGACAGCTGGCGAGTTCCTCGAAAATGCCCCCGAAGCGGATATCATACGCGCAATCCGTGGTTACGGAGAAGAAAAGATGTGGCGTCGGATCGTGCAGGCAATTTTGAGCGCGCGCGGGACAGGTGAACTTCAGCAGACCCTTTCCTTCTCTCGTATGATTGAAGAAGTTGTTGGGCCGGCTGCTCGGCGGCGTAGTAAAATCCACCCTGCTACGCGCACTTTTCAGGGTATTCGGATCGCGATCAATCGAGAGCTAGAAGTGATTGAGAACGTCCTTCCGAAGGCTTTCGAACGTCTCAAAATTGGAGGCATCCTTGCCGTCATCAGTTTTCATTCACTCGAAGACCGCATCGCGAAGCGTTTTTGTCGGAAGATGTCGGGTCGACCCGAGGGTGCGAGGGATAATCGCACAGCCGACCAGCGCTCTGTCTATGCCGTCGAAATTAGCCGCCGCCCAATTTCTCCCAACGATGCTGAGTGCGAAATAAACCCGCGTTCACGCTCTGCGAAACTCCGCCTTTTACGCAAAACTGCCGAAATCCCTGCATCATGATCTCATCACCACGAAGACAGCCCGCAGCTCCCGCTCGCTCGATCCTTTGGCATCAGGGAATCACGCTCACCTGCTTGATCGTAGCGATTGTAGCAGTTGGGGGACTCGGACTGGTTTGGTTGCGTCAGCAAATTTCGGATACAGCAGGGCGTATCCAAAAAGTTCAGATCGAACAAGTTGATGCTGAACAACGCCTCGAGTATCTTAACGCCCGGATTGCTCGCCTCAGCCGACCGGATACGCTTCATCAACGCGCCATAGCAATGGGACTGACGCTCCGTCGTCCAGTTACTGAACAAGTTATTCGCATGGGTACCCTCTATGTCCCGGCTCCGACCACGGAAGAGCCAAGCCAGAATTCAAGACAATCAGAACCCTATCGCCAGACTTTTGATCTCGCTTCGATGGAAGCTGTTCGAGGGCTTAGCCGCTGATGTGTAAGACTTTTATCAGTTCATGGCGTTTGGGCTTCTTGGCTGCGGTTGTAATCATTGCCTTCGCATGCGTGTTGGTTCGTTTATCTGCTTTGCAAGTGTATGAGCGTGGTGAATACGTAGACTTTGCGTCAGGGTCGCGCTCATTGATGATCGCAGAGGCTGGCCGTCGCGGAGACATCATCGATCAGAAGGGCAATTTGCTCGCAACAACGAGGCCGCGCGTTCGCCTCGGAGTGGATCCAAAAGTGTATCAGCTTAAAGATCGCGCAGCATTTCAAGGATTGCTGCACACGCTTCAAACGAAGACAGGCGAGGAACTTGCGATCGACCCTCGGGCTATCTTGTCTAAGCTAGAGAAAGCGAGTTCGGATCCTGCAAACCGTCGCCGATGGATCAAGATCGCCAAAATCAATCCAGAACTGCACGAAGAACTTATGGGCCTTGGGGTCAAAGGCGTGTATGGGAATCTTTACTACGAACGCTATTATCCAGCTGGTACGTTCGCATCGCATCTGATAGGTTTTGTGAATCGTGAAGACAAAGCGGTTATGGGGGTTGAGCAGTGGCTGGACTTTTATCTCGGAGGACAATCCGGATGGAGAGAGACCGAAGGGGATGCCCATCGTCGAGAGCTCGCTCAGTTTAGAATTCGTGAAGTGGAAGCGCGTGAAGGCTATGATGTAGAGCTCACGATTGACCTCGTAGTTCAAAGCTACGTTGAAAAAGCTCTAGAGCAAATAGCAGAGCGCTATGATCCCGCAGGTGCGACGATCATTGTCAGTGACCCACTGACTGGAGATATTCTTGGCCTCGGGAACTACCCAACCTTTGATCCCAATAGCTTTTGGGAAAGTGATCTCGCGGCTCATCGCAATCGGGCAGTGAGCGATCAGTATGAACCTGGCTCAACTTTTAAAATTGTAGCGGTGGGAGCTGCCCTCGAAGAGCAGCTTGTCCACCCGCGTTCGATCATCGATTGTGGTAGTGCTCAGGTAGAATATAGGGGTCGGGTGCTTAGTCTTCCCTCTGATAGTCACGCCTATGAGGACCTGACACTCGCGGAAGTGGTGTCGAAGTCGAGTAATCGGGGAGCTGCTCAGCTCGGCTTACAGTTGGGTGAAAAGCGCATGCACGATTACGCCGCCAAGTTTGGGTTCGGGGAGCCAACTGGTTGGCGCTTGAACGGTGAAACGAATGGGATGCTACACCCAGTAAAGAACTGGGACGGGTTAACGATAACTCGCTTGCCAGCAGGCTACGCTGTGAGTGCGACACCGATGCAAGTCCATTTGGCTATGTCGAGTGTAGCCAGTAATGGGCAGTTGATGCGTCCGCGTATCGTGAAACGAATTTTGGACGACAAGGGTGAAACCGTTTTGGAGTTTGCACATCGCTCTCGTCGTCAAGTGTTGAGCGAACAGACTTCGCACCTCCTTTCCAAGATGCTGACAGGTGTCGTTATGGAAGGTGGCACAGCCCGTAGGGCCGCTATCAATGGCTTTGAGGTTGCAGGGAAAACGGGCACAGCTCGCAAGATTATCGACGGTAAATATTCGCGCCGAAATCACTACGCTTCTTTTACGGGATACTTCCCCGCGAGCGCACCGAGATTTGCAATTACGATTATGGTAGATGACGCCAATGTGATCGATGAAAATGGTAACCGAAGAATTGCTTATGGCGGTGTGGTCGCCGCGCCCGTTTTTCAGGAGATTGGGGAAAAGTTAATCGAGTATTACGCGCTTGCACCGGAGCAAAATCCGGCAACCGATGCGCTCGCATATATGAGAGGAGCTCAATCAAGGTGAGCTGCTTACTTGAAACATCACCAAGAGCTTCGTCGAGTCGCCTAGCTCAATCCGGACTAACCGCTCAATTACTTTCCTGGAACATGCGCTCTAAGAGACCAGATTTTAGACTCAGTCAGCTTATAGAAACCGAGTCGATTGTCGAAGAATCGATCGATCGAGATGTGGTGATTAACTCACTTTGCACCGACAGTCGTCGAGCAACGCCTGGGTGCTTATTCATCGCCATGCCAGGGCTTCGTACCGATGGAGCCGATCATATTGAGGAAGCTGTGACCCGCGGGGCCGTAGCGGTATTGAGTGAGAAAGATCACTGGGTCCCACGACAAGCTAAGCTTGTTCGTGTCCTTAATGTTAGGCGGGCATTGGCTGTTGCAGCTCAACGTTTCCACGACCATCCGCAATTGAAGATGCGCTTGATCGGTGTGACTGGGACCAGTGGTAAGACGGTTGTAACAAGCCTACTCCACGAGCTCATTTCACCGGATCAAAAGTGCGGACTTTTGGGCACTATTCATTACCATTTAGGTTCAAGGACCCTGCCTTCCTACCGGACAACTCCAGAACCTGTCGATTTGTATTCGATGTTGGGTCAGATGCGAGATAATGACTGCGAAAATTGTGTCATAGAAGTCAGTTCGCATGGCATCGATCAAGGGCGTGTAGCTGATCTCGATTTCTCCTCAATAGCACTGCTGAATCTGGGTGAACAACATCTCGATTATCACGGCTCGATGGCCGAGTATCTGGATACAACACTGCGGATTTTTGATGGAAGGAACGGATCGCTTCCGAAAACAGCTGTAATTAATGCGGATGACGCCCTCTCACAGGAACTTGTAGCGAAGATCCCAGTTGAGGTTGACGTTGTGAAGATCGGACAGAGCGAAGGTTGTGATCTGCGGGCTTCCTCTGCCGAATGTGATTCCGAAGGCATTCGTTTTAGCCTCCAGTGGGCAGATGAAGTATTTGAGATCCGGGCGCCACTTGTAGGCCGCTTCAATGTTACTAATATTTTGGCAGCATTGGCATTGGGTGCTGCGGCTGGAGTCGAGCGAGAGGTATTGGTTCGTAGACTTAAAACGGTGGGACAGATTCGGGGCCGAATGGAGACGATTTCTGGCGGCCAGAGTTTTCCAGTGGTTGTTGACTATATGCATACGCCTGAGTCCTACCTGTCTGGGCTCGCGACGTTACGTGAGCTAACCAAGGGGCGGCTGATTGTTGTTTATGGCTGTGGTGGAGATCGTGATCGAACGATTCGCTCGAAAATTAGCCGGTCGGTCAAGAAACTGTCGGACTTAGCATTTGCAACTGCCGACAATCCTCGATCGGAAGATCTAAGTCAGATTTTTGAAGATATGCAGCTAGGAGCTCCTGCTTCGGATACGATGCAGTATATCGAGAATCGTCGCCTTGCGATTGGAATGGCAATAGAGGAGGCGCGAAAAGGTGATATAGTCTTAGTCGCAGGTAAAGGACACGAATCGTATCAAGAATTTGCAGACAGCGTAACTCCCTTCGATGATCGCTCAGTCGTGCGGGAAATCATTCGACGGAGCCAAAAAGGGGAGGCGAGTAAGGCGTGATCTTTGATCCGGAGGATATAGCAAAGTGGACAGGTGGTGCATGGCATCGTCTGCCTCTTGAAGCTGTTCGAGGATTTGCGATTGATTCGCGCAAAATTTCGAAGGGCGATTGCTTCGTTGCACTTCGCACGGATAAGCGAGATGGGCACCTCTTCCTCTCCGATGCCGCGAAGAATGGAGCTGTCGCCGCCATCGTGGAAGATGTCGTTGATCATGAGCTGCCGCAGCTAGTTGTGGCGGCGAGTGAAAAGGGGCTGCAGGACTGCGCCGCGGGATACCGCAATGAGCTCACAATTCCGGTAATTGGAATTTCTGGAAGCTGCGGAAAGACATCGACAAAGGACCTGCTCAGTCGGCTCCTCGGTGAAGATATCACTTTGTGGACAGAAGCAAATCTGAACAATACTTTAGGCGTTCCGCTGACGATCTTAAGGATCGACGAGGCTGTCCATAGGTTTGCCGTCATTGAAGCGGGCATTAGTCGTCGAGGGAAAATGGATACAATAGTTTCCATTCTGAAGCCTACTCACGGAATCATCACGATGCTTGGCACCGCCCACAGTGAAGGCCTAGGTGGCGTCGAAGGGATTGCGGAAGAAAAGTGCAAGTTACTAGAGGCAACTGCGTCCGACGGGGTTGTTGTTTTTCCAGCAGACTGCAAAGATTTTGAAGTATTTAATCAGCTGAATACGGCGAGTGTCCTTCAGATTGATCGTTGCGACGGAAATGATGATCTTGCGCTCCAACACCGGTTTCGCGTCGAGGGAAAATGGCCGTCGCTTGAGACCGAAGAAGACTTTTGTGCTAGAGACACAGAAATAGAGACTAGAGACATAAACATAGAGACAGATAGAGATAGAGATAGAGTAAAAAAGACTAGAGAGACAGACAGAGATAGAATGCAGAAGTGCGGCAGGGAGCAGCGGACGATTATCGTCGAGCTCCCTGCCGTGCCTTCTTTCAAATCCGAACTCCCGCCGATGAGTGACGGGATGGCGAGTAATGCGGCACTGGCGATTGTCGTTGCCCGGATTCTTGGAATTTCAGCTGAAAAGCTCTCCGCGCGCTTGAGCACTTGGCGACCTTCGCCGGGGCGAGGTGAGGTGGTTAAATACGAGGACCAAGTGTATTACGTTGATTGCTACAACGCGAACCCCTCTTCGATGAAAGATACGATCGAATTCTTTCAATCTCAGTGGAGTGGTCTTCCGAAGCTCTACGTTCTTGGAACGATGAACGAGCTCGGTGATTTATTTGATGCAGGACATCATGAAATTGGTTCAATCCTGAGCCTAAGCGCCGACGACCAGGCTATCTTTATCGGGCATGGAGCTGAGGCCTTCAAGCGCGGGGCGCTTGAAAACTCCATCTCGAGCGAACGGCTGAACAGTTATGATCAAGCCGATGATGCTAGTGGATTAGTGAACAGTTTCAAGGGAGCGATCCTCCTGAAAGGTAGCCGCAGCTATGCGCTAGAAAGTCTCTTGCCTGAGAATTCGCCATCGATGGGGGGAGAGGCCGTCGCATGCTAAGTCACCTCGCCGAATTTGAAGAGTTATTTGGCCCCCTACGCCTATTCCGATACATTTCAGTAAGAAGTGTTGGAGGTGCCGCAACGGCTTTGATTTTTGGTCTTTGGCTAGCGCCACTTATCATAGAACTGCTGACACGGTTCAAGGCTAGGCAAGCGTTCAGGGACGCCCAAGAAGTTGGTCGCTTGGCAGAACTCCATGGAAAGAAAGTAGGCACACCAACAATGGGTGGGCTGATCATATTCATTTCCGTGCTTGTATCGACGCTGCTCTGGGCTCGCTGGAATGTCTTTGTTCTTGGGAGTATGTTCGTATACGCAGGCCTGACGGTAGTAGGCTTTTTAGACGATTACTCCAAAGTTAGATCAAAAAAAAGCGATGGATTGAAAGGACGCTATAAGCTCCTCGCGCAGGCTGTTATCACACTGGTTGGCCTCATTGTCTTTTTGCAGCATCCGATATTAGGAGAGTTGATTCAAAGTCTTTGGCTTCCGTTCTTCAAAGACCCTGTCTGTCTGGCGATGCCGCTCCCGATTCTCTTTGTCTTCTATTTTCTTATCCTCGCAGGATCAAGCAATGCGATCAATTTGACTGACGGGGTCGATGGGTTGGCGATCGGTTGCACGCTGACCGTAGCGATGGCATATGGTATCATCGCATACGCCGCAGGTCACACCGAGATTGCTGGGTATTTGTTCATCCCCTACATGCCAGGCTCTGGTGAATTGACGATTGTCTGCGCAGTCTTGTGCAGCGCGAGTCTCGCTTTTCTTTGGTATAACGCTCATCCCGCGCAGATTTTCATGGGTGATACCGGATCACTCGCGCTCGGTGGGCTCGTCGGGACAATTGCATTCCTCACTTTGCAGCCGGTCACACTGGTCATTATCGGAGGTGTTTTTGTCTTCGAGGCTGTATCCGTTATTCTGCAAGTCGGCTCATACAAACTGAGGAAGAAGCGGATCTTTAAAATGGCTCCGATTCATCATCATTTTGAGCTTAAGGGATGGGCTGAAACCCAAGTCGTTATCCGCTTTTGGATCCTCTCCTTGATTTGCGCAGTAGCTGGATTGGCTACTTTAAAACTTAGGTAAACTAATCCTTATTTTCGATTGAAGGCTTTGTATTCACCCTCTAGCATTCCATGCTGAAAGATAGACTCATGAAATTACTCCCCGTTTTCTTGCCAGTTGTAGCGCTCCACGTTGGACTGATTGTATTATTTCTGGCCCAGCCAGGTTGTCAAACCCGCCCAACACCACCGGCTCCAAACGGAGCAGAGACGGCGGCGGCGCAAGCGACGACTACAGTGCGAACTGTCAATCATCCGGTTGTCGAATCCGCTCCGGTTACGAGCCGTCAGTCGCCGATGCGTCCTGTTGGATCGAGCACGTCGAGCGATCTGCCTTCAGCTTTTAACGGCGGTTTAGCAATCGAGAGCGATGAGCCTGTTCTGCAGCCACTCATTAAATCTCAATCAGTAGCCGCCGAAGACGTGCCCCTCGAAACGTATGTTATTGGAAAAGGCGATACGCTCAGCTCCATCGCTAGAATATACGGGGTCTCAGTTCAGAATCTCCGTTCTGCGAATAATTTGAGCAGTGATCGCATTTATGTGGGTCAAGAACTCCAGGTTCCTGCTACGACAGCAACAAGCGCGCCTTCGACGGCACGTTCGACATCAAACAGCGACACCTATGTTGTTCAGAAGGGTGACAACCTGACCAGGATTGCTCAACGCACAGCGTCGAGTGTCGGGAAAATTCGTTCTGCAAACGGCCTGACCTCAGACCGTATTCTTGTCGGTCAATCGTTGATCATCCCGAGTGTCGGTTCGAGCACTTCATCAGCACCCGTGAGGTCGGCTCCTCCACGTCGTGTCGACGGAGCAACCTATGTTGTTGCCCCCGGCGATACCTTGAGCGCGATCGGTGCGAAGCACGGAGTGAACTTCCGCCGCATCATGGAGGCCAATGATATTACTGATCCGACCCGACTATTCGTTGGGCAAGAGTTGGTCATTCCGGGATTGAAGGCGAATACCGTTACGTCTGCCCCGGCTTCGCGACGCACGATTGTTCCTCCCGTCGAATCACGTCCGGCACCAGTAACTTCGACACCCGTTTACGTTGCTCCATCGCGACCAGTTGAGATTCAACCAAATCAAATTGATCCCGAAGAACTCGAAGCCCGTTTGAACGAGTTGCCGATTAGCGACAGCGAAGTCGTTGAGCCAATCGAATAGTTTTTTGTACCCATAATACCGGACAATGCCCCAGTCAGTAGCCACAGTTGAGTCTGTAATCGGATGGCGTAGCCGCATGACTCCGACGCTACTTCTCCTGATCGTAGGTGGATTGTGCATTTTGGGATTTATGATGCTCTTCAGCATCGGCCGGGCGCATCATATCGAGGGAACTGAGTTTCTCCGTAAACAGGTGCTGTGGACGGCGATTGCAAGTGTCGCACTTTGGATTACGACGTGTCTTCGTTTAGAAAAGTTACGCTCGGCATCGTGGATCATCGGATTGGCCTCGGTAGGTATTCTCGCCCTCGTCCTCGTTCCAGGGGTGGGGCTGAAGATCAATGGTGCGCGACGCTGGATTGATCTCGGGCCGATGAATATGCAGGTCTCTGATTTTGCTAAACTGGGATTTCTATTTTTCTTCGCACACTATCTGGCCTCTCAGCAACGCGTTCTCGGGAGCTTCTTTAAGGGATTTCTCTTTCCCATTGGGATGATCGGGCTGGTTTGTGGATTGCTCTTTCTTCAGCCGGATTTTGGAACAGCGGCACTCTTTGGTGTGGTCGGTGGTATCTTGCTTTTTCTCGCGGGCTGCCGGTTGAAGTTTCTCATTCCATCGCTCTTTGCGGCGATTGCGCTCTTCTCCCTACTTGTATTGCGCGATCCTATTCGGCTCGCCCGCATCACTTCATTTCTCGATCTCGAAGGAACACGGCAGACCGGAGGCTATCAGCTATGGCAGGCCTTACTCGGATTTGCCACTGGGGGCCCGATGGGAGTTGGCTTGGGTAACAGTCGGCAGCCATTGAGTTTTCTGCCTGAGGCGCATACAGATTTTATCTTTGCTGTCGTAGGTGAAGAGCTCGGGCTCATCTTTACCGCCCTCACGGTGTTGGCCTTTATGGCCTTCTTTGTAATTGTCCTATTACAGCTTCGGAAGGCGCCGCAGATGTTTGACTTCCTTTTGGCTTCGGGGGCACTTCTCTTTATTGTTCTACAGGCACTGATAAATGTAGGTGTCGTTACAGGTCTACTACCAACGAAAGGAATGTCACTTCCCTTCGTCAGCTATGGTGGATCGAATCTCGTAGCAATGGGTGTCCTTGTTGGCCTCATTCTGAATTTGATTTCAGAGTGGAATAAGGACCTTGCAATGGAGGCTGGCGAAATCACTCGATGACCACGCAGGGGCGAAGATTTCTTCTCGTTTGCGGTGGCACTGGTGGTCATCTCGCACCAGGAATCGCCCTCGCTGAACGACTCATCCGACTCGGACACTCCTGCCAACTGGTGGTGAGTGAGAAAACAATAGATGGTCGGTTAAGTAAGAAATACACGCACCTCGACTTTGTTACGGCCCCAGGTGCCCCACTAGCGTTCTCTCGCCAAGGGCTGTGGCGATTCGTTCGGTCCACGGTTAGAGCGCTCATTCGCTCACGCGAGATCATGAAGACTTTTCAACCGGATGTTACGGTTGTTTTTGGCGGTTTTCTTTCCCCGACGTTTGTCCTCTGGAGCCGTTTAATGGGGCTACCGGTGGCATTGCATGAAGCGAACCAATATGCTGGTAAGGCTGTCCGTGTTCTGAGCCGGATCTCTCATCGCGTCTACGCGCCAGAAGGGGTGCGGACGAAGGGTCTCAATGCATCGAAATTGGTCACGATAGGATATCCATTGCGATTAGAAATAAGGCCATTGGAATCAAGGCTCGCTCGGACTCGGTGGGGCCTGACGAATGACGCGAAGACCCTCGTCATCCTGGGCGGTAGCCAAGGTGCGATGGCTTTGAATCAATGGGTAGACAGTCACTACCAGATATTTTCACGAGAAGGGTTTAATGTTATCGCTGTGTCCGGCCCCACTAAGGGCACGCACAGCTCGGTCGAACTCACCACCGTGAGCGGAGAAAAGATGAAAGCGATTTTTCTCCCTTTCGTCGATGATATGAGCTCATTGCTTACGGTTGCGGACGTTGTCATTTCGCGCGCCGGTGCCGGTGCGATCGCAGAACTCATAGCATGCGCGGTACCATCGATTTTAGTGCCTTATCCCTACGCGGCCGATAAACATCAGGAAGCGAACGCAAGGCGCTTGGAGGAACAAGGCGGCTGTGTAGTGATGGATCAAGACGTCCTCGAGGAGCAGTTACTCAAGAAATTGTATGTTCTGCTGTCAGAGCAGGATAGACTCGACACGATGCGAGCGACTCTCGAACGCCTCTCGAAAGATGATGCAGCCGAAGCGATGGCTCTGAGTTTGGTCGAATGGGTCGAAACATTCAGTGGCCGATCTGCTTCCTTCGAAGGAAAGGTGCTGGCGTGATGGTTACTTCGGAGTGGTGGCAAACAGCCAAAGAATTTAGTGCGGATGCTTCACTACTTAGCGAAAATGAGCCCCTCGCTCCGAAAACGACGATGCGCGTAGGCGGGGTTGCCCGCTACTATGCTGAGCCAGCCTCCGTAGCAGATTTGATTAGACTCAGGCGCGAGGCCCGCAACGCGAGTGTGCCTATCTTCTACTTAGGACGTGGTTCGAACTTGATCGTGATGGATGCTGGCTATCCGGGCCTAGTGATCCGTTTGACAGGAGATGCTTGGCAGAAAGTGAGTCGTGACGGTAACTGTCTGATCGCATCGGCAGGGACTCGCTTGAAGAAAATTTGTGCGGAGGCGGCTAAGGCTGGCCTGTCGGGATTTGAATTCATCGAAGGCATTCCCGGAGCGCTTGGTGGGTCCTTGCGAATGAATGCCGGAGCGATGGGCGGCTGGGTTTTTGATCTTATTGAATCGGTCACCTGTATCGAGGATGATGATACAGTCGTTGAGCATCCAGTATCATTCTTTCATTCCAGTTACCGATCATGCCCTGAGTTGAGCACTCGGATAGTGATTGAGGCACGTTTAGTAGGTGGGTTGGAGAGCCAGACGGATGCTATTAGAGGTAATATGAGCGCCTACGCACTAAAGCGTAAAGAGTCTCAGCCTCGTGAGCCAAGTGCAGGCTGCATTTTTAAGAACCCAGAACCGCACCATGCGGGACAGCTGGTTGACGCTGCTGGACTCAAGGGAATGAGTGTAGGCGGGGCTGAAGTGTCCCCGACGCATGCAAATTTTATTGTGAACAAAGGCGGCGCCTCGGCCTCGGATGTGATTGAGTTGGTGCGGCAAGTCAGGAAGCGAGTCTTTGAGAAAGAGGGAGTGCACTTGGAGCCTGAAGCACTCCTCCTCGGGGCGGAATGGAAGGACGTGCTCTGATGGTTGATAAGGCTAAAAGGCGTATCGTTGTTCTGGGAGGCGGGGTCTCAGGTGAGAGAGAGGTCAGCCTTGCCTCATCGAAAGCTGTCTTTGGGGCCATTCCATCTGAGTATGATAAAATTTGGGTCGATCTGAAGGAGGAAGCTCTTCCAGCAGCCTTAGATCCTGAGGCCGATATCATCTTCCCAGTCCTCCATGGTGGATACGGTGAAGACGGGCGTCTACAGGCTGATCTTGAGGAGGGTGGGTTTGACTACGTTGGCTGTGATGCGAAAACGAGTCGGATTTGCATACAAAAATCGCTTACAAAACAACTTGTGAGTACCATGGCAGTTCCTGTGGCGAAGGATATGATTTTTCAATATTCGTCTCCGCCATCATGGAAAGCACTGATTGATCATTTTGAATCGCCTTCACTGGTTTTGAAACCGGCGGCAGAGGGCAGTAGCGTCGGACTCTATGCTTTTAACTCGGAAGCTTCTTGGAAAGCCCTGCTTCCTAAACTCATTGAAGGTGAATGGCTTGTGGAGGAGCGACTTCCGGGCTTCGATGTCACGGTAGGCATCCTAGATGATGCACCCCTCGGTGTGATTGGGAGCCATCCTGAGGGAGGGTTTTATGACTATGAACACAAGTACACCCTTGGGAGTACGCGGTATAGTGTGCCGGCGGAACTCGCGGAAGACCTTACAAATGAGATTCGAGCGGCGGCTTTGATCGCTTTCACTGCTGCGGGCGGGCGTGACTTTGCACGGGTTGATTTTATGACAGATGGAGAGAGCTTCACGTTCCTCGAAATTAATACACTCCCAGGAATGACCGAAACGAGCCTTTTGCCCAAAAGTGCGAGTGTATTTGGATACAATTTTGCTTCTCTTGTATCGAGTATGTTGACACCAGCGCTCAAACGGTCAAAAAACTTCTAAAGTGATTACGCATGGCTAAAGTAGTAAAAAAATCCCCACAGAAAAAGAAGACGGCTCGCAAGACTAAGCCGGACGGCACTTGGCAAAGTATTCAGCAAAATAATGGCTTGAAATCGACCTCCTCGGCTTCTCGCTCCCGACGTTGGAAGCGCACTTTCCGTTGGCTTGGTGCAGGAATAGCAGCAGTCATAGCGATAGGAGCTATTTCGTACGGGCTTTACTTCTCAGGGAAGCAACTGCCCCTTGATACACCTTCGCATGCGGTCGGAACGATCGAACGGATAGAGTTTGTGAGTGATGGCGTTCTTGATGCCCGCTGGTTTCAAAGTCATTTTCCGATTGAACTTGGAGTCCGCACGATGGGCTATGATCTGCAGAAGCTGAAGGCACAGATCGAAACGCACGGACAAGTGAAGACTGCCTCGGTCTCAGTTTCACTGCCAGATACTCTGATTATTCGATTGGATGAAAGGAAGCCACTCTTGCGAGCCCGTGTTCGCACGCCCGGAAATCAGATTATTAACATTTTGATCGCAGGGGATGGGACTGTTTTCGATGGCTACAATTATCCCACTGAGACGATCGCAGCGCTTCCTGGCCTCGCCGGCATTCGCTTCCAGTGGTGGGATGGGCAGATCCAAGAGGTTGAAGAGATGAAGCAGCTTGCCCCACTTCTTGAAACCGCTCGGAACGAGTTTCCCGCTCTTTATGGCGATTGGAAATGGGTTTCTGTCTCGAATCTGAATACAGATCCCGGTGCGGTGCATTCAGTGATCGAGATTAAGAGCCGGACCTCAGACCGGATAGTTTTTGCTCCGAATCAATTTCAAGGCCAACTCCGCAAGCTGAATGAAGTGGTTGCGGTGAATAATTCACAGCGCCTAGGCGGATTTTACAAGATCGACCTCTCATTTCCTGGCCAAGCTATTGTCCAAGTCCGCAAATCCTGATCCCACGTTATGAATGCTTCCACGATCATCGGTGCAGTTGAAATCGGAACCTCTAAAGTCGTTGTCCTTGTTGGTGAGATCGTCGATGGGCGTGAACTCGAGATTATAGGGCTCGGCCAAGCATCGAGTCGAGGTGTGCGCAAGGGTGAGATTTTTGACATTCGTGCGGCCAGCGATTGCACCCACGCTGCGCTGCTCACTGCAGAAAAATGTGCGGGCGCCGAGATTCAAGGCGTCTATCTCGCGATCACTGGTAACCATTTGGAAGGCTTTAACAACTCGGGTGTAGTGACGGTTGAAGACGCTGATAACTGGGTGCGCCCCGTAGATATTGAGCGTGCGGCAGAAAATGCTCGGAGTAAGGCGCTGCCACAAGGTCGCCTCTACATCCACCACGTTCGCAGTGGCTATGTGCTCGACGGCGAGCCATATGCTGAGCCTCTCGATCGTCAGGGATCGCAGCTTGAGGCGCACTATTGGCATGTTCATGGCAATGAGCGAAAAATCGCCGACCCGATGCACGTCATCAATGGATTTTCCCTCACGGTTGAGGATATGATCGTGTCGAGTATCGCGTCTGGCAGCATGGTGACGCTTGAAGAAGAGAAGCGTGCAGGTGTGCTCGTCTTAGACATTGGTTGCGGAACGACCGACTATGTTCTCTACCGGCAGGGCCGAGTAGCGCGCACCGGGGTGATTGCGGTCGGTGGTGACCATTTCACAAATGATCTGAGCCTTGGACTTCGGATCAGCTACAAAGATGCTGAAAGCCTTAAGCTGCGCTATGGCAAGGCCCTTGTAGATCGCGACGACAAGGGACAGAATGTAATGCTTGTTGGTGACATGCGTATCGGCGATCGACCGATTCCGCGCATGGCGATTAATAAGATTCTAAACGCCCGTGCCGAGGAGCTCTTCATGATTTTGCAAAACAAACTGGGCAGCTTACTCAGTGCTCAAAACCTGCCCGCTGGCGTCATTTTGACTGGGGGAGGGTCGCGCTTGCAGGATCTCGCTACCTTAGGTGAGTCGATCCTCAAGGTTCCTGTTCGAACAGCGCAAAACCCTGATTGGGTGTCCAACGAACAATTACGTGATCCAGAATTCAGTACCGTGCTCGGCTTGATGCACCATGGTCTCTCAGCGAAGCGCACTCATGCAACAGACGGGACACAGGCTAAATCGCGCCGATGGATTTCAAAAATGACGGAGATATTCAAATGAGCGAATTCGATCCCAGCCTTGAAGACTTGCCAGCTTTGCAGATGAAGGTCGTCGGTATCGGCGGTGCCGGTAACAACGCCGTCGATCGCTTGCAGATGGCCCAACGCATTAAATTGCCACTGGCCAATTTGAATACCGATCTTAAGTCGCTTTCGTCTTCTCCAGTGCCCGAGAGAGTACTCTTGGGTCGAGAAGCCACAGGTGGCTTAAGTGCGGGGTATGATGAAGCGGTAGGGAAGGCTGCGGCAGAGGAAGCTGCCGATGAAATTGAAAAGATTCTGGAAGGCCAAGACCTCGTTTTTCTCGCTGCGGGTCTAGGTGGCGGAACGGGTAGTGGCGCTGCACCGGTTGTCGCCGAGATCGCGAGTGAGCTTGGCGCCGTTGTAATTGCTTTTGTTACTTTGCCCTTCAGTCGTGAAGGTTCACGCAATGCGAAACGAGCAGAGACTGCGCTCTGTGCCCTCCGCGAGCGCTGCCACGCCGTCATTACCTTGCCGAACGATTTGCTCCTGCAAGAGATCGATGAAAAGGCGACGGTGCTGGATGCCTTTCAACTCGCGGACGACTGGATCGGGCGCGGCGTATGCGCCATCTCGTCGATGCTTGCCGAAGATGGGTTGATCAATGTCGACTTTGCTAAGCTGCGAGAGGCCTTCTCTTTTCAGGGCGGCAAAACGCTCTTTGGCTTCGCCGAAGCTGAGGGGCCCGATGCGGTCGCCGAAGCGCTTCGCCAGCTCGATGTTTGCCCGCTCCTTCACCTTCCAGAGAATCGCTACATCCGCGAAACGGATAGTCTCATCCTTCATGTCGCCGGTGGTCCGGAACTTGAAATGACAAAGGTGAGCGAAATCATCGAATTTGTAACGGAACGTTTCCGCTCCAAAGAACAAGTTGTTCTCGGGGCAGTGATCGAAGGTAGTATGACTGGAAAAGTTGCGATTACAGTGATCGGAACGACATCTCTTGATCGCACAAAGCGCACCGTGAAACGTTCACGCCGTGTTCTAAAATCAAATACACGCACGGCATCGAAGGCGCTGGATACAGTTGAAAAGGCGTCCGACCATACAGAGGGCAGTGTGACTGAGGCAGTTCTGGAGGCGTCACCAATGGCTGATTTGAAGCCGGCTCGCGCATCCACATGGACGAAGCCCCACAAGCCATCTCTCGGACGTAAAGCTAAAGCGCTTAAAGACCAGGAAGAATTTGCTTTCCCAAGTGCGGAAGAAAACCGCGGCTACTTTGATAAGACAGATGAGAATCTATACGAAGGCTCGGATCTCGATGTTCCAACCTATCTTCGTCGGGGTGTGAAGATATCGCTCACGGCGACTGTTAGCTGATTGAGCTACTCCCCAATTTCGATCTGAAGAAAGAGGATCGGCTCGCTAGTGACGACTTGATGCCTTGTCGTTGAGCCGGTTGCGATGAGGCCGGTTGCGAGCGAACTCCAAGGAGCATCAAGTGTGGTGTTTCCGCCCCTCCGGACAAAAAGAAAGGCGCACGGTTTGAACCGTGCGCCTTGGATTGGGGAGAGTGTGAAGAAAGCTTTTGAAAGGTCTTTCTTTGCTGTGCCGCTTTAGCAGTCGAGTTGTGGACGAGTTGGGTCAGGCCAGTCGATATGGTAGAACTGACCGCGTGGCTTGTCTTTACGCTCGTAGGTGTGAGCACCGAAGTAGTCGCGCTGAGC
Source organism: uncultured Puniceicoccaceae bacterium (assembly GCA_963933835.1). Taxonomy (GTDB): domain Bacteria; phylum Verrucomicrobiota; class Verrucomicrobiia; order Opitutales; family Oceanipulchritudinaceae; genus CAWVVV01. Next base: position 57,823 of record CAWVVV010000005.1, on the reverse strand, counting down.
CTGGAGGAGGTTCTGCGGGAGGTCGGCACTGCGGTAGCTATCGAAGTAAGCGAGGGCGCTGCTGAAGGTTGGAGCTGGAACGCCAGCCATGACGGCCGTCGCGATAACTTCGCGCCAGTTGGCGTCTGCCTTCTCAACTGTTTCGAGGAAGAATGGATCGAGGAGGAGATTAGCGAGCTCTGGAGCTTGCTCGTAGGCCTCGGTGATCTTCTGAAGGAAGCCAGCACGGATGATGCAGCCGCCACGGAAGACTTGGGCGATCTCGCCGAAGTTGAGCTTCCAGTCGTAGACGTCTTCAGCGTAACGCATTTGCTGGAAGCCTTGTGCGTAAGAGCAAATCTTCGAGCAGTAGAGGGCGTCTTCGATCGCATCGATGAAGGCTTGTTTGTCGCCTTCGTAAGGTTTTACAACGCGCTGGGCGAGGAGCTTGGAAGCAGCCACGCGCTCATCTTTCACCGCGCTGAGGCAGCGGGCGAAGACGGACTCGGCGATGGTCGGAGCAGGCACACCCATGTTGAGGGCGTCGATGCTTGTCCATTTACCTGTGCCCTTTTGGCCAGCGGTATCGAGAACGATGTCAACGAAAGGTTTGCCGGTTTCTGGGTCTGCCTGAGCGAGGATGTCAGCGGTGATCTCGATGAGGAAGCTGTTGAGGCGACCTTCGTTCCACTTCTTAAAGACTGTGGCCATTTCTGGCGGTGTCATGCCGAGAACCCCACGCATGAGGTCATAGGCTTCGCAGATCATCTGCATGTCACCATACTCGATGCCATTGTGCACCATCTTGACGTAGTGTCCTGCGCCATTGGGTCCGATGTAAGCGGTGCAAGGAACGCCACCTTCGATCGGCTTGCCGGGGGCTGCGCCTTTGAGCTCGATACCTGTCTTGGCGTCGACCTTTGCGGCGACGGCTTCCCAGATCGGCTTGAGGTGTTGCCAAGCTTCTTCAGTGCCACCGGGCATGAGAGCGGGGCCGAAGCGCGCGCCTTCTTCACCACCACTGACACCACTACCGATGAAGCGGAGGTTCTTAGCAGTGAGTTCCTTTTCGCGGCGGATCGTGTCCGTCCACTGAGCGTTACCACCGTCGATGATGATGTCGCCTTCATCGAGGAGAGGGACGAGGCCATTAATGACAGCGTCGGTTGCACCACCCGCTTGCACGAGAATGATCATCTTACGCGGACGCTTGAGTGACTGGACAAATGCTTCCAGCGTCTGGCAGTCAACGAGGCCGCCCGGGGTGTCCGGATTGTTCGCGACGAAAGTCGTCGTTTTACTCGTTGTTCGGTTGAAAACCGAAATACGGAAGCCGTGGTCCGCTATGTTAAGGGCGAGGTTTTGGCCCATGACGGCCAAGCCAATAAGTCCGATATCTGAATCACTCATAGATACCGGCTAAAGCAAGACCCTAACTAATGAGGTGCAAGTCGAAAGCAGCAGATTGAGGGTTATTATTTATAATTATTAACCCTGTGCCGCTATTTGCTGACTAAATGTCTTGGCGCGATTCGGATTTCAAGTCGTCCATCGGGATGGCGTTACTTGACTTCACGATGAGGACGGGCTCCTTCGTTTTCACCCAGACATCGTGCTCCTTGAGGAGGCGTGCAGGGACGGATTCGCAGGCTTCACCGATCGTGGTGGCGGGGAGTTTGCGACCACGCGGCGTAGTGTTGAATTCGTAGGCGGCCTTGTTAAGGCGCTCCTCGGTCGTTGCAGGGGAGTCGTCTTCGGGGATCTGGGCAACCCAGCCGACAAAGTCATTGTCCGGGAGGTCGTTGTTCGGGTCCGATACGAGAATGACGAACTGTTTCTTCACCGCTGGAGTCTTCGGCTTCTCAGCATCGATCTCCTCTTGAGCCTTGTTGATCTGCTCGATCAGGCTGGCAACTTGCCGAACATCAAACTGATCGGTGTGTTCAAGAACATACTTTACGATATCGAGGTCTACTTTGGCCATGGGAGATTAGGAGAAGAACGTAGATCGGCGTGAGGGAAAGAAGAAAAGAGCCGAAAATGGATATTGCTGGATTTTGATCTGTTGAAAAAGAGGCATACGATGATTGCGGTCTGCGATAGATTACCGCTAGATTTAATACAGATTTGTGGGAATAACCTGCAAACGGATGCCTCAAACTTTTGTTGAAACACTTTTTCCAGCTTTTTGTCGTTCTCGCGGTAGCAAATCCGTTTTGCTGCTGTGGCAATCGTCAGTAGCTAAGGGATTAGAGCCGAAAGAAAAATGGCCATGATCCAACGCTTGAAGACACAAACCGGCTCCGCCCACTGCGGACAGGAGGCTGTTTACAGCGAGCATGAAGATCAGGCTGTAGGCTGTGAGGGTTCGGAGCATTTTTAGGGAGAGCGAGGAGTAAGGGGAAAAATTCCGTGGGCAGTAAGTTTTTTGGGGCTCTGATTAAACACGATCTGAGCATGAAACCGGCGTTCTGCCCATTTATTAATTCGGCGCGTTTATAAGGAATTGAAAGGGGTGGGATTAGGATTGGGAGGAATCTGGGGGGAAGATCTCCGATTGCGCGGGGCCATCTGGTGGCAGGGGCTCGTCCCTGTGGAGGTGCCGGGGTGGGTCGCCGACGCGGCGGTTGAGGGCCTGCTCGCTTTCTTCGACGATGCGATCGCAGGTTTTACGGAGGGCATTCGAGAGCCAGAGGTAGGTATCGCTTTTTTCGCGGTAGTCGGCGCGGCCGAAGTGATGCACGCGGCCGTTTTCACGGAGGGTGTCGTTCTGAGCGAATTCCTTTTCGTTTTTCGGTTCGTAGACAGCGTAAGTGCGCCCGCCGTTTTTGCGCACGACGGAGAAGACAGGGATGTCGCTCGGGCCGTCGGCGATGTAGATCATATTGCGGATCGGGACGCGGCGGTCGTTTTGCGCGACCTTTGAGTTCACGTTGATGCTCTCTAGCTTGTTCGTGCCCTTGTTGATCTCGAAGATGAAACGCGTTTTGATCGTGTTATCGACGAGCTGGCCGATCTGGCTGATTTCGGTCGGTCCTTCGATGGGAAACTCTCCCTGGGTCGCAAAGTCTGGCGGTAGAGGCTCTTCAATAAATTCACAGCCGTAAACGGTTTCAACAAAAGGGTAGATCGCGCTGCCCCGAATCATTTCGGCGAGGCCGGTAGAGATAATGTAGTGCTCCAGCTTAATTTCGAAGCGGGCATAGGCGGGTGTTTCTTGAATGAGTTTTTTCAAGGCGGGAAAGCACGCGGGCAGTCCTTCGAAAAATTTCAGTTCTTTGCCGAGCTCACGCAGTAGAGCGTTGTTGAGGCCTTCCATGCGGTTGTGCCGAACGTAAGTGAGCAGGTGATTGAGATACATCGTCTCGGGGCTGACCCGCACACCACGCTTGGCGTAGATGTCCGGCAGGGCGTTGACCTCGTTCCAAAAGGCGCGCTCTTCGATACCGAAGTGCTTAAATAGCGGCGCCTGCATGTAGCCGGGGATGAGCGTTTTGTCGAAGTCCCAAATACAGGCGACGATGTTTTGGCGGTGGAGGGTATCTTCGGGCATAGGTCTAGCGATGCGGGTTAGATTCAGGCAGGCTTCACTCCATCTGCGAAGGCGAAGGGATGAAAGCAGAAAACGTCACGGTGCGATGGTTTCTTTACTGGCCTTGTCATTTCCTAACAAAGCCGCCTTATTTTCCCTTTTGGACAGATAAGACGATTCGATGATAGCAAAGTTGCCAGATTTAGCCCCGTTTGAGGCTCGCCTCAAAGAGCTCGATGGACTCATGGCCGAGCCCAATTTTTACAGCGACGGCCGCCGCGCCGCCGACGTTTCGAGGGAGCACCAGAAGCTCTCCCAGCTACTAGAGCTGGCTGAGGAGTTTGGTTCCTCGGGAAAGGCTCTCGAAGAGAACCGCGAAATGGTCAGCGACCCGGAAATGGACGCTGAGCTGCGGACGCTTGCCGAGGAAGAGATTCCTGAGTTTGAGGCCAAACTGGAGAAGCTCTACGAGGATATGCTGACGGCCATGATCCCGCCTGATCCGAGTGATTCCCGCAACACGATCATCGAAATCCGCGCTGGAACGGGCGGAGATGAGGCGGCGCTCTTTGCAGGCGATTTGTATCGGATGTATGCGCGCTTCGTTGAGACGGTGGGCTGGAAAATTGAAACGCTCGGGTCAAGTGAGTCTGAAGCAGGTGGATTTAAAGAAATTAGCTTTCTTGTCTCTGGTGAAGAAGTCTATCGCCGCTTGAAATTTGAGTCCGGGGTGCACCGGGTGCAGCGCGTGCCTGAAACCGAAGCCGGCGGCCGCATTCACACCTCAGCGGCAACCGTTGCGGTTCTGCCTGAGGCGGAAGACGTCGATATCCATATTGATCCGGCCGAACTAGAAATCACGGTTGCGCGGGCGAGTGGACCAGGTGGGCAAGGCGTTAACACGACGGACTCAGCAGTGCAAATTCTGCACAAGCCAACCGGTGCGATCGTGAAGTGCGCCGATGAACGCTCACAGCTGAAGAATAAGGCCAAAGCGCTCAAGGTTCTCCGTTCCCGACTGCTCGAAAAGAAAGAGGAGGAGGAGCATGCGAAATACGCCGCTAACCGGAAAAGTCAGGTCGGCACCGGCGATCGCTCTGAGCGCATCCGCACTTACAACTTTCCTCAAGGGCGTCTGACTGATCACCGCATCAATCTGACGCTCTACAGTTTGGCCGAAGTCATGACAGGTGTGCTTGATCCCGTGATCGATCCGCTCCTTGCGGCCGACCGTGCGGCCAAGATCGAAAACCTGGTGCCCAACGCGGATGCTTAAAAAAGAAAGACCGGAGCGTGAGCTCCGGCCTTTCAGGGGTCGCAATTGTCGTTTTTGGTGTAACGTTGGATAAGCTGCGTCGAAGATTGCATTGATTCAAGCCCGTTTATCGTAGCCTTTTCATATTGTAGTTATTTCTCTCCGTTATGCCGCCGAGTCTACTTGAGATCATCCAGCGCACCGCCGCCTACTTTGAGAAGGCAGGGTTGGAGACACCTCGTCTAGATGCGGAATGGCTTATAGCGGGGGTGATCGGCTGCAAGCGGCTCGAGCTTTTCCTTAAATTCGACCGTCCAATGGAGGATGCGATTCTCGACAAACTTCGTCCTCTCGTTCGTCGGCGAGCTCAAAGGGAGCCCCTTCAACATATCCTCGGGACGGTTGATTTCGCAGGGCTTACACTGAAGGCGGATCAGCGGGCCCTGATTCCTCGGCCTGAGACGGAAGATCTCATCGAGCTTATTCGAGATGAAGCCCGGAAGCCTCCGGAGCGTATTCTAGATTTGGGTACAGGGAGTGGTGCGATCGCCTTGGCCCTCGCGGCACTTTGGCCTGAGGCCTCTATCATTGCAGTGGATCGTTCCGCCGAAGCGCTTTCTCTGGCGCGAGAAAATGCTGAGCTGTGTTCTTTGAATAATATCACCTGGCGTGAAGGCAGTTGGTTTGAAGGTTTAGATGAGCCGCCCTTCGATTTAATTGTGAGCAACCCACCATACCTGACCGAAGCCGAGTGGGAGAGTGCCCAGCCCGAGGTGAAGGAGTTTGATCCGAAGGTGGCTTTGGTCGCGGCAGACGCTGGGCTGGTTGACCTGCGCGAGATCTTAGCTGGTGCGAAGGCATGTCTTTGTCCAGGTGGCCTAGTGGCACTTGAAACGGGCATTGCACAGCACACCGCACTGATGACGCTCGCTGAGGAGTCGGGCTTCATGGGGATCGAAAGCAAAGCCGACGCCTCGGGGCGCGACCGGTACTTTTTTTGCCGGGCGGCTTTATAACGTCTGGGGCGACAATTCCTCAGCGCGGAGTTGACCGACAAGGCACTCAAGCTAGGTTCGCAAAATGGCTACATCTGCCGAGTTAAGTTTTGAACCGATGGTCTTCAATCCCCTGAGCGAACAGGGCGATCGCCCGCTCAGTGCGTTGCAGGAAGAAATTCTGGCGCTCAAGAAAGAGAAGAACGCCATCATCCTCGCCCACAATTACCAGATCGAGCCGATCCAGCGCATCGCCGATTACTTGGGCGATTCGCTCGGGCTCGCCTATGCGGCTGCTGAAGCAAAGGAGGATGTGATTCTCTTTTGCGGCGTGCACTTCATGGCTGAGACGGCCAAGATCGTGAATCCGGGGAAGACGGTTATTTTACCGGACGCCGATGCGGGATGTTCGCTTTCTGATAGCTGCCCGCCAGAGAAGCTAAAGGCGTATTTGGAAAAGAATCCCGACCTCTACGTCGTCTCTTACATCAATTGCTCAGCAGGGGTGAAGGCACTTGCTGATGTCATTTGCACGAGCGGCAACGCCGTGAAAATCGTCGAGCGGGTTCCGGCGGATAAAGAGATCTTGTTTGTTCCGGATCAAAACCTTGGGGCATGGGTTGCACGCCAGACGGGTCGCAAGATGAAGCTCTGGCCTGGAAGCTGTTACGCTCATGTGCTCTTCTCAGCGGACGAATTAACCAAGCTGCGGAACAAGTTCCCTGGAGCTCCAATGGTGGCTCACCCCGAGTGCACCGAGTCGGTGCGCGATCTTGCTGATGAAGTCTGCAGCACAGAGAAGATGATCAAGTTCTGCGGCGAGACGCCATCTGACACGATCATCGTCGTGACCGAGACAGGGATGATTCGCCGCCTGCAAAAAGAGTTTCCGAACAAACGCTTCATCGCTGGTCCAACTGAAACCTGTGCCTGCAATGACTGTCGCTTCATGAAGATGAACACCCTCGAGAAGATGCGCGACGCCCTGAAAAATTTGGCACCTGCGATCGAGATGAAAGAGTCCCTCCGCGAACCCGCCTCACATTCGATTAATCGGATGCTGGAGTGGAGTCGCTAGAGTCAGGCGAGCAGAACCCTCGCTCACGCGACGTCCTGCTGCACTAATGCTGCAGGGTCGAGAATGAGGGCGATGGAGCCGTCCCCTAGGATGGCGCCGCCTGCGATGCCTTGAAGTTCACCCACGATGTCGCCAAGGGGTTTGATCACGACTTCTTGTTTGTTGATCATCTCCCGCTGATTTGCGGTGCGCGTGAGCTGCTTTGCTTTCGGGCGAAGTGTGACCTGCACAGTGTGGGTCGGGATGATGAATTTGTCCTCACCGACGCGGACGATGAGTCCGTCAATGATGGCAGTTGTGAGAGGAAGTTTGATTTTGAAAATGGTGCCTTTACCGATCGTAGACTCGACTGAGACGACGCCTCTCATCGACTCTATGTTTTGTTTCACAACGTCCATCCCGACACCGCGGCCAGACTTTTTTCATTATCGCATAAGAGGGCTGACCGCATAATTTCAATTTTGAATGATGAGTCCCTGCACGGAACTATAGTAGCGTGCCCTCGTGAGATAAGACCTTTTCTGATAAAAAAAATCTGCCAGATCGCGCCCCTGATTCTGCTCTTTAGTTGTCTCACTTCGAATGGTGCAGATGTTTTGGACCCATCGGTTGAGGCTGAGTCGAAAAAAGCGAACGCCTTCTTTGAAAAAACATATAATGAAGGCGTAGATCGCTATCCTGAGTGGCAAAGTTATCTGGGGATTAAGAAGGACTACGGCGCGTGGAATGATTATTCGGAAGAGGCGAGTTTAGAACGATTCGAGCAACAAAAGGGGGAATTCAAAGAGCTCTTAGAGACGATCGATTATGATCTCCTCGATCCTCAGACTCAGATCAGTTACCGAATGGCGAAGAAGAATTACGAGGACCGTATTCGGAATTTTAAATACCGGCATTACAACTACCCAGTTAATCAAATGTTTGGCTTTCACTCAGGGAAACCAGCCTTCTTGATCAACACCCATTTAGTGACCGACTTGAGCGATGCGGAGGCATACATATCGCGGCTCTCGAAGCTCGATGAGGTTTTTGCGCAGAAAATTGAGGGACTGAAAATACGGGAAGGCATGGGCATCCTTCCTCCTCGCTTTGTCTTCCCCCACGCACTGGATGCCTGCCATAATATAATCAGTGGTGTGCCTTTTGAGACAGGAGCGACTGAGTGCGCTCTGCTTGTCGATTTTAAAGAAAAAGTAGCTGCTCTCGATCTTGATCTAGAAGTTTCAGCAGCTCTTCTGGAGAGAGCAAAAGAGGCGTTGATAAATAGTGTGAAGCCAGCCTATGAAAGCCTCATCGCTTTCCTCGAAGAGCAATCGCTCCGGGCGACAGATGAGTCAGGGGCTTGGAAGTCTGACGACGACGACCGATATGACCGCGGACGGGATTCATCAACTAGGCTTGGATGAGGTGTCTCGCATACATGATGAGATTCGCGCATTGATGACACGTGTTGAATTTGAAGGGGACCTACAGGCTTTCTTCGAATTCACGAAAAATGATGAACAATTTTATTACGATGATTCGGATGCTGGAAGGGACGCCTATTTAGAGCGAACGCATGCCGTTGTGGATGAAATGAGAGGTCTGCTCGATACGCTTTTTGTTGCCCTGCCCAAAGCTGAGCTTAAGGTGAAGCGAGTTGAGGCCTTTCGTGAGAAAACGGCGGGTCTCGCTTTCTATCAACGTGCGGCCGTTGATGGCAGTCGCCCAGGGATCTACTATGCAAATCTTTATGACATGAAGAGCATGGCGAAATACGAGTTGGAGGCCTTAGCTTATCACGAAGCTATTCCTGGGCATCACATGCAACTGTCGATTGCTATGGAGCTTGATGACTTGCCGAAGTTTCGAACCAACGGTGGATACACTGCCTATAGTGAAGGCTGGGGACTTTACAGTGAGTATTTGCCGAAAGAAATGGGATTGTATTTAGATCCTTACTCGGACTTTGGGCGCTTGTCGATGGAGCTGTTTCGAGCCTGTCGTTTAGTCGTTGATACGGGAATTCATGCTAAGAAATGGACTCGCGAGGAAGGGATCACCTACTACGTTGAAAATTCGGGTAGCCAAGAAAGACAGTGTGTGAAGATGGTTGAGCGGCATATTGTGATACCCTCACAGGCCACAGCCTATAAAATCGGGATGATAAAGATTCTTGAGCTGCGAGAGAAATCGCGCGCGGCTCTAGGCGACGACTTCGACATTCGAGAATTCCATGAAGTCGTGCTAACGAATGGTTCTGTCCCTTTGTATATCCTCGAAGAGCTTGTTGAGCAATACATCGAGGAGCGCAGCCTCAGTCCGCGCTGTGGTCTTAGAAGCTATTAGCTGATCAGGGCTTCACAAGGTGCGCCTTAGCGTAATCGATTCCTGCTTCAGTGGTTTCGAAAACGCCATCAAGCTGTTGCTCGAAGAGCTCATCCAAAAGGTCACCCATTGCGGGGCCAGGCTTATAACCGAGCTTGATGAGATGACGACCGAGAACGAGTGGTTTTGGTTCGCTGTCTGAAAGTTCGAGGGCCTGCGCCCGTTCTTCTAGCCATGTTCCTGCGGGAAACGGGTCGTCCGTTTGTCCTCCGCGTCCACGAGCGTCTGCCATCGATACTCGAATGAGTAAATCGAGGCGTTTGGCTCTGAGCGACAGTCGACGGACTGCGCTGTCGCCAGCTTTCGTCTGAAAAAGCTGATACGGTCGCATGTGGGTTTCGACGAGTGGGAGCACTGCTTCAGTGATACGCTGTTCACCCGTTAAGCGATTGAGAAAGCATTCCGTAGGTTCGATACCAGCGTGTTCGTGTCCGGGGGATCGCCAACGTCCATCGATGAGTTCAGTATGCGTTGCTTTCCCGAGGTCGTGGCAGAGAACAGCGAGGGCGGTAACAAGATCGTCATCGCGGACTCCGGCTCGCAGTGGAACAGTAGCATCAAGGCAGAGAAGCGTATGCGTCCAGACATCACCTTCGGGATGCCATTCCGGATCTTGGGGGCAATCGATCAAGGCCTTCAGCTCGGGGTAATCGTCGATCCATCCGCAGTCGCGAAGAAAACGGAGGCCGCGTGAGGGTTCTTCGCCTTGGAGGAGGAGTTTTTCCCACTCAGCTCCGACGCGCTCTCGAGGGAGGTGTTCGCTTGAAAGTGAACGGCAGAGTTCGAGGGTCGCCTTCTCGCACTGGAGTTTGAACCTAGCGATAAACTGCATTGCACGTAGGACGCGGAGGGGGTCTTCGGCAAATTTATCTGAGACATGCCGGAGCTTTTTTGCCACTAAATCTTTAGCCCCGTCCCATGGGTCAAGGAGCTCTTCGGTGAGCGGATCAAAGCCGATCGCATTGAGGGTGAAGTCGCGACGCAATGAAGCATCGCGGAAACTGATGTTTGGGGTGACTTCGATTTCAAAGTCCTGATGGCGAGATCCCGTTAAGCGCTCTTTGCGGGGGAGGGCCACGTCAATCTCAAGCGCGGTGTGTTTCCAGACAGGAAATGACCGCCCGACGTAGACAAAGCGTCCGTGCTCGGCGAGGAGCGAACTAGTCTGTTTCTCGTCCAATCCGAAGAGTTCTAGATCGAGATCAGAGCTTGAGCTTCCTAGAAGCGCATCACGGACGGCTCCGCCCACGACAAGAAGGCGACCCCCTTCGTCGGCGACTCTTGAGGCGAGCTCTTTAGTGGCCGAGTATGCGGGAGAAGGCCAGTGCTTGGGTAAATTGGACGCAGGCTGGAGCGTCATAGAGAAATGGATACGGGGTTCGATGCGCGCACGCTATCGGAATGCATTTAGGATTTTATCAAGATCGACGTTTTCAAGAATCATACGCTTGATCAGAGGGATCTTATCTTGGTCCTCAGGTTGCGTTTTCACCGTCATGCGGTTGATCTTAGAGGCTGTCGTGTAGCTGTCGGCTTCCGTGATGATGACTGGCATATTAGTTTTAGCTAAGAGCTCCATCAGCTTCGGGTGTGGTAGGGTATTGCTCGTCAGGACAAGGCCGGATGCGGGTGTCTGATCAACAACAGCGGCTGAGGCGATCATTGAGAGGAGGATGTCGTCACGATCACCTGGCGTAATGATAAGCGCGCCTGCCCCATATTGTTCAATGAATCCACGTGCTGACATTGCCCCGACGACTATCTTTTTTAGCCGTGGGTGCGCATCCTCGGGATCGCCATTGATCCAGCGTCCATTGAGTTCCTCTGCTACTTGTGATAGGTTTGGCTTCGATAGCTGCTCTTGCTCGGGCATCACGCCGAGCAGAGGAACACCAAGGCGCTCTAAGCCTTTGCGGGTATACTCTTCAATGACGTCAATCTTGTCGTGTTTGACTTTGTTGATAATTGCACCGACGACCTCGACGCCTTCCTTGTCGAAAAGTGATTTGTTTAGTGCGATTTCATCGACCGGCATCCCGATGCCACCCCGTGCGACGATGATTGCTTTTGCGCCAAGGAGCTTAGCCACCTGCGCATTTGAGAGGTCGCAAATCGCGCCGACGCCGGCATGGCCTGATCCTTCGACGATGACGGCTTGTTTGCCAAAGGTCGCTCGGTCAAAAGCACGGACGATCTTATCGACGAGGGTAGGATGGATCTCGTCAGGGTTCTTGAGATAGCGGCGAGTAAAGGTCGAGTCGATCGCGACCGGACTCATCGACTGGATAGGAACCTCGAGATTGTAGATTTTGTCGAAGAGGTAGGAATCCTCGTCGATTTTCATTCCCTCGATGTCGATAAAGCGTTGGCCGATAGGTTTGATGTAACCAACCTTTGGATACACCGTCTGAAGCGCAGCGAAGAGACCCAGCGATGTCGTCGTTTTCCCCTCGTTTTGGCGAGTTGCGGCGACGAAGAGGCGTGGGATCTCGCGGTTGAGCGGTTCGGTGTGGAAGTCCGTAGATGAAGCCATTTCTATGATTACTCGGCGGGCTTGGGATGGAGGAGCCTGCGGTCGACAGCTTGGGAGGCTACGATGACGGCGGTTCCAAAAATATCGTAGACGTGGGCACCCCGGCTGATTTCAGCACAGGGGTGGGAAAGTCCACTGATGATCTGACCGTAGGTGCGGGCGCCGGCCACGAGTTGAATCATCTTGGAGGCAATGTTGCCACTATTGAGGTCGGGGAAGATGATAACATTGGCGCGTCCCGCAACAGGGCTATCCGCTATCCCTTTTTGTTCAGCAACCGTTGGGCTGAGGGCCGCATCAAGCTGAAATTCGCCATCGATTTCAATCGGGTAGTCCAAATCCTTCGCGCGTTCTTTAGTCAGTTTGACGGCTTCACGGATTTTAAGAATCGAGGGGTGTGAGGGTTTCGAGGTGTTCGTCGCGTAGCTCAAAAAGGCGACCCGAGGGGTCTCATCAGTCAAATGATAGGCGGTGTGTGCAGTCGTCAGTGCGATGTCTGCAAGCTGCTCGGTGGTAGGCTCGGGGATGACGCCGCAGTCTGAGAGAAAGAGAAGACCTCCCATACCGAAATTTGGATTTTCCTGATCTAAAATCAGCATCGAGGAGGCTGATTTAACGCCATCGATGAGTGGCACGAGGCGGAAGAGGGAACGCAGTCCGCTCGAAGCGCTCATCGTTGCGCCGGCCACGAGGGCATCTGCACTGCCGCTGTAAAGCATGAGCGCGGCAAAGTTGTGACGATTGAGGAGGAGTTTTTCTTGTTCAGCCTTAGTCAGTCCGCCGAGCTTGGGGTGAGCCTCAACCATCGGGAGGAACAGTTCCATATCATCACTGCGCTCATGTTCTAGAATTCGAATGCCATCGAGGCGTATATCTAGACGCTGAGCGCGCTGCTTGATCTCTGCCCGATCTCCAAGAAGAATAGGGGCGCCGAGGCGACGCGTAGCCAGTTGGCGGGCAGCCTGAATGATGCGCGGGTCTGACCCTTCAGGGAAGACGATGCGTTTCGGGTGCCTTTGCAGCATACTGTGCAATCGATCAATCAGCGACATATCAGGTCCGTGTATGACTAAGGGTAATGAACATAGGTCGAGAAAAGGCGAGGCGAAGGAGTAGAAAGTTTTAGACCGTTCTCTGCTATCTATTTCCGAGCCGCTTGTGAAGGCTTTCACGCCACGACTTTGATAGGGCATCAAGCTGAGCGAGCTCTTTGGTTTGAGTAGAATCTGTTTTGCGATCGTGCATCACTGCGTTTGCACGCGCGACTGTCCAGTTTGGGTGGGGTCTCGCGGAGCGTTCCAGCTTGGCAGGAGCAGACAGGTTTCCAGTTTCTAGAACTCGGAAATACCAGCCTGTCTTCCCCGTCTTTTGGACGAGCGCGGGCATGGCTTTTACTTCCCAGCGGCGCGCTAGTTTCCAGCAAGGCTGGCGGGGCTGGGTTACTTGAAAGACAGCGGTTCCGGCGTGATAAATATCTCCGATACAGACGTCGGACTCGTTGATATCAGCGACTGTAAGGTTCTCCCCAAAGGCCCCAGGCGAAAACTCTAGCCCCAGTTCTGCTTTCCAATATGCGTAGTGATCGAGCGAATACACGCACAGCGCCTTATCCGGACCGCCATGCACGGTGAGGTCAGCCTGCTCATCACCGACGATGCCCTCGTGTCCAACCGCGACAGGCCCACTCACCCCGCTCTTATAGATCCCCGTTGACCATGTCTTCTTGAAAAAGGCCGCTTTATCAGGGTCTCCTAGCGTCTGAGCTTTCCCGATTTGAATGGAGTGGAGTTGCATCTTTTAGAATCGGAAGTCATCATTTCCCTCTTGTGCGATGTGGATTGCGAACAAGGGCTCAGGAAACAATTCGCTCAGTTCGACGATATCTGTCAGATCCCGTTTTGAAACGGGCTTTCCAGCATTAGGATGTAATGGCATCTGGTGGGGATTTGAGGGGTTTTAGTTTTAAGATGGGAGGATTATCGATGGGGCTATTATGCAAACGAGTGGATCAGTTCAGGTCACGACGAAAATCTCCCTTATAAGTGCGGCGGAAGGGGTGTTCTTCGGCATCTCTGCTTTCCGGTTGCTTAGTGAAAAATGGCCGTCTTTATTCCACCCCTTATGGCTATCGGATTGCTCTTTAGTGGACAAGGCACCCAACAAGTTGGAATGGGGCGTTCGCTGTACGAAAACAGTGCGACGGCGCGTGCCCTCTACGATGAGGCGGATGCCGTCTTGGGCTGGAACTTGTCCAAGATTTGCTTTGAGGGGCCAGCGGAGTCGTTGACGGAGACGAAGGTCTGTCAACCCGCGCTCTATGTTCATGGCTATGTTATTTACAAACTGCTCGAGGAATCGGGCAAGCTCGACGACCTCAAGGTCTGTCTTGGGCTTAGCTTGGGTGAGCTGACGGCTCTTGCTGCCGCGGGTGCCTTTGATTTTGCGACTGGGCTTAAGATCGTCGCTGAGCGCGGCCGCCTGATGCAGGAAGCCTGTGACTCAACCGAAGGCTCGATGGCCTCTATCATCGGTGGATCACCAGATGCAGTGCGGGCGCTTGTCGAAGCTCACGACATCGACGTGGCGAACCTCAACTGCCCTGGGCAGATCGTCATCTCGGGTGCTTCCGATAAAGTTGCTACTGCTGTTGAAGCCGCAAACGCAGCGGGTGATTTCAAACGCGTTATCCCACTCACTGTAGCGGGGGCTTATCACAGTCGTTTAATGGAATCTGCACGGGCGCGATTTGCAGACTACCTCGCCAAGGCCGACATCAGTGCGCCGACAAAGACAGTCTTTACCAATGTGACGGCCGCTCCCGTGACTACACCTGCTGAAATCCGCGAGAACCTGACCAAGCAAGTCGTCTCCTCAGTTCGCTGGGAAGAGTGCATGCAGGCAGCTGCTGCATCCGGCATAACTGAGTTCTACGAGTGCGGTCCTGGTGCTGTGCTCAGTGGTCTAACTCGGCGGATCGACCGCAGCTTGAAGATCACGAGCTTGTCAGAATTCGAACACCTACCCTTAGACTAAATTTAAATGGCTGAGATTCAGCACTCACGCAATTTTTGCATCATAGCTCATATCGATCACGGGAAGACGACCCTCTCGGATCGACTTCTCGAGGTGACCAAAACGGTCGAGCAGCGCAACATGAAGGCGCAGTTGCTCGACTCAATGGACCTTGAGCGCGAGCGCGGGATCACGATTAAGAGTCACCCTGTTACGCTTTCTTACACCGCGCCCGATGGACAAGTCTACCGCTTGAATCTCATCGATACGCCGGGACACGTGGACTTTTCATACGAAGTCTCGCGGAGTTTGGCAGCGTGTGAAGGTGTCTTGCTCCTCGTCGATGCCGCTCAAGGCATCGAAGCACAAACGGTGGCGAATGCTCTCCTTGCGATAAAGCAAGACCTCGAGGTCATTTCGGTGATCAACAAGGTCGATTTACCAGGAGCGGATGTCCCCCACGTGCGGCGCCAGCTTGAAGATGTCCTCGCGATGCCGGGCGACGAAGCGATCCTCGCGAGTGCGAAGTCTGGGATCGGAATTCCAGAGATTTTTGACGCCATCATTAATAGGGTGCCAGCGCCGCGTTTGTCGGAATATGACGCCACGCGCGTGCTCGTTTTTGACAGTGTCTTCGATACGTATCGCGGTGTGATCTGCTATGTGCGGGTCTTCAGCGGCAGTCTCAAACGTGGCGACAAAGTCCTCATGATGAGTGACCATCGCCTCACTGAAGTCAAAGAGGTGGGGATTTTTAGTCCTGCAATGAAGGCAATTGGCGAGCTCAATGCGGGTTCGGTGGGCTACATTGTGACAACGATCAAAGAGCTCTCCGACATGAAGATCGGTGACACCCTGACGCAGGCTTCCGCCCCAGCGAAGGAAATGCTTCCCGGTTACAAGGAGGTTGTTCCAATGGTCTTCTCGGGGATCTATCCAATCGATACTTCGGATTACGAGAAGCTGAAGGCGAGCATGGCGAAGCTGCGGCTCAATGATGCTGCCTTCACTTACACATCAGAAAGCTCGGTTGCACTGGGCTTTGGCTTCCGATGCGGATTTCTCGGACTCCTGCACATGGAGATCGTGACGGAGCGCATTCGTCGAGAATACGATCTGGATATCATTTCGACGTATCCAAGTGTCTCCTACGAAGTGCAGAAAACGGATGGCGAATGGATTGATGTTGATAACCCCGTCCACCTGCCCGATCCCTCCCAAATCGAGCAGATCAAAGAGCCGATGATCATCGCGACCTTGCACATCCCATCGACTTCGATTGGTGACATGCTCGCTCTTGTGATGGAGAAGCGCGGCTTTGTTGAAGAGACTGAAACAGTCGACGAATCGCGGGTTATCCTGCGCACGCGCCTACCGTTGAATGAAATCCTCATTGATTTCAATGATCGCCTAAAGAGCATCACCCGTGGCTACGGTTCGATGGACTACGAGTTGGCTGAATATGAGGCTTCGAAGCTTGTTCGCCTCGATATCATGGTGAACCAAGAGCCGGTCGATGCCTTTTCCAGTATCTCGCATGTGGACCGAGCCGAGGCCCGAGGCCGTCTGCTTTGTGAGAAGCTCAAAGAGATTTTGCCTAAGCAGCTTTACAAGGTCGCGATTCAAGCGGCCGTGGGTGCCAATGTCATCGCCCGCGAAACGATCAGTGCGATGCGTAAAGATGTTACCGCGAAGTGTTATGGCGGTGATATTTCTCGTAAGCGTAAGCTCTTAGACAAACAAAAAGAAGGTAAGAAGCGGATGAAACAGATCGGTAAAGTTTCGATCCCGCAGGATGCCTTTATCAAGATTCTCAAATCGACTAACTAGAACACCTTTCCCTCTCACGGACATGCTCGAATCGATTTTCCGCCGCAAAAGTGCCAAGGCACGTAAGCAAGCCAAAGAGTGGCTTCAACTCGCCCGCAAGGTCGATCACTTCCGCCGAGATGTCCTTACTGAAGAAGAGCTGGCCGAGCTGCGTGCAGCGACTGCCGAACTCAAGGCACTGACTAAGCAGAAGGATACTGCGGTGAAAGCGTTGAGTGGCGCGGTCGAGAAACTCGAAGCGATTTTGCGCCGCACAGGAGGGGAGTTTTACCCTCGTTCGCAGATCACTGAGTATGTCGACCTGATCGTGGTTGCGGCGATTGTGGTGATCGGGATTCGCACCTTTTTTCTCCAGCCCTTTAAGATTCCGACCAACTCGATGTATCCCACCTACAATGGGATGACGTCGGACGTCTACTTCGGCGACGAACGCCCGAACGTGGCTGAACGGATCTTCCGCATCGCCCAACTGGGCGCGGGGCATAAGACTTTCAAGGGTGAGCCGGGCGACGAGCTGATCCTTCCATTGGTTACTTCGACCAGCCTGAATAACCGCAAATACAGTCGTCGTGGGCAGCTGCGCTATGACTCCCAGCAGGAGCTGGAGAATTCTGTCATGGCGGGTTATGACCTTGCAGAGCAGCCCTCACGCAATGCCCAACGGATGCGCTTTCTCGTATTGCCGGGACCTGCGGCGTTTTACCAATTCATTGTCGGAGACGAAGTTCAGACCGTGAAGGTGCCCTACGACTTCGCGATGCAGGACGTCGTGCTGAAAATCCTCGAAGCAGCGGGTGACAATGCACGCATCGAGCGTAATCGCTTTGGATATCCCGCCGTTCTTCGCACCGGAATTACAATTCCGGAAAGTGGAAAAGTCGCCCTGAGTTTCGATATCAAGTCGGGCGATATGCTCTTTGTGGATCGCCTCAGCTATCACTTCAGGGCTCCGAAAGCGGGCGAACCTTTTGTTTTCGATACGACAGATATTCGGACGATGACGGCAGGCGAGCGCGGAAAATATTACATTAAGCGTATCGGTGGTGAACCGGGCGATGTCCTCCAAATTGTCGGTGGTAACGGCGTGCGCGGTGGCAAGTTCTACCGTAATGGAGACTTGGCTACGGGTTCGGTTGGTTTTGAACTGAACAACGCCTTTGAAGGCGAATACGAGGGCTATGGTACAGGGCGCGGGCGCTACGCATTGCTCCAGCCGAGGACCCTTGGCGAAGGCGAATACTGGGCTCTTGGCGATAACTCAGACAACAGTGGCGACAGTCGCAGTTGGGGAGTCGTCCCTGAAGGAACGATCGTCGGTAAAGCAGTCGTGATTTACTACCCATTCAGTCACCGCTGGGGTGTAGCACAGTAGTTTTCGCTTCGATCGGCATTTCGATCGAATATCGATTGGCTCTTGAGGATCTAGCGAAGCTGGATACACCTTCGTAGTATGCTTAGGTTTATCCGTTCTGTCCTCAGGCAGCTATTGGTCATGTTTTTTGCCACTGGTCTGTTCATGTTGTTGGGCCTTATCTTTTTGCTCGGTTTGAGCAGTCTGATGGATGGGCAAGGGAGCTCAGCCCCAGTGGAGGGCGTCCTCGTTGTCGACTTGGGTATGGAGATTTATGATCGTCCGGCCGTTGTCGATCCAGTGGAGGAGCTACTTGCTGAGCTGGGTGGTGGCAGTGTCCCGAGGATGTCGCTTTCTGACGTCATAACTGCGCTGGAGAGCGCGAAGTCAGATAGCCGTATCTCAGCTGTCTTTATAACCGGTGGATTTGTTGGAGGCGGCTCGATGGCAAACAGTCTAGCAACGCTGACCGAGTTGCGGGAGAAATTACTAGAAGTGCGGGCGGCTGGGAAAAAGATCTACGCTTACACCCATAGCGATGGACTGGCTGAATTTTATTTAAAGTCCGTTGCCTCGGAATGGTGGATGGATCCTTTTGGTACCTTGGACTATCGAGGATTGGCTGCACAGATGGCTTATCTGGGAGGGGCGCTAGAAAATATCGGTGTTGAGGTGCAGATTATTCGCGCCGGTGATTACAAGTCCTTCGGAGAGACATACGTCCGAGAAACGATGTCGGAGGAAGCTCGTGAAGCCTTGGAAACAGAGCTCGATGATCTCTGGTTGACGATTCGCGAGGGTTTGGCAGCCGAGACAGATCTCTCCCTCGATGGCCTCGACGCGATGGCAAACGCTCGGCCCCTTATTGATGCTGAATCTGTGCGAGCTATCGGGCTCGTGGATGAGCTGCTCTACTACGATGAGATGCGGGAAACCCTGATCACAGTGGCTGGTTTAAATGAGGCAGATGATACCTTTAAACAAATCACCTTGTCTCAATACGTCTTGTCAATCGATGGCGGGGTGTTTGGCAGCAGTGGAATGTCGGGCGGTGATTCGATTGCTATTGTCTATGCTGAGGGCACAATCGTCGATGGGGAAGGGGATGAATTTTCTGTCGGGGGCGACACTTACGCGAGACTGCTTCGTGATCTCCGCTTGGATCCTTCGGTCGACGCGATTGTCCTGCGCGTGAATTCGCCCGGAGGGAGTGCAATGGCGTCGGAAATGATTGCTCGGGAGGTGGAGCTCGCGAACGAAGTTAAACCCGTCGTTGTTTCCATGGGTGGATATGCCGCGAGCGGTGGTTACTACATTTCTGCGCAGGCACGCTCGATTTTTGCTCAAGAGACGACCGTGACTGGATCGATCGGTGTTATAGCGATGATTCCCAGTTTCGAGGGAATGACGGATAAACTCTCGATACAATTCGAGACCGTGGAAACGAATCGACATGGGACACTTTGGAGTGTGATGGAAAAGAAATCCGATGAGCAAATAGAGATTTTTCAGGATTGGATATCTACTACATATGAAACCTTTTTGGCGCGGGTATCAGATGGCCGAAATATGACGCGCGAAGATGCGCACGAGGTCGCGCAGGGCCGCGTTTGGACCGGCGTCCGTGCCCAGACGATCGGACTCGTCGATCATATTGGCGGATTGGAGGATGCGATTGCCTACGCGGCGGAGGAAGCTGCTTTAGGAGCAGACTTCGACATCACTGAATATCCGTATCCACAGTCGATGACAGAAATACTAATGGAGAGTTTCGGGTCGGCTCAAACTGGCTTAACGGAACGCCTCGGCCTTGGTCCGTTGGAGAAAGAAGCTGCGCCGCTTTTTGAGCAATGGAGGCTTTTGAGCGAGTCTTCGGATCCACGTCACCTTTATAGCTATTTACCTGGTCGGATTTCTTGGTAGTTTAGAAACGATGAAAGAAGTTATCATAGAAACGGAGTGCCCAGCTGTATTGATTCCCGCTGGAGATGCAGTGGTTTTGCCGGCAGGGGCCCAGTTTGATATCATGCAGGCGTTGGGTGGTTCTGTCACCTTGCGTGGCGAGGATGGGCTCTTCCGCGTCGCACCGGAACACTTCGACGCCCTCGGTGCAGATTTTGTGGCTTCGTTGAAAGAGGAAACCTCGGAAACGCCTGAAGAAGCATTTTCTGATGATCTTGTTTGGACGCGCCTGCGCGAGTGCTTCGATCCAGAGATACCGCTCAACATCGTCGACCTCGGGCTCGTTTATGACATGCAGGCGACGGAGTTGGAGAATGGTCAATACACTGTCGCGGTTAAAATGACTCTGACGGCGGTTGGTTGCGGCATGGGGCCGACGATCGCAAGTGACGCTCAATCGAAGATCGAGTCTATGTCCTCGGTCGCTTCCGCAGAGGTCGATATCGTGTGGGACCCTCAGTGGACGCCTCATATGATTTCTGATGAAGGCCGCAAAGTTCTTGGCTTGGACAGCTAGTGGCCGACGCCGAAGAGCAGCGCACCTTACCAGAGATCGTTCTTGTCGAGCGGTTTCTAGCCTTTCTTGAAAAAGAGCGCCGCTACTCGGCTTACACCTTGCGCAATTATGGGCAGTCACTGAGGGATTTTTTCTCGGGTCTGCGAGCGAGTGATCAGTGGCATGGCGCGCTCGATGTGATTCCTTCGGTCTGGGTGCGTTCTTACATTATTGAAGCCCAACGGGCGGGCAAGTCACGCCGCACGCTGCATCTTCACATGTCGGCCCTGCGGTCGTTCTATCGCTACCTATTGAAACAGGGCTTGGTCGAATCGAATCCGATCCGTGGCATAGCGATCCCCGCTTTTCGAACCCCGCTGCCAAAGTTTCTTACCGAAAAGCAGGTAAAACACTTTTTGGAGGGTCCGAGCCGAAAGTTGGCAGCTGGTGAGCTGACGCCGCATGAGGCTGCTCGCGATCAGCTCATTTTTGAACTCCTTTATGGGGCAGGTCTGCGCATCAGTGAGCTTGTCGGCCTGACACATCGCCATGTGGATCTAAGTCAGGGCGTCTTACGGATTCATGGCAAAGGAGGCAAAGAGCGTCTCGCGCCGATGGGGCAGACCGCCAAGGAACTGCTGAAGGACTACATCCGGAGCTTTGCTGAAGCGACGGGAGGAAATGATCCGGTGCTCACCCTAAGCGGCAGTGCCCCCCTCACTGCCTATTGGGTGCAGCGTAGAATGAAGGTCTACCTCGAGCTCGCAGGTCTACCGCTCGACCTCACCCCGCATAAACTGCGGCATAGCTTCGCGACGCATCTGCTGAATGCGGGCGCCGACCTGAGGGTCGTTCAGGAGCTGCTCGGCCACGGTCAATTGAGCACCACGCAAGTCTACACCCATGTCGGTCTCGGTCGCCTGAAAGACGCCCACAAGGCAGCTCACCCGAGAGGTTAGTCTTTTTTATCCTCCGAATCCTACTCTTAATCTTAATCCTAATCCTAACCCTACTCTTAATCTAAATCCTCTGCCTCCAACGCTTCCCTCCGAGGATGCACCTAGAGTTAAGATGCGATGAAAGATTAGGATTCAGATTAAGAGTAAAAGTAAGATGAGCGGGTAGATGCGATGGTTGGCTCGACGGAGAGCGATTTGTCACTTTTATTGATTCTGAACAATGCAACCTGTCCTCATAACCTTTGTCCTCCTTCTCCTCTTAAAACTCGGTGTCCAATACTGGCTGGACCTGATGAACGCCAAGTCGGTGAAAGCCGCGGCCTCGTCTGTGCCCGAGCCCCTGCAAGGGGTGATGGATGAGCCCACCTATGCGCGGTCCGTCGAATACACGCTCGCGAAGAACCGCTTGGGTCGCTGCGAAATGCTTTATGACGCGATCATCATTCTCCTTGTGCTCTTTCCTTGGATAGGCGGCACAGCGCCGATCGTATACCTTTGGAATGCGCTCGAAGCTCAGCTTGGAGTAGGGGTATGGGGGCAGAGCTCGATTCTCTTTTTGATCGGAATAGCCCTCAGCTTACCAGGCATCCCCTGGGAATGGTATGGTCAGTTCCGTCTTGAGGAACGCTTTGGCTTCAACAAAAGCACGGTTCAGCTTTGGCTTACGGACAAAATCAAAGGGCTGGTGCTTTCGATGCTCATCGCGATCCCACTCATCGCACTGGTGCTTTGGTTAGTGAGCTTGAGTACCCTCTGGTGGCTCTGGGCATTCATTACCCTCTTTGCCTTCCAGCTCGTCATGGTCGTCGTCTACCCGATGTATATCATGCCGTTGTTCAATAAGTTCGAAGAGCTTCCTGAAGGTGGGCTGCGTGAGCGCCTAGTTGGCTTGGGTGACCGGACGGGTTTCCTGGCGAAGACCATCCTTGTGATGGATGGCAGTAAGCGCTCTGGACACTCGAATGCATTTTTCACCGGCTTCGGGCGCTTTCGGCGTATAGTGCTTTTTGATACATTGATCGAGCAGCTCTCAGAAAGGGAGCTCGAGGCAGTCCTTGCGCACGAAATCGGTCACTACAAAAAGGGTCATATTCCAAAGACGATGCTTCTGGCTGCGGCATCTCTCTTTGTAAGCTTCGCTTTTATTGGATGGCTGGCGCAAGCGAGCTGGTTTGTGATTCCTTTCGGTTTTGAAATGTTACCCGGACAGCTTGGCCCGACATTGCTTCTCTTTGGCTTGCTGAGCGGATTTCTGACCTTTTGGCTTTCACCTTTGACCAATCGACTTTCCCGTAAACACGAGTATGAAGCTGACCACTTTGCCTACAAGGCATTGGATAGCGATGCAGTACCGATGATTGGTGCCTTGAGGGCGCTTTCAGAAAAAAACCTGAGCAATCTGACGCCGCATCCTTACTACAGTGCTTTCTACTACTCACACCCGACATTGCTAGAGCGTGAGTCAGCCTTAAACGCTTACTCCAAATAAATGGAGATGCGCTCGTGGTTCTGGAGTGTGCTTTTAGGAGTCTTCGTTGCGCTGGCAGATGGAAGCGCGAAGTCGAAGGTAGTTTCTTAGAATGTTCGGAATTACCTCATCACTGACCGCGTCGTTGAGGGTGTTTATCGGAGGGCTTATCCCAAACCGGAATCTGAAAAGGCTGCAGTTCGTGAAGTCCTTAGAGCGATTGATGCGGACATTGTTTTACTTCAGGAAATGGGCACGGATCCCTTTCTTCTTGAATTGCAGCGAGACTTGAAAGTGGAGGGTCTTGATTACAATTTCCGAGCTGTCCTGTCGGCGAGTGATGAGCATCGTCATCTCGCGGTGCTCAGCCGTGTTCCGTTTAAGATGAGTGATGTGGAGCGTCTCTCGGATTTCAAATACCTCGACGGTCGAGCCGAGGTTAAGCGCGGCCTGATGGAGCTCGTGCTCGAGACGGATGGGAGTGCCTGGCGCCTTTTCAATCTTCACCTTAAGAGCCGCTATACGAATTTTAAGGAAGACCCAGAATCTGTCGGTCGACGAACCGCTGAAGCGACGGCGATTTTAATGACGAGCCGTGGAGTGCGCCTCTGCGGCGTTTCCGGCAGGTGAATAGTCAATCGCTGTTAGAATTGATACCCGTCGCTGATGATCGCGGTGATAAATGGACGCACTTCTACGGGCAGCAAGATCGCTACACGCGCGTCGACATGATCTTGGCTTCGCCGGCAGCTCGCTCGCTCGTTGTGGTTGAAGAAAGCTTTGTTTTTGATTCGCCCGCGGTGCGGATTGCTTCAGATCATCGGCCTGTAGTTTGGACCGTTGATTTCCCCAACTCACTTCCAAAGATAGATTCTAATGGCAGAGAATGATGAAATTCCAACCCCGCAGAAGCGGGTCGGGTTGAATCGCCTAGTCCGCGCGGTGATTTACTCAGCTGAAGGCTTTGGTTCGGCCTTGAAGCACGAGTCGGCCTTTCGTTTTGAAGTTTTTCTAGCCGCTATCATGCTGCCAGCAGCAGTCCTACTACCAGTTGGATTACTTGGTAAGGCGCTGATGATCGGGAGCGTTCTACTCGTCTTGATCACAGAGCTGCTGAACAGCGCAATCGAATGGGTTGTCGACTATGTATCGCTCGATAGTCACCCCTTCGCCAAGCGTTCGAAAGACATGGCGAGCGCGGCCGTCTTTATCTCGCTCCTAAATGTGATTACGATCTGGGCTCTTGTTTTGGCCGAGAACTGGGATGCTGTAAGCGAAGTTTTTCTGCCCTAAGCGCTGACCGCGGCCGTGTCTTTATCCCTCGTCACGAAGCGGGCGCTCTGCTCATCGGCGTGATAGCTTGAGCGCACGAGTGGTCCAGATTCGATCACTCCAATACCGAGCTCGAGCCCATAGGCCTTCCAGTGATCGAATTCTTCGGGCGTAACCCAACGGTGCACTTTGCGGTGCTCGGTTGAAGGCGCGAGGTATTGGCCGATCGTGACAATATCGATCTTGATCGCTGCCATGTGCTGGAGGGTCGCTTCGATTTCGCGTTCCTCTTCGCCAAGGCCGAGCATGATGCCGGTTTTGGTCGTAAATCCACGGGACTTGGCGTGGGTCAAAGTCTTAGTTGAAATTTCCCAAGAGGCTGTTTTGCGGACGGAGCGCTGGAGACGGGGAACGGTCTCGAGGTTGTGATTTAGGATGTCGGGCTTTGCATCGAGGACGACATCGAGCTGATCTTCTCGCCCGCGAAAGTCCGGGATGAGGACTTCGACCGCAGTTTCCGGATTCTTGTATTTAACCGCGCGAATCGTTGCCGCCCAGACACTGGCACCACCGTCTTTGAGATCGTCGCGGGCAACTGAAGTGAGCACCGCATGCTTCAAGTTCATCTTCTGAATCGCCACTGCGACGCGAGCGGGCTCGCCTAGATCAAGCTCCGAAGGACGTCCTGTCGTGATCGCACAGAAGGTGCAGGCGCGCGTGCAGGTGTTACCCAGAATCATCAGGGTGGCGGTTCGTCGCGACCAGCATTCGCCCATGTTCGGGCAGCGGGCGCTTTGGCAAACGGTGTGCAACTGACTCTCTTCAACGAGGTTGAGAACAGCCTTAAACTCTGGGCTGCTGGGTAATTTGGCTCTCAGCCATGCTGGTTTACGCGACTTCATAAACATCGAAAAGAGCATACGGGCGGCGCTTTGTCACCCCTGAGATACAACTTTGTGTGGATGGCCTTCAGCTGAAGGTTTAACCGCACTCAAAGACCTCCATGAAACACTGGACGACAGCGGCTTCGACGGCTTGCCAGACGGGTGCTTCTGCCAGCTCCACACGCATCGATGTGACCGTGCCCTCGTCCTCTGCGATGCCACAAGGAACGATTCCTGAGAAATGCTTTAGATCAGGATCCACGTTGAGCGAAAAACCGTGGTAGGTGATCCAGCTCTTTACCGCCACGCCGAGGGCCGCAATCTTGCGATGCTCGCACCAGATACCGGTTAGCCCCTCGCGCCGCGCACCTTCGAGATCGAAACGCCCGAGGATACGAATGAGAACCTCCTCCAGATTGCGAAGATATGCGTGGAGATCACGTTTCTCGGATAAATCGATGATTGGGTAGACGACGAGTTGCCCTGGACCATGGTATGTAATGTCACCGCCACGATTTGTTGAAACGATATCGATGCCACTATCTGCTGCCTTAACCGTGCTCCAGATAAGGTGTTTTTCGGCATCTTTGCGTGCGCCGATGGTGTAGACCGCGGGGTGCTCAAGAAGGATGAGCTGGTCGGGAATGACGCCGGATTTTCGTTTCTCGACGAGTGCCCGCTGCCGTTCGAGGGCTTCGGGGTAGGGGACGGTCCCCCAATGTTGTATTTCTAGTTTTGCCACGAGTTCGTTGCGGAAGTGAGTGAGCGCTCTTAATCGAGTCATTCAGTGATCTCGACTTCAAGCAATGGGTTTGTTCGATCGGACATTTTGTCGAACGTTTGTAAGCTCATGGTTTGACTTTTTTATACTTATAAATTTGAATCTTGGAATGCTCCACCTCTCACGCCCTTTACGAGCCCTCGCGACTTGGCTGTTAACTGCGCAGTCTATTTTCGCCACGGACTTTCTGATCAATTCGGACGACGAGCTGAGCGATCTCTTTCAAAACAACTCAGTGCAGCCGGGTGATGCGATTATTTGGGAAGACGGTGTTTACACGGACCAGCGTATTTATGTGCTCGCCTCGGGAGAGGCAGGCAACCCTGTCACGCTTCGTGCTGAAACTCCCGGAGGTGCGCAGTTTCGCGGCGACAGTCAGATCAAATTTGGCGGAAACTACATCGAGGTTTCCGGACTATTGTTTTACAATGGAGACAACTACGACCGTGAGGTTGGCTCCTCCATTGCCTAGTTCCGATCAAACAATGGCAATGTGCACGCCCACCACTGTCGCCTGACTGAGGGTGCCTTCATTGACTACAATTTCTGGGAGGTCGACAGCGACGATGACGACGAAGATGGAGATAGAATAGAGAAGATTTGGGCGAATTCGAAGTGGATCCAGATCTACGGAACGGAACAACCGCGTCCTCCGCCCGCCAGAATTTTATGTGGCTTTCTGGGATCTTTTCAATGAATCTAGATATCCCGCCCACGGCTGGATGGCTTAAGGCTAAGTAGCCTGCAACCAGAGTGATGCTCATTAGGAGCACGGTCTGCATGAAGTCCGACGCAATGATCGCCCAAGAGCCACCGATCACACTCATGATAACAACCACGATGCCAACAACCACAATGGTTAGTCCGATGGGGACGTTGAAAAAAACTCGAGGCAACAATTCCAAGACCATTGAGCCAAATCCCTGCGTAAACGACGCTCATCGGAACCTGGAGCCAAGTAAAGACCTGTTCATTCGCTGGACCAAAACGATCTCGAACGCCTTCGATCGGAGTCACCAGACGAAGCCGCCTGAAACGATAAGAGGTAATGTAGTAATTGCCTAAGTATCCGACTGCATTGCCAAAGAAAATGGCGGCGACAAGAATGCCATCCACATAGGCTTTCCCGGCAGCCCCAGTAAACGTCCAAGCGCTGAGCTGAGTCATGAAAGCGGAGGCGCCAACAAGCCACCACAAGATACTGCCGCCAGCTCTGAAATAGTCGCTAGAGTCTTTGCTGAAAGCCTTAAAAATCAAGCCAAGGCTTAACTGAAAGGCAAAGTAGAAGACCACTACGAGGAGGTCCCAAGATTAGAGGTTTGTGCCAAACATAGATAGGTAAGTAGGAGTTGAGTAGGAGTTTTCTGAACCTTGTTGGGGCCTCCCTCAGCTATCAATTATAATTATAAATCGCTATTTATTATCAAAAGTCAGTCCGTGGACTCAGAACATAAAAAATTTATCGACGGAGAAAATTCTCGCCGTCGAGCATTAGGCGTTATTCTAGTGATTAATAATCATGAATAAAACGTCTACCAGTCAGGCATCGATAGCCAAGCATCTGGGGGTCTCTCAAGCCCTCGTGTCGATGGTATTGAATGGTCGTGAAGAGGGGATTTCCCCAGCAACTTTCAAGCGGATATGGGAGTACGCTGTCGCTTCGGGATATACCCCGAAGGGCATGAAAGTGAGCCTCGCTAAGACTGAGCAGCCAAAAGCTACGGGGGTCGGTTACTTCCTGCGGGCTCCTTTCCGCCTCGCGACAAAAACAAACTTTTTCAGCCACGTCAGCCAAGGGCTGCATGACTATGTTTCCGAATGCGGTCTTAATTTGATCTTTCTGGGCTCCGAGGCTGATGACCTTTCAAAAATGAAGAAGCGTCTCGGGGTTGTTCGGCGGACGCTCAAAGGGGTCGTTGTGCTGGGTGAAGTGGGGAGTGAATTTCAGTCATTCGTGCGTGATTTGAACCTTCCGACTGTGATCGTGAGTTCGAGGGCGACCGGCGTGTTTCACTCTATTAACTCAAATGAGCTTAAGGCAGCCGATATGCTGGCGGAACATTTGTACGAATTAGGGCACCGCAAATTCTGTTTTATCGGGGGAACTGCACCGATGGGGCGCTACCTTGAGCGGAAGGAAGCGGTCATGAGCAGCCTCGCACGCCTGGGGGTGAAGGATGCCGACAGCCATTTTGTTCGCATTGACGGTGGCGCTGATCGCACCGAGGGCCAGCAAGCAGCACAGCAAGTGCTGGATGAATTTTCCTCCAAGACGATACCGACGGCCTGGATCGTCAGCAATGGGAGTATGGCGCGAGGCGTCTGTACGCGTCTCTTGCACGAAGGCCTTGTTATCGGCAAAGATGTCAGTATCGCAGCTATAGATATGACCCGTGTCTGCTGGGATGAAGAGCCCTCTTTGACCAGTGCGGCGGCTGTGCCCGAAGAGATGGGTTTTGAGGCTGGGCGCCTAGTCGTTGAGTCTGAGATCGGTGCTTCTGATACCTTTAGAGACATCGTCTTGCCCGCAAATATTGAAGTGCGTGAGTCCACAGGGAAACCCTCAAAAGCGCGCCTGCTTTCCTCCTAGGAATTTGGAAATTTCGGGGTGTTTTCGGTTGATGGATTCTGTTCTAAACAGGTTAATAAGTATTAGTTTCAAGGCTCATTTGCATAAACCAGACCGCTGTTCGACCCTATTCTCGAGATGTGGGGATCCTAGGAGGACGCTCTTCGAACTCGTGTGTTTGGAAAGTGATCAAATTTGTGTGTGTATTAGGTGTTGATTACGCTGCGTTTTTTCAAGCGATACTCGATTACATGCTGCTGTTTGCGATTCATCCTAGTCGCCATGGCCGTGAGAAAGATCAAAGCTTGCGAGCTCATGGATAGTAACGTTCAATGATTAAATCGCCCCGCAAGCCGCATGTTCGTTGCACTGATCCTATAATTGAACCCCTCACGGAGCTGTTTCCGACCGCACACTGGCGGGCTGTGCTCCTGTGATCGGCCCCCTGAGGCAGGCGGCCCTACCTCTTACGCGATGGTAGGGACGGCTGTCCCCAGCCGTCCGCTGTCAGTGTTTAATTTGCTATTGGGTCTTACTTGCCGACGTTGGCCTCAGACTCGATGCGTTTGATGTATTCGCTCACATTACACGTGAGCAATCGTGATCCGTCTGGGCGCACTTCGAGCACCTTCGTGACAACGGGGTCGAGAAAGTCACGGTCGTGGCTGACGAGGATGACGGTTCCATTGAACTCTTTGATCGCGTCCTGAAGGACCTCCTTCGATCGGATATCCAAGTGATTCGTCGGCTCATCAAGAATGATGCAGTTGGCCGGGCGCATCAGCATCTTGGCTAGCGCAACCCGGTTACGCTCTCCACCACTGAGGACCTTGATAGACTTTACTTGGTCGTCTTTCCGAAAGAGTAGGGCACCGAGAATGGCTCTCGGGTTCAGCTCGGAGCCAGACGGGATTGAGCTTTGCGCCTCTTCGAGGACGTTTCTGGAAGATTCGAGTTCTTCAGCTTGCTGCTGAGCAAAGTAACCAATGACGGTGTTGATCCCGAGTTCACGCGTTCCCTCTTGGTAGGACTCTGTGCCTGCCAGAATACGCGCTAAGGTTGATTTGCCGGCTCCATTCACACCTACGATGGCAATGCGGTCACCGTGCGAAATTTCGAGGTCAAAATCTCGAAAAATGACGTTGTCCCCATAAGCTTTGTGCAGCCCCTCTAGTTTGACCACTTTATGGCTGGAAGGAGGCGGAGGCTGAAAGCGGAAGAAGATTTTTTTCTCCTCCCGATCGACTTCGATGATGTCCAATTTCGCGAGGGCTTTCTCGCGACTCTTAACCATCGAAGCTTTCTTGATGTTCGAGCGGAAGCGATTGATGAATTCCTTTTGCCGGGCGATTTCCTTTTGCTGACTCGCTGACTGCTTACGTTGCACGTTAATGCGCGCGGCAGACTCTTTTTCGTAGAAGCTGTAGTTGCCTGAGTAGTTACCGAGCTGCCCAAACTTTAGCTCCCATGTGCGATTTGTGATCGCATTGAGGAAGGCCTTGTCGTGAGAGATGACCATGAGCGCTCCACGATAGTTTGCCAAGTAACCCTCCAGCCAATGCTGCGAGAGAATGTCCAAGTGATTCGTTGGCTCATCGAGGAGGAGAAGGGAGGGGGTCTCGATAAGGAGTTTCGCGAGGGCGATTCGCATCTGCCAGCCTCCCGAAAATTCGCCCGTTTCGCGCTCTAGATCTTTATTTGAGAAACCAAGACCCGCGAGTGTGCGCTCTATTCGGGACTTCATTTTAGCGGGTTCGTGCTCTTCGAGCGCCTGTTCCCATTCACCAATCTGATCGATGATCTCGTAGTAGGCTTCGTCCTCCGGATCCATCTCATACATCTTTTCAGATGCAGTATCGATTTTCTCTTGGAGCTGTAGGACGTCACCGAAAGCGGTTTCGACTTCTTTGTAGAGTGTCCGTCCTTCGACAGAGATACCGTCCTGGGGCAGGTAGCCGAGGCTCACGTAGCCAGGCTGGTCAATTTGCCCTTTGTCGTATTCCTCTGTCTTGAGGATGACACGGAATAAAGTCGATTTACCGGTTCCATTTGCACCGACGAGCGCAATGCGATCGTGGCCATGAATAATGCCCGAAATACTGTCGAAAATCTTTTTTGGCCCGTAGGCGAGGGTGAGGTCCTTTATCTGAATCATGTGTCAGCGTTCCTTAAAGTGGCTCTAGCGAAAAGCTCGTCCAATCTAAAGCGGCTCAAAAAAGAGCCTTCGGACGCGTCTTCCGAGAGAAAAACGTCTCTCAGAGGACGATATTAGAGGTAAAGGATGCGCTATTCTCGAAAGTTTGGGGTTTGGGGCGGGGTGCTGCTAGGGCTCTCGCTCGTTTCGTGTGCCTTGTCAGCGGCCGTTGCTCAGCCCTGGGAGACGATCGAATGGCGGGTGATCGAGGGTGATGGAAACTTCTACCGAACCGCCCTTCAGGGGCAGGAAGTGGCTCTGAGGCGAGGTGATGCTCGGCGACGAGTGCCTTCCTATGATCAAGGCGACTTTCCCGAACCGGAGTCAGGTTGTGGTCCAACCGCTGCACTGAACTGGCTGCTCTGGATGGAAAACCTCGGCTGCTTTGGTGCGCCTGCCCTTCGCGTAGATGACGCTACGCATGTAAAGGAGACCTTCGCATTGATCGATGAGCAGATTCGAAACATGCGTCAGGATCTTTCCGAGCGTCGAGTTGGTTCCAATCGAGCTCAAATCGCCGCGACGATGGATCACTTGGCAGGCGAGTTGAGCGAAGGAAAGGTCCGTATGGCGGTGCGCTCTTTCAAAACGCCGCTCAAAATTGTCGATCTGCTAGGCTTTGTGAAAAGTCAGCGTGCCGGTATCTTAATCGGGCAAGTCGTGGAGGATGGGCCGGGTAGTGAACTAGGTGAGTTGCATGCCCTCAATCTCGTCGCCGTTGATCGCCGCGGTGGGCTGATGCTGAACAATTGGGGCGAACGCGGATATGGCTATCTGCGGACGTATCCAGATGGCCAATACTTCTTTCCAGAAAACACTGAACAAGCAGGCCTGAAGATTGTCGAAGCGATGTGTTTGATTCCGATCCGAGTGACGCTTGATACGGATGGCGAAGAGCGAACAAGCCAGCCTTCTAAAGTCTATTGAGACCGCGAAGCGTTGTTTCGTTGTCGTGTATGCTTAGAGCCAGCCGGTGACGTGGCCTTGGCTTAGTTTGACCACGAAAACCCCAACATTGCTCCCAATGTGAGCGGCAAAGCAGGGAATGAGTGAGCGATGCTTATTTATCGCGGCGAAGCGAAGGATGTAGAACCAGATCGAATTCACAAAGAGGATGAGCAAAGACCAACTCGATTGTGGGTCGATTTTCAGCACCTTCTCCCACCACGCGCCACCTTCAACGGGCTCTGTGTAGTATTGGATGTGTGCGAGGGCGAAAAGGAGGGACGCGCCAATGATTGAAAGCCACAGAATCTTTGGCCCCTTCTTGTCGTAAAAGGCGAAGCCCCGAAAGATGAGCTCCTCCATAAAACCTGCGCAAATGAAGGGTATGAGCGAAATCACTACCACGGAGCTCTGGTCTTCGGAGACGCCCAGTGCGATTTCACCCGCGGTCTCAACGCCTACGATTATGAGGGATACGACCACCCCGATGACGACCCAACTCAGCGTTACGGGTGACGCTCCAGGGAGTGGGTTGCCAAATCCCTTTCCAGCGCGAAAGGCTTGGTAGTCCTGCCTCCAGAGATTAAAGATATAGCCGGATGCAACGAGAGTGAGGACAATGAAGACGGGGTTTTCGGTCATGTGGTCAGTTTTGATCGACGATGAGTCGCTGAGTGATCGATGCAAGTCTCTTGCCTTTTAGAAGTGCCTGTGCCCCATTTTATGAATGCCGGAACAGCCCGCGGAACTCTCAGCCCGACCCGAAGGGATCGCTGCCGTTGCCCTCCCTGTTGAGGATGACTTGCGCAGATTGGAAGCCTTTCTACTCAATGAATTAGAGGCTTTTGAGCCCGAGGTGCGCCCCCTCGTGCGCTACACGCTCGGCCACAGTGGTAAGAAACTACGCCCGCTCTTGGTCTTTTTTGGCGCGGGTCTGAACGGAACTCCCGCGAGTGAAGAGCTCCTCCGAGGTGCCGCCGTCGTCGAGTTTATCCATCTCGCGACCCTCGTTCATGACGATATTCTTGATGAGGCCACGCTACGCCACCGCACGCCCACTGTCTCTGCGAAGGATGGGATCGACGTCGCAGTGCTGCTCGGTGACGCGATTTTTGCGCATGCTCTAAAACTCGCCTCGGATTTCGATACCGTCGATGTCTGTCGTGTCGTTTCGCAGGCTACGAGGCAGGTCTGTTCGGGTGAGATCTCACAGTGTTTCGCGCGCGGTGAGACGGATCTTTCGATCGAACGCTACTACCGTATGATCGACCTGAAAACAGCTGAGCTTTTCGCTGCTTCTGCACACATCGGGGCCTTCTTGAGTGGGGGAGACGCAGCATACGTCGCGTCTGTTGCTACATTTGCCCGCGAGCTCGGGATTGCCTACCAAGTTTACGACGACGTCACAGATCTATTGGATCGCGAAGATTCTGCTGGAAAAACTCTCGGCACAGATCTCGAAAGCGGAAAGTTCACTTTGCCCATTCTTCTGCTCTTGGAGCGCCTTCCGGAGCAAGAAAAGGAGGCGCTGCAGGCGGAGCTAGTAAGTGGAGATGTGACGATGGACGCTCTCATCGGGCAGCTTGAAAAGTATGCGGTCTTACCTGACGTGCGCCAAGCCTTCATCGACCGATTAGTGGCTTCAGAAAAGGCTCTGAAGCCCTATGAAGGGTCAGAGAAAATCGTGCCACTGCTGGGGCTTCTTGGGTTTATTTCCGGGGCAATCGACAAATATATCCCTGCGTCGTAGGAACCGTCGTCATACCGGAGCGGATACATCGGACCGGGGGTAGGGCTGGAATTTTCCAGAACTTTCGAACCTCTAGCTGAAAACAGCGTCTTACTCTGTAGCTGTTTATATATAAAACCCATTGCCAACTATGACGATCGCACACACTGTTAAGGCTTCAATGGCTTTCTCTAACCCGATTGAGCAAGAAGCAACTGCTGACAAAACCACTTCTAAGGACACGACCGAGGCTAGCATCGAAGCAGCTTACGTGCGTCGGGTTCAAGATGGGGACGTCGCCGCGTTTGATTTTCTTGTCACGAAGTATCGTGAACGACTCTTTTCAGTCGTTTATAATATGACGTCCAATCGGGAAGATGCTGCCGATCTCGTTCAAGATTCCTTCATCAAGGCCTTTCGTTCGATCGGCCGTTTTCAAGGCAAGTCCTCCTTCTTCACTTGGCTCTACCGCATCGCGGTCAATACCTCCCTCAGCCATCTCAAGAAACACCGCCTACGTCGCTTTTTCTCGCTTGAGAATATCAACGATGAGGCGAGCTCTAGTGAGATCGTTGAAGTCCTCTCCGCCAAAACAAAGACGGAAAAAGGAGCGATCATTAGTGAGCTTCAGGAGCGCCTAAACGAGGCTCTGCAAAAACTTTCCCCTAAGCACCGGACAGTGGTCGTGCTCTTCGAGATCGAAGGTCTCTCCCACTTAGAAATATCCGATATCATGGGTTGTTCGGTCGGCACGGTCCGCTCGCGCCTTCACTACGCGAAGCAGCAACTGCAAGCCTACCTGCAGGATTACCTTAAATAGCCTATATGCCTAGTTCTCCAAATAAACCGATCAAAGTCGAGGACCTGCTTAAGCTTAAGCGGCACGAATCCCCCGACAGCGATTTCTGGGAGCAATTTGATCAAGATTTTGAGCGTCGACGGCTCCGTGTCCTCATGACGGAAGAATCGGTTCCTGAGAAAATGGCCTCGTTCCGCTGGGTGCGTGGACTCTTTCTTGGTGGTGCCGGATTTGCCACAGCCGCAGCGGCTGTTTGGGTCCTAGCCTTTCAAACCGGTACCATAAATTTTGCCCAGTTTGGACAAGGGTCGGTGGAGCCGTCGATCACCGCCCAGGACCAGGTGGTCGTCTCTGAATCTCCGGCTTTCGAGACGTCTCGAGATACCTTTACGCCGAGTCTTCGGGAAAATGTTCAGCTCGCTTCAGCCCGAACTTCCAGATCTGCCGAGTTCGTTATCGATGCGCTCATCGCTGAGTCGGATTCACGCGGATTTGAGAGTGTGCATGCCAACCCAGTCTTTTCTGGTCAGTCGTATGGTAGCGCTCAGTTCGTTTCTGATTCCTACGGCCAATCAGATCGCTTTGAACCGACCTTTACCGTCGAGCGGGCGATTGCTCGTTTTTAGGCTGAGAGATCGCTGCCCGTGATGCGTCATAGCTTTGTATGTTTGAGTTGGGCCGTTTGCCTGCTCTGTGGTCTGAGCCTGATTCCTGAGACCAGGGGACAGAGTTCAATTGTCGCGCTTGAGAGCCGTATCATCGACTTAGTTGCAGATCACAGCAATTCACTTGTTCGGGTATCAGCTGCACGAGAGTTGGCCGAAGAGGGTCAGCCAGCGCGCGTCATCATCGGTACCGGTTTTTTTGTAAGCGGCAAAGGGCACGTGCTAACGAATGCCTCGACCGTCGCCATCCATGAGCGAATCTGGCTTGAGCATCGGGGCGTGGAGTATGCGGCCACTCTGATCGGTTTTGATCGGGCCACAAACTTGGCCGTTTTACTCGCAGATACCTTACCTCCAGATTTTGGTTTTCTTCACCTCAGCGATGCTGCTGAGCTGCCTCAGATGGGCCAAATGCTGATCCGTATGAGCATGCCCATGCGCCTCGGCCCGACGCCACGGCTCACCATGGTGGGCGGAATTGAGAGCTCGGTCGGCAATCAGCTTTTCCCCTGCAACTATATCCGTGTGACGCATGCTGCCGGGCCTGGTGAGGGGGGCGCTGCATATTTGGATCTCACCGGACGTTTAGTGGGTATCCAGGTCGGAACCCTCAATGAAATTGATTCCTCTTATGTGCTTCCAGCGCGTGCTGCGATGAGAGTTCGTGATGATTTGTTTTCCACCGGCGCGGTCGAGTTTGGGTGGATGGGTTTTGAAGTCAGAAATGTGTCTTCGATCGCCCTAGGCCAGCATTTGGCACTCGCGATTGTCGAACCTGACACCCCCGCATACGAAGCGGGTTTAATGCCTGATGACATTCTACTGCAAATCGGTGATTACAGCGTCAGTTCGATTGATGAACTCCGAAATGCGATGTTTTATACACGGGTTGGGCAGTTCGTAGAAGTAGAAGTTTTGAGAGACAACGAACCTGTCGCGCTCACTGTAAAGCTTGCTAAGCGCCCCTCGAACGAGCCGCTTCAAGTGCTCCGCCCCGTTGCTATTCCGACGGTTGCGAATCCCCGTCGGGAAGATGCCCTGACTGATGAGCCAAGCCCGTTGCTTCCCAAAAAGTCTTTACTGCCTGAGGAAGAAATACGCGACGATGTGTCGCTCGAATCGCCCGGTAGCTGATTCAGCTAGGGGTTCCCTTTCTTTAGGTCGACTCAAGGGCCTGGAAGGCGGTCTTTAGATTTGCGCGGTTGATACGCTCAAACTCCCTTTTGGGAAGCACGCTGAGGAATTCACGACCGTAAGGTCGATCAAGGATACGGCTATCAAGAATCGTGATCGTGCCTTTGTCGCTTTTACGGCGTATCAATCGCCCGATGCCTTGGCGAAATTTAATCACTGCTTCTGGAATTGTGATCTCTTGAAACGGGCGACCGCCACGTGCCTCGCAATACTCTGCTTTTGCCTGAGCGATCGGATGTGACGGGTTCCCGAAAGGCAGGCGTGTAACGATAACTTGTGACAATGCTGGTCCGGCGACATCGATGCCGGTCCAAAAACTTTCGGTTCCAAAGAGCACCGCGTTTCCAGCCGCTTTCATCTGCCGTGCGAGGTCTTGGCGAGAGCCATCTCGCCCCTGAAGGAGGCACGGGCGCCCGAGTTTCTGGAGCTGTGGCTGAACGATTTCAGCAGCTGCCTGTAAGTCTCGATAACTCGTGAAGAGCACGAGGCTTCCGCCCTTAAACTGCTCTACGCAGGAGCTGATCATCTCTCCTAGGTAAGCGACATCGAGTCGTGCGTTCGCTCGCGAAGGCGATGGAGCATCGGTTGCGATAAAAATCCGTGTATTCGATTCGTAGTCAAAAGGTGAATACACTTGCTCCGAATAAATACCCTCAGCTCCGACCTTAGCCTGAAAGCTTTCCATCGATGTGCCTTCCGCGAGGGTGGCACTCGTTAGTGTAACACTTGTTTGCCGTCTGAAAATGTGCTCGCGCAGGAGTGGAGCAACATCGATCGGTGCCGAACGCAGAGTGATCGTCGTTTTGCGTTTACCCGTCCGTTCAATCCAGTAGACGCTAGTGTCGTCGGCGATCTCGAGGCATTCGCGAAGGGAGGCAATGGTGCTGTTGACCTGGCTTCGGGCACCTTTGATTTCATCTCTCGTCGGGCCATCCTCGAGGCGATTATAGAGATCCCCCAACCCTTTCAGTAGTTCGCTGAGGGGCTCTACGAAATCGTTTTTGACCCAGCCGGGGTTGTGGCATCTCACGACGTCTTGCTTCGATAGATGATCAATATCGATCTGGGCAAAGAAGGTTGTGCCGGCGGTCCGACATCGCCGCACCGAAGCCCGCAGAGCGTCGCTCCCGACCAACGCAAGGAGGCCGCGCGCTTTCTTCCCTTTGCCTCGTGTCGAATAGAGGCGGCCCATCATACGATCAAAACCGTAAGAGCTCAGGCGGATTCCAAAGTGCTCCGCGGCGACCGCGGGCACCCGGTGGGCTTCATCAAGGACGACGAAGTCTTCTGGAAAGAGTATCCCGCGCCGCTCGCCACCCGGCTGCGCCCCTGCTCCAACGAGAGCGAAAAGAAGGGCGTGGTTGACGATGACAAGATTCGATTTACGCACCTTTTCAAGGGCGCGCCGGTAGTAACAGGTCTCGGAGCTGCAGTTGCGTTTGTTGCAGGCGTGGCTGTCTGCGTTGACCCATTCCCAGACCTCGTTGCTCGGGCCGGGGCTAAGCTCCTGGTAGAGGCCCGTGTCTGTAGCGTTGGACCAGTCGGAGATGAGCTCGAGTTGTGCCATCTGCTCGGTCGGGAAGAGTTCAGTTTTACTCTCAATGGCTCGAGCCAAACGGGTGCCGCAAAGGTAGTTTCCTCGTCCGACTAAGAGCGATACCTTGAAATCGGCAAATGGCCGCAGAGGTGGCAACTGTTCAAATAGACGGCGGCAGAGCTCTAGATCTTGATGCAAAATCTGCTCTTGGAGCGCAATCGTGTGGCTTGAAACGACACAGGGACGTTTCGACATTTGAGCAAACACCAGGCCCGGCACGAGGTAGGCGAGACTCTTGCCAACGCCTGTCCCAGCCTCGAAAAGCAGCGGTTGGTTGGCCGCCATCGACTGTGCAACGGCAAGCGCCATCTGGCTTTGTTCTGGGCGGTACTCGAGGTCGAGCTGATTGACGAGCGCCCCGTTCTTGCTGAAAAGCGATTCGATCAAGCCTGGAAGCTCCTGTGCCACAGAAGAGCTCGCGTCGCGAGCCTGCGGCTGGTCTGAGAACCCCTCATTAAGTCCAATCATTCGATCTATCTGAAGGCCTAGCGATCGCAGCTGGCAACCTTTCGATGATGAAAGGAATCCGATTGTCCGCTGATTGGAGTTTGACCCTTGAATTGGAGTCGGCGGAAATAGCAACGAGATGGCCACCCCCCTGTTTCGTAACTCCTACGTTTGCTTAGTTGTTCTAGCTGCTCCGCTTTTTGCTCAGCCAAGAGAACTATCTATCGTCTACCCAGAAGATGTTTTTCCTGCGCTTAGGCCTCTGCTTGAGGCGGCGGCAAAGCAGTCTCCAGAGCTTAGGGCCCGACGGGCGACTGTTGATGAACGCATTGGCCAGTCGATGTCGCAAAATGCGAGCCGGAATTCATCTGTCTACATGAATGCTCGAGTCCTCACTGGCTATGAGCGTCGCTTCGATGTGTCCGGCAGCAGTAATTCGAACAATATCGAATCGGGCTCTGTCAGCACAATCGATGGATCAATCTGGTGGAATAAACCGATTTTTGCGTGGGGAAATATCGAGCGCTATGCTGAGATGGGTGATCTTCGCGTCGAGGCTGCCGAACTTGAGTACAGTGAAGCCGTTCGCGTTCAGCTGAACGAAGTGCGTGCATCCTTTCTCAAATGGCAACTTGCGGAGCAGCAGCTCGGTATCCTCGAGGAAAATGTTGCGCAGGCCGAAGGCATTGTTGCGGCTCAGAAACAACTTCAGGAAGCCGACCGGGTTTCAGAGCAAAAAGTATTGGAACTCGAAGCACAGCTCCTCGAAGCTGAGGAGTCCCGCGCCTATCAACTCCAGCAGAAGTTCTACTTCCGGGACCGGCTCGCTCTACTTGTTGGCGACAAGGCAATGGTCGATGCGGTCGGTGTCCTTGCTTTTCCTGAGACAGGTTTTTCGACCGTGGCATCCAGTGGGGCATGGTTGGGTGTCTTAGAATCTGGTGAGGCTTCCCGTCCAGCGATCGAGCGCGAGCGTCGCTATTTAGAAGTCGATTCGACGCAGGCTGAAGTAATGGACAGAACGCAGCGACCAACCGTCGATCTTATCGCT
The DNA here is from genome assembly GCA_963933835.1 of uncultured Puniceicoccaceae bacterium. Classification (GTDB taxonomy): domain Bacteria; phylum Verrucomicrobiota; class Verrucomicrobiia; order Opitutales; family Oceanipulchritudinaceae; genus CAWVVV01. The sequence continues at coordinate 18,879 of CAWVVV010000005.1, read as the reverse complement.
GGAGTCGTCTCGGGTCAGGTTGACACCGCGCAGGTTGATGATGTGACCGTTCGCCTTACAGGCTATGTCGGGTTACAAGTGCGCTGGAATATTTTCGATGGCAACCGAAGCCGCGGGGAACGCATGGCGGCTCTTGCGCGCATGAGAGCGCGCGAAGCGCGGCTCGACGCTGCGATCGCACGGGTGCGTGACGAAGGCGTCCGTCTCGTCTCGGATTTGTCTTTCTTTCAAACTCAAATCGAGGCTCGGAAGCGCCGCTCTGAACTTCTCGCCCGCAGAATCGAATTAGCTGATAGCCCTAATGCGGAGGACCGTATTTCCGCCAAAGATCAACTCGATCTACGTCTCGACTACCTGCGCGCAGAACAGCGTATCGCGGCCGCAAAAGCGAGTTACCTTATGACGATGGCAAAACTAGCTGCTCTTGTCTTTGAGGATCCGGTCGCGGGTGCATAGGGACCGATCTAGTCTACTAATGATGACCCTTTTATAATATGAAAAAATGGCCTTGGATTGTAAGCGTGCTTCTTGTTGCCGTTGTCGGCTACTGGCTTTGGGATAGGCAATCAAAGCCAGCCGTCGAAGTCGCTGAAGTGACGGCAGGAACCGCGATTAATGCCGTTACGGGCACGATCAAGGTTTTCGCCACGCTCGATGTGAAGATCAAGACGGAGCGGGAAGGGCGGCTCAACGAAGTCCTCGTTAAGGTCGGTGATCGCGTCGAAGTGGGAGATATTGTTGCCCGACAAGATGCAGAGATCTCGCTCTATCGCCTAGAGCAGGAGCGTGCGCGCTACGAAGCTGCAAGAGCATTGCTCGAACTGCCGTTGAGTCGTAGCTTTGATGTCTCCGCCCTAACCAAGGAGATCGAGGCCTTGGCACTCGAAGTCCAACTCGGCCAGACTCCAAAAAGTCGTTTGGAGCAAAATAAACGGGAGTTGGAAAAACAGAAAGCTCTGCTCAAAGAAGAACAAATACGTCGGCTCGAAAATGTCGGTGTTTTGAAAGCTCGCTTGTCTGAGCTCGAGTTTGAGCTTGGCCGAATGACAATCAAAGCTCCTTTCGCTGGCGTAGTGACAAATTTATACGTTGGAAAGGGAAGTCTCCTCTCTCCGAGGACTGCGATTGTCCGGATCGTCAGTTCGAAGCGCATGATAGAAATGACTTTAAACGAAGAGGATTTTGATGGGGCGGATTTGGAACAAACCGTAATGATGCGCTTAGCTAGCTTTGGAAATCGTGAGTTTTCCGGTTCGGTTGAAAGTATCGAAGCGACCGCGGATCCAGAAAAGAAAACACGTAAGCTCTTTGTCCGAGTGGATTCAAATGAGGCCGAAATGGTCCCTGGACTCACCGGGGAAGGATATCTCGTGAAAGGTGAGCGCGTCGATGCAATCAAGATCCCTCGGAGGGCCTTGCGAGGGCGAAGAGTCTGGGTATACAGCAATGGGGTCGTTGAACCACGACAGGTTGAAGTTGGTTTTCTGTCTCTTCACGAAGCAGAAATTGTCGCAGGGCTCGAAGTCAGTGAGCGAGTCGTTGTTGCAGATCAGGATTTGCTCTCCGAGGGCTTGGAAGTGCGCTTAGCAAATTAGACCGTGTCTATGCGTCGTCCAAATTTTGTCATCGCACTACGCTTCCTACTGGCGAAGCGCAGAGCGATGTTGATGAGTCTGGTGGGTATTGTATTTGGGGTCGCGTTTTTCATTCTGACTCAAGCTCAAACCTCAGGATTTCAAGGTTTCTTCGTCGAAACAATTTTGGGGACCAATGGCGCGATTCGAGTTCAGGATCGTTTTCAATCGACTGTAACTTCGATGATCGCGAGCGCGGACTCGGATGGCACTCAGGTCGAAATCGCACTGCGGGAAGGGCAGCGCTATATTCCCGGGATTCAACAGCCACAAAGTGTCTTGGAGGCGTTAAGAGGATTTGAGACGGTCACTGCCGCCACCCCTGTCCTACGTGGTAATGCGACTCTCCGTTCAGGCTTTCGCACTGAGCGAGGCCGCATCCACGGGATTGAGCTGAACTCCTATGTCGAAGTGACTGAGCTTCGCAGCCAAGTGACCGCGGCGGACCTAGCGGAGTTTGAGCGCACGAGCGATGGTATCCTTATCGGATCGGAACTTGCCCGCCGCTTGAGCATTCAAGCCGGTGACCCCGTATTTATTGATGCAGGAGGTTTGAATCAAGTGCGCTACCGGGTGTGTGGAATATTTACTACAGGCATCGTTCAAATCGACCGGTATCACTTTTATGCGCATATGCGTAGTGTCCGTAGTGTATTGGGAGAATGGGACGATGTGACTTACGTTCAGGCTCTCATCCGTGATCCTGAGCGAGCAACGATCGTTGCTCGACACTTAGAGGAGACGCTTGGGCATTCGGTCGCTAGCTGGCAAGAGAGGGAGCGATCGTGGTTGGAAGTCTTTCGTGCTCTGCGCTTTTCTTCCGCCATCAGCATGTCCAGTATCATCCTCATCGCTGGTCTCGGGATGTTTAATACCCTCGCTATTATTGTGATGGAACGAGCACGGGAGATTGCGATCCTGCGGTCAATTGGATACACTCGAGGAGACATCGCTCGCATATTTCTATACCAAGGTTTTATTATTTATGTATTCGGTTGGCTGCTCGGATGCCTCACTGGAGCGGGACTCACGGCGCTCATCGAATCGCTCCCAATTCGCATACGGGGGATCTTTTCGACGGATCATTTCATTATGCACTGGGCATGGAGTCACTACGTATGGGCAGGGGTTGTAACGGCATTGGTTGTCTTTACTGCTAGTCTGCTACCTGCTCGTAGGGCGGCGCAAATAGAGCCGGGCGTGGTTATTCGGGGTGCATCAGGGTGAGTGAAGAAGCGAAAATGAACTCTGTTCTGAAGGTTGAAGGATTACACCGCTGGCTAGGTAGCGGGGGTAATCGTCAGCATGTCCTCAAGGGCCTAAACTTTAGTCTCGATGCAGGGAAAGTCTATGCGGTCGTTGGGCCGAGTGGCTGTGGTAAGAGCACCTTGCTCTATCTGCTTGGACTGCTCGATCACCCAGACGAAGGTGCAATCCTACTCAACGATCAACGAATTGATTCTGCTTCGGACCGAGACCGGACACGCCTGCGCGGAGAACTCTTGGGATTTGTCTTCCAGTTCCACTTTTTGCTCAGCGAGTTTACGGCGCGCGAAAACATCATGCTTCCAATCCTGAAGCTAGGACGGACGGAAGCAGAAGCTGCGGCCAAGGCTGATGCTCTGCTCGATGCCGTCGGCTTGACGAACAAGGCCAACAATTTTGGCAACATGCTCTCTGGAGGTGAGCAGCAGCGCGTAGCGGTGGCCCGTGCTTTGGCAAATGATCCTAGTCTGATTTTGGCGGATGAACCCACTGGGAATCTCGACCAAGCCAATTCAGAGCTGCTCTTCAGCCTTCTCTGTCAGGTTGCGCGTGAACGGGGCAAAACGGTTCTAATAGTCACCCATAATCGGGATCTAGCGAAGCGGTGTGACGAAGTTCTAGTGATGCGGGATGGAGAGTTTGTAAGCTCAGAAAACTACTGAGACGGCAGCCATCGAGCGCTTGGCTCATCTAGTTCGACCAAGAGTGTTCCCGAAGGTGTGTTAATGCGGACAGTGTCTTTATCGGCCAATATCTCCGAGTCAGCTGCCCATCCAATCGCCCAAATGAAAACCGCTGGTTTGTTTAGTTTCACTGTATAGTCGGCCTGCCAAGCGGGCACTTTTTGGCTATACTGTTTGCTGTGCCAGCCAGCTATTGGGCTTTCCGATCCTCGATGCCATAGTAGATCGAATTCAGGAGTAGACGTCGCATGTAGTTGGAAGTCTACTTCGATTTGTTCTTGTTCAAGCTGGGGATCGAAGTGCCAACGGATTGTCCCCTTCTTGGCTCCAAAACCTATGAGGTGATCAATGGCGATAAACCCAGCATTCTTATGGTGGATGACGAATCGTCGATGGAGCCAGCTAGGGGTTTCGCCAAGAGGAAAAGCATCATTCCAGATCTCTCCCCAAACGACACTCCACACTTCGTCAGCGAATAAAATAGAATTAATTGGCGTGCGTCTTTTGTGTGGCCGTTGGCGTGGGGCGAGGCCTTCGAACTCGATCGTGTTGTGGCCTCCTGGGCCCTTGAAGTAATGCCTCCAGTCGTCGGGATAATAGCTGTTGCGACCTTGATCGACGAGGAAGTCTTTGCCTGCTAAAGCGACGCTTAGATGTAGCTTGTCGTCGTGCTGGTGAGCCGTCCCATACGGCCCAGTGTCGAAGTAGGCCCAATCGCTTGTTTGTTTATAGCTATCGCGGAGGATGGCCGTTCCAGCCCAGGGGAAAATATTGGGTGAAGTTTTTTCGGGTGGTTCTCCCTCTCGCCCGAATGTTGCAATATAGAGCCAGTCCTTTCGCTTATAGAAGAGCGCCGCCTCCTCTATTAGAGGCCCGCCAATTTCAAAATCGCTGTCATTGTTTAAAGGCCCTGAGCCATCTGGCTTAGAAGTTTTGGCGTAGAAGTCCCATCCTGATTCAAGGCGTTCTAAGAGGGCATCGGGTGGCTGCTTCCCGCTGAGTTGAAGAATTTCGAGGAGTTGCTGAACGTTTTGAAGAACGATCTTCTGGTAGTGATTCGAGAGTTCGATGTATGCGCCATCTGGATACGTTTGCGCAATGAATGTATCCGTCACAACCTCGAGGGCATCGTTCAACCATTGATTCGATTCGGCGAACTCCGGCCACTGGAGCGCAATCAGGACGAGGGAAATCTTCTCTGTCAGAAGGTGATTTCCGCCCCATATCGAGGCGTGTTCGTCGAGGGCATCAGCGTGGTGAGGAATCGATGAAAGCAAGAGAAGGAGTGCTTCATCGCCAATGTTTTGACTTAAAAAGTCAAAGGAAGGTCCCCAGCTATCGAGGATACGGCGGGCGACTTCGAGTGCTCTCCAAGGAGGACTGAAGGTAACTCTGTCTGGATAGGGGTTGTTTGAGACCCAATCGATTATGAGCGCTTCGGCGGCGTCGAGATAAGGCCCCCTTTGCTCTGAATTCGTGAGCTGGTGGGTGGAGACAAGGAGGGGAAGGATCAGGTGGCGATTGAGCATCCAAGCGAACTCTTTGTCCTTTTCCGGCCCCCGTTGATGCCAATCAATATCACCGCTCGGCAATCGTTTCAAATCGACCTCAACCCCAAGAGGCGAGGTCCTGTTCTTGATCCACGCGTCTGAGTAGAAACGGCTACCCGCAGGAAGCACTAGGCTGGGGGTTAGTCCGCTTAGAAGGGGCGTTCTCTCCCGATAGTAGCTTAGTAGGGCAGAACAGGCCTCAGCGTGGCGTCCGTCACTCCACTCTCGGGCTGCTTCTGTGACGGGAGGAAATGAACTCTTAGAGAGTGCTTCGAAAAGTCCGTTGAGTTGCTTCTCGTGGGCAACGATCCATTCTTTGTCCGCGCCGCAGGCGAGGAAAGGGAAGCAGAGCAGCAGGGCGATGAAGGCTCTGCTTAGACGTCGCCTCTTCCTGGAAACAAAGTCACTGTCTTGGCGCGGATTCACTACTTGCTTAAGCGCCGTCCCAGAATTGGAGCCAGAACATAGAGCAGGCTGCCCAGTGCAATACCCACAAGTGGATTGAGCATCTGAGTGTAGAAGTAGTGGCCGAGATAGTTCGGATCGAATACTGGAATTGAACCGAGCAAATTACTGATGAGGAGCCACAGCCCCCGAGTTATAAAGTAGAGAGACAGGAGCCGAACCCCCATCTGGCTATATTGATGTGCGCTGTCAGAAGTGGGCATCAGATGATAGAAAACGAATCATGCAGTGAGATCAAGGAGCGGAGTGAGAATCGGAGGAGGGTGTCTTAGGCGTGATTTGCGTCCGTGAGTGCTTCATTGATCAGGTTTGTGGCCATCACCACGCTTTCTGCTTTAAGAAGTATCTCCGGAGAAATTTGACGGATATCTAAGCGAACAGTTTGAAATGGGTAGGGGACGAAGTGTTTGTCCCATGTTTTCAGTCGCCGGGCTTTCGGTTGGTTGCAGCCAACAACGATGACAGGCACCTTCGCTTTCCTGGCTATTGCCGCTGCACCCGCTTGGACGCTGTAGAGAGGTCCACTCGGCCCATCCGGGGAAAGCGCCACATCGCCGCCTTTAAGCAGAGCCTTGTAGGCCATTTTCACGGTCATAAAGCCGCCTCGAGTGGACGACCCCCGAATCACTGGGAGGCGTCGATGCTCAAAATAAGCGGCCTCCCACGCTGCCAGCCGACTCGCAGAGATGATCGTGTTGACTCGGTTGGGGGGGCGGAGAGCCATCACCGCCGGACAAATGAGCGAGCGGTTATGCCACGCGACGATAACACTGGGCTTAGGGTCGTCGGCTAGGATTGCTTTCGCCTCTTCCGAAATCTCAAAGCGCAGCGTCCAATAGTAGACGTCCAGAGCCCAAGCTGCAGGCCAGAAGGCAATTCTTTGAAGGAGTGAGAGCTGGTGGACCGTGCCGCGGCGTAGGGCGTTTTGGGCAGGGGCTTTTTCCGGGGCGCTCATTGAAGGGGTTCAATCAAATGCCCCCTGCTCAACTATTTCAACGTAAACTCCGTCGATTATTACAACTTAGCGCGCGGATTCAGGCGGGCGAAAGACTTGGATGACTGTCTTTAAAATCAGCCAAAGATCGACCCAAAGTGACCAGTGCGTGATGTATTCAAAGTCGTAGCGCACCCGCTCTTCGATTTGTTTAGGGTTCGTGATTTCCCCACGATAGCCCTTGGTCTGCGCAAGCCCCGTGATGCCTGGCTTGATATAATTGCGCGTCTTGTGTAGAATTGGACGATCCGGGCAAACATCCCATCGTGTTTGTCGAGGTGAGGCCGTGGTCCAACCACGCTCATGTCGCCTTGGAGGACGTTGATAAACTGCGGGAGTTCATCGAGGCTTGTCCTCCGTAAAAAGTCTCCAAATGGGAAGACGCGGCTGTCTCCTGTTGTCGCCTGTTTAATTTCCTCAGTGCGGTCGTCATCTTGATACATTGACCGAAACTTATAGACCATAAAAGGAGCCTGCTGGCGTCCATGGCGGCGCTGCCGAAAGAACAGCGGACCGGGTGCCTCTCGATGCTGTTTGATCTTAACAACTAAGCAGAGGATAGGGAGTAGGAAGAAAACAACCGGAAGCGAGACCGCGATGTCGAGGGCCCGCTTAAGAGTGCGGTTGACGGGATCCTCGAGCGGCTCGTTGTGAAAGGTGAAGTAAGTCTGCCCATCGTGTGTGTCGGCAAGCAGCGGGCGGTCGAAGAAGTAACTCCAGGCATCAAAGATCCAGAGACGGGCGCCCTGCGAAAGTGTCACATCGACAGCCTTTTTGATCCATTCCTCGCCGTGTCGGTTATCAATCAAGACGATATGGGTGATCTTGTGTTCCTTGATCACCATTTCGAGGTTCTCAACCGTCCCAAGGACTTTGAAGCCCGCTTCTTCGTCAGTCGTCTCATCGCTGCCTGATTGAATGCGCACGAGGCCTTCGACATGGACACCGTAGGTTTCGGCGCGCTCAGCCCAACTTTTCATCCGGCTAGCGACTTTTCGCCGCCCGACGAGAGCGAGCCGCGCCTGATTGTCACCCTTGAAGGAGTTTTTGAGCCAAAAGTCCGGTAGATAGCGGTTTAAAACGAGGAGGAAAAGCCAGCTCGCGGCGAGAAAGCTACCGATAAAGACTCGGCTGATCGCGTCGTCATTCGTCGCAAAAATCGCGCCGAAGAGGATGACCCCGACCATCACCATCTCGCGATTTGTTACCGCAACAATACTTAGCCAGCGTCGGGAGGTGGGGGAAAAGTCTAGCCGTTCAAGCGCCTTGAAATTCCCTGCCGAAGCGATCAGGAGGACAAGATAGAAGAGGGGAAATTAATCTGGTCGTAGCCCAGGGTGCCAAAGACCTCCACGCTCATGAACGTCCAATAGAGGAAAAACAAGAGCAGCCCGACAAACGTGCTCAAGCCCATCATGGTGGTGATACCTTCTTTTCTTATAACGATCACTGGAAACAAGCAGGCAAACGGGTGGTGTTGCCTATATAGCTGAGTTGGGCGTGGACATTGTGCTCCGTCTCGGTGGATCCGTGACTACTGTAGTATTAGATAATTGTAAATTCGACCGGATGACTGCTGATTTCAGCAAGATATCTGATCCCGACGAGCTTTTTGTCTAATCTAGGCTAATTGTCCCAGACGGTAGCGAATTCGGCCCGTGAGAGATAGCCTTCCTCGCCGTTCTCTGTCTGGATGAGATAGAAGCCATTCATTTCATTGAGCACGGTGGCCTCTATTCCCGGCTCAAGCTCGACCGAAGTTGGGCTAGATTCTGTCGCTGCGACCCGCAGTTCGCTAGGCTTGAGGACGATGCCCCTGCCTCGCTCAAAGTGATAGAGGCCGAGCGCAAAGACCGAAATCACCAAAACGGCAATGGAGGCCGTTCGCAGAAGGGAGTTGAAGAGCGAACCGCCCGGTGGATTCAGGAACCAGAGCAAAACCGTGCCCCAGAAGGCGCCGGTCGCCAGCCAGGCCCAACCCGATAAGGAGAATGTGGCCGCAAAGCGTTCCAGTGCGGTTCGGTTGCTCCATTCGAGACCTGCTCGCTTGCGAACGAGCGCGAGGTGGGCTCGGGCATCCGCATGATTCGGATGGAGCGCGAGGGCTTTGAGGAAGTGTATGCTCGCCCAGCCCCAGTCCTCATTCTGGGCGTACGCAGTGCCGAGATTGTAATGGAGGTTGGCCGACGATCCGGCCATCAGGGCTTCGTTGTAGGCCGCGATTGCCCGCGGAATGTCTTCGGCTGCAAGCGCGGCGTTACCTTCGCTGAAGGCTTCATCGGTCGTCCGTTGAGCGGTCAAATTGAGGGCACTGAGTGCCACCCATGCTGCAAGAACGGCTATCGGCCGAAGGTTTTTAAAAACAGTCTTCATGGCAGGGCACGGATTGTTTTTTCGAGTTTGGCGAGGGCGTCTTTGAGTGAGCTGCTTTGCCCCTGACTTGTCCCCGCATAGCGCATTGCTTCGGCATCCTGAAAGAGACTGGCGACATCGTCTTTAAGCTCGGGACTGGCACCTTCACGGTTCAGAATCGCATCGATTTCCATCAGCGTCAGGCTGCCCGTGCTTTGCGAGCGGGAGAGGTGGCGGCTCATCGCTTCCTGAACCGTTCGCTGCGCCGCGATGTAGAAGGCCTCGGCATTGCCTTCGGTCGCTTCTCCTGTCGCTAGTTTTAAGCTCTGGCGAACGGCTTTTGAGGAAGAGACTCGGCGAGCGAACCCCTCGTCCTGCCTGAATTTTTGGCGACGCCAGTTCCAGACGGCATAGAGGACAAAGAAGACAAAGAGAAGGAGCTGCAGAACGATTAAAGCAGTCGACTGCACAACGGGCCGCACCCCTTCGGAAAGTGATCCCAGTTCTGCTTTAAAGGGGCGCCAGGTGTTGAGCGGTCGGGAACTCGCGCGGCCGTTGCTGCCATTGGGCATCGTAAATCCGAATGAAACGGCACCCTCAGGGGCGGGTCCGACTTCGACCGTGATTGGAGCGATCGAGAGATCTTTGTAAGCTTTCGAGTAAGGATTGAAGCTCGCGAAAGCGACCGTCGGCGTTTCCACGATGGATTCGTCGGCGGGGATGAGGAGGTAAGAGAAAGTCTTTTTGCCCGAGTAATCGAGGGAGTCCGCCGGCTCAAAGGTCACCTTTGGAGGGTATGTCCGCCAGCCCTCGATCTCGGGAATCTCAGGCGCGGCGATCCGCTCGAAATTGCCTGTCCCCCGGAGAATAATGTCGAGCGTCAGGGGCTCACCCGCGTTGACGGTTTTAAGGTCTGTTTCGGCTGAGACATTGAAGTTCCCAATCGCTCCGTTGTAGCCCGGTAGGCGGCCTTGGGAGGGCACTTCGTGGGCAGTGATTATGGTCGGTGGCGTGATCAGAACTTTGTTATCCTGCGCGAGTTGCCTCCGCAAAAAATCGTTGCTATAGCGCGGGTTTGCTGGGTCTTGGAAGGAAATATTCGTCGAAGCTTCTAGTGTGAAGGTGTCCGGACGGATCGGTGAAAGGACAATCGGCCAAGCCGCCACGGTGTAGCTCACCCCATTGACCTCTTCGTTGATGATGTTCGGTCCTTCTGCCGTTTTTGCGATTATCCCATCGCCGAGGTCCCAAGATGGGGTAGGTCGGGCTGCGCGGAGGTCATCGCGCACATAGGCTTTGAGAAAAACCCGGATCGCTTCGCCAACGTAGAATTCTTTTTTGGGCAAATCCCAGTTGAAACGGAAGCGTGTGCGTTCTGCTTCGGATTCGGGTAACACTCGGAGCGTCCGAGCAGGGATGGTGTAAGCGTTGCCCGCAATCTGTAGCGTTTGCCCAGGAATCGTAAGGTTACCTGTCCGCAACGGAATGATCTGCCACGAAAGCTCGATTTGGCTAGAGCGTCGTCCATTTACAATCGAAGTCCGTTGCGAGACACTGGGCTGTAGACTGACAACTTTCAGCCCTGAGACCGATGGCGGTTGAAGATTGGGCAGGCTCTGGACGTTGAGATCTAGCAGAACAAGGCTGTAGCTCCCTGCGCTACCGACTTTAATGACCTCTGGTTCGAGTACAGCCGTTACGCCCTGGGCGACTGCGCTCAATGGGCTCATTACGGCCAAAAGGACGACGACCCATCTTTGAAATTTACTGAATCCTATCATTACCAATCTCGCCCCGAACTGTTGTCAGTTTCGTCACCACGACGCACGGCAGGTAGTTTCTTTTCAGATTCGCGCAAAGCATTCAAGAGCTGGCGTGCTTCTTCTACGCTCATCTCGCCCATTTCGCGCGGCTGGGCTTCTGCTTCCTGCTCTTCGCCCTGCTCGGATTCTTCATCTTCAGGCTGAGGCTGCTCTTCTTCCGGTTCTTCTTCTTCGGGCTCTGCTTCCTCCTCCTCCTCTTCCGAGTCCTGCTGATCTTCGTTTTCTTCCTCGTTGTCCTCGTTTTGATCTTCCGAGTCCTCTGACTCTTCAGCCTCAAAGGTCGCGATGACGTCGTGAATGATCGCTTCGACGGTTACGTTCGTCTCGGGTGAGGTCGGATCTTCGATGCCCTCGCCGAGCCACTGGACGAATTTGTAGCCTTCGTTGGCGGTCGCCGTAATCGGTGTATTTGTGCCGACGGGAAAATCACCACTGCCGGTCACAGTGCCTGCTTCGCGTTTGTCCTCTGCAACGATGAGCGACCAGAGGCGATCAAAGTTAGCGACGACCCGGCGATCCGACATCATCAACACACTCGTCTCGAGAGCGGTCGGATCAGCGATGCCTTTTCCTGACCAAAATTCCCATTCAAAACCTTCACGCACCTCGGCCTTTATCGGGGTTTCACTCTCCTGAAGATACCAACCCGTTTGCCCGACATAACCACCGAGCGGTTCATTCGGGATCACTTCGAGGAAATAGCCTTCGGCGAAAAATGCCGTGACCGACGCGTCTTGGGTCAGAGTGACTTCAGTTTCTACCTGACCTGCGTTTTCGATCTCAACGCCTTCAGCTTCCCAATGATGGAAGACCCATGGCTCAATCGCTTCGGCCGTAATTGTAACCGGTTGATCCTCGCGATAGGCGCCACTTTCTTTCGCTGTTCCACGCTCCTCGTCGTGTGTGAGAACTTCGAGCGCCCAGGTCTTCACAAACTCCGCGATGGGAACATAGCTCTTATCAAACGTGAAAGTGAACTTCGGCTCAGTGGGCGTTTCGGCTGGCACATCGCTCCACGCTTTAAAAGCCCAACCGGTGTTCGGCGTCGCAAGCATCTCTAGCTGAGATCCCAGCGCGTAGCGCCCACTCGGTCCGGCCAATCCTGCGCCCTCAGGTTCAACGAGCGTCGTGATCAGGCCGGAGATGCGGTCGCGGGCTTGGAGGACGAGCTGCTTGTTTGTTTCAAGATCCTTCGAGCTCTCTTGGAGTGCCTCGGCATTGCTGTAGGCGTTGAGAGCCTCTTCCCAACGCATGAGACGTGCCTGCCGACCATCGGCATCATCCGTGGCGTCTGAGCCCATTTGAAAAAGAGTGTTACCTAAGTTGAAGAAGGCATCGACTTGTTCGCCCGTCTCACGGGTTTGCAGGGCAGCTTGGAAGGCCGCCTCGGCTTGGTGCCATTTTTCCTGTCGGTAGAGAGCGTTGCCAAGGTTGTATTGAAGGCGTGAGTCGTTCGGTGACTTCTCAATCTCTTCTCGAAAGACCACTTCAGCTTCAGCGTAGTTGCCTTTGTCGTAGGCCGAGAGGCCGTCGGAAGGCGAAGCCTCAGTCGTGCTCGGTGCGAAGGCCAAGAGACACAGAGCGAGTGCCACTGCCTTACTCAGGCCTTCCGCCTGCGAGCGGCGTTGCCCTTTGCGGCGATTGCCAATGAGGGGCTCAAAAAAGAGTAGGACCAAAGCGATGCCAACGGGCCACATGTAGCGTTCCAATGGAATCTCTTGGATGCGGGTGCCAAATTCTTCCGCTGGGAGCTCAGATACGAGCTGCTGATAAATTGTATTTAAACCTTCACTACCAGCGAGGGTGGAATAGAAGCCGTTGCTCACTGCCGCGATCGATCCGAGCGCATCTTCATCAAGTGCGGATCGTACGAGCGAGCCGGACTGATCGCGCAAGTAGTCAAGTTCACCACGGTGATTTCGGATCGGAATGAGCTCACCAGTCGTGCTCCCGACCCCAACCGTAAAGATGCGCAGACCGTTTTCACCGGCGGTGCGGGCTGCGGCCATACCGCTTGCTTCGAGGTCCTCGCCGTCAGTGATGAGGACGAGGAGTTTGAAATTACGGTCACCCTCGAGTGCGTTCGCTGCTTCTTCGATCGCTGCCGAAACATCCGTCCCACCGCGTGCAATGACGCTGGTGTCCGTCGCATCAAGGGTCGCGCGGAAGGCGTCATAGTCGAGTGTTAAGGGGCACTGCAGAAAGGCTTCGCCCGCGAAGGCAATGAGGCCAACGCGGTCACCCTTGACGGCGTTGAGTAGGTCCAAAATCGCGAGCTTCGAGCGTTCAAGGCGGTTCGGTTTAACATCTTCAGCCAGCATCGAGCGCGATGTATCGAGCGCGATCATGATATCGATGCCGCGCGCTTGACTCTCTTCGAGTTCAATCCCGAGTTGGGGGCGCGCGAGTGAAAACCCGATGAGCAGTGCAGCTAAAAGGATCACGCCTGCTTTCACCCTCTGGCGCACGGGGCTGTGACTCTGCGTCAGCGAGCCAATGAGCTTAGATGAGGCGAAACGCTTCAGCTTCTCACTCTTCCTCCGGTTGCTCCAGAAGTACAGGAGTAGAAAACTCGGTAAGACGAGTGCGATAGAAATGAGCCAGAGTGGTTCGCCAAATTGCATCGTGTATTCAGATTTTCAGGACACTACGGTAGCCTGCGAAGCTTGGAGTGCTCGAGGATTTGTTCGAAGATGAGGAAGAGAAAAGCTGCTAGGAGCGGAATCCAAAAGTAATCATCAAAAAGCCGGCGCACGTTGTAGGTGACTTCGGTTTTTTCGAGCTCATCGATTTTATCGTAAACGCTCTTCAGCTCATCCGTGTCGGTGGCATGGAAGTACGTGCCTTCCGTCATCTCTGCGACGGTCTGGAGCGTTTTGAGGTCGAGATCAGAGGGGCGGTTGGCGAGGAGCACTTGTCCGTCACGTCCGGCCATTGGGCGGCCGTCGCGATCAAAGCGGCTCGGGTAGGGCACCCAGCCGGGTTGTCCAACGCCGATGGTGTAAATCTTGATCCCAAAAGCAGAAGCGGCTTCGGCTGCTGGAAGCGGCGCGAGCTCACCACGGTTGTTTGCCCCATCGGTGAGGAGGACAACGAGCTTTGTCTCGGACGCTCGCTCCACGAGCCGATTTACACTCGAGCCGATCGCGCTGCCAATCGCCGTTCCGTCTGGAATAGAGCCAATCTCCAGCTCGTCGAGGCGCTGAAGCAGCCAGTCATGCTTGAGCGTGAGCGGGCTGACGAGGTAGGCCTCGCCGGCAAAAGCAATCAATCCAAGGCGGTCGCTTGGGCGCGCTTCGACGAAGTCCTTTAAAACGCGTTTCACGACCGTCAGGCGGTCTTGGCGAAGACCTGCGACCTCGAAATCGAAGGCCCACATCGAAGTCGAAAGATCAACCGCGAGGACGATATCAACGCCGCTTGTACTCAACTCAGAAAGTTCTTCGCCCGTCTGTGGTCGTGCTAGAGCAAGGATGAGGAAAGTTAGAATAAGAAAGCGCAGCGTGGCGCGAAAGCGACCGGGTCTGCTGCGGACAAAAGCCGAGACTTGCTTCGCTAGCGCGATGGCTGGAAAGCGGACGGCGGCTTCTTTCCCAATCCGGCCTCTTAGAAAGAGAAAGAGGATGGGGAGAATGAGCAGGAGAAGGGCGTAAGGCTCAGCAAATCGAAACATCATCCTGCCTTTTCCTCCGCTTGTTTTACTTCGGGTTTTGTTTCGACCCGAGATTGCTCTGCAGTTTCGACGAAGTCTTCGGCGCCGCCCAGTAACGGTTCGCACTGGCTTGCATTGAGCTCTTGGCGGGCGAACTTGATTAAGTCCGACTGCTGGAGAAGGCTCATGAGCCGCTCCTGCATCTCAGGTGCAAAAACAGTTTCAGCGCGCAAGAGGTCGAAAAATTCTTCGGTCGTACGTTCAGGGGCCGGTAGGTTGTAGGCGTCCTCTAAGTAGTCGCGCATGACACCGGAGACCTCGCTGATGTAGGCCTTGTCGCTGAGTTCAGGTTGCTTTTCGCGAAGAGTTTTGAAGGCCTTGCGAGCCTTCTCGATCGGCGAGACTTGGATGATGAACTCTGCCTCTGTAGCGAGTTTTTGACGACGCCGTTGCCAGAAGAAAATACCAGCCGCTAGCAGCGCAATGACGATAGCCGCGATGAGCGCGACGGTGCCCCACGAGATGATCCTAATGGGCTCTCGGATGTCTGCGAGTTCGATGACTTCGGTTTGAAGGAGGAGGGGGAGCATTAGCGGCGACCTCCTCGTCGTTTGAAGAAACTACGCAAGGCGTGAATGTAGGGCTCGTCAGTCGAGACACTGAAGTGGTCAACGCCGGAGCGCTTAAAGTTTTCGTGCAGGTTGTCGCGGCGTTGCTTATTCTTCTGCGCATAGAGCATACGTAGCTGCGCGTTACCTGTATCCAATTCGATCTGTTCGCCCGTCTCGGCATCTTCCAATAGAACAATGCCGACGTCCGTCAGTTCGAGCTCGCGTGGGTCGAAAAGGTCAACGCAGATGAGGTCGTGACGGCGATGGGTAAGGCGGATTGTAGAATGGAGGTCATCCTTCTTTGAAGCAGAAGGGCGTATCCAAGCGAGTGAGTCTTCGGTAAGGAAATCACTCAGAAGAAAGACGATCGCCTTGCGCCGGATGACACGATTGAGGGTCTTCAGCGCGAGGGGGATGTCGGTTCCCTTTTTCTTCGGCTCAAAGAAGAGCACTTCACGAATGACGCGGAGGATGTGGCTGCGACCTTTGCCCGGAGGGATGAAGGTTTCGACTTCATCAGTGAAGAGAAGGAGTCCGATTTTGTCGTTGTTTCGCGTCGCGGAGAAAGCGAGCACGCTAGCGAGTTCCGCAGCGAGTTCCCGCTTGCTTGCATCAAGCGAACCAAAATCACCCGAACCGGAAAGATCGACCGCAAGGACGATGGTGAGCTCTCGCTCTTCTTCGAATACTTTGATGAAAGGGCGGTCCATCCGGGCGGTGACGTTCCAGTCAATCGAGCGGACATCGTCGCCTGGGCAATATTCGCGCACCTCGGCAAAATCCATCCCGGTGCCCTTGAAGACACTGTGGTAGGCGCCGACCAAGGATTCGTCGACGAAGCGGCGGCTACGGATTTCAACCTGCCGGACCTTTTTGAGGATCTCTTTTGTGAGTTCGCTACGAGACATGTAAATTAGGACGCATCGTGAATGATGAGTGTTGAATGCAAAATGACCGGAGCCGAAAGGCGCATTCAGTAGTCAACTTTCAAGATTAAGGCACTGGAACCGTCTCGAAGATTTTTTGAATCAAGTCCTCGCTCGTCATCTCCTCAGCCTCGGCTTCGTAGGTGACGATCACGCGGTGGCGCAGAACATCGAGGCCGATTGTTTTCACATCCTGTGGTGTCACATAGCCCCGGCCTTGGAGGAATGCCCATGCCTTTGAGGCGAGCGTAAGAGCGATCGTTGCCCGCGGGCTGGCCCCGAATTGGATAAAGTCACGGATATCTTCGAGGCCGTAGTCTGCTGGATTGCGCGTCGCGAAGACGATTTCGACGATGTAGTCCTTCACCTTATCGTCGACGTAGATGTCGTTCACGACTTCCCGTGCTTTGAGGATTGTTGGCAGGTCGAGGACAGGCTGGGCTTCAGGCGCTGGCCCCGTTGTCGCCATCATATCGAGGATTTTGCGCTCCTCTGGCTTGCTCGGATAGCCGATCAGGAGCTTGAGCATAAAGCGGTCGACCTGTGCTTCGGGGAGCGGGTAGGTGCCTTCTTGATCGACTGGGTTTTCAGTTGCGAGAACGAGGAAAGGCTTTGGCAGCGGGTAAGTCTGGTCGCCGATCGTCACTTGCCGCTCCTGCATCGCTTCGAGCAGAGCAGATTGCACCTTGGCCGGAGCACGATTGATTTCGTCGGCTAGGACGAGGTTCGCAAAGACGGGACCTTGCTTCGTCGTGAAATCGCCTGTCTTGGGGTTGTAGATCAATGTTCCGACGATGTCCGCTGGTAAGAGGTCCGGCGTAAATTGGATCCGACTAAAGTCGGCATGCACGGCGTCGGATAGAGTTTTGATCGAGAGCGTTTTTGCGAGCCCCGGAACCCCCTCAAGTAGAACGTGCCCATTCGCCAGCAGAGCGACGATGAGACGGTCGATGAGGTATTTTTGGCCAACAATGACCTTGGCGATCTCTTGCTCCAGTGCAGGAACCCATTTCGCTGCCTCGCGAACGCGTTCGTTGATAACTTCCAGGCTAAATGTCTCAGACATGATGTATATTATAAATTGATGTGTCGGATGCGACGAAAGTGAAGACTACGAACCGACACGAAAGTTCAAAATTTGCTAGAGAGCTTGGCAGCGATCAAGCTTGGAGCGCCTTATCTGCTTTAGTAGCCAGATTTTGACATGCTTTCCCCGCTTCATTTACCCCGATGTGGAAAGAAAGACCGCGATTTGGATGAATAGGGGTCGGATCATTATTATCTTTTGGAGGGACCGCGTCCCCGCGGTCCGCTGTGGTGCGTTGGCCTTCGTCAATCGTTTTAGAATGATTAACTTGCTTCGAAAGCCCGCCCGCTCAATTTTGAGATTAGCTCGCGATGCTAGAGCTTTTGGCTCAGAGCGTGCCTCATTTTTATCTCTCATGCACAAATTCATCACTCTCCTTTTTCTTCTCACGCTCGCACCCGTTTTGGGGCTGAACGCGGGTGGTTACGATCAGACAGCTGGCTCCGCTGCTCCGATTTTTGGAGCCTTCAAGGGCATCCAGATTGATCCGGACTACATCCTCGGGGCCAAAGCTGATGATACCGGCAAGATCTGGATCATGCTCAATCCCGAGGTGAAGGAACGTGAACTCAACCTGAGGATTTCGATGAAAAAGGGTGGCCCCTACCGAAATTGGTTTACGGGCTCTCAAGTTCTCGTTTCGGCGGCAAATCAAGGTAAGGAAGCGAACGCGTGGACGGATTGGGTCGAGACGACTGCTAACTACGTCGAATACTGGATGGACGAAAAACTGATCCTCCATCTTGAACGAATCCAGCCTTAGGCCGTGAAGTTCTCTGAGATCAAGCCCCTGAATCGGGGAGGGCGTAAATCAATGCCTTGGTCGGACTTATCCGCTTCGCAGAGGGAACTTTTGCGCAATGCTGCCATCGCCGTCGGGTGCTTACTCTTGGTCGTCTTAATCTTTCGGGGCTGCTTTGGCGGCGGCGTTTCAGAGAAGCTCCCTGACTTCACCGACTACACGTCGACGGCAGAAAAGAAGCAGGCCTTCTTCGAATATCTGACTCCGCGGGTCGAAACAGCCTTGGCCGGTGTGCGCCAGAGCCGCGACGAGCTGTTGGAAATTGAAGAAAATTGGAACCGGCGCGAAAAGCTTAGGAGAGGCGAAAAGAAGGCGCTCCGTCGATGGGCCGAAGACTACGAGATCGAACTGGATCCCGACGCTGACCTCACGAAGTCAGATCTCGCGGCGATCAAAGCGCGCGTCGATGTCGTGCCAGTTTCTCTTGTCATAGCCCAAGCCTCACTTGAGAGCGGGTGGGGCAGTTCTCGATTTTCGCGCGAGGGTAATAACCTCTTCGGCATGCGTTGTTACACGCGTGGCTGTGGTATCATTCCCAGCCGGCGGCCGGAGGGTGCTACCTTCGAGGTGACCCGTTTTGATACCCTTGCAGATTGCTTTACGGCCTACCTTAAGAATTTAAATACACACAACGCCTACGCGGAACTTCGCCGTATTCGGGCAAGCCTTCGTCATCAAGGGGCGGAGATGACGGGTTATGGCCTTGCGCCAGGCCTCGTGCGCTACTCCGAAGAGGGCTGGAACTACGTCAGTAAGATTCAGTCCTTTATTCGGTCAAACGACCTCGACTAGGCCAAGCGCCAGCACCGATCTGGCCGAAGGGTTCTAAAATTCGCGTGTCCTCGGTTGACTAGCGGCTGAGCGGGTTGTTCGTTTGGGGTGTGCCTCTCTCTCGCCGCTCGATTATTTACGCCCTTTGCGCGCTCGGCGTTGCACTCTTGATCTCTTTCTTTTCGCGCGATCCTGCCGCCGCCCCATCCGCGCCGCCGCCAGCGAGCGTGCATGATTCGCAAGTGTTCGAGGAATTAATCGAC
>CAWVVV010000004.1:0-216781 GCA_963933835.1 uncultured Puniceicoccaceae bacterium | reverse complement strand
GGAAGGACAATAGGGTTTAATTTCATATGGATTCTAGTTTGAAAATTGAAAACGAAAGATGGAGATCGAAGGCGGTGTGTCTGACAAGGTCAAACCGCGCCTTAGGGGACGATGACGTCGGATGACTCGAGGATTGCTGAGCCGATCGCATCGGCAACGAGCCGACCGCGGGGAGTGAGTCTCCAATTCGACTTAGTGGCTTCGATCAGCCCCTCTTCGTTCAAATTATCTATCAGGCGGTGAAAAGAGATCCAGTGATCGCCGGGAAAGCGCTCTTCCAGTTCACCTGGCGAAACGCCTGCATTCATTCTCAATCCAAATACCAGAGCGTCGCTCGCAAGGATTCTGGAATCCAAGTAGACTTCTTCGGCATAGTTCGGCGAACGCTCGCGAACACTCGTGGTCCATTCATCGAGAGAGGCGACTTCGGTGAAACGTTTCCCTTGATACTGACTGGAGGCGGAGGGCCCGTAGCCGATCCAGTCGTGCATCTGCCATGTGTGGAGGTTGTGCTGGCAGGCGTAACCAGGGCGGGCGTAATTCGAGGTCTCATATTGCTGAAGGCCGGCGGCTCCTAGTTTCTCCCAGGTTTTTTCGTAAAAGCGGGCTTCGTCTTCTTCGCTCTGGCGGTGCACTTCGCCGCGTTGGAGACGCGCCCAGAGCTTGGTGTCCTCCTCGAAAGTAAGGCAATAAGTGGAGAGATGGGTTGGGTTAAACGACAGAGCAGTGTCGATATCGCGGGACCACTGTTCAAAACTTTGGCCCGGTAGGGCGAAAATAAGGTCGAGATTGATATTCTCAAACCCAGCGGATTGCACTGTCTCGATCGAGCGGAAGACTTGTTTTCGTGAGTGCTGCCTCCCTAGCTTTGTTAGTAGAGCATCATCAAAACTCTGTATCCCGATTGAAATTCGGTTCACCCCGAGATCTTTCAGCGCATGAATTTTGTCCCGCTTGATCGCCGAAGGTGCCATCTCGATCGACCATTCCTGTGGGCGCTTCGGTAGGGCGCTGAGCATAGCGGATCCGAGGCGCTCGAGGTCACGGGCGGTGAGGAGTCCAGGGGTGCCGCCGCCCCAGAACACAGTGTCTACGGCCCTTGAGGGCGAACGCCACCGTAATGCCGCCTCCATCGTTTCAAGGTAAGATTCAACATCTGGTCGCGATGGTGCGTTTTGATAAAAGGAACAAAAATCGCACGTAGTGGCGCAAAAGGGCACGTGAAGGTAGAGTCCTAAGGGATTTGTTAGTAAACCTTTTGCTTGCAGTGACATAGAGCGTGAGACTTACATTCGAGGCATTTATGAAGCATGCGCAATCCCGATTCGGGTTCATCTTACTCGCCCTCGCCGCAGTCTTTTTAGGCGGCTGTCGTTCCGTCTTTCAAAACTACGTTGAAAGTCAGGTTCCTAAAAACGCCTCGAACATCTATACCTTTACCTTTCGGGCTGACCTTTCGCTAGCTGCGATTGTTGATGATAGCGAGCAGGCATGGCTTTGGATTAACGGTGAAAAGATCCGGATGGATCTAATTGATGAGGGAGCCTTGGTGTTCTCGATCGATTATCCGATTCCTCTCGGACAAGAGGATATCCGTTACTACTACGAGCTTACTTATACCTACCACAACGGTCCGTTCATTAATGAAAAGGTGCGATACAGTACCTATGAGAATTATGGACGACCTTACTCTGCAACATTGACGAGTCGTTATCCGATTCAGCTCGTAAGTGCTCGAGGTCGTGTTGGAGACCGCATCGCAGTGGTTGGCAGTGGCTTCAGTGAAATGGACACCGTCACTCTCGAGGGGATGCCGGCAGAAACGTTCTATAGTTCTCCTTTCGCGCTCGAATTTATTGTTCCTGCGGCGTCCGCTGGTCGGTCCTACGGGGCAATCATTGAGACTGCTACGGGCGACCTTGCTCTCGGGAGTTTTCGTATCGATGAAGGTCGGCTGAATGTTACACCTGCCTCGCTCAACTTGGCTTCGGGTGAACCGACTCAGCTGAGCTTCATGATCGAAGGTCAGGCCCCAATGGGTGGATTGCTAATCAGTGTAACCACCGACGTGCCGACGAGTGTCATCATGCCTGAGGTCGTGATCCCAGCCGGAAGCAATTCTGTTTCCGTCATCGTCGAAGGCGGTGTAGCGGGTTCGGGTAGCCTTTTTGCTGAGGTGCCTGGATTTGGTCAGCTCGTCGTGCCGATCACCGTCTACTGATAGCGTCACGCCGGCTCAGTGGCCGGATGTATTATTCTAGAACGGTTCGACCTCGCCCGGGAAATCTGGGGATGCCGTAAGGCGCTGACCTGGTTCCAGGTTTAGGGACGGTCCGTTGGCGGCTACTTCATCATTCAGGCGGAGCTGAACTTCGATGGGTGATGTCAGTTCCTTCACTTCAAGGAGCCATTCACCAATACCGACAAGCTTTAGAGCTGTTCCTTCATCCCAGTTTAGCGGCTCGTCGCCGCGCGCAAACACTTCGTTGGGAAGACCGACCATGGCTTTGACCAGAATCGTCGTGGAGTCGTCAGAAAGAGGCGTTTCATCTCCTCCAGCTGTGAATAGGTCTGCCTGAGGACTGGGTGTCGGCGCCTTTTTCACTTTCGCCGCACGCTTTTTCTTTTGGGCCGGAGGGGGGTTACTTTCGACGACCTCGACTGCTTCTTTGGGTTGCTCAGATGAAAGTTCAACCGGAGCTTGAAGAGATTCGGAAAGCGTATCCAAAGCCTCCTCGAATTGTTGCAGTTGCTCGATCATCTCTTCCAGTTTGTCTTCGCGGACTAAGAGGCCTTTGTCGACTTGGGCTTCAAGGGCATCTAGGCGAGTTGTGATCGGTGAAAAATCAACCGCCGGACTTTCTTTCGACTCAAGCTGTTGGATGAGTGTCTCGATCGAATCTGATGTAGGAAGTTTTTTAATACCGCTGAGTGCGTCTTTTAATGCGTCTTTCGACTTATCTATAGTCTCGGTGCTGGACTGGAGTTGGGTCGGTATTTGGCGAGCGGTTAGGGTTGTCCGCGCGACATCCGCGGCTGCCTCTTCAACGCGGTGTAAAAGCTTTTCGAAGTGCTCGGTCAGGTCTTTGATTGTCTCCGGGACAGCTGCTTCCTGCTCACGAAGGAAGAGCTTGGCCTGTAGGTAATCAATGTAGTGAGCTAAGAGCGGAAGGAGGGCCCCTAAGAAGATGCAGAGGGCAAGCACCACTGCCATGACTGGTTCCATTCTAGGTCCGTAGGCGATGAAGATAGATAGAGCAAAAATCATGAGTAGGCCATCAGCTACCCAGCTGAGGATGCGCACTAGTTGGGGGAAGCTCGTTTTTGCCATAATCGTTGTCGTTCGAAACTCTTCAAATCTTGATCGTTTGTTCTAGCGTTCGCGGGTCAATGTGAAAGCAGCCCCGCCATCGTGCTCATCGGTCCATGGTCGGCTGAGTCTCTTGTCTTCTAAACTGTAAGCGGGGTTCTTCTCGAGAAATGCAGCGATTTGAGCCTCGTTTTCAGCAGATTCGAGACTGCAGGTGCTGTAGATGAGCCGTCCCCCGGGTGAAACAAAATTAGCTGCCGACGCTAACAGCGCGGCTTGGAGTTCTACAAGGCCCTTAAGTCTTTCAGGTCTTAGAAGCCATCGAACGTCAGGCCGGCGCTGAATCACGCCCGTGTTCGAACAAGGAACATCAAGAATCACTGCGTCGTATTCGATCGGTAGCCCTGCACTTTCAAATCCTTCCCTCGAGAGCGCCGTGCCATCAGCTGCAAGGACAGCGGGACGTCTCTCATCGCCGAGAACGCTCAGGTTTTCCTTCAATTGCTCAAGCCGAGGGCCTGGCAAGTCGCTTGCGACGATCACTGCGGGGGCAGAATCCTTCTGCGCGTCGACGAGGGCGCGCGTTTTACCGCCAGGGGCAGCACAAAGATCTAGAATTGTTTTCGGCCCCGCCGCGAGGGCCATTTCGACGGGATGTCGGGTGAAGGGGTCCTGTATATAGGCTAGGCCGCTATTGACCGCTTCAATGACCTGCACCCGGGCCTCCTCTGGGTAGGTGTAGAAATTGGGCCATTGAGTCGGGATAAGGGCAGGCAAAGGCGAGCCCGCCCGCTTACTCCAACGCACGTAGGTTGTTGGTTTGGTCTGATTCCACCCTATGAGCGCCTCCGTTTCAGCTTCGCCAAAGGCTTGTCGCCATTGTTTTACCAGCCAATCGGGGTGTGAATACTGGAGGGGGGTCGAAAGAATTTGTGCGCTGGCCTTTCGAAGGACGGCATTGCAAAGGCCAGCCTCGCGTTTGCTGAAGCCGCTTTTAGCGAAATCAACGGCCGAGGAAACGACGGCCGGATGGCGCTCCGGAAGAGTCACCAATAATTCACTACATGCTAGCTCCAGGGTCAGTTGGAGTTTGCTCCGAGGTGGCTTCGTCATGAGCGATTTGAGCACGTGGCGTGCAAGCCCTTGCCCTCGCAGCCAAGCGTAGAGGAGGCGAAAGGCACGGCGTTTGTCGTCTGGCGAGTGCTTACCCCAGTGCTCAGTGATCTGTTCGACCTTTCTAGGCCTCCGTGTAAAATCAACGGAGGCGTTGAAAGCAATGTTCCATGCGGACTTAGCTAGCTTCATTCAGTTTTAATCTTTTAGTTGACCCACTCGGGACGCCCTGCCTGCATGGAAAGTTTTCACAACCCCGATAGCGAAAGACTCTATGAATCAGGAAGCAATCGATTTGCTCATCCGAAAATCTCCACGCCTGAAACGCCATCGTTCTAAATTGGAAACGATGACAGCAGATACTTACTGCGTCCACCGATCTTGGGGGATAGGCGTTATTCGGCGTTATGACGAGCAGGAAAACCGGCTCGTAATAGATTTTGAAGAAGGTCAAGAGGGACATCAGATGGACCCGGCTTTCTGCGTCGATAAACTCGATATTTTGGCCGAGGGAGATATTTTGGTTCTTTCTCGTCAAGAGCCCGAACGCATTCAGGAAATGATCAAGAAGAATCAGGCGGATGTGATCGTCGCGATTCTCTCTCGAGCTGAAGGCCACGTTACGGGCAACACCGAGATCGAGACCGCGTTGAGCCGCTTGATTGGCCCGACGAAATACAAGAAGTGGTGGACCGCCACGAAAAAGCTCTTGGCAAAGGATCCTCGCATTGCTGTTCCGGCGAAGAAGACTGACCCATGGGTGCTGCGTGATGAACCAGTGAAGCCAGAGGACGAAATTCTAGAAGAGTTTTTCGAAACGAAAGCTCCGAAGAAAAAGATCGCCCATGCTAGCAAGCTCATCGACATGTCCGTTCAACACTCCGACATCGAGGGAGCGTTGCCTGATATTTTGAAGGAATTGGCCGTGAGCTTGGCGGAGACGAAGCAGCTTTCGGCGGGTGAACGTCTTTACGGTGTTTGGGTTCGTAATGACTTGGCTCGTTTTATCCACACCGATGTAGAGGCCCTTGAGCCTACTTCGCACTCTATTCTTAAGGATGCGATGGATATTTCGAAGTTGGCTGATGAGATTCCAGCGTCACACCACAAGCGCTATATCGACCTCATCCTCCGCACCTTCCCTGATGTATGGGATAAGCACATTTTTGAGCTCCTCAAGAACAGCTCAGGTAAGCTGACTTCTGAGTGCATCAATTTCCTCCTTGATAACGAGCGAGGCGATGAGATCACAAAGACGATGAAGCGTTGGCTCGTAGAGCAAAACCTACGCGCTCCGGTTCTCACTTGGGTACTGAAGAATCGCTCATCAAAGAAATACGGCATAATGCTCAGCCCGATGATCAATTCACGGCTCCTGAGTGCCATATTCTGGGCGATTGATTATGAGGCGCTTCAAACCGCCGGTACACGTCGCATCGCGCTCGCCGATCAACTCCTCGACGATCCAGATCTAGTTGGTGATTTGCTCGATACCGCGACGCCTGAGACGGCTCACGACTTAGCTCAAACGCTTCTTCTCAATCAAGGCTTCGAAGATCTATCGAAGAAGTCCTTACTGGCTCGTTTCATCAAGCTCTTCCCTAGCATTCAGTCTTTGGTTAGCGGTGATAGCGGTAAGACAAGAGTAGATGAGTCACTTTACGTTTCCCAAGGCAGTCTCGAAATCCGTAAGCAAGAGTATGAGGCCCTCGTTTCGACGAAAATTCCGCGCAATAAGGAAGACATCGCTGAAGCGCGTGCCCATGGTGACTTGAAGGAGAATTCAGAATACAAGATGGCCCGCCAAGAGCAGGATATGATGCTTGCTCGCAAGTCTGAGCTGGAGCGCGACTTAGCCCGTGCACAGGTAACCGATTTCAGCGAAGCACCAACGGACACTGTCGGTATTGGTTCTACCGTAGATCTCGTTGCAGCTTCTACAGGCGAAGAGCAGAAATTCGCGATTCTGGGTGCTTGGGATAGTGATCCTGAAAAGAACTTCCTATCCTACCAGACTCCATTGGGCAAAGCTCTCACTGGGCAGAACAAGGGGGCTACCGTTGAGGTGGATATCGACGGGCATCGCGAGTCTTGGGAAATCCGGTCAATCGGGCGCTGGCTCGATGAGAAGTAGGGTAGTAGCTCGCTTTTTTTGCGATCCATCGTTTATCGTCTAGGGTAGGTTATTTATGAGCCAACCCTTTGACCATCTTCGGCTTCTCGGTGATCCCACTCGTTTAAGGATTTTACATCTTCTCAGGCGAGATGAGTTGAGTGTAGCGGAATTGCAGGAGGCTCTCGATATGGGGCAGTCGCGAATTTCTTCGCACCTGTCTCTATTGAAGCAAGGTGACCTCCTGCAGGATCGAAAGGATGGAAAGCGTAATTTTTACTTGTTAGCACCTGACCTGTCTTCCACTTCCAAGCAAGTTCTCGAAGCTGCCTTTGTGGCGACTGCGAAGGAGGAGGCAATCATCTCTGATCGAAGAAACCTAGACCGGATTCTTGACCGTCGTCGGCAGCAGACCGAAAAGTATTTTAATGAAATCGCGGGCCGCCTCGGTAAGAACTATTGCCCCGGACGGACTTGGGAAGGGATCGGGCATTTGCTCTTTCATCTCACTCCGAAGATTGTGATCGCAGATTTGGGTGCGGGGGAAGGGGTATTGTCCCAGTTGCTTGCCCGTCGTGCTGAGAAAGTTTGGTGTATTGATAATTCACAACGGATGGTAGGGGTAGGAACGAGCCTCGCGAGTGACCAAGGGATTAGTAACCTTGAATACCGTCTCGGTGATATTGAACACGTGCCGCTTGACGATGAGAGTGTCGATTTAGCTCTTTTGAGTCAGGCCCTTCACCATGCAGAACATCCGGTCGTTGCGGTCGAAGAAGCCTTTCGCATCTTGCGGCCCGGCGGACAGCTCTTGCTCCTCGATTTAGCAAAACATGATTTTGAAAAAGCACGCGAACTCTACGCCGACCGCTGGTTGGGTTTTACTGCAAATCAACTGTATCGCTGGCTGAGCGAGGCAGGATTTAAAGAGGTTCAAGTGGATACGGTTGCCCGTGAGGATGAGCCCCCTCATTTCCAGACGATTCTTGCTGTTGGGCAAAAACAGTAAAGCAGGTCGCGACTAGCTGACATAGTATCTTCATGAATCTCAGGGTATCAATTCAGGACGCACACTTCTTTGGCCAAGATGATAGCCTAGCTGGGATCTTCGCGCGCTATGGTTTTGAGATTGTTGATTCGATTGCAGAAGCCGATTTGGTCCTCGGGCAAACACGCCGCCGACTAGCTGCTTACACAGTCCGGTATCCCCAAAAGAAATTTGCTCTAGTCGCTGAAGATCCTCGAAGCGAGAGGACTCATGCAGCATTTTTTCGTGGTCCGCTAGGTAAGAGAGTTCATTTACTGAATGTGTTCAGTGGTGAGTTCTACTGGGACAATTATTCCTACACGAACATGCTCGGCGTTGGAGAAGGGGCCCTTGAAGTCGACATTCCGGCGAGTCATTTCAAAGATCCGAAGAGGGAAAAAGCACTCTGTGCCATGATGGCCTATTCTGATCATCTCTACCATGACCCTGCGCCACCAACAGGTGACAACCTTCATCGTTTGCGCAGGGATCTCGTAGAGTCATTTGAACAAGATGGCTTTGCTGATGTTAGTGGCCGTGATTGGCCAAAGTCTTCGGCGACCGAGGAGGATGATTTCCAGGCGATTGGATATCATTGGGCGGACAAGAAATTGGAGAAGTTTTCTCGCTATTGGTTCGGCCTCAGTATCGAAAACACCCTCTATCCGTATTATGTGACAGAGAAGATCTGGCAGAGTATTGTCGCTGGTGCGCTGCCGGTGTATTATGGAGGTGGGGTTTCCACGATCTATGATGATTTTCCGGCTGATAGCTTTGTTGATGTCGCTCAGTTTGCCTCAACGAAGAGCCTTTTGAGCTATTTGCGAACGATCACACCTGAGGAGGCCGCTCAACGCCTATCGATTTGCCGGAAGGCTTATAACGAGATGTTGAAGCGGAAACCGGCTTCGAATGATGTGTATTGGCAGAAGGCCACCGAAAATGTTTGTCTGCGATTGCGAAGCCTTTTCAAAAAGTAATCTCTAGCATTCAAATGGCATTGACACGCAACTCCAGTGCATATGCTTTCTTTCTTTTTTACAGAATCAGGTAAAGCACCCATGGCTAATCTCACATCTTCCAAAAAAGACATCCGCCGCATTTCCAAGAGCACCGAGCGTAACCGCGCGGTTACTAGCCGTCTCAAGACGCTGCGCAAAAATGTTGTTACGGAGCCTACCGACGAGAATATGTCCCTCTACACCTCGGCTATCGATAAGGCTTACAAGACTGGCGTTATCCACGCTAATAAAGCATCCCGCGAAAAGTCGAAAATCGCGCGCGGCGCAATGAGTGCCAAGGCCGTCTAGGGACTTGGATCGGTAATTGAATTTCCCTGTCCCGCTCTTGAGAGCGGGATTTTTTTTGTCCACACATCGGCGACCACCGTTTTGCCATTCGATGAAGACTTCAAAAGCACCAACGCACATCGGCTTTCCTGACCCTCTCTTGGGAGATTCTCCTATGCGACTGCCTATCTATTGGAATTCTGATCGAGGGTTCGCGATCGAGAAGCCAAGTGGGATTCAGGTCCTGCCAGATAATTGGTATCCTCAGACACCCGTTTTGACCGAGGCATTGAATTTCCAGGCTGAGACCGAGAAAGGTGAGCTCCTAAGGCTCGGATTGGATACCTCTGGGGCGAAGGCGATTTTTCAATGTGAAGCAGATCTAGCTGGAATGGCTCTATTTGCAAAAGACTCGGATACCGCCGATTTCTGGTCCAATGCATATGGATCATACGAGTTTGAGCTGAAGGTCCACTTTCTCGTTGTTCGAGCACCGACTGAATTGGAATCCTGTGAATGTGATCTGCCCCTCGCTCGTCATGGTGAGGAAAATGAAATGCTCGTATCGCACCGCACGGGTAAAAAGACACAAACACAGTTTAAGCGGCTTCAGTCGAGAGGGCGCTACTCAATCTGGGAAGCAACCGCATCCTATATTCGGCTCCATCAAATTCAGCTCCATGCCTACGAAATGGGGCTCTCGATCGTCGGAGAGCATCAGTATGCACGTGAATCGGAAATCTACTTTTCAACCTTGAAGCGCTCCTTTGTTCCTAAAGGCAATGAGCCGGAACGCCCGATTCATGCAGGGCCGGCGATGTTTCTAGCGGAGCTGACGGTTCCGATGCCTGACGGCCAGAAGGTCACCATCCAACGTCCCGCACCGAAGCACTTCAGTGTGCTGTTGAAAACGCTCGCGAAATACGGACGCGGCTAGGCCCCGATTTCACGGGACTACAACTACATCCCGATTTTCGTATAGACGGAAGAAACGGCGATTAATCCGAGCAGGAGCGTGACCCCGTACCAGACCTGCCCGAGTTGAGGCTTCCGATTGATCAGTGCGATCAATCCTCCAAGTGCGATCCAGACGACCAGCTTGATAATCACCCACGGGTAAAAAGTGGTTTCATAGAGTTTGGATAAAAGTCCAAAGCCTCCAACCAAAAGAAGGAGAAGCCCGATGCCGCTAAGCTTCGCTCCGACCTTTCTCAATTCGACGCTCTCAGAGCCGAGCATTGCCCGAGCAATGAGCAGACCGTAAGCGAGAAAAACAAGCAGTGCTCCAAAAACATGGAGGATTTGGTATACAACGGGAGACATGAGAGGAACGTTGTGAGTCTTCCGAACGGATGACAAGCCACCGCGTGCTCTATTTCGGGAGTATCCTCATCAGTCAAATCTGAGGAAACTCTTGTGTCGTTGATTTGAGCGGAGAAACGAGCGTTCCGTTGGCGCTCTATAAATCGTCCGACCTGTCCACGTGGTCTGTTTCGAATCTATTCAATTTAGAGGCGCCAAGTGGGAATGCCGTGACCGTCTCGAGCCATTCTACGAGCGCCACTTATTATCAATCCATACCGATTGATTGAGTCTGAGCTTGGTTAGACACCACAAAAAAGCCCGGCGAGCGAACTCGACCGGGCTTTGAAATAGGAGGTGTGAAACGGGTGTCCGTTAAGAGACTCCGCCAGCGGCAGCTTCTTGAATGAATGACAGTTTTTTGCCATCCTCGTCAACGTCTACCCTTATTGGATCACCCGCTTTGATCGCATCACGGAGCAGCTCTTCTGCGAGCGGGTCTTCGAGGTGTTGTTCGACTGAGCGACGAAGTGGGCGAGCGCCATACTTCTCGTCATAGCCCTGATTGATCAGGAAGTCCTTGGCTGCCTGCGTCACATCAAGGTTGATGTTCTTCTGCACAAGGCGCGCCATCAATCCATCGATCTCTAAGTGGATGATCTTTCGCAATTGCTCGCGACGGAGCTGGCGGAAGACGATCAGACTGTTGATCCGATTGAGGAACTCAGGTTTGAAGACCTTTTTCGCTTCATCTATGATGCGGGTCTTTGTTGAGTCAAAAGTGTCGTCGATGTCATCGAGTCCAAAGCCGAGACCATGTCCCCTTTGCAAAATGTGCGCGCCGACATTCGACGTCATGATGATGATCGTGTTTCGGAAGTCGATTGATCGACCCAGGCTGTCAGTCAGGCGGCCTTCTTCCAATACTTGGAGGAGGAGCTGAACGACGTCGGGGTGAGCTTTCTCAATTTCGTCAAAGAGAACCACGCAATAGGGTTTGCGTCGTACGACTTCGGTGAGTTGACCGCCTTCTTCGTAGCCAACGTATCCAGGAGGAGAACCGATCAGGCGACTGACGGAGAACTTTTCCATGTACTCAGACATATCGATCTGAACGATCGACTCGCGTTGGCCGAAAATCGATTCGGCGAGAGTCTTGGCCAAGTGGGTCTTACCTACACCGGTAGGTCCCATGAAGAGGAACGAACCGATTGGACGCGTCGGGTCTTTAAGATCGGCGCGCGAGCGACGAAGGGCTTTGGCAATGGCAATCGTTGCTTCGTCCTGGCCGATGACGGTTGTTTGCAAATCACTTTCGAGCCTAAGGAGTTTCTCTGACTCCTTCTTTTCCATCCGCTGAAGCGGAATGCCTGTCCAGTCACTGACGGTTTGAAGCATATCGTCTTCGCCAACCGTGATGGTGAGCTCAGCGCGATTTTTCTTCCACTCTTCGATCATTTCTTCGCGCTTCTGGCGAAGCTGCTTTTCTTGATCACGGAGTTGAGCGGCATCTTCAAACTGCTGGCGAGCGATCGCTTCTTCCTTTTGTCCACAAATGGTTTCGATTTCCTTGGCGAGGTTTTCGATTTCGGGCGGACGCGTGAGGGAGTTGATCCGAGCGCGTGCACCGGATTCGTCTAGAACATCGATCGCCTTGTCGGGAAGGAAGCGTGCTGTGATATAACGATCTGAGAGCTTCACGGCCGCTTCGAGCGCACTTGGCGTATACTTCACCTTGTGGTGCTCTTCATACTTAGGAGCGATACCCTTGAGGATTGAAATAGAGTCTTCGAGTGAAGGTGCTTCGACCATGACGCTTTGGAAGCGGCGATCGAGGGCGCTGTCTTTCTCGATGAACTTACGATATTCAGCGAGGGTGGTCGCACCGATACACTGTAGCTCACCTCGGCTGAGAGACGGTTTAAAGATATTAGAGGCATCCATCGCACCCTCTGCTGCGCCCGCACCGACGATGGTGTGGAGCTCATCAATGAAAATAATGACGTTCTTTGCGCGACGAATTTCATCCATCACGGCCTTGATGCGTTCTTCAAACTGGCCGCGGTATTTTGTCCCTGCGACCATGAGCGCGAGATCGAGGGTGATGAGCCGTTTATCACCGAGAATTTCTGGAACGAGGCCGTTCGCGATTTCGAGGGCAAGGCCTTCAACAATAGCGGTTTTACCAACCCCAGCTTCACCGATCAGAACCGGGTTGTTTTTTGTCCGACGACAGAGAACTTGGATGACGCGAGTGATTTCCTTGCGACGTCCGATGACGGGATCGAGTTCGCCGTTTCGAGCGAGTTCCGTTAAATCACGACCGAAGGCCTTAAGCGCAGGGGTTTTGACTTCGCGTTTATCATCGGAAGCGGGATTTGTGGCACTGCCTCCGCCGTTTTGCATTGTTCCACCGGCTTCGCTGGTTTCCCCCGCAAAATTCGGATCGAGTTCACTGAGAATTTCATCGCGGCACCGCTTGATATCGACATCGAGGCTTTTAAGCACGCGGGCGGCTACGCCTTCGCCTTCGCGGAGGAGACCGAGGAGGATGTGTTCAGTTCCGACGTAGCTGTGATTGAGCGCCTTTGCTTCCTTACCGGCGAGCGCGAGAACCTTTTTAACGCGGGGTGTGTAAGGGATGTTGCCGGATGGTTTAGCCGTTGGGCCAGAGCCCACTTGTTTTTCAACCGCATCGCGGACGGTCTCAAGGTCGAGCCCCATCTTCTGGAGGACGTTTACGGCGACGCCTTGGCCCAGATTAATCAGGCCCAAGAGGAGGTGTTCAGTTCCAACGTAGTTGTGGTGAAAACGATCCGCTTCTTTCCGAGCAAGGGCTAAGACCTGCTGCGCTCGGGGCGTGAAATTGTTCATTGGTTCCATAAGTGTGGGAAAGTGTTAAAAGAGACTACGGTCCTGGGGTAGGGAGGTCAAAATTCAAAGAAGGTATTTTTGCGTAAGCGTTTCTGATCAGACACGCCCTTTGCCGGTCGCGTTCATCGGGCTCGATGGAATGCTGTGCAAAATACTGTAAGTGGCCTGGTTGCATTTCTACTAAGAGACGATCGACCTCACTGCGGTGATCTTGAGGAAGCATTCCCAAATCGACGGCGAGGCGCATCAAACTGAGAAGATTCATTGTTTCTTCTGAGCTTAAAAGATGCCCGTTTTTGAGAATGCCATATGCGCGGCCGATTTTATCGAAGAGCTTGTGCGGTTTCTCCTCGAGGATTTTGAGGCGGGCATTCTCTTCCTGCTGGATGATGGCCTTCAGGATACTCCGCAGGCGATCGATGATTTCGGCCTCATTTTCGCCCAAAGTCTGTTGGTTGGAGATCTGGAAAATACTTCCGGTCGCTTCAGAACCTTCCCCGAATTGACCCCTTACGGCCATTCCGAGCTGATTGACCATCCGGATGACTTTTTCAATGTTATCCTGGATGACGAGGCCCGGCAGATGAAGCATGGCGGATGCACGCATCCCTGTTCCTAAGTTCGTCGGGCAAGCTGTAAGGTAGCCAAGCTCAGTGGAATAGGCGTAGTCGAGTTTGTCTTCGAGGCTCGTGTCGAGGGCGTTAACGGTCTGCCAGGTGGAATGAAAATTAAACCCATTTGCGACGGCTTGAAGCCTGAGGTGATCTTCCTCATTAATCATCACCGAGAGTTGCTGATCGGAGCTGAAAACAACCCCCGCTCCATCTTCGGCTTCGCCGAGCTCACGGCTGATGAGGTGACGCTCGACTAGCACAAGTCGCTCGAATTCGTCCGTATTGGAGAGATCGAGCTTGATGCCGTTATTCATCACCTCAGTTGATGCGACAGATTCCAAGAGCTGTTCTTGGAGGACGCATCGTTGGGCCGATTTGGCCCAACCGGGAAAGGGATATGGGTCGATGTTGCGCGCTAATCGAATCCGCGTGCTCAGCACAATAGGCTCCGCTGGGTGGCCACCATTTTCGGGTGCCTTGCCGTTCTCGATGATCTTCGACAGATCCATGCCTGAGGATTCTTTCATCAGTCTTGGTTAGCGGGTGCGTTTTCTTCGATTTGGCGCAATTGGTCGCGCAGCTTGGCTGCTTCTTCGTAATTCTCATCGCGAATCGCTTGACCGAGCGCGTCGCGGACGGTATTCAGCTCGTTGCGAGCGGCGCAGCGGGCGATGACTTGGTCAGGCGATTTTCCTGCATGTTCGAGGCCCTTGTGCATGCCTGACAACATCGGCCGAAGCATTCCCTTGAAGCTATCATAGCACTTCGGGCATCCGAAGCGCCCAGTCTTCTTGAAATCAGCGGGAGTAAAACCGCAATGATCGCAGCTGGAATGCTCCCGAGTGCTATCCATCTGGGGTTTTAGAAGAAAATCAGCGAGCGAGAATGCCTCCGAATCGGTGACACTCTTCTTATGTGGGCAATCCTCACACAGATCCACCTTATGGATCTGATTGTTAATGATCTGAGTTAGGTGGATCGTGGCTGGTTTACTACAATTGGAGCACTGTTCGGGCTTTGCCATACGTATGGAATAGAATCGTAGGGAAGAGTTACTGCATTTCCAGACTATTGCCCAATTTGAGCACTTTTCACTTCAAATTAAGAGATATCCGGGTCGTCTCTATAAACGGCACAAAAAGCATGCAGCTTAAGCGAGCTAAAATTGTGAACTAAACGGCTTCGTAGAGCCGTCCATAGCGATCCTTTAAATACTTGATGAGCGGTTCGTGACTGAGGGGACGTCCGGTGACCGTGCGAACGAAGTCCTGTGTCAGATAACGCCGGCCCAGTGAATGAACATGCGACCGTAACCACTCGCGCAATGGCGCGTAGTTTTTTGCCGTTATTTGAGCCTCTAAATCTGGGAGTGCGGCCATGATCGTTTCCCAAAGCTGGGCACAAATGATGTTTCCGATACAGTAACTCGGAAAGTAGCCAAACGCCCCGCCGGACCAATGGACGTCCTGAAGACAGCCTTCAGCGTTGTTTTTTGGAGTATAGCCCAAGATCTGTGCAGATAAGTCGTTCCATGCCTCGGGTAGATCAATCGCCTTGAGTTCGCCCCCGATCAGCTGCTTCTCGAGCTCAAAACGCAGCATGATGTGGAGATTATAGGTCACTTCGTCGGCATCGACTCGGATCGGGCCCACGCCGACGCGATTGATCAGGAAGTAGAGATCGTCGGAAGAGAGTCTTTCGAGCTGTGTCAAGAATTGCTTGCGGTAGTCAGCTTCCCATCCGTTCCAAAAGGCGCGGCTGCGGCCGACTTGGTTTTCCCAGAGACGACTTTGGGATTCGTGCACCGCCATGCCAACGGCCTGACCCAAAGCTGTCCCTGAATACTCAGTCGGCAGGCCTTGCTCGTAGAGCGCATGGCCACATTCGTGGGCCGCGCTGCTGAGCGAATCGAGTGGATTGTCGGGATCGAAACGTGTCGTCATGCGCAGATCCAAAGGATGGCCGCCGCAGAACGGGTGCACTGATCGATCGAGTCGACCTCGCTCGAAATCAAACCCAAAGGCTGTCACGACTTCTCTGAGAAAGACCTCCTGTCGATCGATCGGGAATCCCCTCAATGTTGTCGCAGGTGGCTTTAGATCAGAGGCGGAGATGCTTTCGAGGAGGGATTGAATCTCCCCCTTCAGAGGTGAAATGAGCGCTTCGACCGTTGCTTGATTCAGTCCTGGGTCGAATTGATCTAGCCAATAATCGTAGGGATCTTTGGCCCCGAGAAGGGACGCCTGCTCCTGTGCGAGCCCGATGTTCGTTTCGAGCGTCGGCAGAAAAGTCTTAAAGTCTCCTGATTCACGTGCTTTGAGCCAGGCATGAAAACCTTCGCTATGTGCCATCGTTCGCCGCCGGACGAATTCCGCCGATAGCCCTGTGGCCTCACGGTAGCCGCGTTTTGCATCGCGCAAAACTGCCTGCTGGCCGTCATCAAGTTGGTCTGAAGCATCACCGAGTTTAGAGATCAACTGGCCGAGGAGAGGGGAGGACGCTTCTCGGTGCGTAAGTTCAGCCATAAGGCTGGCTTGCTCCGCACGCAGACCCGCACTTCCGGTCGGAAGATTAACCTGTTCGTCCCACGATAGAAGTTCCCCGACGGACGATAAGCGATCGATGCGTCGGAGGTGCTCGGTAAGGGATTCAAACGTTTCTGTTGTTTTTGCCATGTTCTTCTTAAAGTTGATTTAGGCGGAGCGGTGGCCAATTAGGTCCCACTTGTTTCCGTAAAGATCTTTAAATACAACCACGTCTCCATAGGCCTCGCTTCGGGGTGTTTCAACGAAGTCGACGCCTGCTTCTTTGTAGCGGTTGTAGTCCCGCCAGAAGTCGTCTGTTTCGAGAAAGAGGAAGACGCGCCCGCCGGTTTGATTGCCGATGGCTTCGAGCTCTTGCTCGTTTTTCGCTTTCGCCAAAAGGAGTTGCGCTGCACTGGCAGCGCTCGGGCTGACGACTACCCAGCGTTTGTCCTCAGAGACGACTTCGTCTGCGATCAAGACAAAATCAAGCGTTTTGACGTAGTAGTCGATCGCCTCATCGTAATCCCGAACAATGACCGAGACTTTGGCGAGGGAACGATTCATCGGGATACGAGGGTTCTGGCGTGTAGTAGAAAAATGGTGGAGACGGCGCGAATTGAACGCGCGACCTGCGGTTTAGAAAACCGCTGCTCTATCCAGCTGAGCTACGCCTCCGGAAATGAATCTAAAAGAGAGGAGGAAGAAAGGCTTTCTAAGGCAAGAGCAGATCCTGCCAAAAATCAAATCGTCTAGACTGGGCGAACGGGGACGTTCGCTGATTTCAGGACGGCCTTCGTGTCCGCGACAGTGAGTTCTCCGAAGTGAAAAATTGAGGCGGCGAGGACGGCGCTAGCGGAGGCTTCGAGGACAACCTCGGCCATGTGCGTCGCATTACCAGCTCCACCCGAGGCGATGACCGGAATTTTAACCGCGTTGCAAACAGCGCGTGTGAGGGGAATGTCGTAGCCGTCTTTTGTGCCATCCGCATCCATGCTTGTGAGAAGGATTTCGCCGGCGCCGAGGCGCTCGACTTCTTTCACCCATTCGACGACATCGCGACCCGTGGGGTTGCGTCCACCGTGGGTGTAGACTTCCCAGCTGGTCCCGTCATCCGAGCGTTTTGCATCGATCGCGAC
The DNA here is from genome assembly GCA_963933835.1 of uncultured Puniceicoccaceae bacterium. Taxonomy (GTDB): domain Bacteria; phylum Verrucomicrobiota; class Verrucomicrobiia; order Opitutales; family Oceanipulchritudinaceae; genus CAWVVV01. The sequence continues at coordinate 199,478 of CAWVVV010000004.1, read as the reverse complement.
GACAATACATTGATTGCCGAATTTACTCGATGCAGCGCGGATCAACTCGGGATCGAGAACGGCAGAGGTGTTTAGGCTGACCTTATCCGCTCCTGCGTTGAGCATCGCGCGGATGTCTTCAACCGTGCGCAGACCCCCGCCAACTGTCAGTGGCATAAAGCACTGAGCTGCGGTTTGCTCGACGATTTCGCGCATGATCCCTCGGCCATCACTCGATGCCGTGATGTCGAGAAAGACGAGTTCGTCGGCACCTTGAGCCTCGTAGGCTTTGGCTATCTCAACGGGATCTCCAGCGTCGCGTAGTTCTTCAAAACGCACACCTTTAACAACGCGACCGGCGGTGACGTCTAGGCATGGAATGACGCGAGCTGTGAGCATGGATAATAGACTAGTCTAAAACCTATTCGTCGGAGTCTCCTGTGCAACCAAGACCTCGAAGCATCAAGCAGGCGCCAAATAAAATCGCGCCCATCCCGACAAACGGGTTTAAGACAAATGAAGCAGCGGCGCCCATCACAACGGTACAAATACCGATGGGGGCGAGTGGGGATTTTAAAAGTCCCATACGAAATTCCTAAGTTGTTTAAGGTGTGCTTAGCCTTCGAACAGAGCGATCTCTGGATCGAAAGATATAGCGAGCTTGTATTGCTGACCAGGGCGCATGTTCAACGGATGATCGCGAACGAGCGTTTGGAGGTAATGGAGGTTACCCCAGTAGGTGCGGCAGTCTGGTTCATTTGTAACGACTTCCGTGTCTTGCCATGAGGCGTGGAAGTCATCCTTTTCAACCGAGCATCCGAGGCCATTAGCGCCCAATGTATAAGTCATCGGGACGTGTTTCTCAGAGTGCGGCGAGCCGATCGCGAGAACGTAACGCATCGAGTCACAAGTGACCGGTTTCTTTACTTGGAACGAAAATTCACTGGTGATTTTTCCGCCTGAGAAGGTCCATGAGACTTTACAGCTGCCGAGACCTGGAACCATCTCTTCATCGACCGTGATCAGCTCAGGCTGTTCGTAACGGAAGTAGAAGCTCTGGCGCATGCCCATACCCGTGACGCAGCGCTTACCATAGTAGGCAGGGACGATTCGCTTGTCCCCAAACTTAAGCTCGGGAATGAGGATCGGGAGATATTGGTCGGCGGGCCAATCAAATATTCCAGGAGCGTGTGGGAACGGAAGGCTGTCAGATTTGCCACGCTTACCTCCGCCGATGAGCGGAATCGCAATGTGGGTGCTAGAAGCGGGGTCTTGGTAAATAAAGAGCCCTTGTTCCTTCTTGTTCGATTTGTCGAATTGAACCCAGCGACCGCCGGTGCGCGGTGATGTCGGCTGCGCATCCATCGACCCGCCGATAGCGCGGGCAAGGCGGGACCACTGGCAGAGGTAGCGAACTCCATCGAAGTTCGCCATCCGCGTAGTGTGCTGGTCGTGTGTTGTGCGCTCGCCGTCGCGGATAACGAGAAATCCGTTATCCTGATCGAGGTAAGTCATAAAGAAGAACTGGAAGAGGCGGCGCAGGATCTCGATGTACTGAGGACGCTTTTCTTCAGGGATCCAACCATCGCGAATCGCTTGGAGGATGATCGAAATACAGTGCATCTGGCCGTAAACGCCAATGCCACGTCCAAAAGTCCAACCCATGCCATCAGCGCGAACGAGACTAGGGAGAAGCTTTAGGTAGCGGTCCGCTATCGTGCGGAGGCTTGGGAGCTTCCGGTCGCGGAGGTGGATATTACCGTGTAGCTGAAGAGCTTGGCGGATGAAGACGAGGCTCATCGGGCCGTAGAGGTCAAAGACACCGCCGACGCCGACGCCAGGGCCGTCATCGAGGTAGCTATTGCTGCTCCGTTTTTCTGAACGCTCGACGTAGCGGTCGATGAGGCGACCGGTCTCGTCTTTTTTCGAGAGTCCCATGCTAAAGCGTGTGACGGCTTTTGCTATATTGAAGGACTGATAGTGGTCGTCGTAATCGGTGCGAGCGAGGAGGCGGCGATCGAGCTGCTCTCGCGTCGGGTCGAGCAAGCGCTCCCAAACCGGATTACGTTCCTTCGCTGGACCAAAGCTGAGTAGGCCGAGAGCTGCATAGCCCAAGCCGTTCTCTGCAGACTCGTCCGCAAACGACTGTGCCGTAATACAGCGTGCCGCGAGATCGATGAGGTCATGTCCCTCGAACTCGGTCTCGTTGGTTGCTCGGTGAAATTCTCCTAGCGCGAGCGCAGCGTGTCCCGATTCATCGTTCCGTGAGGCTTCGCCTGCAACGGGTTGAATCGAACCATCCGCGTTAATAGCGTCTAAGTTATGGGCGAACATGGCGCGCGCCATGTCTAGGCATTGATCCGCAAAATTCAGCATTAGCAAAAAACGGGGGAGCTAAAGCCCCACTTAGAAGAGCGACAAGTCAATTTGTTCACGTATTTTACTTTGTATGGTCGTGAGAGGGCTGGTTCCGCAATACTGCTAGGCGAGAGCCAGATGATTAAACATCGAGAAGTTTGAAAAACTGCTCGTTTGTGGTGGTTTTGGCGAGACGCTCTAGGGCGGTCTCGGTCGCATCCTCAATCTTGTAAGAGGTGAGAGCACGACGGAAAAGGTGACACTTCCTTAAAATATCGTCTGGAAGGAGAAGTTCTTCGCGCCGTGTGCCGGATGCGGCGATGTTGATCGCGGGCCAGACGCGTTGCTCGGCCAATACGCGATCGAGGACCATCTCCATGTTACCCGTTCCTTTGAACTCCTGGAAAATCATATCGTCCATTCGGCTGCCGGTCTCGATCAGTGCACTGGCGATAATCGTGAGGCTTCCTGCTTCTTCAGTATTGCGAGCAGCGGAGAAGAGTTGGCGGGGGTTTTCGAGCGCGCGGATATCAAGGCCACCGCTCATTGTGCGCCCGCCGCCGCCCTTGGAGCTATTGTAAGCTCTGGCCAGACGGGTGATCGAATCCATCAGTAAAACGACGTCCTTACCCCCCTCAACGGAGCGTTTAGCATGGTCGATCGCGAGCTCCGCCATGTGCAGGTGGCTCTTCGTGTTTTCGTCATTCGACGACGCGAAGAGGCGCCCAGGGCACGTTCTCGCAATATCAGTAACCTCCTCAGGGCGCTCATCGACAAGGACGATCAGAATTTCGCACTCGGGATGATTGGCGTTAATCCCCTGAGCAATGTCTTGGAGTAGTGTAGTCTTCCCCGTGCGTGGCGGAGCGACAATGAGGCCCCGCTGGCCTTTCCCAATCGGGCAAAAAATATCGATCATCCGCGTCGACATGCAGTCTTCGCCTTCCCGCTCGAGTTTGAGCCAGGAGTCGGGTGTGATCGTCGTGAGCTGTTCAAAACTTAGGCGTCGACGGTGCTCTTCGAGTGATAAGCCATCGATTGTGTCGATCGATTTGAGTTTGGGATTCGGATAACGAGCCGTCTCCGCCTGTCCCATCCCCGTCACCGTGCTGCCACGTTTGATTTTAAAACGGCGAATGAGATCGCGCGGCACAAAGGGGTCCGTAGGACGCGCCTTGCCGCGATACTTTGCCTGCAGCAAAGCACCGTTTTGATTGGATGACTCAAAGAGACCGCTGAGTTCAACCTCAGATGGCGACGCTTCGTCGTTACTCATATTATGAAAATAAGGAAAGGGCGGATGCCCCGTAATTAGTAGAGACACTGCGCTGCATTTAAACTCCACGGATGTGACAGGCAGGGCAGTCTGCGCTATGGCAGCACAAGGCATATGAATGCCTTAAGATTATTGGATGTAGATCACTCTTTCTCTGGCTGTCAACTCGCAAGGATGAGGCAGGATTCGAGGTGCTTTTGCACCGAGAGGCGGCTGGGTGAATCGAGCAGGTTGCCCCCTCGGAAGTCATCCGTCGTGAATTGACATCAACGTGACTGCCGGTGGTATGTTCCTACGATGGTCTCTCGCTCTCACCACTCACGATTGGGATTCTCACTGATTGAGATTATAGTCGTGATGGCAGTTCTGGCGATTCTGGGTGCGATCGTATTGACGACCCAGGATGGGATTCGTGAACGAGCTCTGATGGGCCGAGCCGAGGCAGAACTGGTTCTTATGTCGCAGCTCCTTGAAGATTACCGGAATGAGCTCGTCGATTATCCGTGGGTAGCTGGGGGCCAATTGGGTGAACGGGTTCTGTGGGAAGCCTTGAGTGGTCAGCGTCTTCCGAACGGAAGCTTAGTAAGCTCTGCAGGAAAAAGTTCCTGGCTGGCTGATATGGCTGGCTTTCAATTTGCGGACAGGAGCGGGAATCTGCTCGTCGAATGGACTGCCCTCCCGATTGACTATAATGGTAGTGCTAGTTCGCTTGGATTTTCACTCTTTCGGTTCATTGAAGATGATTGGGAAGCCAATTTCGGGAATCAAGGCAGCTTGGGCACGGGTCGACCGTCTGATTTAGCAAGCGATTGGTGGCCGGCTTTTACGGTCGGGAATATCCTGGCGACCGAGATTGAGATCGGTGTGGTTGATGCAGGGACGACGACCGTATTGTTGTCCTCCGCTCAAAGCGGAACACTGTCGTTTCCGCTCAGCACGACCGATATGTATTCAAAACCTGACTACATCAAAGTGCTTCTGAGGGTCTTGAGCGATGATAGGGTGAATGAATATGATGCGCTTTCGACCGGAGCCCTCGATGCAGCGGCATTGCAAAGGTGGTTGGACGCAAACACTGTGACGGTGGTGTGGACTTTTGATATTCTGACGGACTTGTTTTGAAAGCCTGGATTCTAGCTTCGCGTCCAAAGACGCTTCCAGCCGCGATGATCCCTGTATTGCTTGGGTTCGCTTGGGCCTATGCAGGTGGTGCTTTTTATTTCTTCCCAGCTATCGTCTGCTTGAGCTTCGCGCTTCTCATCCAGATCGGGACGAATTTCGCGAATGACTACTATGACTTCGTGAAGGGCGCCGATACGGATGAGCGGATGGGGCCGTCGCGAGCCGTCGCTTCAGGTTGGATCACGCCAGGTGCGATGCGTATGGCAACCGGCCTCACGATGTTTGCCGCTTTTCTTGCCGGATGTCTCCTCATCCCGATCGGCGGCTGGTGGCTATTGATTGTCGGCGTCCTTTCGATCCTGTGTGGCATCGCTTACACGGGTGGTCCGTATCCACTCGGCTACAACGGCCTCGGTGATGTTTTTGTCTTTATCTTCTTCGGGCTTATAGCGACGGCTTTCAGTTATCATTTGCAGACGCTAGAGTGGAGTAGGGGTGCATGGATATTGGGTGTCATCCCCGGCGCTTTAGCGACAAGCCTCCTCGTGGTGAATAACCTTCGTGATGTCGAAACAGATACGGCTGCAGGAAAACGGACACTCATCGTTCGCTATGGGGTCCGCTTTGGGTCGGTTGAATACGCTTTTATGTTTTGCTTGGCACTTTTTTCTAGCCTTGCCCTCGCTATTCTTGCCGAAGATTGGCGCCTTCTCCTGCCTTGGCTTTTGACTCCGTGGGGAGCGCGCATTTGCGTCCGCTTAACACGCGCTCAGGGACGCTCTCGGCAGCATTGGGATCGCTTGCTTCAAAGCACTGCAATGCTCCTAGTTGCATTTGGTCTGTTGCAGTTTATTGGAATTCTCCTCTCTGCTTGGAATTAGGGCTTCACAGGGATGTAAGGTAGCGTTTAACCTGACGGCACGATGCCTAAGTTTGCTGTTTCAAAGTCTATAGATATCTCCAAGCCAATCGAAGAGACTTACGCGTGTGTACGGGATTTTCGCACCTGGCCAACGTGGTCGCCTTGGCTCATTACCGAACCTGAAGCCGCGATGGTGTATGCGCCTGATGGAAAGTCGTATTCATGGGACGGTGCTGTGGTTGGAAGCGGAGAGATGGAGCTCCTCTCAGAGAGCCACCCTAAAAGGCTTCGGTATCAACTCACTTTCCTCAAGCCATGGAAGTCGATCTCGGCTGTGTCATTCCACTTTGAATCAACCGAAGCAGGCTCGCGTGTGACTTGGACGATGAATGGATCGCTCCCGTTTTTCTCTTTTGGATGAAGAAGATGATGGCAGCCTTTATCGGGATGGACTACCAGCGGGGACTTACGATGCTCAAGGATCACCTCGAGACAGGCGTCGTCCCATCGAAGCTTTGCTTCCGTGGTGGAGAAGCCTTTCCAGGATTCAAATACATCGCTATCCGTACGACCAGTTCGCTCGATGCAATGGGAGAATCGATGGTCGCAGATCTCACTAAACTGTCGAACTGGTTCGAGAGTTCGAATACGGAGCCGAGTGGGAAGCCTTTCTCGATCTACCACAAATTCAACAGGGTGAAAGGGGTCGTGAAATACACTGTCGGCATACCGGTGGCGGGAGATGCATCCGATCTGCCCTCCGACTTTATTTCCGGCGAGATGCCGTCGCACCAGAGCTACGCCATTGGGCACGTCGGGCCTTATCGCCACTTGGGTAACGCTTGGAGTGTAGGGATGATGCGAAGCCGTAACAAAGTCTTTAAACAGTCAAAGAAGCTGCATCCGTTTGAAGTCTACGATAACGACCCGAACGAGACCGCGGAAGACGCTCTCGAGACTTCAATCTATTTCCCGATAGCGTAAATCGCTAAAGCGGAAAATCTAGTCCTACGTAAATTGAGGTTGTAGCCCCCACGCCTGCAGATGTTGCTCGATGCCTATGTGCGAGTAACAATCAACGGAGAGATCGGATAATTATCAGCAGTAGTGGAAATCTATTACATTCCTGGAAATACCGACAAACTTATCATCATCCAACAAGTGATGAGCAAATAGGAGTTCTCACTCATCCCTCTGCATCATAGCATTATCTGCCACTGGCCTGCGTTGGCTAAGCGTTGAATGCTGCGAAATTTTCTGAAATTCCTTGGCTGTGATCTGAAGAGTAAGTCAGCATTTAGATGATGGTGTAAAACGGGGTCGAACGAGGCAAAAAGGAGTCATACGATAGGTATAAAGATAGGAAGCGGTTTCCTTCAATCCATCTTCTCACCGCGGTATTGTTTGATTCGGTGACCCACGGAGGCGATCGCTTCGATGGCGGGCTTCAGTTCGTAGCCAAGATCGGTCAGACTATACTCCACGGTTGGAGGCGATGTGGGCATGACTGTGCGGCAAGCCACATTGTCCGCTACCAGTCGCTTAAGGCGCTCAGTTAGCATTTTAGCAGAGATCCCAACAATGTCATTCTTCAGTTCGCTGAAGCGTCGCGGATTCTTGCTGAGATACCAAATTATGTTGGGCGTCCAAGCTCCGCCAATAACGCTGAGGCATTCTGTTAAAGGACACTTATTCGGCGGATCGGGGACCTGTTTCTTACGTCTTGGAACCATGGTTTTTGATTTTTCTTAGGTTACTAAACCGTAACTCGATTCTATGGTTACTTCAAGGTATTAAGTTTACTTTAGTAACTAATCGACTTCCTTAAGAAGTGAACCCTAAGAACGAAAAGAGACAGAACATTATGAAAAACGAACCTCAAAATACAGCCTTCAAGGCGCCTAACCTAAACGCTAACCCACCTCGCAGCCCTCGTGTCCGTCATGGGGGTTACGCCATCCTGCCGCGCTTGCTGGACAAGTGCCGGGCTGATATCGCCGGCCTTATCGGCGAATACCATACGAATTGTACCATCGACCGAGAATTTCTCGATTACACGGGAATCGATTACGATGCACTTCGGAAGCATGTTTCAGCCGGGATGTCCGATGGCGAACTCCTTGATTGGATTAAGGAAAATACAACGGTCAGCCAGACTCCCTGGGAGATTGAACAATGGTCGAGCTATCAGGGGCATCGTGCGCCGGAGCCACATACTGACTCAGGCGTGTATTTCCTAGAAGTACTGGCCAGCCATAATAAGAACCGTGGCGATGTTAGCAGTTGGGCCGACATCTTAGATCTAGACGACTACTGCAGCTTTGGTGGTGCAGCCTAATCCAAGGGGACATTGAGCTATGAACATTGATAGTGAAGTGAGCACGTTACTGGGTATTCAATATCCAATTATCCAAGGTCCGTTCGGCGGTGGCCTGTCCACCATTGAACTTGCTTCAACCGTATCCAATTTGGGAGGCCTCGGCTCATACGGTGCCCATATGCTGGAGCCGGAAGCCGATCGAGCGACTTTGTGAGGAAATGCGAACACACACGACGCAGCCCTTCGCTATCAATCTGTGGGTGTCTGATTATGACGCCTCGATGCGTGACCTTAGCCAGAAGGAATTTAGCCAACGAGCCGCCGGTTACCGGAGCCTTTATGATAAGCTCAGCGTCGCACCTCCGGAATGGATTCCGTCAAGCAAGGCACTCTACGAGCGTCAGGTTGAGGCAGTCCTGCGGGCTCGCCCCAAGGTCTTTAGCTTTGTATTTGGAATACCCTCAAAAGAAATCTTATCTGAATGCCGCCAGCGCGGAATCGTGACTGTCGGTGCGGCCACGACGATCGAAGAGGCGCTCATGGTAGAAGCCGCTGGGGTTGATGTTGTGTTAGTTTCAGGGTTTGAGGCGGGCGGTCATCGCCCTTCATTTATTGAACGAGCAGAAGATTCGTTGGTTGGTTCCTTCGCCCTGATTCCTGCCATCAGAGATCAAGTGAAAATCCCGATCATAGCGGCAGGAGGGATTACTGACGGCCGAGGTATGCGAGCTGCGCTAGCACTAGGAGCTGACGCAGTCCAGATAGGCACCGCATTTCTAGCCTGTAAAGAGTCTGGCGCTAGTTCGACCCATCAGGAACAGCTGCGCAAAAACACCAAAGGCGATACGCGACTCTCTCGTGCCTATACCGGCCGCCTCGCTCGTTTTATCAACAACGCGTTCATTGATTCTTTCGAAAACGAGGCTCAAGAACCATTGCCATTTCCTGCGCATAGCTGGCTGACGACACCCATCAAACAGGCGGCGACAGAACAATCTAATACGGACTGCATGGCGCTCTACGCAGGTCAAGGAGTGCCACTCGTAAGACGCCAAACCGCAAGAGAACTGATGGTGCACCTCATCGAGGCATGGGGCGGCTGAGGCTGAAATACGTCTCTGCGCACCAAGTCGAAATTCCAAACTGCGCCTTTATTTCCTAGCGTCCATATGGCGGATCCTAGCGCCTACGAAACGTAGCCGATGAAAATCTTCCTATCGGCATGTTAACGATATGGATTCTCGAATTTCAGCATTGAGCACTGAAGGCGGTTACCCGAGCTGCTGCTGTTGGTAGAGGTTGGCGAAAGTCGGGTGTTGCATGACTTCGTCGAGGGTGCCGTCTGCGGTGATGTCGCCTTCTTCAAAGAGGAGGATGCGGTCGGCGTTTTGAATCGTGCTAAAACGATGGGCGATGACAAAGACAGTCCGTCCGCGGGCGTGTTCAATGAGGGCTTCTTGGATGCGCTTTTCACTCTCAGCGTCGAGGGCTGAGGTGGCTTCGTCGAGGATGAGAATAGGAGCGTCTTTGAGGAAGGCCCGAGCGAGGGCGAGGCGTTGGCGTTGTCCACCGGAGAGGCGGATGGCGTCTTCTCCAACTTGGGCGTCGTAGCCTTCAGGAACAGCGCTGATAAAGTCGTGGGCATAGGCGGCGCGCGCGGCCGCTTCGATCTCCTCTGCGGTGGCGTCGGGACGGGCGAGGGCGATGTTCTCTGCGACGGTGGCATCGAAGAGGACGGGGTTTTGTGGAACGAGGGCTATGCGATCGCGTAGTGATTTCGCTGATACGCTAGGGAGCGAAACGCCGTCGATCTCGATGTGCCCGTGCTGGGGTTCGTAGAAGCGAGTAAGTAGTTTGATGAAGGTGCTTTTCCCGGAGCCGCTGGGGCCGACGAGGGCGCAAAAAGTGCCGGGCTTGATCGATACGTTGAGGTTTCGGAAAACGGATTTCTCGCTGTAAGCAAAGCTGATGTCCTTAAAGTCAACTTCGCCCGAGGAAACGTCGGGCCAAACGGCGGTGGAGTCGGCAGGGGCCTGATCGACTGCTGTGGGCTCGATGAGGAGTTCGTTCAGGCGATCGGAGGCGCCTTGGACCTTTTGCACATCATTGATCGCACGCATCGTCTTTTTGGCGGCGTCGGCAGTGAAGTAGAGGGCGATGCCAAAGGAGAGGAAGACGTCGAAACTGAGGCCAAAGAAGTAGGCGTAGACGAAAGAGATGGCGACGACCGTGACGGCAACAAACTCCATGATGGGCTGGTTGAGCTTGTCGTATTTGGTCATCTTCATGAAGGAGTAGAAGTGCCCAGAGAGGACGGACCGAAAGCGGGTGCTCTGACGTTCCTCAAGATTGAAGGCGCGAACTTCGACCATGCCTCGGAGGTTTTCATGAAAGGTCTGCGTTGTTTCGCCGAGGGCGACTTGAACTTCGCGCCCACGCTTCTTGAGGTGGCGGCCGATGAAGAAGACCGGGAGGATAATAAGGGGCGTGAGAAGGAGGAGGAGAAGGAGGAAGACAGCGTTTCCCTCTGTGTAGGAGAGGTAGATGAGTGCTCCTACGCCCGCGATGGCAGTGACCGGCTGTCGAATGCCTTCACGCGCCGCGATGATGACGGCGTTCTGGACTTGTTCAGTATCTGAGACGAGGCGGGAGATGAGATCGCCCGAACGCTGACTCTCGAAGAATCCGAAGGGGAGGCGTTGCACATGATCAAAGACGTTTTGGCGTATCGAGCGGAGGACTTCTATGCCACACTGCGTCATCCAGTATTGGTTGAAGTAACCGGCGATTCCGCGGATGAGGAAGATTCCCGGTAGTTGAAGAGCGACGAGGACAATGCTAAGAATGCTACGGCCGCGTTCGGCGTCGTTAAAGACTTCGGCAAAAACGACCTTCATGTAAAACGGGGCACCGAAACCGCTGGATAGCCCGGTGATCACGCCTGCAGCAATTCCCAGCGCGAGGAGCCCGCGGTGGGCTTTTAAGTTGGGCCAGTATCGGAGGAGGTATTTCATGCCAGGGGTGGGGGTGCGAGGAAGTGTATTTCGGTGTCGGAGCGAGAGATCCCGAGCTTCTCTAGAAAATCAATCATGGCGCTGTAGGGAGATTTTAAATACGCCTCAGAGTTGATGACTAGATGAGCATGGAAGGAGCGTTTGGCCGGGGCCGAATAAGCGAAGCCCCCGCGGAAGTCGCACTGAAAGAGCTTTGCTTCACTGACGGCATCCAAATTTGGGTCGAGCGAGATGAGGGCATCGGGGAAACGCTCGGCGTTGATGGCTTTGAGCACGCCTTTACGTTCCTTTGCTTCTGAGGGCAGAGTGAACATCTCGTCGTGAGCCGGTAGGCGGTCTTTCGGTAGGGTACTCGGGGCGAGCAGCCAGACCTGTGCGTCGGGACGCTGGTGGCGGATGAAGTCGGCCACTGTCTGAGCGAAGGGTATGAGCTCGAGTCGGGGATCAAGGCGTAGGGCGATCCGAGTGGTGCGGGGCGGGCTATCGAGCCCGCGTGCCTCTAGCTCTTGAGGGAGATAGGTTTTGAGGACTTTGAGATTGAGGATGCTCTCATTTCGGATGGTGGCCTTCCAGCGCTTGTGGGCCCAAAACCAGTCGGCGCATTGGCTATCGCTTTCGCGGAGGATGCTCTCGAGCTCAGCGTTGGCAGCGCGTAGGAGACGGTCCGGTTCGTTCGTGTCTGGGAGTTGGCGAACGCTCATTGTTCCCCGCCAAAAACCGTCACGCCGCACATACAAGATGGCGGAGATCGCATTCGTTTTGGCGGTGAGCATGGAGGCTAGATTCGACGTCGTGCAGAGTCGATCAAAGAGGAGGCTGAGATGTCCGCTATGTCCTGCGCTTTGATCGAAGAGAATGGCGACGGCGTTGCGGCCAGATTGGAGCGCTTTCTTCGCCTTGAGGAGACCTTCGCGACGTGCATAAAGGCTGTTGCCCGCGAATTCGCGGGATTCTTTCACGAAAGTTTCTGCCGCTGGATTATCGAGCGCGCGGTAGAGTGCCATCGTCTTCGGGAAGCCGGCCCCGGTCACCGGGAGCACAGCCATGGCTTCGGTCGTTGAGGCGTGTGTGAGCAAGAGGACACTAGGGCGATCCTTTGCCGGTCCATCAAAGAAGGCACTGTAACTAGGGGTGAATTTAAGCCGCTCCTTCATTTCCTTTGGCGACCAGTGACGCATCGCCAAGACAATCAGAAACATCTCGAACATGCGTGTGCAATGCAGGCGGCAAATGCGGTGTTTCCAGGCCATGTCCTTTTCCGGAAAGGCATGGTCGAGGGCCGACAAGATATCGTGGCGGCGGCTCGAGAAGGTGTAGGTAAGCACGCCGAGAGTAGAACACAGGCCTGCGCCGACGAAGTCCGGAGACCGCGCTAACGCCCAGCTAAAGCTGATCAGTAAACATCGGGACAGGGAAGCCATCAGATGTTGTGTAAACAATTCATCTCTAAGGGCTTTGGCGAGTCGAAAGGCTTTAGCAAATCAATAGGATTTTCTCTTCCCGTTGAAGGGGAATCGTGTATAGTTTCGAACTTTCCAACCACTTAGCTGTGATTATAAAATCTTCCGAAATCAAAACTCTTATTAACGCCGATCATTGGTGCCCTCATGCAGTTCTGGGAATGCATCCGGCGAAACAAGGTAAAAAGGCTGGGGTTGTTGTTCGAGCGCTCATCAGTGGAGGCGACACTTGTGAGGTCGTCGATGTGGAGACAGATGAACGTTGGCCGCTCAAGCGTCTAGCTGACAAGGGCCTTTACGAGGGCTTTATCGCGGATCGCAAAGAGGCGTTTAAATACCGGCTTCGCGTCACCTACCCATCGGGTGAAGTGCGCCAATTCTTCGACCCGTATTGCTTTCTGCCGACCCTCTCTGACGAGGACCTGTTTCTCTTCAATGAAGGCAGCGACCACTTCATCTACAAGAAACTCGGAGGGCACCTGCGTGATCATGAAGGCGTCCAGGGTGCTAGTTTTGCCGTCTGGGCTCCGACCGCGAAGCGCGTATCTGTCGTCGGTGACTTTAATCAATGGGATGGCCGCTACCATGCGATGCGTTCGCTAGGCTCTTCCGGTGTTTGGGAGATTTTCATCCCCGGCGTCAGCGAAGGGATCAAATACAAGTTTGAGATCAAGACCGAGTCGGGCGACCTTCTGCTCAAGACGGATCCTTATGCGACTTACTTTGAATCGCCTCCGCACAATGCTTCGATTCTGAAGCGCGTCGATCAGTATGAATGGAATGACCAAGCATGGATTGACGACCGCGCGAATCGTCAGGCGCTCGACAAGCCCATGTCGATTTACGAGGTCCACTTGGGTTCATGGAAGCTTAGCCAAGAAGATGGCAATCGCCCGCTTAGTTACCGCGAAGCAGCCGATGAGCTGACGGCCTACCTACTTGAGATGGCCTACACCCATGTGGAGTTCCTGCCTCTCGCCGAACACCCGTTCTCGGGCTCTTGGGGTTATCAGGTGACAGGTTATTTCGCCCCGACCCACCGCTTTGGAGCACCCGATGACTTTCAATACCTCGTCGACGTTCTGCACCAAAAAGGCATCGGCGTGATCATGGACTGGGTTCCCGCTCACTTCCCAATCGACGCCTTTGCGCTCGCTCGGTTCGATGGCTCGCCGCTTTACGAGCACGCTGATCCGCGAGAAGGGTTCCACCTCGACTGGGGTACCTATATTCCAAACTTTGGGCGCCACGAAGTGCGCTGTTTCCTGATTGCGAGTGCGTTGTCGTGGTTTGAACGTTACCACATCGATGGCATGCGCGTCGATGCGGTGGCTTCGATGCTTTACCGAGATTACTCGCGGAAAGCTGGCGAATGGGTTCCGAATCAATACGGTGGTCGAGAGAACCTCGAAGCGATTACATTCCTCCAAGCGACCAATGATGTTGTGCACCAGTACTACCCTGGCGCATTGATGATCGCGGAAGAAAGCACCTCTTTTCCAAAGCTAACGAAGCCAACCAGCGAAGGTGGCCTTGGTTTCGACCTCAAGTGGAACATGGGCTGGATGCACGATACGCTGCAATACTTCCAAAAGGATCCCATTTACCGGAAGCACCATCATCACAACCTAACCTTTGGGATAATCTATCAATTCTCGGAGAACTTCACCCAGGTCTTCTCCCACGATGAGGTTGTGCACGGTAAAGGCTCGCTCCTCTTGAATATGGCCGCTGGCTCGATCAGCGAAAAGGCTGGGACGCTTCGCGCACTCTATGCGCTCATGTGGGTATGGCCTGGCAAAAAGACGCTCTTCATGGGCTGTGAATTTGGTCAGCCCGAAGAGTGGCAATATAACCAGCAACTCCAATGGAACCTACTTGAGTATAAGGATCACTCAGGTATTCAAGGGATCGTTCGCGACCTCAATAAGCTCTACACCAGCACAGGCCTCTTTGCTTGGGGCGATACGAGAGCTGATGGATTTGAGTGGGTCTCAATGAACAACTCTGAAAGCTCAGTTTTCACCTTCTTGCGTAAAGACACCGAGTTTAATGAAGTTTACCTCGTTGTCGCTCATTTCACCCCATCCATCCGTAGTGGCTACACCGTTGGTGTTCCACTCGAAGGTTACTGGAGCGAAGTGATTAACTCCGATGCCGACGTCTATGGTGGCAATGGAGTTGGAAACATGGGAGGCGTTAAAACGGAACCGATTCCGTGGGATAGCCACAGCCAATCGTTGAAGATCACTGTTCCGGGTAACACCACGATGGTCTTCAAATACGAAGGCAATTCCAAGCCCTAGTAGAGTTACCTGAATCCGTTTTATCGGTTACAAGGCGTCTTCAAATGAAGAGGCTCATTCGCGGTGGTCGTGTTCCTTGGGAATGTGAATCCCAGCCGGTCGTCCATTCAGACTGCTCTGTGTGTAGTCATGCATTGATACAATGTATGTTGGTTTAATTTGGCTTGGGGCCTTAAGATTTCGGGAGCTCGGTGCGTTGATTAGGTGAACAGCCATCAACTCAATAAAGTTTAGCCTATGCGCCTTCTATCTCCTGTTGTCTCTAAGACGAATACAATCAAGTAGCCTTCTATGGTGCTTGGGGTGCGGTATAGCGGTCTTTATTGTGGTTCCAATGGCACAAATGATATCGCTGAAGGTCGTGCCAAAAGTTTCACCGGTAGACTCAGGTATTGTTGTTGCACCGCCACCGCCTTTTGACCCGCCAGTTGTTGAGAATATTATTAAGGAGGTTGTTGATATTCCGCCGCCTAAAGAGAAGTTTAAGCCGCCGTCTCTGACCGCTATTGAGACCGCTCTGAATCTCGATTTGAGTGGGATGGCAGGCAGTGGAGTGGTCGTGGATACGGGTATCGTCGGAGATGAACTCGCTGAGTTCATTCATCAAATAAAAGACCTCACCGTTCCGCCGGAAGCTATTCAGCAGGTCCCGCCTATTTATCCGATCGAGTATTTGAGAATGGGTATTGAAGGTTCCGTGACGGTTGAATTTGTCGTCAGGTCTGATGGAACAACGACGCTTGTCCGTGCCGTCAATTCAACTGATCGTGGCTTTGAGGGTCCGTCAGTAAAGGCGGTCAAAAAGTGGCTATTCCGCCCTGGTGAGAAGGATGGTAAGGCTGTTTCTGTCTGGGTTCGGATAACCATTCCATTCCGGTCGGAGTAGATCGAATCTCAAAACCAGATGAAACCTTAGTCGGATGCTTGCTTCTTCTTGAGGACTACGGAGAGTCCACCAAAAAGTGTCAGGCCAAGTCCAACCCAGTGGAAAACAGTTGGAACTTCTCCTAAAACATAAGTGGCCGCGAAAAGAGTCATGACCGGTCCGATGGAGCTGACCACAGCAAAGCGAGCTGCCCCGGTATGCTTGAGGCCGTAGGCAGTGAGGTAGCCCGGGATCACTGTTCCGCAGATGCCTAGGAAGCATCCGATGCCCAAGACTTCGGGGGCAGCCGTGAAGAGGTTCTCAATCCCTCGTGTAGCAGAAAAGTGGGACAACATGAAGAGGCTTGAGAACGTCATCGCTCCACTCGTGAAATGTTGCGAAGAGATGCGCTTGAGGAGTCGCCCGCTCAGAACAACAAAGAGCGCATAAGTGAAAGCGCAGAGGAGGATGAGCCCACCTCCCAAGAGGAGAGATGGAGTGTCATGCTCAAAACTGGATTCTCCAAAAAAGGACAAGGAGACCCCGGCCCACGTCAGCAGGCAGGCGAAATAGAGACTGCGCTCGATGCGTTGGCGAAAGATCCTAGCGCTCTGCAGTAGCACCATGGTTGGATAGCTGTAGAGGATGATGCGTTCGAGACTCGCGCTCACATACTGTAGGCCGATGAAGTCGAGCATCGAGGATGCATAGTAGCCCAAGAGACCAAGGGCGGCGAGTTGTGCTATGTCCTTGAGCCGTTGCGCAGGTTGGGCAGCGGCCTTGCGCAGCTCGATGATCAACCATGTTGTCGCGAAGAAAGGTAAAGCGAATGCCATCCGGAGCGTGAGGATTTCAAGTGGATCCGAGCCATGGTTGTAGGCCAACTTCGCAAAGACACCTTTGAGGGAAAAGAGGAGCGACCCTAAGGCGATGATTCCAAAGACGACAAACTGGGCTGAACGTGATGGCTCAGGTTCTTCGGAGGGTTGAACTGTTTCGGTGGGTGTTTTCATGGCACAAAAAAGCCCGCAGAGAAAATCTCGGCGGGCATCGGAAAAGTGAAATCTGCTAGAAGAAAGCTACATCACTTGTGAGCACGCCGAAGGAGCATAAAGAATCCAAATGGATACTTTGTTCCGAAGTTGGGTGCTGTTTTGAGTGCAATTCACTGTCTGCTTATGTGCATATCTGCCGAAGGCGCGTCGAGAGAAAAGTGACGAATGGAAAACGCACTTAACGCTTCAACGAGGCTGCTAAGGGCAAAAACAGCTGATCCGGGATGTATGCCAAGCAGTTTGTTATATTTAGCTCTCCCCATTGCCTAAAGATGTCTTCAAGGTTTCGAAATGGCGGAGATAGGTAAGTATAATATCCTCACAGTTTTGCGGGAAACAGGGAGTGGCTTTTACCTCGATGGGGAGGATCTCGGGGATATTTTGCTTCCTGGTAAACTGGCTCCACAGGGCACAATTGAAGACGATGACCTTGAGGTCTTTCTCTATAATGATTCGGAAGATCGTCTCATCGCGACGACCGAGCGTCCGCACGCCGTCGTGGGTCAATTTGCTGCTCTGACCGTGGTCGATGTGCATGAGCAGATTGGTGCATTTCTAGACTGGGGTCTTGGGAAAGATCTACTTTTGCCTTATCGTGAGCAGGGTGAAGTCCTTGTCGAGGTGGGAGAATGTGTTGTCGTCTATGTCAAACTCGACACCCTCACTCAGCGCATCGTAGCGACGACGAAGTGGCAGCGCTTCCTATCCGAAGGGCGGCCACACTACACCGACTCACAGCCAGTGAAGTTCCTCATCACGCATCGGACGCCACTCGGCTACAATGCGATTGTCGAAGAGCGCTACAGTGGGCTCGTCTATCATAGCGATCTTGGGACGAGCCTCAAAGTTGGTGAAGTGATTAATGGATACGTTCGTACTGTGCGTCCGGATGGGAAGATCGACTTAAGTCTCGATCCCTCTGGGCCGCCGCCGATCCGTGGCTTGAGTGAAAGCATCCTCGCTGCGCTGAAGGAGCAGGACGGGGATCTTCCCTACGACGATTCGAGCTCACCAGAGCTCATTCGCAAAGCTTTCAACGTGAGCAAAAAGGTTTTCAAGCGAACGCTTTCTACGCTCTACAAGGAACGCAAAATTGAGTTCCCAAAAGAAGGCGGCATTCGCCTCTCGAAGTAACTTCCTAATTCTGCGGCCTTATCTGCGACGAACTGAATCGCGATGGGTATGAATGCGGAGTTGAAGAACGATGCTTCAGCAGGTTGGTTGTCGTGAGCCGGAGCTCCATCAGAGGTGACTTTAACTGCGATAATGGATGCCTTGGGTGCAATGCCACGGTATTTGCGATTGCTCGAGGTTCGCCCATTGCCCGTTGGGATGCCCGCAGTCGTCGTTCCATGGCCAACCGCGTCGCGGTGGGCTAGGAGATTCCCAGAATTCAGTGCCGCGTTGATTTGGTCTTCTGTGTATATCGTGCCAGCACCATAGGGGTTCTCTGCGGCATTTGCGCCCGTAGCGTCACTGAGGTCGAAAATGTATTTAATCCGCGTCGTGCCATCCTCATTCCGGATGTCATTATTTGCCAACCTATGCCGCGGTCTAGGAGGGCGACAATAACGCCTTCTCCATCGACATCAAAAGCCTCAATTGCCTCATCCACCCGGGTCTCGACTCGAACTTTGTCGATTGCTCGGAGTGGGAAGTTAGCTAGGTAAAGTAGGGAAATTGCAGTGAGGAGGGCAATACGCTGAGAGAGCATAGCGTGACCAAACATGAACTTAGATTGATCGTTTTAGCTAGGGTAGTGCAATGAGATTCAGGGGCACCTTACCCTCTAACTGAACTCCATGCAGATCGCTTTCAGATACTGCGCTTCAGGAAAGCCCGCCGGATGGTCCACTGCGTGTCCGCTCGTCCACTTTTCTTTCCATCTGCGTCCGCTGTTGTTGCCTGATTGACGGACAAGAAGGAGGAACTCCTTTGCGCTAACATGCGCTGAGCATGAGGCTGTGACGAGGATGCCGCCTGGGTGAAGCATCTGCATGGCTCGCTTGTTCAAGCCCTTGTAAGCTTGGATGGCGCGCTCCCGTTCTTTTTCACGTTTTGCGAGCGAAGGGGGATCGAGAATGATGAGATCGAATTTTTCCTCTGCTGTTTCGATCCAAGCGAAGGCATCTGCCTGCACTTGTTCATAGGAAGCATTCGAGATGGGCGCCTCGGCGGCGTTGAGCGCGAAGTTCCGCTTCGCACTTGCTAAAGCGTGCGCGCTAATGTCGAGATCAGTCACGCTTTTTGCGCCCCCTCGAGCGGCGTAGAGTGAGAACCCACCGGAGAAGCTAAAGACATTCAGCACTGCACGACCTTTACTCAGTTTCTCGACACGGGCTCGATTATCGCGTTGATCGAGGAAAAATCCTGTCTTCTGGCCTTCGCGGACAGCGGCTTCGAAGCAAAGGGCGTTTTCTTTAAAGATAACCATGTCCTCGCCCGCATCACCACAAAAGCCTTCTTTGAGTTTCCATCGCTTTGCCGCAATTGGCTGAATGTTTCGGCTCAGACGCAGAACGAGAAAACGCGGCGCAAAGACTTCACGAAAAACGGACTCGATCTCTTCCCAATGTGGCAGCCATGAGGCAGAATAGAGCTTAACCACGAGCGTATCTGCATAGCGATCAACCACGATGCCAGGAAAGCCTTCGCTTTCGCCGTTGATGCAGCGGGCGCCATTCGTTTCAGAGCTGAAGACTTCTTTGTCACGCAACTCACGACAGGCCGTTGCCTTCTCCAGCCACCATTCTCGATTGATCGTAGCCGCTTTGCCATGGTGGAGAATGCGGACGCGAAAGGGTGAGCTGGGGTCGTAGAGCCCCACCGCAAGAAAGCGATTCTTGCTGTCATACATGATCGCCAATTCGCCAATATCGCCGTCGCGGTTTTGGCTTTTGATGCTATCCCGGTAGATCCATGGGTGACCACTTCGGATCGCCTTGATCGCCCGCGGAAATAGGTCGATGCGGAGACGGGTCGTTTTCGTTGGATCACTCATAAACGCACGCAGGTAAAAATGACGCCTATTTCTTCTTCATCCATGACAGGTTCATCGTTGGCACAGACTTCGAAGCCTTAGGCTTCTTCGGTAGCTTGCCTTCGATGAAGTTGAGGATTGGGCCGCGGCCGCGATCAGTTTTAGCCGAGCACTTAAAAGTCATCGTGGGTTCTAGATTTCGCTCCTTTAGCCCCTCTTGGAAGAGCCCGATGTGGTGCTGTACCTGACCTTCCGAGCTCTTGTCCGTCTTCGTGAAAACAATCGAGTAGGGGACTTCGCATTCTTCCAGCCATGCGATGAATTCGTAATCGTTCTTTTGTGGTTCAATCCGGGAATCGACGAGGGCGAAGACTTGATTGAGCGTTTCGCGCTGCGTCAGGTAGGCGCTCACATGGATATTGAACTGCTCCTGCTGTGCCTTCGAGACCTTCGCAAAGCCGTAGCCCGGCAAATCGACGAGATGCCAGCGAGCGTCGATATCGAAGAAATTTATCTGCTGTGTTTTACCCGGCACCCCCGATGTTTTCGCGAGCTCCTTCTTGTTTGTCAGCATGTTGATCAGGGAGGACTTCCCCACATTCGACCGACCGACGAAAGCGAACTCCGGCCGCGAGGCCTTGGGACACTCATCATACGCCGCAACACTGGTCTGAAAACGTGCCGTCTTGATTTTCATGACCGAAGGCTTGAGCCATTCTGCGCTCGGCGCAAGGCGCGTCGCTAAGTCTTTTTTGCTCCTCAGCGAGTTAACTCCAAGACTAGCCGCGTTGTCGTGCAGACCGGTTTTCTGAGCAGAACTAACCATATAAGCGTAGACATATTGGGAGGGATTGTTCTCTATGAATGCGCCTAGCCGCCAATGGCTCCCAGGCCGTCCCACTTCAAACTGGAATTCATCATGAGCGAATATTTGGAACACTATACAGGCCTCAGGCGCACAAAGCGCTATGACGCAAAAACAGCTCTGTCCATGGCCGTCCTCTGCGACCTAGCGTATAGAAATGGCTCTGCCATAAAAGCCGGGGCAAAACAGCTCGGCTTCGACAGCTGCGACTTCATTAACGTGCGTAAGGCTAAAGACATTGATACGCAGTGCTTCATTGCTGGCAATGAGCAGGACATCGTTGTCGTCTTTAGAGGTTCAGATGACGTCAATGACTGGTTTGCCAATTTCCAAGCTGTCCATGACCCAGGCCCGCTCACGAAAACGCACGAAGGCTTTCAGGACGCACTCTTTCCTTCGGTCATTCAAGTAACCAACAGTATCGATCATATGAACGACAACGAGCAGCGCATTTGGGTTACGGGTCACAGTCTCGGAGGTGCCTTATGTTCCCTCTACGCTGCGATGATGTTTGAGGCCGGATACACTGTCTATGGAATCTATACTTTCGCCAGTCCACGACCCGGAGATGACGCCCTCGCGACCGCTCTTGATCATGAGATGATGACACAGGGCAAGGGCCCTCACCATCGAGTCATGAATGAAAAAGACGTCGTCCCGCACCTTCCGCCTGAACCCTTTTTAGCCACCCGGGTAGACGTATGATTCTTAAACGTCAAAAAACCGAAACGACCAAAGCCAGCTGGAAACGAGTCAAAAGAAAGATTTATGAACGCCTGATGGACATGACGGGGCGCCCATGGGAGATCAAAGAGAACCATGTGTTGTCAGGTGATAATGGATACATCGAGAATCTTATCCGCCAAGTGCAGCGTGAGGGTTAGCGAGAGGTTTTTGGAACGCCTTCATTAGAGGTGATCAATAGAGTCAGGAATAAACTATTCGAATAGTAGACTATAGGGGCTCTAATAGCGTAATCTAAGGGATCATATGACTTGCCGTGAAGCTCAGCTTTAGCCATTGTAAAGAATAAAGCTAAACGTCACAGAATCTCTTATACTCCTCGGCCTTGATGATCAGACGGTCAAGTTTCGCAAGATGCCCGAACAGGCTTTTGATCATGCCCTCGCAGGGGCCCTCATCGCCGAGCTTATACACCATGAACTGATCTCACTTGGGGTTAACGAGATCGATATCGCGCCGGGCGTGAACCCACCAGAAGAAGAGGAACTCCTCGAGGCCCTTTCAAACCTGTGCGGTATGGTGCGACCCAGTCTCCAGAACTTGATCACGCACCTCGCTGCAAATGCGGATCGGTTTCGAAGGCAGATCCTTGATCGTCTCGTTTATCACAAGATTCTACGTAAGGATGATGAGGACATCCTCTGGGTATTCCACTCGCAACATTATGAGACCCTTGACCTCTCAGAAGAGCTTGCCGTGCTCAAACGACTGCGACGTATCATCCTCGACGCGTCGAGTAAGCCCACGCGTGAAGAATCCGTCCTCATCGCCCTCGTCGACGTCTGTGAGCTGGGTAACCTCATGTTCAGTCACGCCGAGCTCGAGCAGACAAAGGCCCGGATTTCGGATATTACTCAGCATGATTCCATCGGCGAAGCCGTTAGAGAAACCGTCAGTGAGCTCCAAAAGTTCGCGCTCCAAGCCCAAAGCTATGATGGCTTTTAGATAGAGCATTTGTAGAACAATATATAGACGCGGATGACGGTTTAGGCTCTGTTGGGTTTACCGAGAATGAACACGAATGTTCGCGAATGCTTAGGCTCTGTCAGGCGGAGGGGCTTGGGGGTCTGAAAACTGTTTAACTGAAAACCAATGAACTGGTTTATCGCTCTGTAAGGTTTAACCACGAATAGCACGAATGCTTAGTCTCTGTTTTTCTGACAGGATGAACAGGATGCAATCAGTCCTTAACTGTTCTCCGTTTTCCTCTGTGCCCTCTGTGGTGAATATCACTGAGCCAAGGTGTTTGTGCTTTTTTGGTTAGATCACTCTTTCTGTTGAGCAGATTCGTGCTAATTCGTGTCCATTCGTGGTGAAGTTTTTCAACAGATGATCAGGTCCGTCCTGGCATGAGCCTGTCGAATGCATGTATTTGTGGTTAACATTCCAGTCCATATGATGCGCTGCGAGCTTTCGTGTTTGCCTCTCCTGAGGAGTGAGGGTCCTCTAAGCGCTCATGCCTTTGCGCGGTCGACATCAAAGCACTTCCAAGGAATGCCTCGTGGTCTTGAAAAAGATCGAGGCCCTCGAAGGCGTCGTCGGCACGATCATCGGGCGCTCCTACGGCGGGAAATCCCTTGGTCGGACGAACCGCACCGGGTCAGTCAAAATTCAACGTCGCCAGCCCGGTGGGATCAAAGCCGTCATGCAGTCAGCTAAAGGCCTCCAAGAACTCTTCATCCGCATTAACGCTGGCTACGAGGACGCCGTTGAAAAAGCGGTCGAGGAGATGGAGTGAGTCGGGTGGAAGGAAAAGGGATGCGTCGGAGAATCAGAATCATGAGACGCCGCTCACTCTGACGACGATGAGCACAGGATCAAGACAGGACTCATGAAGGTTTACCGCGAATGGACACGAATGTGTGCGAAAGCTTTGGCTCTGTTCTTTTGACCACGGATGAGCGCATTCGGCAGGCTCATGCCTGGAGAGACACGGAGAGCACGGAGATTTAAGAGATGATTTTATTACTATGGATGACTATGGATCTGTAAGAAGGGTCCACTAATGGACACGAATTACTACGGATGCTTTGGCTCTGTATGGATTGGAACCACAGAAGGCACAAGAAGGGCACAAAAGACTTTCGCTCTGTAATGGTTTTGTTCACCACAGAGGATACAGAGGACACGGAGGGCTTAGGTTCTGTAAGGGTTGTCCACGAATGTCCACGAATGCTTGTTGCTCGAGGGGGTTGATTTTGCTGTTCTAATCTTTCCTCTGTGCCTCTGTGGTGAACAATCCAGAGCAACGAGCTTTTGAGCGTTTTGTGGTTAAAGAATTTCAAGCCTTGAACCAGATCCGTGGTTATTTTTGCAGTTTAAGCCTTCCTCTGTGTCTCAGTGCCTCTGTGAGATATTATTCCGAGCAATCAGATTCGTGTCTATTCGTGGACAAACGCTGCAGTTGTTAGATTTCCTCATCGATTTACGTCGCTTCACTGGGTTAACGCGACTCACCTATACGTATGAAACCGCGGATACAACTGGCCGAAGCGACCACACCCGATGGCGGGAGCCTCACGCTCTACGCCCACGATGGCCAATACAAGATTCTCCTCGAAGGACGGGAATTGATGCATTCCTTCTCCACCTACTCAGAGTATGAGATGGGGGTGAAGGTGGCCTCACAAATCACAGAGACTACAGCGCCGCGCTATCTCGTCGGTGGACTCGGGCTTGGGTATACCCTCAAAGCCCTCCTGAAAGACCTGCCCGCAATCGGTAGCGTCACGGTCGCGGAGCTGCTCCCTGCCGTTGTCGAATGGAACCGCACCCATCTTCGCGAGCTCAACGGAGCTCTCCTCGACGACCCCCGCGTCATCATGCACACCTGCGACGTCATCGATCTTCTCTCAAAGGCGACACCCGACGGCTACGACGGGATTCTTCTCGATATCGACAATGGCCCCACTGCGATGGTTCAGGCAGGGAACCAGCGACTCTATTCCCCAGCGGGTCTTGCCCTGATCAAAGAGGTCCTCGCTCCAGGTGGAATCGTCGCTTTCTGGTCAGCGAGCCGCGACAAAGAATTCGAGCAACGCCTCCAAAATTCCGACCTCATCTACGACGCTGTCCCGACCAAAGCCTACGGCGCAGCCCGCCGCGATACCTACATGATCTACTACTGCCGGGTGAAGAGTGATGATGTATCCAAGGATGAATGTGGATAGCTCTTAGGCTCTGTAAGTGTTGTCCACGAATAGGCACAAATATACACTGATACGTATGCTCTATTTCTTTTTGTGGTTAAAGATTTTGTAACCATTGAACCTGATTCGTGCTAATTCGTGGACAGATATTTCAGTTGAAGTCTTTTCATCTGTCCCGGCATGAGCTTCTCGAATGCATGGTTAAACTGTGCTTCAGTTATTCTTAGCGCGGACGTTTACTCTTCGTCGTAGTTCGTGATTTCTAAGACATCGATCGGGAGATCGAACTGCTCGATCACGGAGTTGAGGCGAATGAGGTATTTGTAATCCGATGCATCCTCAAGGATGAGAACGATCCCAGCCTTTCGATTGAATTGAAAAGCGTAGTAGAGGCTTTGCCCAACGGCCTCTGCCCACTTGTCACCAAAGTCTACTTCAATCGCATGCACATCCGTTAAGATATCGACGCGGGTTCCATCAGCGGCGCGAACCTCTGTTTCTCCCCCAATCTTATCAGCGTAAGACTCTTGGTAATACTTTTCCGGATGACTACGGGCTGCGCTCAGGGAACTGATCGAGAGTGCGCCCAAAAGTAGGAACGTGCTCAATATACTGTGCATTAATTTCTCAGGTTAACCCCAAAAGTAATGCGTATTTATGAGACTTGATCAAACCAACTCTTCCAAAATCGCAAAGAGACGAGGCAGAGATTAGCATCCCGAAATATTGTGGATATAACCAAAACCTACGCCACCCACCGCGACTCCTACATTCTATACGACTGCCAAGTGAAGCATCAGGAAGTAGATACGGATGGACACGGATGACTTAGGCTCTGTAAGACTTTTTACCACAGAGGACACAGAGAGCACGGAGCTTAGGCTCTGTAAGTGTTGTCCACGAATAGGCACAAATAAACACTGATACGTATGCTCTATTTTTTTTGTGGTTTAAGATTTTGTAACTATTGAACCTGATTCGTGTTAATTCGTGGACAGATATTCAGTTGATCAGATCCGTGTTTAGCTGTGTCCATCCGTGGTTAACTTTACAGTTACAGTCTTTCACCCGTGTTCCTCTGTGCCTCTGTGGTGAACAATTCTGAGCAATGAGCTTTTGAGACTTCTAACCTCATTCGTGTCATTCGTGGTTAAACTTTACAGTAGCTATTTTTCCCTCTGTCTCTTTCCCTCTGTCTCGGCATGAGCTTCTGTGCATACAGTGGTTCCAGTCCTGCAGATAGTGATGTTCGTTGACTTGGACTGGATTGGAAAATTCTATTCGATAGCATTCAGTTTGCATCCCTTCATACCCGCCTATCCATAACCTATTGTGAAACTCCTTGCCGCCAATCGTAGTGAAATAGCCGTTCGTATTTTCCGTAGTGCCACCGAGATGGGTTGCCGAACGGTCGCCATCTACGCCAATGAAGATCGCTTCGGGGTACATCGCTTCAAAGCGGACGAATCGTATTTGATCGGTGAGGGGCTGGGGCCAGTAGCGGCTTATTTGGACATTGATAGTGTCATCGCGACCGCAAAAGCGCATCAGGTTGATTTGATCCACCCAGGGTACGGCTTCCTATCCGAGAATGCCGACTTTGCCAGGGCTTGCGAAAACAATGGAATCACTTTTGTCGGCCCCAGCTCGGATCTTCTTGGCCGGATGGGGGATAAAATCGAAGCGCGTAAAATCGCTGATGAAGCGGACGTTCCGACCTTGCCCGGCACTCAGGACCCTATTGCCGATCCAAACAAAGCCCTTAAGATCGCAAAGAAGATTGGTTTCCCGCTCATCATCAAGGCGGCCTTTGGTGGGGGTGGTCGCGGGATGCGGGTGGTTAAAGATCCAAAGGACCTCAAGCCGTTCCTCGAAGAGGCCCAAGGGGAAGCGCAACGTGCTTTTGGAAACTCCGCTGTCTTCCTCGAACGCTACGTTGAGCGGGCGAAGCACATTGAGGTGCAGATCCTGGGTGATAAAAAGGGCAACGTCATCCACCTGCATGAGCGCGACTGTTCGGTTCAGCGCCGGCACCAGAAGGTCATCGAGATCGCTCCTTCAGTCGGCCTACCCGATGACCTCCGTGCATCCCTCTGCGAGGCAGCGGTAAAGATCGCAAAATCAATCGGGTATTACAATGCCGGCACGGTCGAGTTTCTCTTAGACCTCGATACCCATGAATGGTTCTTCATCGAGATGAACCCACGTATCCAAGTTGAGCATACCGTGACAGAAGTCATTACGGGGATCGATATCGTGAGAAGCCAGCTCCTGATCGCTCAAGGGCACAGCCTACACGGCAAGGAAATCAACATCCCGAAACAGTCGAAGATTCCCCGAAATGGATACGCGATCCAGGCGCGTATCACGACCGAGGATCCGGAAAAGAACTTTGCCCCGGACTATGGAAAGATCGTCAGTTATCGAAGCGCAGCTGGCTTTGGAATCCGCTTGGATGGCGCCATGGGGGACACTGGCTCGGTCATCACTCCCTTCTACGATTCCCTCCTCGTTAAGTTAACCGCGTCAGCGGGTAGCTTCGAGCTCGCTATCCAGCGGATGGATCGCGCCCTGCGTGAAATGCGTATTCGCGGAGTGAAGACGAACATTCCATTCATCGAAAATGTCATAGCGCATCCAATTTTCAATTCCGGTAATGCAACCACGACCTTGATCGATACGACGAAAGGGCTCTTGAGCTTCAAACCCCGTCGTGACCGAGCAACCAAAGTTCTCAATCTCCTCGGTGAGACGATCGTGAATGGAAACCCGCAGGTCAAGGGGCGCCCTGAGCCGATCATGGACCTGCCGATCATCGTTCCAGAATTCGACCGAGAGGCAAAAGTCCCCGCCGGCACAAAAGATTATTTGACGAAAAACGGTCCCGAGAAGTTCGCTCAGTGGACCCGCAAACAGTCACGCTTACTGGTCACTGATACGACGATGCGCGACGCCCACCAGTCTCTGCTCGCGGCGCGGATGCGGAGTTTTGATCAGCTCAAGGTGGCAGAGTCGATCGCGCAGCGTGGACACAACCTCTACAGTGTCGAGTGCTGGGGTGGGGCGACTTTCGACACCACGATGCGCTTCCTCCACGAGAATCCCTTCAAGCGCCTGCGTCGATTGCGGGAACTGATTCCGAACGTCTGTTTTCAGATGCTCCTACGCGGCGCAAACGGGGTGGGTTACTCCAACTATCCGGACAATGTGATTCGGGGTTTCATCAAGCACTCCGCGGAGAGCGGGATGGATATTTTTCGCGTCTTTGATTCGCTCAACTATCTGCCGAACCTACGTGTAGCGATGCAGTCAATACGCGAGGATACGCAATCGGTCTGTGAAGCGACGATCTGCTACACTGGAGACATCCTCGATGAAACCCGTGATAAATACACCCTGAAGTATTACCTCGAGCTCGCGAAAGAACTCGAAAAAATGGGCGCTCACGTTCTCGCCCTCAAAGATATGTCGGGGCTGTGCACCCCTCATGCTGCTTACAAATTGATCAAAGCATTGCGGAGCGAAATCGGGATTCCGATCCATTTCCACACCCATGATTCATCTGGGATCGCAGGCGCCTCAGTGATCAAGGCGGCCGAGGCCGGAGTTGATGTTGTTGACCTGGCCATTTCCTCCATGTCAGGGCTCACCTCACAGCCAAATCTTAATTCGGTCGTGAATGCGCTCAAAGCAGATAAGCGCGATACGCAGCTGGACCTTAAGTTCTTTAATGAACTCTCGATTTACTGGGAAGCCGTTCGCCAATACTACGGTCCTTTTGACACCTCTCCGAAATTCGGTTCGGCCGAAGTCTACACCCATGAAATGCCGGGCGGGCAATACACCAACCTGCGCGAGCAGGCCCGTTCACTCGGGCTCGGTGCCCGCTGGCCGGAAGTGGTTCGCTATTACCATGAAGTGAATGTTCTTCTCGGGGATATCGTTAAGGTGACCCCAAGTAGTAAAGTGGTCGGAGACCTCTCGATGTTCCTCCTCACCAAAGGGGTTGAGCCCTCTGACCTCGTCAATTTGGAACCAGGCACTGCCTTCCCAGAATCCGTCGTCGATATGCTATCCGGTGGACTCGGACAGCCGAAAGGTGGTTGGCCGAAACCCGTTCAGAAAGTAGTCCTGGGTGACCGCAAACCCTTCAAGGGACGACCAGGCACACGCGCCGAAAAAGTCGACCTCGTAGAGACGAGAGCAACGCTCGAAAAGAAGTTCAAGCGAGAGATGAATGATGACGACCTCTACAGCTATTTAATGTATCCAAAAGTCTTTGAGGATCTGGTAAACTTCGTGAATAAATTCGGGGCCGCACGCATCCTGCCAACGCCAGCCTTTTTCTATGGTCTTAAACCAGGTGAAGAGATCTCTGTTGAAATCCAGCGAGGCAAAACGCTCATCGTAAAACTCATTTATGTCAGCGAGCCAAATGAGGATGGTGAACGCAGCTTGACCTTTGAACTCAATGGTCTGGCACGCGAATGCGTCATCTTAGACCGCTCGATCAAAAGTGAATCTAAGCGCCGCGCGAAAGCCGATCCAGCCAATCGCTTAGAAGTCGGCGCACCCATCCCCGCGATGGTAAGCAGTGTCTTCGTCACCGTAGGGCATCAAGTGAAGAAGAATGAAAAGCTCGCTGTCCTCGAAGCAATGAAGATGCAGACCACCGTTTACGCCCTCGAAGCCGGCGTTGTCGACTTGATCGAAGTCGCCCCAGGCGACCAAGTCGACAGCAAAGACCTCCTCGTCCGATTGAGGTAGTAAGACTTAAATACAGTGACCACGGATGCTTAGGCTCCGTAAGGTTTAACCACTCATTCGACAGGCTCATGCCAGGGAAGGCACAAGACTTAGGCTCTGGAAGGTTTACCGCGAATGGACGCAAATATTGCGAATACTTGTTGCTCTGGTTTATTTAACCACAGAGAGCACGGAGCGTAGGCTCTCTGGATACTTAGGTTCTGTTTAGTTTAACCACAGAAGACACAGAACTTAAGATCTGAAATAAACCACAGATGGACACTGATAACCCCGGATGCTTGTTGCTCTGTAAGTTTTTTCCACGAATGAGTTTACTATCTAGAAACAGTTGATCAGATCAGTGGTCATCAGTGGATATCAGTGGTTAAACCTTACAGTAACTCTCTTTCCTCTGTGGTGAACAATTCTGAGCAATGAGCTTTTGGGGGCTTCTGTGCTTTTTGTGGTTACTCTTTTAGTTAAAGTCTTTTTCACTGTCATGGCATGAGCCTGTCGAATGCGTCTCTGTGGTGAGATATTTGGTTTAAATGAAGTGGAGGGTTTATATTTTACGATGTGCGGATGGCACGCTCTACACGGGCGTGGCGATGGATGTTGAGCGTCGGCTGGAGGAGCATCAGTCGGGTGGGCCGAAGGCGGCGAAATATGTCCGCGGGCGTGGGCCGCTGGTGCTGGTCTATACCCAAGTGATCGGGACGCGCTCAGAAGCCTGCAAAGAGGAGTGGCGAATCAAGCAGCTCTCCAAGGCTGAAAAGGAAGCGCTGCTCTAATCACACGTTGTATTCTGCCTTACTCGTTGGCGAATCCGGGGGTCGGTGACATCGAGATAAAGGGTTCCGGGTTTTTGTCCGTTCGGCCGATGGATACATCTGTCTGTGCGCTATCGTAGACTACGAAATCGAGGACTGCATTTAGATTTAAATCTGTATCCACGAGGAGGATCTCCTCACCACTGGCCGACAACTTGAAGTTGGCGTGCAGGCCTGGGGTAGCGCTGCCATCTTCGTCTGCCCAAACAATCAGGTATCCAGATGCAGCGATTGTGGTCCCTGCTGGAAATTCCCATTTTCGTGGATTGCCTGCATTGTCGCTGAGAAAGAGGCCGGAGAGATCGACGACTGAGTTCGTCAGGTTGCGCAGTTCAATCCAGTCGTCGAATTCACCTTGGGGGTCGGCGAACGCGCTGTCATTGGAGGCCATGAATTCGTTGATGACGATCGAAGTGGAGCCGGCGAGTTCGGTTGTTACCTCATAAATGTAGGGATCCAATTCTGCGCGGTGAGGATTGTAGACAGCGGTAGCAGAGGCGTTGCCCGATATCGCCTCGAGGTAGTAGCGGACTTTTTGGCCGGCAAGAAAGCCGGGGATACTTTCTCCGAAAACACCATCTCCTGCTGCTCCATCTGCGTGCAATCCGTCATCGAGCATCTCAACATCGGTATACGCTCCCGATGACCCTTGCCGGTAATAGAGATAGACGGCGTTGACCACGTCTGTTCCGTTTTGGGATACGGTTGAAGTGATATTAGCCGAGTCTCCGGGCACGGGAGGGACGGGTTGCGAAACACTCCATATAGTTGGCCCGACTTGAGCGACTTCCGCATGCGCTATGAGATAGTCGTAGCGGCTCTGGATATGCCCTTTCAGTTCTATGATATCGGTTTCGAAGTCTTCGACCGTGTAAGTAATTTTCGGATCGAGTGCCACTTCATTGACGATGACGCCGCGGTAGAGATCGATCAGTGCATTCAGGTAGGTAGGGTTGAAACGCTCGCTGAGAATCGTCCGAAAATGTGCGAGGTAGCGCTGGCGCAGTTCCGGGTTAGCGAGGAATTTAGAAATGATCGGCCGGTTCGCATTATCCTCATAATACATCGGATCAAGGTCGTGTAGGCTGACGGTGAACGCTTCATTGCCGTCGTGCTCGATGGGATGGATCTGACCGGAGTCGGGTTCGTAGTAGATTTGATAATCCGCCCCCTTGTGCCAGTAGCTATCGTCGTCGGTAAAGATGTTCTCCGCCGCGAGGAACCAGAGCCAGCGGTCGACCGCTAAGACCGTGTCCATGGCTTCACGATAATTGGCTCCGGCCGTATCGGTTTCATCTAGATGCTTTGAGGCCGCAATCAAGTGCGCCCAAGGGTCGAGAGAGTTCTGTGATTTGAGCTCATATAGTGCCTCGTAGTCCGCTGAATCATCTCCGAGATAGAGCAGGGCCTTATCCCCGGTGGCGAACCCACCGCCACCACCGCCGGTCGTTCCACCGCCAGCCCCCGTCCCACTGGGAGACTTCCAGCGATCACCGTCATTGCTCTTGAACCACTCTCGGATGAGGGGGCCGTACTGTTGCTGCGCATTCGAATAGAGGCCCCAATTCTCTCCGTTGATCAGAATCTTGATAAAGCCCGCATTCGGGGTGATGGCATACTCTTTGATCGAGTTGAAATAGAGCGCTTCCCGCAGGATTGTTTCGTCTCCGAAGGCGTTATTAAAATTGAAATCGTCATAGCCCATGACCTCGAGGTTGATATCAGTGTAATCGGATTCGATCGCGATTGATTTCTTTTCCCCGCTCCGCGTGTAAGAGGTATTCCCTTTGTATCTGATTCCAACGTCGGCGAAGACGAATCCATCCACGGTCAGGTCTCCGACTAAGATCGAGGCGTCGGTATAGTTCGCCTGAAGAATAGAAAGCCAGTTTGATTCTTCGAAGGTTAACTCGATCGTTCGAATATGTAGTGGATCATAAAACCTTGGGATCGATCTGGCGCGATAAAAGGACAGCTCTTCAGGATCCGCCAAAGCAACGGGAGCGTGGTCGGAGTAGACACTGTGGAAATCCGTAAACTGTGTCCAATTCTCTAAGTCCGTGGAGGATTCAAAAATCCATGCATCGTCCTTGTCGCCCAGAACCTGCAATGAGACTGCACCGTCATCTGGTAGTATCTCGAGGACACCATCCGCCGCGAACGATGACAGCTGGGCCATTGAGATCATAACCAAGACTGTCCAAGCTTGGATCATAGGCATGCCTTCGTGGCGCTTCGTTTCTATTTCTTCTTGGTACATGATCTACGATGAATTCAAGTTGGGCGCTGACTGCTAACCTAAGGAGGTCCGCTTGCGAGGCCCGGCAAATTACAGTGAGCCGAAAAGACCAAACTCCACACGCGATGGCAAGAACACGCCCGCTTTATGACAAAACTGTCATGTCCACGGCTGGTTGCTCTAATTTGATATCAAGTCGACAGGGGAGAGTGGGTCGATAGATTCCTCCGCTTATGTCCGAACTCTACGCAAAACTTCGTGCCGATATCATCACTGCAGTGAAGGCTCGTGAATCTGATCTCGCGCTCGCTCTTCGCACCCTTGATGGCGGGATTCAACGCGTAGCAATCGATAAGAACACTGAGATCGATGACGCGCTCGTGGTCTCGATCATCCGCAAGGCGGTGAAGGATATGCAGGGCGCGAATGAGCAGTTTGCCAAAGGTGGCCGCGATGATCTGGTGGTGAAAAACAACACCGAGATCGCCTGGCTAGAGATCTATCTGCCAGCGCAGATGGACCCAGCTCAAGTTGAAGCGCTGGTAAAGAGTGCAGTAGCCGAGAGCGGTGCGGCCTCAATGAAAGAGATGGGCAAAGTCATGGGCATCCTCAAACAACATCCGGATGCCGGACTGATCGACTTCGGTCTCGTGAGCAAGCTCGTGCGAGCGGAGCTCGGGTAGGGAGCCCCTTAGCGTCTCCGGCGTCTTAGGCTGCCACCGAAAACAAGACCTGCGACGAGGAGCGAAAACATTGAAGGCTCCGGAACGGCGGGCGTGACATCGAGAATGACGATGCCGGAAAGTCCGGGATCATTATTTCCAGAAGCTCCGTTGAGTGATCGAAAGTTGAAAGTCTGGGTAACTGCATCGGCCGTAAAGGTTCCGATGGAGGTCTGGATGTGGCCCCGTTGTAGGGTGACGCCGGTGGTGTAGTTGCCTTCGCCATCGTCGGGTTACTCGGGACGCTGCATGGCACATCGCATTTCACAACCATTCGTGCTCTTGAGCCGCCGGTCTTGTATGAGATGAGTTTAGAAGAGTTGATGGAGGATGCGGGTGGTCGGCAGGCTCCAATGAGAGTCGTCCTGGGTGACATGGCGGATACGATTCGTACTCTCGTTGAGAATAAGCCTCGTGAAGATGAACCGGACACTTCGATGAACGGAAAGCACGCCGAGGCTTGCCGCTACTAGAAAACGCCGTTTGAAAAGGGTATGCAAACTGCCCTCTGTTTAACGAATCTGGGCCGACTTGTCGGGCTCTGC
This sequence comes from uncultured Puniceicoccaceae bacterium, assembly GCA_963933835.1. GTDB lineage: Bacteria > Verrucomicrobiota > Verrucomicrobiia > Opitutales > Oceanipulchritudinaceae > CAWVVV01. The sequence goes on along the minus strand of CAWVVV010000004.1, from coordinate 166,041 downwards.
CTTTTAACGACCGGATGTGGCCTTGATAGCCATCCGAAGACGGCTTTGGAGACGTGGGATTTTGAAGAGGTTCAAGCCGAGGCAATGCGACTTGGGGAGAAATACGGGCCGGAGAAGGTCCTCCTCGTCTTTGACATTGATAACACACTCCTTGCGATGCGTCGCGGACTGGGGAGCGATCAGTGGTTTGGCTGGCAGTATGGCTTAGAGGAAGGTGACCCGTATCGCTTGGGCGACCTTGGAGCACTCGTCGATATCCAAGGGCTGCTCTACGCCGCATCCAGTATGCGTCCAACTTTCGAGGAACAACCTGATCGAGTGCGCGAACTTCAAGCGAAGGGATTTCCTGCCCTAATGCTGACTTCTCGCGACCATATCTTTCGCGATTCTACACGCCGGGAACTCGCAAACAATGGCTACGACTTTAACGAGAGTGCACCGAAGCCTCATCCAGAGAAAGCGATCGGTTTCATCGGCCCCTTCTTGCCGTTTGGAGAAACACCCGACGAGCAGGCAGGTTTGAGCGCCGACGAAGTGGATCACTGGTTGAAAAACGAAGATGGTAGTCCAAGGAGCCCACGTCTCGCTAGCTACAGCGAAGGTGTCTTCATGACGGCTGGGCAGGACAAAGGGCTGATGCTCCGACTCCTCCTCGAACGCTTGGGGCGCACTGGTGAATACGAGGCGATCGTTTTCGTTGACGACCATAAGAGGCATAGCGTGCGCATGCAACGTGCCTATCGTGACGATGAATCAATTGAGCTGACGACGTTTCTCTACAGCGTTGAAGACGGCGCCGTGGCAGCGTTTTATGGGAACGAAGAGGGTGCCCTTGATACCGCTACGGAGGACTGGAGGCGGCTTTGGGATCTGATCAATGAAGTCGTCGATCCTGCCTTTGAGCTTCCGGACTACGAACCGGCTCAGGATTCGGGCTCGACGGTGAGATAGGGGGTGTCCTCATCCGGCTCCCATTCGGCCGTGACAAGGATGGGACGGCAGCAAACCTCACAATCGGTGACGAATTCGACCGTCGTCTCCGCTTTTGCCGGCTCTTCGATGTCAATGCGTTGCCAGCAATAGGGACAAGTGATCGAGAGTGGTTCCATCATGGGAGCTTACTCAATCGTTTCTGCGCGTCCGCCCCAAGCAACTTTATTGGGGGCCTGCATAGAATCTTTCAGGGGATTCAATTAAGTGCCAATGTCTTGTAGATTGGCTGCTCAGGCTGGGATCGACTCCCGATGAATCGGGACCTTCGGCAGACCAAGAGATTAATCCCGCAGGGCGGGACTCTACCGCTGAGCTACTGAGCGAGCAATTCGCTGCAAATACGCTTGGAAGACTTTTAGTCCTTTGTTGCTCTCTTACGTCGCATAGCCGAGGACCGACTTGCATGCTCCTCAGACCAGACAAGCTTCCATGGCTATTCTTACGGGTATATTTACCCCTCCTTGGGCCGCTGTCGTTGTGGCTATTCAGTCTAGCCTGCAAATCCCGTGTTTGACTGATGTAGAAACGATCCTGAGGGTTCTCAAGGATGTAGACAGCGAATACAGGCAAAAAAAGCCCCAGAAGAGGGGCTTAAAAATTGGCTGCTCAGGCTGGGATCGAACCAGCGACCAAGAGATTAACAGTCTCCTGCTCTACCGCTGAGCTACTGAGCAATAAAGAAGCAGCGAAGGCTGAAAAGAAGGGAAGGGGAGTCAAGGGGGAAAGTTGAATTCTGGAGAATTCTTTCAGGTCAATTTTTTTGAAAGTTTACATTGCCACCGCAAATTCGATAACTCAAGTTACGCGTTTTTCTTCAAAACAGGATCCCCCGACCTTCGGACATGAAACAGGTAGTATTAAATGTTAAGACACGCAGTGCGTTAGGTAGCAGTGCAGTGAAGCGTTTGCGCGATGCAGGACAGATCCCAGCTGTTATATACGGCGAAAGTGGTGTGAGCCACCTTGAGATCGATGCCGTCGCTTTTGGTAACGCTTGGCGTTCAATCGGTGGACGTGCGTCCCTCGTAGAGCTCCATGCTGATGGCGACAAAGAGGGAACGTTCGCGATTATCAAGGGCACCCAGCGTCACTCCACTAAAGATAACTTTCTCCATGTCGACTTCCTCGAGATTGTTCGCGGTAAGGACATGGAAGCAGCGATCCCTGTGATCACTCAAGGCATCGCTTACGGTGTTAAGAATGAACAGGGTGTCGTTGAAATCAACGCTCACGAAGTTCCTGTTCGTTGCCGACCTAAGTCTCTCCCGGAAGCGATCGTCGTCGATGTAACTGACTTAAAAGTCGGTGATTCGGTTCACCTCGGTCAGCTTGCTGCAATCGATGGCGTGACATTCATGGAAGACGAAGAGCTCGTGCTCGTATCCTGTGTTGCCTCGTCCGGTGGCAAGAGTGGTCTTACTGATGAGGAAATAGCCGAAGCTGAAGAAGCTGAAGCCGCCGCAGCAGCTGAAACCGCTGAAACCGCTGAAGCTGAAACTCCCGCGACAACCTAACCTTTAAGCCTCTGGCGATCCAGCCAGAGGCATTGTTCTTTTATAATATGCCGGTGCGTGTCTTGATCGGTCTGGGTAATCCAGGTCGATCGTACGATAAAACACGCCACAATATTGGATTTTTGATTCTCGACGCTCTGGCCGCTAAAGCCGGAGCCGAGTGGAAAGAAAAACCCAAGTTCAGTGCCCATACCACATCGATCGTACTAGCTGGCCAAGAGATTCTCTTGGTCAAGCCGCTCACCTTTATGAATGAGAGCGGGCGAAGCGTCGGAGCCATCTGCCGTTTTTACCGCTGGAATCCAAGTGAGGTGTGTGTGGTCTATGATGAGTATCAGCTGTCAGTGAGCGATTCAAAGCTCAGTGTCGGCGGAGGTGCTGGAGGCCACAATGGTGTGCATAGTTTGATTGCACATGGTTTTGGTGACGTGGTGCGTTACCGCATTGGTGTAGGTCCGGAGGTAAAACCCTCTGTCCCACTTGCAGATTTTGTTCTCGGCCGCTTTTCGAGCGAAGAGAGCGAGCTCATTGAGAAGGCGATACCCGCCATTATCGATGGTCTAGAGCTCCTCTGTCGTCTCGATGTCGCAAAGGCGATGAACACCCTTAACCAACGATTAAAAACCAAAAAGAAATCAAATGACTCAGACAGTGATGCGCAACTACCGCACCACGGTGATTCTCAACACACAGGGCTACCAAGACCCAGTGGAGAATCTCGTGAACAAAGTGAGTGACCTCTTAAAAGAACTCGGTGCCGAGGTAACGAAAGTCGACAATGTCGGCCACAAAGACTTTGTCTCCGGTGCGGTTAAACGGCACGCGGGCGACATCTTTGTCCTCTACGACTTTTCCGGAGGTGCAGACATCCCAGCTCTCCTTGAGGAGAAGACGCGTCTGGACAAGACGATCAAGCGTTTGCAGGTTCACCGCATCTAGTTTCGCGAAACCCTTTAAACGACTGCTCAAATGGCTGCTTCCTACAATAAAGTAATGCTCATGGGAAACCTTACCCGTGATCCTGAAGTTCGGGTAACCCCCTCTGGTTTGACGATTGCTAAGCTTGGCTTGGCAGTGAACCGTCGCTACAAAACCAAGGAAGGTGAGCAACGCGAGGAAGTCACCTATGTTGATATTGATGCGTTTGGAATACAGGCTGAAACGATTCAGAAGTATTGCACCAAAGGCAGCGGTATCTTTATTGAGGGCCGTCTCCGCCTTGACCAATGGCAAGATAAGACCAGCGGTGAAAACCGCTCCAAGCTTGGAGTCGTCTTAGACAACTTCCAGTTTGTAGGAGGTCGCGGTGAAGAAGGTTCCGGTGGTGGAAGCAACGATTCGAGCCCGCCTAAGCGAGCTGCGTCTGCCCCAAAGAGCAAAACATCATCTGCGCCCGCAGACGATTTTCAAGACGACGACGTTCCTTTTTGATCTCACTAGGCGTCAAACACTTACAATTTAATACCCAAATTTTTAGAACCATGGCAAACCAAGAGCTTTTGCTTCTCCAACCGGTCGACAGTATCGGTAACGAAGGTGACCAAGTCAGCGTAAAGGCTGGCTTCGCCCGTAACTATCTCCTCCCACGTGGGCTCGCCGTTCCGGTGACACGTGCGAATAAGAAACAAATCGAAGCCCTTCAAAAGCGCGCTGAAGTCCGACTGATGGTTCTTCTCGACTCTGCTAAAGAGTTGGCTGCTAAGCTTGAGAAGATCTCGATCGCATTCGCGGTTAAGACGGGCCCCGGTGGCAAGATGTTCGGATCGGTAACGATCGCCGACATCGTTTCTCGCATCGCCGAAGAAGGCGTCGAGCTCGATAAAAAGCAGGTGCAAACCGCTGGTCCGGTTAAGATTCTCGGTCGTCATACGGCTAAGATCAAACTGCACCCGGAAGTGCTTGTTGAGCTCAGCTTCGAAGTCGTATCGGAAAACGCGATCGAAGAAGTTGAGGAAGTGTCCGAAGCTTCGGCTGAGGAAGCACCCGCTAAAGCCTAAGCTGCCCACTGCCACCGACAGAAATGGCAGAAGGAGGTTCAAATTTCGTACCGAACGGTTCCCGTGATGTCAGCGGGTCGTCGACTTCGTCGCGCCCGGTCAGCCGTGAGCTGCCTTGCGATGAAAGAGCCGAAGCTGGTTTGCTCGCGGCCTGCATGCTCGAAGGCTCGCAGGAGACGTTGACTCTATGCATGGAGTCACGGCTGCGCAATGAAGCCTTCTCCGTCCTCTCTCACCAAGTCATCTTCCAGGTCATGGTCGACCTGGCGACGAACGGGAAGGCTATCGATGATCTGCTTGTGCTCAACCAGCTGCGGAGCCGGACGGTCGACAGTATTCCTTGGCTCCACGACCGTGCGAAGCGCTTAAGGCAAAACACCGAGGCGACGCTTCTCGATATCGTAGGCGGAGTTAGTACCGTCAACGAAATCAACAGCCAGATCGAGGGAACCGCTCACGCTCCCTATTGGTTAGAAATTGTTCGTGAGAAATGGATGCTGCGGCGTCTCATCCAGTCTTCACAGAGCATTGTCGAGCGGGCCTACACCCAGCAGGACAAATTATCGCACTTCATTGATTCGGTCGAAAAAGAGATCCTTGCGATCAACGAGGACCGCGTCAGCGAGTCGACCCAAGAATTCAAGGTCGGGGTAGATAATGCGATGAGTCTGGTCGCTCGTATCATGCAGGGCGATACGGATGAAGGCGTGCCGACGGGCTACGTCGACATCGACAAGATGACCTTCGGGATGCACCCAGGACAAATGATTGTTTTAGCTGCGCGCCCTTCGATGGGGAAGACGTCGCTAGCAATGAATATTGCAGAGCACGTCACCCGACCGCTGAAAGGAGATGGGCTTCCGACCCTCGTTTTCTCGCTCGAAATGCCTTCTGATCAGCTTGCTATGCGGATGATTTGCGGAAGATCCCGTGTTAATATGGGACGCGTGCGTGATCGCATGATTGGCAAGCAACAGATGCACGAGCTAACACAGGCGGCCAAGGAGCTCAAACAGGCACCCCTTTACATCGACGATTCAAGTAACTTAAACATTCTTGAACTTCGAGCGAAAGCGCGCCGTCTACATCGCAAGCGTCCCTTGAGCTTCATAATGATTGATTACCTCCAACTGATTAGCGGCATCGACAATCGCGTTGCCCGTGAACAGCAAATTGCTGAGATCAGTCGAGGGATTAAGGGGCTAGCGAAAGAACTCAACATCCCAATTCTCGTTCTTAGTCAGCTAAATCGTGAGAGCGAGAAGGAGAAGCGTCTTCCGCGGATCAGTGATCTGCGTGAATCTGGTTCGATCGAGCAGGATGCCGACGTCGTTTTCCTCCTTGCTACAAATCCCAAGGCTGAGGATAACCCCAACGTCCCACAGGCCTCTCGGGAGCGTCTGCTCGTGATTGCAAAGCAGCGTAACGGCCCGACGGGCGAAGTACCACTTACCTTTATTCCTGAATTCACTCGTTTTGAAAACTTCTCGAGAACTCCATCTGATGTTTAATCCAGCGGTGACATGCGGCCACCTGGCACGCTTCTTTTTCTTCGTTCTTTGTCTGCTCCCTCTATCGGGCGCTGCTCAGACATCCACGCCCGTTGACTCAGTCGTCGAAGGCATCGAGATTGAGTTTTTTGACCTCAAAACGGTAAGCCGCGAGGCCATCTTGTCGCGTATTCAGATACGCCCCGGAATGGTTTTTAATCAGCAGCTCATCGACCGCTCAATCCGGACCCTCTACAATATGGGGGTATTTGATTTTATCGAGGCTCGCAGCGTCGATTTACCCAACAATCGTGTAAACATCGTCTTCTCGGTTTTAGCTAAGTATCGGGTTGAAGACATTGTCCTCATTGGCTCTAAAAAGATTAGTCGATTAAGACTGCTTCGCGACATGAACAGTAAGGTCGGCGGAGGGCTTGACGAACGCCTACTGACGAGGGACGCGAACATGATGCTGGAGCTGTATCAAGAACGCGGATACACACAGGCAAAGGTAGACTTTGAGATCGATCGCAATTCTGAGTCAGGGCGCGGAGTCGTCACTTTCGTCATTGAAGAAGGTTCCCGTTTTAAAATCTCCAAGGTTGAATTCATCGGGAACAACGAGATCAAAAATCGCAAGCTGAGAGGTCGGATGAAGACCAAGAAGCGCTGGTTTATGTCATGGCTCGTAGGCGGAGGGCGCTTCGACGAAACTCAGTTCCAAGAGGACCTTGAGAACCTTCGCGGTTTTTACCTCGAAGAGGGATATCTTGATATCAGCATCCCTGAGTCGAACGTCCGACTGGAATATCCAAAGAAGGGAAAGATCAAACTCACTGTGCAGGTCGACGAAGGGCGCCAGTACCAAGTGGGACGAGTTGGATTTGAAGGTAATGAGATTTTCAACACGCTAGAACTTTATCCGTTTTTAAGTCTTCTTCCTGGAGAGACCTTCTCACCCAAATTACTCGGTGAGGACGTTGAGCGTCTTCAGGATTTGTATGGCTCCCTCGGCTACCTTGATGCGTCTGTTCGACCGGAACGGACAGCGAACATAGAAACCGGTAATATCGATTTGAATTTCCGTATCCGAGAGGGTGTACGTTTCGATGTCGAATCGATCATCATTGAGGGTAATACGGAAACAAAGAGCACGGTCGTCATCCGTGAGCTAGCGCTGTCTCCTGGCCGAAACTTCAACCTCGTTTACATGAAGAATTCGGAAGGGCGTCTTAAAAACACCCGCTATTTCGAAGATGTTTCGCTCAGTGATGAGCCCTCAAACGTCCCCGGTAAGCGTAATCTCAAGATCCGACTGAAAGAGGGTAGAACAGGTAATCTGCAGTTCGGGGCAGGCTTTAGTTCGCTCGAAAACATCGTCGTTTTCTTCGAAGTTTCGCAGTCTAATTTTGATTTCAAGAAGTGGCGCTCGCCGCTCCTTCAAGGTGATGGCCAAAAGTTTCGCCTTCGTGGTTCGGTCGGTTCCCGCTCGAACGAAGTCACACTCTACTTTGAAGAGCCATGGCTCTTTGAGCGCCGTATTGCTGGTGGCTTTGAGCTCTATCGCCGAGAATCCGATTTTAATAGTTCGATCTACGACGAGCTAAGAACAGGGATTAACCTATTCCTCCGAAAAAGGCTTATCGGTCTGATTTCTGGACAGCTCTCTTACACCCTCGAATCGACGGAACTCGACTTTAATAACAGCTTCTTACGTGCCGATTCAACAGGTGAGATCGGCATCAATCCGCTGATCCCGCCGGTGATCGCTGGCTTGGTTCTTGATTCGAATCCACGCCTGACTTCCAAGCTTGCTTTGACGCTGACACGTGACACTCGGAACGATCTGATTTTCACCTCGCGTGGTAGTCGCTTCTCACTGGGTGCAACGTGGGCAGGCCTTGTAGGAGACACCGAATACCTTAAGTTCGAATCCAGGAACGCCGTCTTCATTCCTACATTTCGCCAGGGTGATCAAGTCCTGCAAATCATTGCGCGTGCCGGGACGTTTTGGTCGTATGCTGAATCAAGCACACCGCTTGTCGGTGATGTTGCCTTCGGCTTTGAGGGCCAGGTTCCTTTCTACGATAGATTCTTCCTTGGTGGACCAGACAGTCTGCGTGGATTCGAGTTTCGCGAGGTTGGCCCAGTCGTCTTGGGTGAACCGGTTGGTGGCAATACCTACGGCTTTGCTAGCGCGGAGTATACGGTCAAGCTAGGCGAGACGCTTCGGCTCGCGATTTTCTACGACTGGGGCTTCCTGAATGAAGAGGACTTCAATTTTAGCCCGCATTCATTCAATGACAACTGGGGGGTAGGCATCCGCCTCCTCGTCCTCGGAAATCCTTTGCGCCTAGACTACGGCATTCCTTTGACCTCTGGATATACCGATGAGGCTGGTAATGTGATCGATAATAACGAAGGCGCACAGTTCAACTTCTCCTTCGGAACCCGCTTTTAAAGCGTTGACCAGCTATAGATTTCAGCCCTTTTTTGAACGCTTTGTCGCAAACTAACCTCCATTTCTACGACTACCCTTAAATAATAGAATCAATTTTATGAAAAAGACGATCATCGCATTCCTCGCTTTAAGCATGCTTGCCCTTTCGCTCAACGCGCAGGTCAAAATCGCAACAGTCAGCATCGCAAAGTGCCACGAGAACTACTATCTCACAGCAGATGTGAACCATAAGATTCGAAGCACGATTGAATCGCTCCAGACCGAAGCAAAGAGCCGACAAGATGCTCTTAAAGCAGAATCAGAGCCGCTTCAGGCGAAAGTTTCTGAAATCCGCGATAACCCGGGACTCTCGGACACCGCGAAACAAGAGCAAATGTCTGAACTCGGACCTGAGATTCAAGCCTTTCGTGCTAAGGAAGCAGTATTTCAAGAGTGGGCTCAGCAAAGCGAACAAGAAGCTGAAGCTTCTAGCACTAGCCGGAACCAGAACCTGATCGAAGATATCAAGCGCGTCGTCATTGCGGTTGCTCTGCGTGATGGCAGCCAACTCGTCTTGGATACTTCTGACGTCCTTTCAAATGGCCTTCCTCCTGTTCTTTACAGTGATCCTTCAATCGATATCACGAACAAGGTCATCAACGAGCTGAATAAAGATCAGCCTTCGAACTAGTTTTTTCCTGCACCTGAATTTACAAAAGCCTTCTCTGCAATTCGCGGGGAAGGCTTTTTTTGTTTTTGGCTGTTGATCATTCTGCGCTCCTAGCGACAATTTTTCTATGGAAATCGAGCTCTCGATTGAAGCGATACGATCCGTCTTACCTGATGCCGAATTTCAGGGCTCCGGCCCCAAATCTCTCTCAGGAATCGCTAGTGTAGACACCGCTTTGGCTGGAGATTTAACCTTCATCAGCAAACCGAAATTTGCTAAGCAACTCAGCGAAACGGCTGCTTCTGCGGTCATTATTCCTAAAAGTTTGGATGTCGTCCCGCAGAGCGACCAGTGGTTGATCCGCGTAGAGCATCCTTCGGTCGCCCTGGCTCATATCTGTGGTCTCGTAGAACAAGGCCAGAAAGTAATGCCACCAGCAGGAGTCCATCCCTCTGCATTCATTGATCCTACGGCCAAGATTGCGGAGTCTGCCAGTATTGGCCCATTGGTCGTGATTGAAGGCGGCGCTGTGGTAGGAGAGGGTGCCGTCGTGCAAAGTCATTGTTATCTCGGACGTGACGTCGTTGTGGGAGCTGATTGTTGGCTCTATCCCCATATCTCAATACAGAGTTATTGTTCGATCGGTGATCGCTGTATTCTTCATTCTGGAGTCGTGCTAGGTTCCGATGGTTTCGGCTATGAAAGCGGCCCTTCTGGGCACATGAAATCTCCTCAGATTGGAACGGTAGAGATTGGAAATGACGTCGAAATCGGCGCGAACTCTAGTATCGATCGAGCTCGCTTCTCTGCAACCAAGGTAGGGCACGGGACGAAGATCGATAACTTAGTCCAGATCGGGCACAATTGCGAGATTGGCCAGCACTGCATTCTATGTGCCTTCGTTGGCTTAGCCGGAACGACCAAGCTAGGGGACTTTGTTGTCCTCGCCGGTCAGGTCGGCACTGCGGGACACCTTGAGATTGGTGATCAATCAATCGTAGGAGGACAGGCAGGCGTTGCCAAGTCGCTCGAAGGCGGGAAGGCTTATGCAGGCTCGCCTGCAATAGCGTTTCAAGCGCAACGTCGTATCGAGAGTTATCAGCGCCGGCTTCCCGAACTTTTCACCAGACTGAAGGCGATTGAAAAGTCTGTTTCATAAATACTTTACTCTTAGACCCTTTTAGTTTGCCAGTATGTCTCACTATCTGAGACACCCATTCCCACACACTACTTATGCAAATCGGCGAGATGAAAATCCTCAAAGGGAGCGCTAACCAGCCGCTCGCGGATGAAATATGCGACTTTATAGGCGCTACCCCCGCTCATGTCACAATGAAGCGCTTTCCTGACCAAGAGGTCTTTGTAAAAATTGACGAAAACGTCCGAGGAAAAGACGTCTTCATTGTTCAGCCGACAAGTCCGCCGGCTAACGACAACTTGATGGAGTTGCTCATTATGATGGATGCCGCCCGCCGAGCCTCCGCGCAGCGAATCACAGCGGTGTTGCCGTTCTATGGATACGCTCGTCAAGATCGGAAGGATCAGCCTCGCGTTCCAATCACCGCAAAGCTGGTGGCTAATCTGCTCGTCACCTCAGGAGCCAACCGGGTTCTGACGATGGATCTCCACGCACCACAGATCCAAGGGTTTTTCGATATCCCAGTGGACCATCTCTACGCGTCTTCAGTCTTTTACGACTATCTCCACTCGTTCAAGGACGAGAACATCATCGTCATATCGCCAGATGTTGGAGGGATCAAGATGGCCTCGGCTTATGCAAACATGCTCGGAGTGGATTTCGGTTTTGTTGCTAAACGCCGAATGGATGCAACGAATGTTGAAGCGACCAGCATTGTTGGTGATGTCAAAGGGCGGTCAGTTTTACTCGTCGATGATCTTACTGAATCTGCAGGGACGCTCAAGGCTGCAGCTGAGATTGCCCGACAGGAGGGAGCCGTAAAGGTCCGCGCCGCTGTGAGTCATGGCGTTTTGAATGAATTTGGCTACGAACGCCTGAAAGAAGGGTTCCTCGATGAACTCATTACAACCAACTCAACTCCGATTGATACCCGCGGTCTGCCAAACATCACGGTATTGAGTGTCGCATCCCTGCTTGGTGAAGCAATCTTGCGCGTGAACAATCACCAGAGCGTGACAAGCCTCTTCCGCATGAAGGGCTTAAAAATATAAACTCACGGGTTTCATCCGAGACGGCGAACCTGAGTCGGTTGATGTCATTCTTACTAGTCTAGATGAACCATCCGGGGTTGGCGTGGGGCCTGAAGTTGGGGACCTTCTCGAAGGGGTCACGCTTTCGCCAAACAACTCCGACCGTAAAAGCGAATGGGATCTAGATACGAGCGAAGGCGTCATTGTTACCGCAGTAGATGCCCGTTCGCCTTATGGTAAGAAGCTAGCCGAAGGAATGGTCATCCTTGAAGCCAACCGCATAGAGGTGAATTCGATCGGGGAACTAGAGCGGGCATTACGCAAGGGCGCTAACAGCCTGTTTGTGAACGCTCGTGGAAAACGGGGTTACGTCGTCCTTAGAATACCGTAAGCTTCGAGCTTATCTATCCATTTATCATCAATGACTCTAGACATACGTCACGGGTGTTTGTTATGCACAATATATATTATGTCTAATTGGTTATCAGTGGAGAGGCATCCGTAAGCACTCGTGAGTCATTTCTCTAGGCCCCCTTTTCTGGCCTTGCTCCTTTTAAGCGGGGTCTTAGCTTCCCGTTATTATGCATTTTAAAAGCTTAGTTCGGAAATCTTCCCTTCTCGCTCTCGCATGCCTCTTCTTTACAGGCTGTTTTTCTTTCAAGCAACACGGCGAATTAGGCACAGCGAATTTCGTAAATATTCAACAAATCCTAGGCACGTACTACGTTGTTGGGACAATGCCTACGCTGTTGGACAGGAACCCTACGGATGCAACATTTCAGTTCACGCAGCAGCCAAATGGCACCTTGAGTATCGCGTATTCTTTTCGCCCTAAGGGACCCGACTCGGCTTTCAAAACCTACACTGGCCGTGCTCGCATCGATGAGATCCAAACAAATGCTGATTGGAGCATCCAATTCCTTTGGCCTTTCGAAAATGACTATCGAGTGATTTATGCTAATGAGGACCAGTCGATTCTTCTTATTGGCCACCCCACTCGAAACTATCTTTACATGCTTAGCAGGTCCAAGGTCATCGACTATGAAACGCGCGAATGGTTGTTAGATTTCTCAGCGTCTCGCGGGTTTGATACCTCCTTTTTTAAGCTAATTCTTCAGAATTAGTCAGGCATCCTGATCCCTAGTCTTCCTAGTATGGCTGATACATCCTGTCGCTTTAGCTGGCTCGCTGAACGCAAGGCTGGTGTCCTCTTGCATCCTTCATCTTTGCCGGGTCCCTACGGGATTGGTACGATCGGCGCGACGGCTCATGCCTTCGTTGATTACCTCTCAGAATCAAAAATTGGATACTGGCAGATCCTTCCATTGGGACCAACAGGCTTCGGCAACTCGCCCTACTCGGCCTATTCGGTTTTTGCCGGCAACCAACTCTTGATTGATCTGAATGTCTTTCTTGATGCGGGCCTCTTGACCTACGATGAGCTCGCCCCATTGGCCGAATTGCCAGTCGACAGAATCGACTTTAATTTTTTACAAGCGATCCATGCGCCGGTTCTCAGGCTAGCGCACGAACGCTTCAAAATGCGTGGCTTAGCTTACATCGGAAATTTCGGACGCTTAGTAGATTTCCGAAAAAAGCATGCCGACTGGCTTGAACCCTACGCGCTCTTCATGGCGCTCAAACGGGCTCACGGCGGAGCCGCCTGGATGGACTGGCCGGAGGAATGGGCCGACTACGAAAGAGCCTCCAGGGCCAAAAAGCCCGAACATATCGTCCTTGAGCAGGAGTTGCACATATTCGTCCAATACATTTTCTGGGGCCAATGGGGGGCGCTTCACTCATTTGCGAAAGAGCGCAATGTAGAGATCATTGGGGATTTGCCGATCTATGCGTCTGGAGACAGTGCCGACACATGGGCGAACCGTTCTATTTTCTGTCTCGATGAAAACGGTCGTGGTACTGAAGTTGCGGGTGTCCCGCCCGACTACTTCTCAGAAACAGGGCAACTGTGGGGAAATCCGGTCTATAATTGGGATGAGCTCGCAAAGGATGACTTTGAATGGTGGATGCGGCGTCTTGAACAAAACTTCGCCCTCTGTGATGTAATTCGACTCGACCACTTTCGCGCGTTTTTCGACTACTGGGCAGTGCCGGCTGACGCCCCTGATGCTCGGTCAGGGGTCTGGAAGGATGGCCCTCAACACGCTTTCTTTAAGGCGTTGAAAAAGCGATTCGGCGCCGGAGCAAGAATCATTGCCGAAGATCTCGGAGAGCTCAACGACGATGTTCGCAACTTTATTGATAAGCTTGGATTTCCAGGGATGTCGATTCTTCAGTTCGCTTTCGATGGCGAAGATAATTCAAATGTATTCCTTCCTCACTACGCTGCCACAAACATGGTTGTGTATCCAGGAACCCACGACAACGACACCACCCTAGGCTGGTATCAGAGCATATCCCCAGAGACCAAGGATCAGCTTCGTCGTTATTTCAGAATTACCGGTGACGAGATTACTTGGGATTTTATTCGCGCAAGTTACAGCTCTCCAAGTCGCCTGTGCGTTTTTGCGATGCAGGACATTTTGTCACTAGACTCAAGTGCGCGTATGAATGTCCCTGGGATGGCTTCTGGAAACTGGGAATGGCGCATGACCTATACTCAATTCGAAGAGGCGCGAACGAGTGCAGCTTATCTGAGTGAGCTTGCGTGGCTATATGGCCGGTGATTTATTTAGGGTGGAAATCTTTTGAAAGATATGGGGGATACAAAACATAGCACTGCGCCGACTAACTTTGTTCAAACGCTGAATCCTTTTCAGCGGAAACTGGTCGCAACCGCTCTAGCATTGCTCGCTGCAGTTGTGATTGTCGTTTTTTCGGCAGCCGTCTTTTTAATCCTGAAGGGCTTTGTTAGCACTTTTTCAGGTGTTCTATGGCCGCTAGCCGTTGCTGGAATTCTTGCCCTGATCCTTCGCCCTGTAGTTCAGACCTTTGAGACCCGGCTTAAGCTTGGTCGCACGACATCGATCATCGCTCTATATGCGCTCGTAGTCCTCGTTTTGGTCGCAATCTCAGCACTGGTGCTACCCGTCTTCATCGACCAAACCCTTAGTTTCGTGGAGAAGTTGCCCACGATCTGGAAGAATGTCCAAGTTGGCTTTGTTGAACGCTACCCGCAAGTGATCGAATTTCTAGAGGCCAATCTTGGCCAGGATCGACTTGCACAATATCAGGCATCACTGACCAGTCATATTGAAAGACTTCTGGGGCTCGCTGCTCCGGCCGCTCAAGACCTGATCTCGAGGCTTTCCGGGATTATCTCCCTTGCGACAGGCCTAGCGATCTTGCCGGTCTATCTTTTCTTCTTCTTGCAGACGGATCGCGACCCGACGAACGACCTCGATGATCAACTGTCTTTCCTGAAAGACGAATGGCGAGAAGACATTGTTTTCCTAATGAAGGAGTTCGCTGCAAGCATGGTCGCGTTCTTTCGCGGTCAGATCTTGATCGGACTGATCATGGGAGTCCTCCTTGCAATCGGATTTAGTGTCGGCGGTGTGAGCTTTGGGATTTTTCTAGGACTTTTCATTGGTGCATTAAATATCATTCCCTATCTCGGAACGATTTTTGGTTTAGGAACGGTTCTGCCGATCGCTTATCTTCAACCTGATGGTGGACTTACCCTCATGCTAATTGCTTTAGGGGTGTTTTTTGTGGTCCAGCTTATTGAGGGCTACGTCCTGACTCCGCGGATCATGGGCAAGCAGACAGGGCTGCATCCACTCACGATTATCATCGCGATCTTCTTTTGGGGCGTCGCCTTGAATGGGATACTCGGGATGATTCTCGCGATTCCATTGACCGCCTTCTTCGTCGTAGCGTGGAGACTATTGAAGCGGAAGTATCTACGCCCGACCGAGAACGATCCTAAGCAAGATACGCCCGTTGAAACAATAGAAGTCTAGCTCGTGCCCTATCCGCCAGCATAGACGACTTGATAGCCCTCAGACTCGAGGACCCCTCGAAGCTTTTCGCGTTGGTCACCTTGAATTTCGATCGCTTGGCCTCGGACTGAGCCCCCTACTCCACAGGTGGATTTGTAGCGCTTTGCGAAAGCTTCGAGCTGCGATTTACTGACGCCAATAAAGCCGGAGATTTCCGTCACCGTCTTTCCTCCGCGGCCGCTTTTCAAACGTCGTAAGTTCAGTCTAGGAGCCGGCCCTTTCTTTCGCTTCGGTTCAGCTTTAACTGGCTTGCTGAAAGCGACGGAGGCGGATTTAGGTTTATCCGGAAGTCCTTGTAGCGATAGGCCTGCGAAAGGGTTGTCCGCTTCGAGATCATTTCCTCCATCAGTGGAGAGCCGCTCTTTCTTCTTCGATGGCATCAGTTAGCTTCCCCCGTGTGGTGTCCGCAGGAATGACCTGTTTCGAGCTGTATGAGTGCCTTTTCGTAACTTCGTTTTGAGAGGTAGTGCTGCATCTGCCCTTCAAGCCCGGAGGAGTTGCTCAAACCGTCAAGTTCACGCAGTGCTTCGAGCACTGTAATGCCTTCGGCATCCTCGTTTCGAACAACTCTTAGGAGTAGAAGTTTCAGGCGTTTTTCGTCCATTTAAAAGCAACATAGTGGAACGCTTCTTTGAATCAATCTATTCGATACCAATGTCCCCGCTTGACTTCAAAAAAGTCCTGAGAATGCTCCTCACTTTCACAATGCAGGAGGGATGGCAGAGTGGACGATCGCGGTGGTCTTGAAAACCACTGAGCCGCAAGGCTCCGGGGGTTCGAATCCCTCTCCCTCCGCCATTTAGCCTAGGTTGCAGATGCAGTGCACTCGAGGAGCGCAGCGTAGAGCACTCGAGCTTCCTTCAACAGGTCTGCATCAAAGGTCGCGTCGAATTCCGATGTGTCCGGCGAGGCTTTGATCGTTTTGGCCTGATCCAAAAGAACCTGGCGGTGCTTTGTTCCGAGGATCTGACCTAGTTGCTCAAGTTGCGCCGAGGGTTCACGGCAGAGTTGTTCGTGGCTAAGCAAACAGATGGAGTCTTTCAGGCCGAGGAAATGGCGATGTGTTGCGATCCCGTATTCGAGCCAAAACATTTGCTTCAACCCGCCCGTTATGAAGGTTCTGGCGTTACGATCAATTTGATCGAAAATGACGATGACTTAATTTTCCTCTCTGGATTCTTTGGAGATACAAATGAGCTAAGGCTGATACAGCGTGATGGGACAATCGTTCAACAGTGGCCCTTGTCGTTCGCGGATATCTTTACAGACATGTCCTTTCTGCCTTCTCCGCCAGCGAGTGACTGGAATGTGGGCACCCATGGCGCATTGGCACTCCCCGATGGCTCGGTTGTTTTCAATTTCGACTATAGCGGAACCGCGAAGCTTGATCGCGCTGGTCAGGTTGTATGGACGATTAACGACTTCACTCATCATTCAATTGAACGCGCCGAAAGCGGAGGCTTTTGGATCCCAGGTCAGCGCACTGTTGGCGAGATACCACATTTCAGTCAGTCACCCTTCCCTCCTTTCCAGGCGCCATTTGTCGAATCGACGCTCATGCGTGTTTCCGAAGAGGGTGAGGTCATTGAAGAAATTTCCGTTCCTCAGTTGTTTTATGACAATGGTCTTGAGGCACTGTTAAGTTCAAAAGCCAGTATCTACAAGCCCTCCCCGCATGATGCGTGGAACAGAGAGATCGTTCACTTGAATAACATCTCCGAGCTCTCGAGTGAATTAGCAGATGACTTTCCCCTCTTTGAAACGGGGGATCTTATCCTCTCGATGCGTGATCTGAACCTACTGATGGTCATCGATCCGAAGACGAAAGCCGTTAAATGGTGGCATGTTGGTCCTTGGCTTCGGCAGCACGATCCAGAGTTTATCGCGGGCGGAAAAATCAATGTGTTTAATAACAACACCTACATTCGCGTCGCATTTGGAGAAGAAAGACGCACAACAAAGCTCACAAGCTTGGATCTCCCTCGCGTATCCAATATTATAGAGATAGATCCAGTGAAAAACGTATCCACGATTCGATACGGCAGCCGCATCGACCAGGAGATGTTTTCAGTGACGAGAGGAAAAATCGATCCTACGGAACACGATGGACTTATCGTTACTGAATTTGATGGTGGTCGGGTTTTTGAAATAGATGCCAACGGAACCATCGTTTGGGAATACATCAACCGCTACGATGACGATGAAGTGGCAGAAATCACCGAGGCGAGAATCTACCCGAGGAGCTACTTTGAAGTAAAGGAGTGGCAAACGCTTCCTTAGGATAAGCGCACTTAGAGTGGATTGCGAAGAGCTCGACTTACCCCAAATTCAAGTCATCAAGCCTTCGAACTGACGTCATCTCAGCGTCCAAGCAAGACAGGTGCTGGGTAATAGCTTTTCTTTGAATCAACAATCGTGGCTCTAGCTCGCACAGTGGAGCCAATACGAAGGCTCTCTCTTGAATGCGTGGATGAGGTAGTGTGAGCGTAGAGGATGCATGCGTCCGGTCGCCATGAAAGAGGAGATCTAGATCCAGTGTTCTCGGACCCCAGCGTTCGCGTCGCTCTCGTCCTCTCTGCATTTCTATTTCAAGACAGTGCTCAAGAAGGCGCTCTGGTGCCCATGACGTCTCCAGTGACACGACCGCATTGTAGTAGTTTTTTTGGACGCCGGGCCCAATGGCTTCGGTTTCATAAATCGAGGAAAACTCCACAGCATAATTTAGCGCAATTTTGCTTAATTCACGGAACGCGAAGGCTAAATGAGCAAATCGGTCGCCGATATTCGACCCCATTGCAATATATACACGTTCCGACATTTACCGTGTGAAGCTGACGGAAATTCCGAAGCTCTCGCAGGCGCAATCTACAGGAACCGATGGCTTGCTGATTTTTAGGTCAATCACAACAACACCCTGAAAAGCCTCAAAGACCGCACTGGCGATATTAGATGCGCAGGATTCAAGCGTCTGGAAGGTGTTTTCCGTAAAGGCGACTTTTAGCACCTCGTAGACATCTGCGTAACTGATCAGGTGGTTAATCTCATCGGAATCTATCGCTACTGGAAGAGCAATTTTTGCGCAGAGATCTATGACAAAGCGTTGACCTAAGCGATTCTCTTCCGGGAGACAGCCGTGGTAGGCGTATAGCACAACTTTGTTTAACTGCAGACTGTAGGATTTCAGGTCCATAATGTTTGTTTCAGCGGTAAGTTCGATCAGCGACAAGAGCAGCGTCGCGATTTGATTTAACGTCGTGAACTCGAACGATGTCGATTCCCTGTTCGATGCCAACGACAGTTGTGCCAACGGTGGCCATATCTCGATCATCGGGGTTGTCGATATCGAGCCCTTCGCCCAAAAATTTCTTTCTTGAAGCGCCGAGAAGTAGTGGTAGGCCCATCTGCTTCAGTTCCTTGAGACGTCGGAGCAAAGCCCAGTTTTCGTCGACCTCTTTACCAAAACCAATTCCAGGATCTAAGATGATTTTCGATTTCGAAACACCTGCCCTATCTGCAATCGATAACGCATCCTCAAAATAGGCCCGCATGCTCTCGATCGGATCTCCATCAATCGGGCGCAATCTAGAATTGTGCATGATGACAAGCCCCGCGTCGTATTTTGCAGTCAATGCGGCAAGTGCCTCCCCTTCCCCATGAAGGCCATGGACGTCGTTCAGAATATGGACTCCCCGCTTTAGCGCTTCTTCCGCGACAATTGGTTTAGTGGTATCAATTGAGAGGACGGTATTTGGCAAAGCCTCGCGTAGTTGCTCAATCACCGGGATGACGCGAAGCAGCTCTTCTGCTGTGCTGACTAAATGACTCTTCGGGCGAGTGGACTCCCCTCCGATGTCGATGATATCAGCCCCTTCCTCTACTAGCTGAACGACGCGGGCTAAAGCCGCTTCGGGGGTGTTAAAGCGACCGCCATCAGAAAATGAATCAGGAGTCAGATTCAGAATACCCATGAGGTATGTTCGCTGTCCTAGAACGAAACCTGGGAACGCCACACTCATCTAACAGCACCCTCCCCTCTGGGGCCAAACATTGAAATGCTTTTTGCTAAAGCAGATGCATAGGATGCTTTAAGCTTCTCGATGATGGGGTGTGCAGTTTGTGCTGCACTCCATGTCCTCGTATTCATCAATTCGATCTGTGTGATCTCTTGAATACCGATTAGGCTGTTCGTAACAAAAACCGCCTCCGCCTGACTCACATCTTCAAGCGTTATAGAGCATTCGTCCATCTCGATGCCATTTCGTAAGGCTTCCTGTCGTATGATTCTTCTTACTACGCCTGGCAGAGGACCATCATCAAGGGGTGGTGTATAAGCTACGCCCTCTTTGATGATAAAGACATTCGACGCCCAGCATTCTGCAAGCACTCCATTTGTATTAAGAACGAGCGCATCTAGAACGCCCGCCTGTGTCGCTCGTTCAAGACCTCGGCGATTGGGCCAGTAGTTGAGCGTCTTGTGCCCCGTGAGTTCAGCGTGTTCGTTGAGTTGTTGACTGGACAGATTGAGCCGGGTGCGAACTTCCGGAGAGAGTTTCCTCTTGGCCCTTAAATTCCAAATCAACTTCGTGTGTCCCGGGGCGTCTTCGTAGAGCGTCAGCTTCAAGGCTGAGTCGTCTGCGTTGGTTGCCTGCTCTAGGAATTCGCACAAAGCAAATACCACCTCCGTTTTGTCATATTCAAAAGGAAGACCAAGCGACGCAGCAGACGCCGCGAGACGCTCCCAGTGTTCATCAAAGAAGGCTGCCTTACTCTCGACGAGGGCGCAGGTCTCGAAAAGACCCACTCCATGGGCGAAGCCACTCGCATTCGGCGAGACGTTTTCAATTCCATCTACCATCATCTTAGATCTCCTGAAGTAAGAGGAAAAGAGAGATCAAGAGCACGAAAAAAGCCCGCCGCCTTATCGAGTGTTTCAGTATACTCCATTGCAGCATTGGAGTCCCATACGATCCCCGCTCCAGCGTGATAGGAAAGGCAGTCGTCGATCAGTGTCGCGGTGCGAATCGCGATATTAAACTCAAAGTTACCGCTCGGATCGAGCCAGCCAATCGCACCCGTATATGCTCCGCGGGGCGTATTTTCTAGCTCATTAATGATCTGCATGGCGCGGAGTTTCGGCGCGCCGGTAATGGAGCCCCCGGGGAAAAGCGCTTCTATACAGTCTGCCAATCCGACCCCTTCAGCGGCGAGTGCACTGACACGTGCTGTTTGATGAAAGACGCTTGGGTAAGTCTCCAGATTGAATAGCCCCGAGACTTCAACGGATCCTGTCTCGGCGATACGTCCGAGATCGTTGCGCACGAGATCAACAATCATGAGCAGCTCGGCGCGGTCTTTTTCCGAGGTAGAGAGTTCCTTTCTCTGTGCTGCATTGTTTTCGGCTGATGTCCCACGCGGCCTTGTCCCTTTAATCGGCCGACTTGTTAATCGGCGGCCAGTTCGGCATAGAAGTTGTTCCGGTGAGCAGGAAAGCAAATGCCCACCCTCGAATGGAAGACAAGCGCTGTAAGGGGCTTGAGTCGTCGAACGGAAACGCTCGTAGATGTCGAATGCTGTAGCGCCTGCGGCATTGATCTCAAAGCGCTGCGCGAGATTAACCTGATACACTTCACCTTCGCGAATGTAGCCACGCGCCTTCTCGACAGCCGCACTATAGCTTTCCAGTGTGAAATTAGAAACGGCCTCCCCGAGTGCCAGCTTCGTCATTGCGCGCGGGGGCTTCGAAATCTGGGCGTTTTTTGCGAAGATCTCTAGTCGATCAAGGATATCGGCCGCAGGCTCTTCCCATCCATGAGCGAGGATATGAAGCGATCCATCTTCGTGGTCGTAAGCGAAGACACCGTCGTAGGCCTTAAACTCGATGAGCGGAATGCGCGGATCGATATTTAACATCTCAACCTTTGGTATCCATCCGACAGCGGCCTCGTAGGCAAGAAACCCAACCGCCCCACCGGTGAAGGGAAAACGTTCGAGCTCCTCATTCGTCTGATACTGAGCAAACCACGACTCGAGCGCCTTCAACGGGTCAAGTTCACCCGCTTTCGAGTCTTCAACCCGATAAATAAATTCGCTCAGGGGGCCATACCCTGCGAAGGAAAACCGACCCAGACCATTGGCTTGTAGTGAACTTTCAAGGACGAATCCGTCCGGCAGCTGCGTTACGGCCCGGACCAGCGCATCTGCATTACCCACCCATCTGATTCGACGCATCTCCATCACTAAAGTTTTAGAGAGTTCTCCACAATCGGATGTCCATGCTCGGTTAAAAGTGCCTCTGGGTGAAATTGTACCCCTTCAATGCGCAAGGCCTCCTGTCGCATTCCCATAATCTCGCCATCCGAACTCCGTGCACTCACCGACCAATCAACCGGAACAGTCTCTGGATCGACAACGAGTGAGTTATAACGGGTTACCTGAAACGGACTTGGTACGTTTGCAAAAACGCCCTGCTCATCGTGCTCGATTTTGGAAAGTTTCCCGTGAACCGGCGCCCTCGCCTTAATTATGCTCGCACCCGCCGCTGAGGCTAGGGTCTGCAGCCCCAGGCAAACGCCAAAAATAGGGATCTGCCCGCCGTAGCGTTCAATGATCTCCAAACAACGTCCCGTCGCCTCTGGTCCACCCGGCCCCGGAGAAATGACGATCAGTTGAGGATTCATCGCTGCCAGCGCGCCAATTTCTACCACGTCATTGCGCAGCACCTGACAATCCACCCCAGTTTTGAGGTAGTATTGATACAGGTTATACGTGAACGAATCGTAGTTATCGATGAGTAGGACCATGCCCGGAGAAATCGGCTAAAGGAAATTGTTCTAGAAAGTTGACGAAGATGCGGAGAAGAGGAACCGTCGCACAATGTCAAAACAAGCAGTCTTACTGGTCAACCTTGGCTCTCCTGATTCTACAGATGTAGCAGACGTAAAACGCTACCTCGCTGAGTTCCTAACCGACGAGCGTGTAATCGACCTCCCTTTCGTCCGCAAATTCGTCGTTCCGGCGATTATTCTCAACACGCGACCGAAGAAATCCGCCGAAGCCTATTCCACCATCTGGACTGAAGAAGGCTCCCCCCTTGTCGCCACCAGCGTAAAGCAACAGCAGCTTCTGCAGGAAAGGTCGGACTGCGAAATCTACCTCGCGATGCGCTATGGAGACCCTTCGATTCCGGATATCTTGGAGCGAATGGTGAAGGATGGGGTCGATGAAGTCTTTTTGGTTCCGCTCTACCCTCAATATGCGATGTCGAGCTACGAAACCGTTGTTGTGCGCGTCATGGAGGTTGTTCGTGAGCGTTTTCCAGATCTGAAAGTAGACACCCTTCAGCCCTTCTACAAGGAGGCTGACTATCTGGACGTCTTGGCTGAAAGTGCCCGCGGATACATCGACGACTCGGTCGAGAAACTCGTGATCAGTTTTCATGGTATTCCCGAGCGTCATGTGAAGCTATCCGATCCATCCCATTCACACTGCCTCTTGACCAAGGACTGCTGTCACGTGGCGAATCCGGCCCACGCTACTTGCTACCGTCATCAATGCCTTTTCACCGCCGAAGCCCTCGCGGAACGTCTTGGACTACCTGAAGATCGCTGGATCATGAGCTTTCAAAGCCGCCTCGGGAGGGATCCATGGCTGATGCCACCCTCCGACGCGACCATCCGACGCCTCGCCGCTGAAGGGGTGAAAAAGATTAAGGTGATCTGCCCCGCATTCGTTACAGACTGCCTTGAAACCCTCGAAGAAATCGCCGAAGGCGTTAAAGAGGAGTTTATCGATGCCGGCGGAGAATCCTTTGAGCAGATCCCCTGCCTCAACGAACACCCCGGCTGGATACAATTCCTCCATCAACGCGTTCAGGATTGGACTAAAGAATCGGCAGAACAGTCCTCGCCAGAGCGTGCTCCGCTCGCCTAAGAAGTCTGTATGTTTGATGATCGCTGGTGGATGCTCCTCGGAGCAGGGGTATACACGACGGCCCTTCTAATTACGCTGCTGAACCTTTCAAAGAAGCGGCATGAAACGTCGGCTTCGCTGGTGGCAGGTGTCCTTGCGATCGGTTTTGTCCTGCAGTCTATCGGGCTCTACTGGCGCGGGCTAGAGGTGCGGAGCTGTCCTATTGGCAACCCCTTTGAGGTGCTCCAGTTTATCAGCTGGTCAACCATGGCTGTCTATTTTTTGGCGGGGTCAATCTTTCGCATGAGTTTGCTCGGTGTTTTCGCGGCGGGCGTCTCGGCAATCTTGAGTCTGATCTCGGTCGTTATTCCAACCTGGGACTACGATCATCCGAGCCTCTTTGGCGGAAACCCCTGGATTGAGTCCCATGCCGCACTCGCGCTTTTCAGCTACGGAGTCTTCGGACTGCTCGCCGCAACTTCGGCGATGTATTTGCTTCAGAACTACGGTCTGAAGCGAAAGCAGGTCCAAGGCATCTATACCCATCTTCCCTCTGTGATTCAGCTCGACACGGTCAATCAGCGTCTAGCGATCGTTGGAGCCAGTGTGTTTTCTTTTGCGATGGTTATAGGCTCTGTTCACTGGCTCAGTGAACATGGCGACGTCACCACGGCCAAGTTGAAGATAACGATCGTTCTATGGATCGCCTACGTCGTTTTAGCTATTCTTCGCATTTTGAAGAAACTGCGGGGCAAGCGTTTCGCTTGGAGCGCCCTCATCCTTTTTGCCTTTGCTCTAGCTACATTAGCGATTGTGCAAAGATCCCCTGAGCCTCTCGACGAGCCTTCCAGCCTAAGCGCCCGATGAGCCCGTCGAATACCCAGCATTTGCACTTGGTTGGCTGTAGTCACGAAAGTGCCCCCCTCGAATTGCGCGAGAAGCTCAACCTCGACACAGCGGCCCTCCGCCAGCTCTACGGCGACCTTCAAACTCAGAGTGAACTTGGAGAAGTGGCGGTCTTGCACACCTGTAATCGGCTAGAGATTTACGCCGTTGGCGAAACAGCAAAAACAGATCTTCTCGCCGGAAAAATTGCTGCCGCGACCCAGACACCCGAGGAGACTTTTCGCCCACACGTCTATACCCTCGAAGGGCAGTCTGTTGTTCAGCACCTCTTCGAAGTCGCAGCGGGACTCAAATCGCAGCTCATCGGCGAAACGGAAATCTTTGGGCAAGTGAAGGATGCCTACGCTGAAGCCTGCGATCGTAAAACGGCGGGCCGCCTCCTCCACAAGCTCTTCCAGAAATCCTTTCAAGCGGGCAAGTGGGCCCGCACACATACTGCGATCAATCAAGGCCATGTCAGCCTTGGGAACATCGCTGTCGATCTCGCCGCCCGCGTCTTTGGAGAACTGAAGAAATCCCATGCGCTCGTCATCGGAGGAGGAGAAGTAGGCCGCGACGTGGTCAAGGCGCTTCATTCTCGGGGCTTAAAGCAGATTTCTGTCACGAGTCGCCGTGAGGAAACCGCTAGTCTCGCCGCTGCTGAAGTGGTAGGTGAAGTCGTCCCTTTTGATACATGGAAGACCGTCCTCGAAAAAGCCGACGTCGCGATCTTTGCTACGGCGTCACCTGGATCACTTCTGCTCGCCGAAGAAGTCACGCGCATCATGGCGGAGCGAAATGGCGACCCCCTCCTCTTGATTGACCTCGCGATGCCCCGCGACGTCGATGCTGGCTGCGGAAAAGAAGAAGCGGTCTATCTCTATGATCTCGCTGACCTTTCAAAAATCGCCAACACCAACCGTGAAATTCGTGAAAGCGAAGTTGATCACTGCCGCATAGGTCTCAAGCAACGCGCTGAGACGACTTGGGGGCTGATCGAGGCGAAGAACTAAGACGCATATCTCGCCGCTCAGAATACGTATAGCATTTGCCATTCGAGCAGAGTGAGCGCATTCGTTTTTGAATGCAGGCAGATGAATTCGATTTTGTAATTATTGGAGGCGGAAGCGCTGGTTACGCGGCGGCACGCACGGCGCGAGAAGAGTCTGAACACGTAGCGATTGTTGACGACTCGGTGGAGCTCGGCGGGCTCTGTATACTGCGCGGATGTATGCCATCAAAGACGCTGATCTACAGCGCTGAGATTCTTCACGCGGCGCAAATTGGGGCGCGTTTTGGTCTTAGAATTCCTGTCGCGAGCGCTGATATGGCAGAGGTTCACGCTCGCAAAGTCCGGATGATCGACGACTTCAAGAGCTACCGTCAGGAGCAGTTACAATCAGATCGATTTACCCTGTTCCGCGAACGCGCTACCTTTGTTGATAAGAACACCATCGAGCTTCAGCCGTCGGGGCGAAAAATCACGGCAAAGACCTTTTTATATCAACTGGCTCCACCGTAAATTGACCACCCGTTGAAGGCTTAGGTCTGGAGGGGATTTGGACGAGTGATGGTGTTCTTGATCTCAATACCCTGCCTGAATCCGTCATCATGCTTGGTGGCGGTATCGTCGCTTGTGAGCTTGCTCAGTTCCTCCAGCGCATGGGGACAAAGGTGACGCAAATCCAACGCAGTCCGAGGATCCTAAAAGAGATGTCGCCTGAGGCGAGTGCGGTTATTGAAGAAGCCTTTCGAGATGGCGGACTGGAGGTCATCACGGATACCCAACTCACACGTATCGAACGTATCGATAATGGATTCACCGCGCATTTCACAAAGGATGGTAAAGAGCAGAGCGTTACCGCCAAGCATGTATGCAATGCCTTAGGCCGCCGCCCAAACGTCGATGGGTTAAATCTCAAAAAGCTAGACTACGAAAACCGCACTGGGGTCGTTTTCACCGATCCGCAGATCGCGACGGCAGGAAGGACGCTCGAGGAGTGCAGCGAAGCTGGCTACGAAGTTGTCGCGGCTGACTACCCTTTCAACGATCATGGCAAGTCGATGCTGATGGAGGCGAATTACGGATACGTGAAGGCATGGGCGGACAAGAAAACCGGCCTCCTCCTTGGCGCGGAATGTCTCGGCAAAGACGCTGGCGAACTCATCCACTCCATGGCTGTCGCGGTATCACTCAACGCTGATATTGAGAGCCTCGTGCGCGTGCACTGGTATCACCCTACTCTGAGCGAAATCTGGGCCTATCCCCTCGAGTATATTCTGGACGAGCTGTAAGGCTGAGTAGCGTTTCGGCAGACGGCTCGAAGCACAAACACTGCGGATGGCGGGACAGCCATCCCTACCTTTGGTTATGGTAGGGCCGCCTGTCTCAGCTGGCCGCAGTGGTGGTTTTATAGAGATAGACGGCTCTGCTACTCTTTTCTTTTGGGGAACTCGCTCGGGTACCGCTATGAGTTCGCTTTGAGTTCTACTTCGAGGTCGATACGGCCTTCGTAGACAGCTTTCCCGGTGATGACACCGTCTAGGTTGTTGCAGTCCTTTTCGAGCGCCCTGAGGGCAACGAGGTCCTTCGGGTAGCTCACGCCACCTGAAGCGATGATGCGGCAACTGACAGACTCGAGCATCGTGCGCTGGGCTTCAAGATTTGGTCCCGTGAGCATACCATCACGGCTGATGTCGGTGTAGATGATCGTCTGGCAGCCGAGCTCTTCAACCTTCTTTGCGAGATCGATCGCGTCGAGCTGCATTGTTTCAACCCAACCCTTGATCGCGACTAAGCCATCTTTCGCATCGATACCGACGGCGATATGTTCAGCACCAAAAGTCTTCACGAGGTCGCCAACGAAGTTCGGATCTTCAGCGGCGCGGGTTCCGATAACAACGCGCGTAACACCGGCCTTGAGCGCAGATTCAACTGCTTCATGTGATCGCATTCCGCCACCGAGCTGCACTTTCATTCCCGCCGTGAGAATACTATCCACCGCGCTGCGGTTCAGACCTTCACCCGCAAAAGCCCCATCCAGATCAACGACGTGCACCCACTCTGCGCCGGCCGCTTTCCATGCCTTAGCAGGCTCGGCTGGATCAGTGAAGTAGACTGTTTCAGCATCGGCTCTTCCTTGTTCAAGGCGCACGACGCGGCATTTTCGTAGATCAATCGCGGGATAAATAATCATCGGATGAAAACGAAGGACGAACTCAACTCAGACTGAAAGCCTAAAGCACGCGCGGGGCGATTTTGCTAGGACTCGTTCGAGCTGATCTCGATCGTCTCGCTTAGACGAACTTCGTGGTAAGCATAGAATGCTTTTAGACCTTCAACCCCCATGTATTGCCGAAGGATGCGCTCGCTCGTCTTCGAGAGATCGACGAGGACGAGGCCATCAATGCAGTCGTTGAACTCTGGATCGACGTTGAAACTGAGCATCGTCGCACTGAATTTTAGATACTGCCGGAGAAGGACTGGAACGCCCTTCGTCTTATCTTCGATTTCGGAGATAAGGGCGGATACATCCTCGATGTCCTTTACACTAGTGTTGAAGGACTGGCGATCGAGTCGCCCAAAATAGCGAGACCGCGGTGGCTTCTTGGCCTTGACCTGATTGGCCAGAATTGGATCAAAGCTGTGCTCCTTGAGATACGTCATGATCAAGTTTTTCGAGAGGCTTTGATACTCCTTCGAAATACTGACGGGACCGAAAAGTGTCTTGTAGCGTGGATTCAGGACAACGTAAGCACCGATGCCGCGCCAGATAAGGCTGAGGCAGGCATAGCGCCGTTGATACTTCGGGATGATAAAAGAGCGACCCAGTTCGAGAGCCGGGTTCAGGCCTTTGAGCACCCCCGGTCTAAACTTAAAGAGCGTCGTGGTGTAGAGGCCGGCAGGACCTTGCTTATCGAGGATTTCATCCGTCGCCCCAATCCGGTAGGCCCCGACGATCTCGGAGGCCTTTCGGTTCCAGAGAAAGAGATGGACGTAGTCGCGGTCGAATTGATCGAGGTCAATGGGCAGTCCCGTACCCTCATCCACTTCCCGGAAGGTCAACTCGCGGAGGCGACCAATTTCTTCTAGGATGTTAGGGATCTGTTTCGCACGTGCGTAGTAAACGCTGTAATCGCCCTGCTCGACGAGATTTTGATCGATTGGCAGAGCCTTGAGGTCCTGTTCAATAAGCGATTGCTCAACCGCTTGGGCGATTGGTTCCATCCGTGCTGCGGAACGTCGACGGAAGTTGAAGCGGAAGCTGGTGCGCGACTGGAGCTCACGGTTCTGCAGAATGTAGGTCTTCAATCGCAGGAACCCCATCATCGTCTCGTCGCTCTGGAATTTTGCCAGACGACTCGCGGAGATCTGATTGCCTACTCTCATGCGCAGGCAGCGCCCACGGATATTCATCAGCTCGCGCGCAAGGAGGAGCGTTCTAAGACGAGGATGAACAAGACCTAGCGCTTGAAATAGATTGCTGTTGCAGCCCTCAAAGTAGATCGGAACGACTGTCGCCTTTGAGCGCTTGATCAGACCTCCTAGGTTCGATACCCACTCTGGGTCGGTTACCTGTCGGCGGCGGGCATGCAGATGCGAAACGGTTCCCGACGGAAATAGTTGCAAACATCCACCTCCACGCAGCCATTTGAGTGCTTGGCGCATAGGGGCTAAATTCGATTTGACGGAACCTTCCCCACCGAACGGGTCAACTTCGATGAGCCACGGCTTTATCGGTTCGATCTGACCAAGGAGGCGGTTGGCCAGGATGCGGACATCGCCTCGCACCTGTGTCAGTAAATGGCCCAATGCCACCCCATCGATGCCACCAAAAGGATGATTTGAAACTGTTATAAGAGGCCCATCCTTTGGGATGCGTTCTCGGTCCTCATCGGACACCTCATAGGTGACGTCCATCGTCTCTAGTCCATGGTCGAAGAATGTTCCTGAGCTCCTCGAAAGCTCCAATAAGCGATCGTAGGCGCGGTTCGTTTCCTCAAATTTAAGGAACGGCTCGTGCAGTGGCTTGAGTCCTCTCCACGCGGACCGCATCCACCCAGGAGGCAGAACTCCCTCTAGGTCGATCAAGCGCTTTTCAGCACGAGAGCTAGTTTCAGACGCAGGTGACTGCATGACGGGAGCCTTTACTCATGACCTTCATTGACGAGCTAAATTCAGCTTAACTCGGTGAACTTATCGTTACTTTGTAACCAACACCAAAGAAGCGCAAGATTGGGTTACAGACTCTCCGAGGTCGCCTACTCATTTCCTGAAACAGTTTTGACTGCCGCTAAAACCTCGTCGGTCGAGAGGCGCGTTTTATAGTTCGCATCTACGTGGGCGAATTTGATGACACCAGCACGATCAACGACAAATACGGACGGATGCGGTAACAGGTGGTGGTCTTCACCGGAATCACCTTCCAGATCAATACCCCAGCCGATGTACTTCTCCACTATTTTGTCATCGACCTTAAACGATTCCGAAGGCCTGCGAAAGCTCCATCGTGCTGTCTGAGGCAAGCTCGTAGTCGAGATTTGAGAGCTTCTCTTTGGCTTTGAGCTTTTCCGGGAGATCAGTGCTGATGGCGATAAGCTGAACGCCTTCGGCGGCAAGCTCCTCGGTAATGTCGTTCAGTTGCGCGAGTTGCTTGATGCAAAATGGGCACCATCCACCTCGGTAGAAAATCAGAATTGCTGGTTCTCCACCTAAGTGGTCGAGGAGACTCACTCTTTCACCGGTCTCTAGTTGAATCGTCTCTTGGGGAACCGTGTCGCCAACGCCGAGATGCTTCATCTCGTCCGCCGACATTTTCGGAATATAGAGGGTGAGAAAACTGAATGACAGCACCCCTAGGAAGTTAAGCTTAAGTCTGTTCATTGTCTATGTTGAGCCCCCACATCTGAATATATTCCATGATTTGGAGGAATGTAAAAAGTTTATAATTCGCTGGAGAATAGATCCACTACTAGACAATAGAATGAAAATGGAATCTGCTCTTAGATGAAGAGGTTCTCCTCTCAGTATCCTTCTAAACTCTAGTGGCCAACATCTCGATCCAAACCGGCCGGTCGGAAAAACCGCACCCTGACGACTGGCACTTAGGCCCGTATCGCTTTTTACGACAAAGTGGTGCGGCTGCGCGTCGCCATGCACTCGTTGATGACCCCGCAGAGGCAGACTTTATTCTTTTCGCAGATTCAGGTATCGGCACGCATTTTAAATCGATTCGCAATCATCCAGTCTACAAGCGGTGGAAACAGAAGTCGTTTATATTCTGCCGCGATGACTATCCGGTTCCAATCATACCTGGCCTCTACGCATCGATCCCAAATAAGTGGCACCATTCGGATTAGGCTCGAACCGGGTTCTATGTCCACGACACCTTCAGGCGTCCTCGCGGAGTTAGACCACTCTGCTCATAGGCGGTATCTGTATAGCTTCTGCGGTTCCTGCTCGAACCACCCTATCCGTATCAGAATTCGTAAGAACAGCGGATCGAATCCGATCTACGATACTTCAGGCATGGTCATTCCAGCTTATACCTCAGGAAACCAGTTTATGATCGAAGCCTTACGGGAGGCATTTGTCGCTTATAGTTTGGAGTCATCGTTTGTCTTGTGCCCCCGTGGCCGCGGATGCGGTTCGATCAGGCTTTTCGAAGTCATGGAGTCAGGCCGTGTCCCCGTCATCATTTCGGATGACTGGGTCCCGCCGGGAGGCATCGACTGGGATTCTTTTTCGATCCGCGTCGCCGAAAAAGACATTGATCAACTCGATGAGATTTTGAGGGAACATTTGCCCAGAATGATCGAAATGGAGATCACCGCTCGCCGGGTTTGGGAAGAACACTTTTCGATCAAGAGTGCCTTCGACTATGTAGGTGATGAATTGGTTGAAATCGCAGAATCAGGCGAGCTGACAAAAATTTCGCAGCAGCTTAGACAGGTGCCACGTCTTGCGAGTCTGTCCCAAGTCCAGAGATACGTGCGCTCAAAGATGAAAAGCCGCGATATCGAGTTGAGTTAATTTGGTCCTCTTTCCGCTTGCCCATCAGCTCCGTTGCGACACTTTTGCCGGCTTATTTATAATGCAAAAAAGAGCACCAGATATGGAAAAATCCCTAATTATCCTCAAACCCGATGCCTTTACGAAGCGTAAGGTCGGAGCAACCATCGACCGTTTCGAGCAAGCTGGATTTACCGTTATTGGCGCCAAGATGATCCAACTCGATCAAGCTAAGCTGGTCGAGCACTACGCCCATATCGCCGACAAGCCCTTCTTTCCAGAGATCGCTGCGTTCATGAGCTCGCTACCTGTGATCGTTTTGGCCCTCCAAGGCGACGGTGTCATCGATCGCGTTCGCCTCCTCGTTGGCCCGACAAATTCAAAGGTTGCCCCCGGTGGAACAATCCGTGGCGACTGGGGCAGTGATGTAATGAAGAACATCGTGCACGCATCAGACAGTCCTGAGGCTGCTGAAGTTGAGCTCAAGCGATTCTTCGACGCTGGCGAAGTCTTTGCTTAGGAACTTGTTAAGCTAGATCGTCTTTACAAACCCCGGCGTTTGCGCCGGGGTTTATTTTTGCCTCAATCTGGGAAACTGACGTCGATCAATCAGAGTAAGGCCGCCCGCTCAGTGACCGATATTATCGATAGATGGCGGATGCGGACGAACTAAGAGAGTTGCGGGCTCAGCGGCAAAAGGTGGCTGATCATCTGCAGTGGCTGGATCAGCTCATCGCTAGTTGTGAAACCGAATCGTCTGATTGCGTGCCAACTGACCATGTGCCGACCACAGCACCGTCTGTCGTTGCAGTGCCAGAGCCTGAAATACCGGCGGCACAATACGAACCACTACTCGACCCACAGTTGGTAAAATCATCCATCCGAGCGCAATCTTTTGGGTGTGTTGCTGTCGCTGTAATCGTCGTTGCTATAGCCTTCTTCACTTTGTGGGTCCTCCCCAGCTTTATCTACGATTGAGGCTCTGGCCAAGTAGACGCGCTTCATCCGCTTTATCTTTGTCGATCAGGATACGGCGTAGAGGAAAGAATATAAAAGTTGAAAGCGCGATCAGGACGATCGAAATAGAAGCCACTAGCATAGGACTCATTATCGTGAGCAAAGCGTATCCCACGAACGGCGCGACGGCTGCTCGAGTCCCGGTAAAAAATCCATGCACACTCATGTAGAGAGTCACTTTCCCAGGTGGCGCAACCTTAGTTACCCATAAGGCCCACATCACGCTGCCTCCACCGATCGCGATTCCAAAGAGTGCGCAACCGACCGCCATTCCGACCAAGTTCCCCGAAAAGAAGAAGAGCGCGATGCTCGCAAAGAAAACTCCATTAATCGCCACGCGAACGGTAATGAGGTTGTATCGATCGAAGACGTTCCCCCACACCGTGGTGGATGCGAGGCGGAAAACGGGAACAAGGAAGGTCATCAGAAATGCGATTTGAGTGTTGGTCGCATTGATGCCGTATTCCGGGTTAGCTAAGACCTCGATGCGGAGCGGAATCAGCATGAGATTTCCCATCCCCATTATCATCCAGCGAATCAGTAATTGGCGAAAAACGCGGTCTTTGGCTGCCATGCGGAGATTTTCTACAAGCACCCCGCTATTCAGGGTCGCAATCGGCACACTCGGCATTTTTCGAATTGATAGCGCCCCAAGGAGCGCTGCGATAGCCCCAATCCCGTAGAGAATCCGATACGAGCCTAGCGAATAGTCTAAGATATACCCACCTAGCAGGCCAAACACTGTCAGTGTAGCTGAAACAAAGATGACGGACCGCGAGAGTCGTTTTCCACGTTCCTTCTTCGAATAGTTTTGGGTGTATAAGGCCGTGAACAATGGAACGCCCTGAGCAACCAGGATTTGCGACAAGATCATCGCACCGAAAAACACGACGATCGACGGGACAAATGCAGCTGCCATTAAACAGGCTGACGCAGCCAACCAGAGCTTTGACATGAAGTGGGTCGTTTGGCCTTTCCCTCGGCCGAGCCATGCAATGACAAAAGGCGTCATAATCAAACCGTATCCATATGCCGCCGCTACCTGACCTTTAACCCAGTCGTCGGCCTGAAAGTATCGAATTAGGACGAGTAGTGAAAAAACCTGCCAACAGCCTTCCAATATGCCCTGCATGGAGCCTCGAATGAGATCGAAACGAAACATGCGTTGAGAAACATCCCGCCGCTCATCGTTCGAAGTATCTGTATTTGAGGCCATCAACTTCGATACTTGCCTTCGGTATTCGAAAGGCAAGAAGCACAGCGAAACCCTTCCTCGAAGGCTCGACAGGGTCGACTATGGGATCAACCGTCATCCCTTATGCAAGCTGCCCTTCCTCTCGCCCTCGTGACCAATGATGACGGCATCGATTCTCCGTTCCTTCATGTCTTAGTGCGGGCGCTCTCAGATCGCTTCCGAGTCGTTGTGGCCGCACCCAAAGGCGAACAAAGTTGGATCGGCAGAGCGATGTCGAGGAGGCGTGATGTTCATGTTGAAAAGCACCCAGTGGAAGGGGTTGAAGGTTGGACGATCGACGGAACACCAACAGACTGTGTGAACATTGCCATCGGGCACCTTCTGAAGGAGCGACCGAGCATTGTCGTGTCGGGTATCAACATTGGCTTCAATACCTCCATGCCGCTTCTCCTGAGCTCCGGCACATTGGCGGGGGCGATCGAGGGCGCTCATTGGGGACTCCCCGCAATCGCAGCCTCTCAGTCACTCCCAAGCGAGGTCTTCGACCAACTTCAAGCAGACCGAGAACGTATCCCAGAAGCACTCCAGCACGTTTTGGAGGCATCGGCATGGCATGTTTCAGAGGCCGCCGCAGTTGTCGTCGAAGAAGGCCAACCGGGTCTCATCGTCCACAATCTCAATTACCCACCTTCGATGAGGAAGGAAACTGAGATCCAAAAAACGCTTCCAAGTCATGTCTCACTGGGATCGCTCTACGCATCAGATGATGGCGAAACCTATCGCTTTACGTTCCAAGGAGGGACCGTGAATCCAGAAACTGATCGCACTGATCGATCGGCTCTTAACGATGGCTTCGCCAGTTGGACACGATTGAACTTTTCAAAGCTTGGTGAGTCCCTTGATATAGAGCATTCACTTTGATATTGAATCTCCGTTGTATGGAGGATCAAAACCCCGCAAAACTTTACATCTTGAAAACCTGCTTCTTCCTATTTCTAAGCTTCTGCTTCATTAGTCCACTTACCTACGGTGCTAATCCGAGTGATTTCTACGGTTTCTGGGAAACACAGGAAGAAATCGGCGACAAGTGCGTCTTCAACATCAAGCGAGGTGGACGGGTTTCCTGTTTCTTTGTCGGTAGTGCTTCAACCGAGATCACCCAAGGCACCTGGGAGGTTGTAGACTCTCGACTAGTGATTACTTGGGAAAGCGGCCACCGAGACGCCCTGAGCGTCGATAATAGGTCCACCTTGAAGCGAGAAGCGTATAACCCAGATTCAGATATAAATGGGGCGCCTGACTACATCGCGCAGACCTATCGGATCAATTCACGTGTCCCTGGAAGCCTTACGCGCAGTGATGCTGAGATAGCAGAAGAGAACGAAGGGAAAGCGCCGTCGCCGTTCTCTATCGCCGGACCAAGTTCGAAAGATCCGGCCATGAAAGCTCCAGGGGGCGCAATGCGAAACCCATTTGTAGGTTATTGGGAGGTCGAGCAAAGCCCAGGGCTTTTCTTCGGGCTGATGGCCGACAATGCGGACCGATTTTATATCTTTCTCGATCGTAATGGCCAAGCATCTGTTTCCCTCCGCAAGACGAAGTCAAAAAACGATACGACGGGAATTTGGAGCTACACTGATGGCGTGGCCCAGGTCACATGGCCATCTGGACGGAAGGATATCTTACAAAAACGCCCCAAAGGCTTTGAACTTGGAAGTCTAGGGCGCAAAGACGATTTCGAGAACAAACCCGAGAGTCGCCGTCAAGCGCGCCAAGTGAACGCTGCCGAGGCCGCACGCTATTTCGGCGCAGGCGACATCCGACGGACCACTATGACGACGCTGCGTGGTCTCTGGAAATCAATTGATCCCGATTTCTCCGATCAGGGTGCCGTTCGCATTCTCAGCTGGGGACACGCAGAGCTAGTGTCCGAAGGCGTCGTCAAAAAAACGGGCAAGTGGGAGATTCTCAGCGACCACAGTCTCATCGTCTGGGACGACGGGAGCCGAGACATCCTCCGGGATGAATTTCGCCGTTGGACACGCGCCACCTATTCACCTGGGACAGACCTCGCGGGACCCCCCGCTGAGCGTTTCATCGTAGTGAAAAGTGGTGAAGAGGTGATCGAAGTCGGTGGGCCGACCCGATAAGCCCTAACTCGTCAGTGCCGGTGGCTATTGGCTGCGCAGGAGCTTGAAACGGAATGAATCCCGAATCGCTTCCCAACTAGCTTCTATGATGTTTGGGTTAGCCCCACACGTCCACCAAGTGTTCTCACCGTCTCCAGAGAGCATCAGAACTTGGACAACCGAATCTGTTCCCAAATCGGTCTGCAGAATACGCACTTTGTAATCGATCAATTTCACTGATCGAAGCTCAGGAAAGTGTGCACCAAAGGCTTCGCGGGTTGCATGGTCTAGCGCACCTACAGGGCCGGGCGACTCAGCGACAGTGAGTTTGATTTCAGAATCACCCTCGACTTGGATTTTCACCACGGCCTCAGACAAGTTCTCCTCCTGTCCGCGAACAACTTCGGAGATTGTCCGATAGCTCACGAGCTTGAAGGCATCGTCGTAATTATGGAAGTGGCGCCAGAGCAGCACTTCAAATGAGGCATCAGCGTTTTCGTATTCGTAGCCTTGATTCTCGAGCGCTTTGAGTTCCTTCAGAAAAGAGCGCATCTCGGGAGATTTCTCTTCGATCTCCATTCCGAGTTCTCTCGCCTTCATCGCGACACTGCTTCCGCCCGACATATCGGAGAGCAAGATGCGTTGCTTGTTCCCAACTAACTCCGGACGGATGTGC
This sequence comes from uncultured Puniceicoccaceae bacterium, assembly GCA_963933835.1. Taxonomy (GTDB): domain Bacteria; phylum Verrucomicrobiota; class Verrucomicrobiia; order Opitutales; family Oceanipulchritudinaceae; genus CAWVVV01. The sequence goes on along the minus strand of CAWVVV010000004.1, from coordinate 129,981 downwards.
TCATAGCTATGAGAAACTTTCTTTGCTGCATTGGCGTGAACACCGCCTTTATGAGCGAAGGCTGAATGCCCTACATAGGGCTCCTTGTTGTCGGGGACGAGGTTCGCCGTCTTTGCGATAAGCAAAGAGAGATCGCGCCAGGCATGCAGGTTTTTCGCGCAGGCCACCTCGTAACCGTATTTTAAGACTAAGGATGGAACGGTGGAAGTTAAGTTAGCGTTCCCTACGCGCTCACCATAGCCGTTCATTGTCCCTTGGACTAGATCAGCGCCAACACGGACTCCGATGAGCGCAAGAGCGACCCCAAGACCACTGTCGTTGTGCGTGTGCATCCCGATTGAAACACCGGGCAAGGCCTTCACGACGGTTTCGACGATCGCTTCCACCTCATGAGGCAAACTTCCGCCATTCGTGTCACACAACGAGACGTTCGAGGCCCCCCCCCGTACGGCCGCATTGAGCGTCTCCAAGGCGTATTCGGCGTTGTCCTTGTATCCGTCGAAAAAGTGTTCGGCATCATAGATCACCTGCCGACCAGAGTCTTTCAGATGACGCACTGAATCCTCGATCATGGACAGATTCTCCTCTGCGGTCGTGCGCAAGACCTCCGTGACGTGCAGTAGCCATGTTTTACCGAAGATGGTGATAACGGGGGTGTCTGCAGCAAGGAGCGTCGCTAGCTGGGCATCTTCTGAGGCCTTCACATTGGCTCGACGAGTAGAGCCGAATGCAGCGAGTTTTGAATGCGAGAGGGTCTGACCTTTCATCAGGTCAAAAAACTCCATATCGCGGGGATTAGAACCGGGCCAACCTCCCTCGATAAAATCAACCTTCATTTCGTCCATCGCTTTCGCGAGGAGCACTTTATCAGCGGCTGAAAATGAAACGCCTTCACCCTGCGTACCATCGCGCAGGGTCGTATCATAGATGTAAACAGTTCTTTGTGCGGACATAGGAAATCCTTCGTAAATTTGAAAAACACTCAATCAATCGAAGACACCTTGTCGATGGTGCTTCATTTCGTGACGGCAAAACAGGGTTATCGGAACTGGACACGCCTTTTCGGCCAGTTCCTTAGCAAATAATGAGGATCGCAATCGCTCTTTTCTGAATTCGAGTGTGTGCCACTGCCTACGATGGAAAGGCCGACTAAATGCGCTGTCAAGGGCCCATCTCCAAACACAGATGGCGCGCACTCGGCAACTGATCTATCTTGGCGAAGGTCGACCCTAGTTTTCTAAGATCTCAAGTTCGTAGCCGTCTGGATCGGTGAGGAAGGCCATTTTCTTGCCACCATCGGAGAATTTTTCACGCCATTTACCCGGCCAGACCTCAAAGCCATCTTTTTCAACGCGATCACAGTATTCAATGATGTCGTCGACCCCGATGCAGGTGTGCATGAGGTCCTCGGGGAACTCTACCTTGAAATCGGGCGAATAGGTGAGCTCCAGCATGTGGGGATTCCCCGGCAACTCTAGATGGACAACTTGGTTGCCCTGTGGGCTTTTATCACTGCGTTTAGCGACGACAAAGCCTGCTGCACGCGCATACCAGTCGATACTGTTTTCTAGATCGCTAACGCGAATTCGAGTGTGAAGAAATTTAGTAGGCATCTGATCGGAAACTAGCACTCCACTGGACCGTGGCAAGAAGCCGCAGAAGAAATCTATTTATGCCAATCCGGCCTGGTGCAATGAGGCCTTTAGCTTCGTTTGGAAATCAGCCAAGTCCGTATCTGATGGACGGTAATCCTTTGGAGCACCGTCGAGACCGAGTTGTCCTGTCTGATCGAGCAACCAACCTGCCTTTTGCCCGTCGGAAAATGTCACTTGCCCGCTAACTACGGCCCCGGGCCGAGTAAGCTTATCAACCACTACGCTCACTCCCTCAGGAGTTGGGGCGACCTCTGGCTCAGGGTTCAAGTTTGCGTCGGGCGCAACCTCTTCCACTGCCGGTTTCGGTGGCTCAGGAATATCAATCTCAAGGTCATCAATGAGAAAGCGGACGTCCATGTAGGTCATCCGTAATTCCATCTCACTTTCTAGGCGGCGCTGAACCTCAGCAAGGCTCAAGCCGTCGGCTATCCATGAGGCTACGATACGTTTTTGTTCATCGCTAAGATCCATTGTCGATAAGCAAAGGTTGAACCGTGTGACTAGCAATCCGTAAGGCGTATTCGCCTTAGAAAGAGAGCCTAAGCACCCACACTGCCATTGAGCTGCTTGATCAGGTAGTCGACGTTACGCTTCACCTTATCATCTTGATCCATGATATTTTCGACCGTCTTGCAGGCATGAATCACTGTTCCGTGATCACGCCCACCGAACCCCTGCCCGATTAGCTTGAGCGGAAGATCAGTCAGTATCCGGCTAAGATACATCGCGATTTGTCGAGGGAAGGCGATATGGCTGGGGCGACGCTTACTCGTCATGTCGCCGAGTTTGAGATCAAAATAATTGACCACCTTTCGCTGAATCAGCTCAACTGAAATCTGGTTTTGCGCCTCTTCCTGTAGGATGTCGCGAACGAGCTGCTCTGTTGTTGGGATATCAAGCGGCTTTTGCGTCAGACGTGAGAACGCGACGACCTTCATCAACGCGCCTTCCATCCGGCGAACGCTACGAGTGATGCGCTGGGCGAGGAATTCGAGCACTTCGTCTGGGACATTACAATTACCCTGCGCGAGGGCCTTCTTCTTGAAAATCGCAATGCGTGTCTCGAGGTCGGGGGCCTGGATGTCAGTCGCCATGCCCCATTGGAAGCGTGAGACAAGACGGGCCTCTAACTTAGAAATCTCGCTCGCAGGCCGGTCAGAAGACAGGCAAATCTGGCGTTGAGATTCAAAGAGGTCGTTGAAGGTGTGGAAAAACTCCTCCTGGGTGCGTTCCTTTCCTTCGAGGAATTGAATATCATCAATCAATAAGACGTCTATCTTTCGAAAAGAGCGCCTGAATTCATCAAGCGAGTTTTCGCGGATCGCTTTGAGAAACTTGTTCGTGAACTTCTCACAAGAGGCGTAAACGACGACTGCACTTGGATCCTTCTCCTGTATCGCATGCGCCATGGCGTGCATGAGGTGGGTCTTACCCAGCCCTGTGTCACCGTAGAGGAAGAGCGGATTGTAAGCGTGCCCAGGTTCAGCAGCGACGGCGGTCGCCGCTGCATGTGCCAATTGATTGCTAGGGCCTACGATGAAGTTTTCGAAGGTATTGCGGGGGTTGATGTAGCTTTTCTGCCTTTTGGCTGCTCGATCCAAACCTCGTGTGGCTGCCGTGGTGTCAAACCGGGACGGCAGGCGCCCATTGGAAAAGCTGTGTTCTGGAGTTTCTACTACATTCTCAACTGTTTGAGGTGCCGCCATCTCAACAACGGCTGGAGCGCCCAAAATCTCAAGCTCGACGATACAACCCGCGCGTTGACTCACCTTTTCAGTCAAGAGTTCTAAATAGTTTTCCTCTAGCCAAATGGCAGTAAACTCATTGCTCGCCGAGAGCGTGAGCTGATCCTCGCCATTCCAATGCGGCGTAAGGTTTCTGAACCACGTATTGAAGGTGTCCACTGGGAAGGCGGAGCGCAGTTCCTCGAGGACGGATGGCCAGATCTCAAAGGTTACAGTAGAATCAGTCATGTTATCGAGATTGGATAAGATTATTCACAATCGCGATTCAGGCTGAATATGTGCAAGAGACACAGTATCCGAGGTCAACAAAGGCAGGAGCGCAGAGGGAGAGACGAAAAGCAGAGGTAAGCAAAGACATTTTTAAAGGAGCGGAGCAGGCTTTAAGTGCCTTTATAAGAGCAACTTATGCCGTGGTTATAATTTACAATTAAAGAGGAGAACTAGCAAAGTGAATTTAAACTTAGGCGCTCTGTGAAGATTGCCTGAGTAGCGCTGAAAGTTATTCCCACTGTAATGGCACTTTCAAGATCAACTTTCACACATGTTATTAACATTGTAATCTTAATAATTAATTGTGACGAACTTGTGACGCTAGGCATGGAAAATGTTATGTTAAGCAATTGCTCCGAAGACGCAGGAACAGTCTCGATTAGACAGGCTTAGACATGTGTTTAATAAGGCGTTCATTGAACTCTTTTGCCGAGTCATGTCCGATTAATTTTAATGCTTGGACGAGAGCAGAAACTTCAACTAACCGGGCAAGGTCCCTCCCCGGTCGGACGGGAAGAACGATGTGAGGTATCGATGCCCCTAGAATCGTATAGTCATCCATTTCTAAACCGGTCCTTTCTTCAAGCATCCCGTGCTTCCACTCTTCAAAAGTTACTACAAGATCGATCTTCTTTTCGACACGCACAGCTCGAACCCCGAATAATTCACCGATATGGACGATACCAATACCCCGACACTCCATATAACCACGGTTCAGCTCACTACTGCGTCCACGAAGGACATTCTCGCTGTCCTTGCGAATGTGAACCAAATCATCGGCAACCAAGCTGTGGCCTCGCTCAACAAGCGCTAAGGCGCATTCGCTTTTACCGACACCGCTCCGGCCGCGAATAAGAACACCGATTCCCTTCACATCCAATAACGTGCCATGCTCAGAAATGCGCGGAGCGAACGCTTCTTCCAGGATCAATGTGGCAGCATTCGTCAAATCCCGTGTGGTCAAAGGGGTTAGAAAGAGGGGGATTTTAGCTTCGTTTGCTAGATCGATCAGAATTTGAGATGGGCGCAGGTTCCGAGAAACGATCATACAAGGAACGTCTTGGGACGTTATCCAGCGTAGAACACGTTCCTCATCGGCGTCATTCTGATCCTCTAGGTAAACACTTTCCCCGGCGCCAAAAATCTGGACGCGACCATAAGCGAAGGATTTGAAGTACCCCGTGACGGCTAGAGCGGGCCGGTTGATAGATTTTTCGCTGATCGGCCGATCTAGACCCTCTTCGCCAGCAACGAGGGAAAGCTCCAACTCCTCTTTGCCCTGATCAAAAAAGCGCTGAACCTTGATACTATCGACTGTCTTTGCTTGGGCGCGGAGGGGCATGCTTGGATCGAAAACGTCCAGACGCCCTATCGCAATCGAGAAAGCAAAAATCTCGTCCGAATTCTATCTCTTTGTGCTTAAAAGCCCGAAAAAGGTCACAGTTGAAAGCTATCGCCCAAGTAGAACTTCCGAGCCTGGGGATCATTAATCAAAACCTCACGCTTGCCCTCAACGAGCACATTTCCGTAGTGCAGAAGGTAGGCGCGGTCAACTACCTTCAAGGTTTCCCGGACATTGTGGTCTGTAATTAGAATGCCAATACCCTGCTCGCGAAGAGAGCGAATGATCGACTGAACCTCGGCAACGCTTATGGGGTCAACGCCCGCGAAGGGTTCGTCCATGAGCAAAAACTTGGGATCCGTAACGAGCGCACGTGCGATTTCTAGTCGACGTCTTTCGCCCCCACTAAGGGTGAATGCCTTCTGGCTTTCAAGGCCCTCTAAGCCGAGTTCGCTCAGGTGACGCTCGATCTTTTCGATCCGCTCTTTGCGTGAAAGTTGTAGCGTTTCAGCAATCGCGAGCAAATTGTCATAGACGGTCAGGTTCCTAAAGACGGACGGCTCCTGAGGCAGATAGCCAATTCCGAGACGCGAACGCTTATACATCGGGAGTGCAGTGATATTCTGCCCACCATAGTGAACCGTGCCTCTGGTTGCGGCGACTAGACCTACAATCATGTAAAAAGAGGTCGTCTTGCCTGCCCCATTGGGTCCAAGGAGGCCCACGACTTCGCCTGCTTCGACGCGCAGGTCGACACCGTCTACAACGCGTTTACGACCAAAAACCTTTACTAACCCTTTTGTCTCAAGGCTCGTGCGAGTGGCTACATTTTCACTCATCAATGGCTCCTGTGTTGTCGGTCACATCTTCACTTTCTGGCGTCTCGGTTCCAAGCTCTGTCGAAGTGTCGGGATCCACCTCTGCACCCACCGTCACCTCTTCTTCGGGCACAAGTGAAGTCAGAGACTCCGCTGTATCGATGAAGAGCGTTGTGCGTTCCCTAGCCTGCCCAGGGACAAAGCCGGGCGGGTTGATCGTCTCAAAGCGCTTTTCATTCGTATAAAAGATGAAGCCATAAGCCCGCACTTCGTTTCCTGCCTGCATAATGACAGGGTCTTCCAAAAAGTGGATGGTTCCACTCGAGGGGTCCACCTCGACGCGTCCGGCCGTCGCTTGTCTTCCAGCCTGGTCAATCTTCACATTCCCAAGGGCGACAATTTTCTTGATCGCTCCTAGTTCACCAAGCGTCTCATCGGCTGACTCTGCCTTTCGTTGAGAGGTGACGGTGAGTTCGTCACAATAAATTTCGAGATCAGTGCCGTGGACGCGGACATTTCCTCGAAAATAGAAGAAATTGCGTTCTTCAGTGCCTTGCATCTCGAGAAGATCGCTGTCGATCGATGTGCGCTGCTGATTCTGCTGCGCATTTTGCGCCATGAGGCCGCAAAGCGAGCCCATAAAGGCGACGAAGAAGAAGCATTTATTCATTTTAAAATATCTATCGAATCAAAGAAGACTACTCGGGACCCATCAACCACCGTCATACATTTGGCTTTGCCCTCCCACTTCCAGTTTGAACCCTCGATCTCGTAGCTTTGCCCGGTGACAAACAAGGTTGAGGAACCTTCTGCGGTTGCGTTTGGAAAATTAATGCGTGCCTCTGGACTGCGTATTCTGGTTTCCAGCGTCATCGACTCATCACCAGAAAACACCTTCAAATCCATCCCGAGGATCAAGCTCTCTTCATCGGATAGATAACGGCCTTCAACGCCTCGAAGCTCCCAAATGCGGTAGCCATTGTCGCCAAAAACAGGGTACCGAAAATTTTGGATAGGCGCATTCGGGCGCATCTGTGCACTCAGACCAGCAACAAACAAGCTGAGGAGGACGAGTCGAGAAAAAGAGGAGGACATCGTTGGTTGAGAAAAACGTGCTCGGTTAAAATGTCAACGGACAGCCAAGCGACTGTCTATTCAAGTGCCCGCGCGTTTTCGATCATACTGATAAACTCGAGGAAGTTTTCCTCCGTTTGCTCCCCTGCCCCAGACCGTGCAAGCGCTTCTATCAGCTCCCAATTCGCACCAGTAAGGAGGGGGTCTTCCAAGATCTCCATACCAAAGCTTGCAACCGCAGCCGCCCATTGGAACGCACGAGAAGCTCCGTGCCAGGACGGAACTTCTGAGGGCATCGTCAGCGCCTGAGCTAGCGAAAGGCGTTCTTCAGTATCCGGTAAGGCGTATTCAACATGGGCCCAAAGCAATTCCGTGCCTCGCTGCCCGCCTGAGGCAGAGGAAGGCGCAATTTCGAAGCCATCCTCGGCAGCGCGCATTTGCCGTGAGACGGGACTCCCTACTGGAATGACTTCGTAGAGCATCGTCAATTCATGCCCATAGTCTACCGTTTCACCTGGCGTAGAAAAAATCTCGTCAGAGCTGACCACCTCTGGCTCGTATCCAATAAGTCGATACGCCGCGATTTGCTCTGGGTTAAACTTAACTTCGAGCCGAACATCCTCAGCGAGATAATTGGGCCTGTCTGGTCTCGCAGGTTCAGAGTTACTTTCCTCTCTGGACTCGAGCGTAAGCCGGACCAAATAGTGGACGCGATTCCATGGCGACTGAGCAACCTCCAGATCGATCACAAACGGGTTGTTTTTCACCGTCCCAAGCTCACCCATCCCTGAGTAGTCAAAGGCATTCACTAAACCAGTGATTGTTATCTCTGAGATCTCAACCTCCTTGGCCCTCCCCATTTGCCTGCGGAGATCACCGAGGTCATTTGTTTCCACGTGCAACGGTATGCGAGAAAATTGGAAATCAATCGTTGATTGATAATCAGATACTGCGGCGATCGAGCGATCACTCTTCAGAAGCACACGCGGTTGCTTCTTTTTAGTAGGAGCCTCATTCGCAGCACGGGATGGCATCTCCGCAAAGGCCGACTCGAGCGATATCTCAGGCTTGGAGTTATTGAAAGCGTAGCGCGCGCTCGACGCCTTTGGCGCGGCTGAAATCACACTCGGTGGCTCCATCGCCCCTGCGGCATCACTGTCCATCACATCAGCAAGGCCCGTTGCGACTTCGTTGCTAACTAAGTAGAGTTGCTCCTGAAAGACAGCGCTCTCAACCGCGATGTCTTTAGCGATCTCTTCTGCGAGTGGAACCGATTCATTGTAATCGCCCTTCTTCGTTGTTGTCAGCGGCACATACATCGCTTGATCACGATCTCCGCCTGAAAAGTCGACGACGGACTGCAATGTAATGAGACCTGCCAACACGACTGCAGCAGCGCTGGCTGCAGCGACGGCCGCATAGCGATTTTTCACCGAAGTGTTGATTCTCGGAATTTCGTGCCGAAACCTCGAAACCCTCCCTGCTCTGGCCCGCGCAGAAAGTTTGCGAGGAGCCCGCTCCGGCTGAACAGGGGCTTCGTCTTCGATCTCGTTGATGACGGATTCTTCGGCAAAGGCACGCCCTAGTATGCTCGATACCTGGCGAAGCTTTGTAAGGGCGGCGTTGAGCTGGTCATCCGCTGCTAGTTCTTCCTCAAACAAGGCGCGCGCTTCCGGCTCCATTTCATCAAAAAGGTAAGCGGAGAGCCTTGGGTCATCGGAAGGATTATTAAATGAGTCAGACATGTCGTTAAATATCCATGACGTGTGATAGGCGGGCGCGAAGATTGATCATCGCGGCGTGAAGATGAACGCCGACTGCATTCACCGTTTTCCCCGTTACTTCGGCGATCTCCTTGTAGCTCATCTGAGACTGAAACTTAAGTCGAAGAACCTCTGCCTGAAGGGGCGTCAATTCAGCAAAGGCTTCCCAAACATGGGCGGTCGTGTCTTCGATCTCTGCTTCGCGGCGAGGATCTTGGGCATTCATGTCTCGCCGTGGCGAAAGTGTTTCATGATCCATCAAAACGACCCGTTTTTGTTTACGTTGAGCATCGATAACGCGTGATCGGCAGACACGAAAAAGCCACGGCCGGAGGCAATGATTGATTCTTTCTGGACGCTCCTTGTTTAGGCGGAGAAAGGTTTCTTGGACGGCGTCTTCTGCCCCTGCAGAATCCTGGCAAAGACTGTACGCATAGCGGATTAAATCGCGCCGATGGCGCTCGTCGGCTGAGGTAATCCAATCCTTCTGATTGTCACAGGAGGCAGGATTCATCGGAGCTGATTGGAGATCGAGCGAGGATTCATGCTCCGGATCTACGTCTGAGTCAGCCAATATCTTAGGTCTCTTGATGAAGTTATTTGAAAACGGGCTTAAAACGCCTTCCGGCCGCTCAGTGCGCTACGAACGGTCGTTGCATCGGCAAAGGTGATCCCTCCCCCGCTGGGTAAACCAAATCCAATACGAGAAATATCAAGTTCACGGTTCTCGAAGAGGGCGGAATGTAAATAATGGCAGGTCGCCTCTGCTTCGATCTCGTTGGAGAGAGCGAGAATGACCTCAGTAATGGGCTCCGCGTCCAACCGTTCGCCGAGGCTCTGAAGGTTAAGATCTTCAGGACCAACATTATGAATGGGTGATAAGCGTCCATGGAGCACATGGTAGAGACCTCTAAATGCACCCGAACGCTCAATCGCGAGTAAATCGGGGACGCGTTCTACAATACAAACAGTCCCCTGCTCTCGTCCCTCATCGAGGCAAATCGCGCAAGTCGCCTCTTCGGAGAGATTTCCGCAGCGGCTACAGCGGCCCAATTTTTCACCGGCCTTCTGTAGCGCATCAACGAGCTGCTGGAGACTAGCTGGCTCTTCTACGACTAAGTGTAATGCAAGACGCTCAGCAGAACGGTAGCCGAGTCCGGGGAGCTTCTTCAGCAAGTTCTGGAGGTGTTCGAAGGTGGGTGTCACGAAAAGCTCCTTGAGATACTCTTAAAAAAGACCCGGCATCTGCGCCGATTGGGTAATCGCGTTCATCGCTTCTTCACTCTTGGCCTTCGATTGCTCAAGCGCCTCGCGGAAGGCTTCAAGGATAGTCTCTTCAACCATCGCTTTGTCTTCCTTTAGAAACTCTTCATCGATTTCCAAACCGTTCACGGCTTGCTGGAGCGTTACAACGACTTTGACCGCTCCACCACCGCTCGAGACCTCGAGCGTCTGTGTCGCAAGCTCATCCTGCAGCTCCTGCATTTTCTTCTGCATTTTTGCCGCCTGCTTCATCAATTTTCCAACTCCAGCCATGAACCAGTGGATTCCCCAGAGCCGTATTATGTCAAGAGAGTGCTATCTTTTCTTTCTGCGCCGAAAAGCAATTGCTCAATGCCCGCTCATCATCCAAGGTTGTTCACTGTTTTCTGTCCTCTGTCTAATCTCATCGTCTAAGAACCATTTTCTTATGATCACCTGCATGCCTGTCTCTGGCTCCTTTAAAAATTCACTCGAGCGCCCCTCCGTCCGCTCAAAAACCTTCTCTCTCGGTCAATGATTGAAACCGATTCAATCCCATACAATCGCGAACTTCTTTCGATTCTCTCAGAGTGCCAGCGGTCGATTTCTGTGCTTCAGACTACACTCGAACCCAAAGGGGTCACGCTAAGCTGCGAAATTGAGCCCGAACTGTATGTACGTGCAGACCGCGAAATGTTCGATGCGGTGGTCAGAAATCCCGTGAGTAATGCGGTTAAGTTTACCCCTGCAGGCGGCACGATTATCTTGAAAGCAAGGCGGGAGCATTCAGGCATTCGAATGTCGATTCAGGATACGGGAATCGGCATGAGTGAGCAGTCCAGGCGCAAGCTTTTCTCCGATGATCTCTCGGTATCTTTTGCACCCAACGGAGAGACAGACAATGCCCGTGGTTTTCAACTTGTCCGCAAATTCGTCAAAATCCAAGAAGGGCGGATTGAAGTCTGCTCCACCCTAGGCTGCGGTACGATCGTCAGTTTCAGTCTACCGAGTGGGTAGCTCAAAAGTGCGCTTCCTAAGGCCCTCTGTCGATAATAGAGCGCCCAGCAAAAAGAGCCTGGATTGTAGACTACAGCTTGGTAGATGCAATCTTAACGAGCTCGACAAACGGCTTCGAAAAAAGCGAAGCGCCACCTATAAGTCCGCCATCGATGTCAGGCTGATCGAGCAAGTCGCTCGCATTGTTCGGCTTCATCGATCCGCCGTAGAGGATGCGAATCTTGCCTGCAACCGTTGCGTTGAAGCGCTTCTTGAGCCAGTCACGGATCATCTTGTGGACGTCTTGTGCCATCTCTGGAGTGGCTGTCTTACCAGTGCCGATAGCCCAAACGGGTTCGTAAGCGATCACGAGATGATCAGCCATTTCCTCTGTGACATTGAGGAGGCCACCTTTGAGCTGATTTTGAACGACAGCGGTCGTTTCATCGGCGTCTCGTTGTTCGAGTGTCTCACCAACGCACAAGATCGGCTTCAGGTTGCTTTCCAAGGCTGCGAGCGTCTTCTCATTAATGAAGGCGTCGCTCTCATTGAAATACTCACGGCGTTCACTGTGACCCAAGATGACAAAGTTGCAGAAGAGCGAACGGAGCATGACCGGCGAGATTTCACCTGTATAGGCGCCTTCCGACTTCGGATGCATGTTTTGCGCCCCGAGTTGAACATTTGAATCTTCTAGCTCCTTTGCTGCGGTTTCTAACGCAGTGAACGGAGGGCAGATGCAAACCCCTACTTCGGTTTCTTGGCCGACAGCTAAGTTGATTTCACGAACAAGATCGGAGGCCTCAGAGGCTGTCTTATTCAATTTCCAGTTACCTGCGATCAGGTATTTGCGAGTGTTTTTCGACATGTAAACTTGGATTTAGCGTATGCAGACTGTGTATTACGAAGGCTAGTTCTGGGCTACTTCTGGTCAAGTGCAACAACGCCTGGAAGTGCCTTACCCTCGAGAAACTCAAGACTGGCGCCGCCCCCTGTGCTCATGAAGCTGACTTTGTCAGAATATCCGCTCATCTTGATCGCTTTAACGGAGTCGCCTCCACCGATGATGGAGACAGCGTCGGATGCAGCAATCGCCTCTGCCACAGCATAACTGCCCTTCGCACTCTCTGGAATCTCGAAGACTCCCATCGGACCATTCCAAAGGACGGTCTTAGCAGAGCGAACGATGTCAGCGTAGAGTGCCGCTGTTTTCGGTCCGATATCAACGCCTTCCCATCCGTCGTCGATATCACCTTCGACGATCTTTGTCTCGCCGAGTGTTTTACCGCCGAAATCGAGGGCATTCGCCACCAAGGTGTCCTGAGGGAGAATAAATTCGACCCCCTTCGCCGCTGCCTTTTCTAGAGCGGATTTCGCGATGTCGACTTTATCAGGCTCACTGAGGCTATTGCCAACCGTCTTACCCTGCGCGAGAGCAAAGGTGTAGGCCATCGCTCCACCAATGAGGATTTTGTCAGCCTTTTCTAGAAGCGCATCAATCACCGTGATCTTGTCGCTAACTTTCGCTCCACCCAAAATCACAACGAACGGGCGCTCAGGTGCTGCCGTTTTATCACCAAGGAAAGCAAGTTCGAGACCAATGAGGTAACCGCAAACCGACGGACTGAGGAATTTTGTAACTCCTGCAGTTGAAGCATGTGCGCGGTGCGCGGTTCCAAAGGCTTCATTCACAAAGACGTCTGCGTTGGCAGCGAGTTGCTTTGCGAATTCGGGATCGTTCTTCTCCTCACCTGGATAATAGCGGACGTTCTCGAGCAAAATAATATCGCCTTCACTCATCGCATCAACGGCAGACTTAACAACTGGGCCGACGCAATCTGGAACAAATGTAATTGCCTGACTGAGCTTCTCGCTCAAGTCAGCAGCGATCGGAGAAAGAGAAAACTTCGGGTTCTTCTCGCCTTTAGGTCGGCCGAGGTGGGAGCAAAGGATGACCTTGGCACCGTTTTCGGACAGATAGCGAATAGTCGGGAGCGCAGCGACGATACGGGAATCATCGGTGATCATCGTATCATCGAGAGGGACATTAAAGTCGACGCGAACGAGCACGCGCTTCCCTTTAATTTCAATGTCTTCAATAGTCTTGGTAGCCATGGGTTGTCCTTACTTTGTTAATACAAAGGATTAAAAATGAAAAAGGCCGCCCCGTGAGCACAAAGAGTCTCTTCGGGGCGGCCAGAAAACTGGTTAAATCAGAACTAGAGTGATACGACCTTCTTGAGGAGGTCGACAACACGGTTTGAATAGCCCCATTCGTTGTCATACCAGCTGACAAGTTTGAAGAAGGTGCTGTTCAAGCCCATGCCACTGTCAGCATCAAAGATGGAGGAAGATGAGCTGTGGATGAAGTCACTCGAAACAACTTCGTCTGAAGTGTATTCCAAGATGCCCTTGAGGTCGCCTTCAGAGGCTTCCTTCATCTTGGCACAGATTTCTTCGTAGCTCGTTTCCTTCTCAGTCTTAACTGTCAGGTCAACAGCCGAAACAGTCGGAGTTGGAACACGGAAAGCCATACCAGTGAGCTTACCCTTAACCTCAGGGAGAACGAGACCCACGGCCTTCGCAGCGCCTGTCGTCGAAGGGATGATGTTGATCCCTGCTGCGCGGCCGCCTTTCCAGTCCTTCTTCGAAGCACCATCGTTGGTCTTTTGAGTCGCGGTGTAAGCGTGGACCGTAGTCATCAAGCCTTCCTTGATACCGAAGTTTTCAAGGATCACTTTGGTGATGGGTGCCAAGCAGTTGGTCGTGCAAGAAGCGTTCGAGATGAGGGTGTCCTCAGCTGTGAGCTCGCCGTCGTTGACGCCCATAACAACAGTCTTAACCCCATCGCCTTTACCTGGCGCTGAGAGAATGACCTTCTTAGCGCCGGCATCGATGTGTCCCTGTGCCTTGCTATCTTGAACAAAAAGTCCTGTAGATTCGATCACGATATCTACGCCGAGTTCACCCCAAGGCATTGCAGCTGGGCCTTCGCGAACCGCGAGGCACTTAATCGTCTGACCGTTGACGATGAGAAGATCATCTTCTGCAACATCCGGTGAGGACTTTTTGCTTTCAACTGTACCAGTGAAACGGCCCTGGACCGAGTCGTATTTCAGGAGGTAAGCGAGGTGGGCTGCCCCAACGAGGTCATTGATTGCTACCACTTCAAATGTCTCACCGAGCAATCCTTGCTCAACGAGTGCACGGAAGACGAGGCGGCCGATCCGGCCAAAGCCGTTAATTGCGATTTTCGTAGCCATATTCGTATGTCTGTTTCTTGTGTACTATAGATGAATCGACTCCATTGCGGAGATCGATGGTGAAAGGAAATGGCGGATTCTAATTGTTGATCAAGCTATCATTCGTTTCTATGCGATAATAATTCCTAATAATCATTCATCATTAGGATTGCTTGTCAGAAATCCAGAGACCGCAAGTCAGCCCAGGAAGCTCAATCCAACCTTTTGATTGATAGAAAGCGGCGGACGCCAGCCCACACGTAACGAAGCGCTCATGATCGGCCCATTGCTTAAACCCTGTGAGGTCAAACGCCCCCATCTCGAACCGTTGCTTATTAAAGTCTGGGTTCACCGCGAAGAGCAATTGCTCGGAGCCTAAACTCTGGTCAGCATTGATCAACAGGGCGAGGGCGCCGTCAGAGGACCACGTCTCATAGAAGCCCTCCTTCGGATGTGACGCCAAGCAGAGTAAACGTTTTCCGAGCTCTGTTTGGCGAAATAGAATCCATTCACGGCAGTAGGCGTGGGTTGAGGAGAAGAACCGTTGGCGCGAATACGGCAGTTTGTTCGTCTCTCCGTCGAGATAGCTATTGTTCTTTCCTCCCTTGGAATAGAGGAAGTCCATCCCGCCATGAAGCATCGGAATACCCGAGGAGCAAAGAAGGATAGCGAAAGCGAGGTGGCTTCGACGGCGATCATTCAGCGTCGGATGAGTTCCATCATGGTTCTCGTTCTCAGTAATCTTGTCGATCCAGACCCGGTCATCATGAGAACAGAGGTAATTCACCGTCTGAGCTGGGAAGGCCGCCAGATTTTCTGCCGAGCCACACATGAAATAGCTGAGGCCATCAGTGTTCCCCTCGCCTTTGACATACTTCTTCACGAATTCACGGAAGCCATCATTCCAAGCCGAGACACCGGTCTCCATCATCCGCGCCCCTAGGTGAGAACGAAAACTCCACGGTTCAGCGGTGAGGAATGCGGTTGGCTTTACGCGCTTAACGGCGTGTTCAACGTGCCGCAGGCAATCGATGCCTAAGAGCTCACCCAGATCAAAGCGGAAGCCATCCACATCGTAGGCTTCGATAAAGTGCTGCAAGCTATCTGCCATTAAGCGCCGGGCCATCGGCGTATCTGGATCGATCGTGTTACCACAACCACTGTAGTTCATATACTCGCCATCCGGACTGAGCATAAAGTAGTAGTCTTTATCAATATACTGAAGGTAATTCGGATTTCCGTAGTGATTATAGACTACATCAAGAATCACCGCTAGGCCGACCTCGTGAAACGCTTCAACAAGTGCCCGAAACTCCTCAACCTGTGTCGCTTTGGTTGAGTCTTCACTGTATTGACTAGCGGGTGAAAAATAATTCACCGGCATATAGCCCCAACCATAATCCTCTTGGTTTACCGTGTCGAACTCATGCATCGGCTGAAGCTCGACCGCATTGACTCCTAATTCACGAAGATAGCAGGTCTCCTTTTTCAGCCACGCGATAAGACCTCGGTAGCCAAGACGCGCGTCTTCCGATAAATCAATCGGGGCATGCCCAAGGAGATCTCTCAAATGGACCTCCACGACGACGAGTTCGTGCCACGGTGGTGGCTCAAAAGGCTTCTTAACTTTGGGGAATCTCTTATCGTCGAGCACTATCCCTGGGCCCAATGGACCCACGCAGGCCTTGGCGTATGGATCTAGGACCTTGAAAGAACTGTCGAAGTGCCCAAAGCCGTCCTGCTCTGCTCCATCAATACTGAAGTAGTAATAGTGCCCATCACGGTTACCAGACACGCTCAATTCCCAGACAAGTCCATCTTGCGTGTGAAGTGGCTGCGCGACCGTATTCTTGCTCTCTAAGTCTTTGAAGAGGTGTAGCTCAACCTTCTGTGCTCGAGGGGCAAAGAGACGAAAGGTGGTGCGGTCTTTTTTGACCGTTGCGCCTAGAGGCAAATCACTTCGCAGCTTCTTGAGGAAAACTCCGGGCTGCATCGACGTGCTCTCAGAGTAGTCTTTGCTCTTATAGACTAGTTGAGTAACGGCACTTTGCGCGAGCGGTTCGGGCGTTCTAAAATAGAAGCGGTGACGTCCGGTGCGATGTGGTAGGATGCGATAATTTCGATTGCCCGCCGAATCGACGATCACATTGCTCGCATCAGCCGGGACCTCGAGCCAAACACCCGAGTGAGTTGCGAACTTGAAAACGGGCGGCTTGCTCCAATCGAGCTCAGCTTTGCTCAAATCTAGGACGTAGTATTTTTCACCTCGTAGCACGCGCGCACGGAGTCGCCACTTCGAGTCGCCGATGGCCTCACTCCATCCGTTAAAGCCTCCTACGACATAGACCTTTTCTTTTTTTAAGTCTAACCATGGAAAGCGATCACCGCGGAGAAGAAAGTGTAACTTTCCTCGGTCGACATAATACCCGCTATGATTTGCAAAGTCACTCAGCGGCGAGCGATACAAACTCAGCAGGGGTAGTTGTTTTTCACCCCAATAGAGACGCGGTCGATGGCCCGATGGCCAATCGTGACGAAAGTTGACCACACCCTCCGTGAGCGAAATCCAAGATGCAGAGAGAAGGAACGGCGGTTTTAATTGTTTAGACAGAGCAGACACCTCGACTTGCTTTCTACCGGACATAAGGAACGATGGAAGGACAAAGCGTCATGACAGCAAATAAGATACTCGTCGCCCTCTCTGGTGGAGTCGATAGCGCCGTTGCCGCGCTCCTCCTGAAGGATGCAGGCTACGACCTTGGCTGTGCCTACATGAAGAACTGGATCAACGAAGAAGACATCTTCGGAAACTGCCCATGGCAGCAAGACATCGAGGACGGTCGGGCCGTTGCAAATCATCTAGGGTTGGATTTTGAAGTCATCAATTTCATGCAGGATTACCGAGATCGCGTCGTGAGCTACCTCGTCGATGGCTACAAAAAGGGGCTCACACCAAACCCAGACGTCATGTGTAATCGCGAAATGAAATTTGGGGTTCTGCTAGATTGGGCGCTCGAAAACGGTTTTGATGGCGTCGCGACCGGACACTACTGCCGTAGCTCTGTTGTGAATGGCGAAAAATCACTCCTCGAGGGTGTAGATAAAAACAAAGACCAAAGCTATTTCCTCTCCCTCATCACCCCTGGACAGCTGGATCGGGCTCATTTTCCCATTGGGCACCTTACAAAACCCGAAGTGCGGGCTCTCGCCGCGGACCGGGGCCTCCCCAACGCGGGTAAAAAAGACAGCCAAGGCATTTGCTTCATCGGTGAGGTGAAAATCAACGATTTCCTCGAGAAGTTCATCTCTGACCAGCCCGGCGACATCGTCCACCTCGATGGCCGCGTTCTCGGTCAACATAAAGGCCTCCACCGCTATACGCTCGGACAGCGCCGCGGCATTGGTGTTCCCTCCAACTCAGACAACGAGTTCTACGTCGTCGTGGCGAAGGATCTTGAAGCTAATCAGCTGGTCATCGCCTTTGAAAGCAGTCAGCCGGATGCTATCTGGCATCAGCGTGTCGAACTGCACAATATTAGTTGGCTCACGGCTAAGCCGCCGATCGAAAGCACGCATCTATTTGCGAAAGTGCGCTATCGAGACCCCTCTGTTCCGATGAGGTTTATTCCGGAGGGTCCAAACAGCGCTACGATCGAATTTGAGGAGCCGCAGCGTGCACTCGCGATCGGCCAAGTCTGCGCCCTCTACGATGGACCTAAGCTCCTAGGGGGCGGTGTTTACGTATAATCGATTTCCCCTTAAGAAATCGTCCCAATCGAACGTTGCTATAGAGTTACGCGTCACACATCATAATACCATGCGACATCTGCTTACCCTCTGTTTATTAACCTCCATCGTCATTGGGCAGCAAATCCTTCGTGTCGTCCCAGATGGCACAAAGCTTGCGAACGGACTAGTGGCACCGATTCACCTCGTTGAATACACCGCTCCACAGATTGAAGACCCAGGCAACCCTAGAGACGCTGGCAAAGGGCAAGCCCATCTCCGACTGAAGGATGCCAACGGCACGAGCCTTAGTCTCTATGTCAAGCGTGACCCGGACACTGATTTAGATGGAACCAAAACGCCGATGATCCAGCTCTTTCTGAGTCGCCCTGGCGGGGCTACCGGTGCGAGCGAAGTTGAGGAAAAGTCCAAAGCCGAAAGGACCTATTTGCTGACGCTGCGTTCTGCAGACGAAAATTACGCTCCAGGTTGGACCCAGAATTGGAGCATCCAGAATCACAAAGCCTTAAAGCAGATCATCGCCGACTTATACGCTCGGAACCCATAGCCCTTCCTTAATCGGCATCGCCGACCGTCACCGCGAGCACCTCGGACAAAGTCGTCCAGCCCGCCAAAACCTTTCGCAATCCGTCCTCGCGCAGAGTTCGCATTCCTTGGTCGCGCGCCTGTTGGCGTAACTCGAGAAGCGACGCGTTCTCGTAGATGAGCCCTTCAAGCGCTTCATCGATCTTGAAATAACTCGTAGATCCCTCGACGTCCTCGATAGCCAGTTCCGCCACAATGAGCGCAACCCCTACCCCGCGCCAAGGCTTGGTCCCCACCGATCGACTCAGCAAAGCCCAACGCCTTCAATTCCAACGCTTCGGGCGTATAGGATTCTCTACATTCTGGGCAAATCAGTCTTATCAAGCGCTGGGCCATTACCGCTCGCAACGCCGTTGAGACCAGAAATGACTTAGCTCCCAGATCAATAAGACGCGAAACTGCGCTAGGTGCATCGTTTGTGTGCAACGTGCTGAAAACAAGGACGGGGTTGATCTCAACCGGGACTACGGCACGAGTCCTCAAACTACCGAAGTGCGTAACCATCTCAAATGGCTTGGGGAGCAAACATTTACTGCGGCCGCGTGCATGCACGAAGACTATGAAACCGAAGGGGCCTATCTCTTTGAACTGAAGCCAGGTGAATCCTTGTCAAATGCGCAGCGATTTTTGGAGGCGATGCAACCCTTCACCGGTATCGAAAAACGCCAAGAAATTGATGAAATGCCTAATGATAATGGACTCATGTTGCCATCCAGGGATGAGCTAGACAAAGACCGCGACGATCTACCCGAGGCTCTAAAGCTCTACTTCGATCACGCGCCATGGTGTTACACTCTTGAGACACCGTCCCAGAAATCCATTACAAATCGGATTTCTGCTCAGGTGGCTGCCGTCGACGCCTTGAGCCAGATCGCGCTGGAGGGCGGCTTTCGTCCCCTTTGATTGATTCCCAGAGCTCAACCATATCCGGTGGCAATGGAGCACTCCAGTGAAAGTCTCCTTCAGGTGTTTCAAACACGAGGTCGCCGGCGTGCAATGCCTGTCGTTTTATTGGCAAGGCTTGTTCGTGTTTTTCTGTCCATCCATTCGTAACAAAATCCAAATACAAGAGTGGATCTGGTCCATACAGCTTATCACCCGAAATCGGATGCCCAAGCCATTGCGCATGCACACGTATCTGGTGCTTTCGCCCCGTATGTGGGACAACCTCGACGAGCGTATAGTCTCCTTTAAACTTCAGTGGTATGAAACTCGTCTGCGCCTTTTGAGAGTCTACTTGTGAGTTCACGCATTGTTTAACGACAACTTCCGAATCAACATCGGGCCCGATTGCCTGACTGACCTCGACCCTTGATTCCATTCGCCCATGGACGATCGCGGTGTAGCGCTTTTGAACACGACGCTGACTCAGCGCAGTCTGTAACCGACTAGCCATCGCCCGATGACGGGCAAGTATCACAAGTCCACTCGTTTCGCGATCAAGTCGACTCACGAGGTGGACCCTCTCTAGGCCGAGAACTTCACGAGCAGCCCCAACTAAACTAGAAAACGGACCTCGCTTCGAAGGATGGCAGACAACCCAGCCTGGTTTACTCAGCACCACGGCGTCATCGGTATCTTCAATTATCCAACTTCTCAGCTGACGTTCGGTGACATCCAGGGGCTCTGCTCCAAAGCCATCAGGTTCTTCTTCAGGCGCCAAGTTGTGCCCTCGTTTTAGCCTCAAGACGAAATCGCTGCATGAGCTTACGAGCGATCCGAGCAATGAATGCCTTTGAAAAGAAATGCGTCATGAATGCCATCAACTTGTTCCTGCCCCCAGTGACGACGAGTGACTTTCCTTTGTGAAGTGCTTTGTAGGCTTCGAGTGCCACCTCTTCCGGAAGTTGCCCACGCACAACATCGGGCGACTCATCGAAGCCAGCACGGCGAAAGAACGAGCTTTTCGTTGGCCCTGGGCAGACGGCTAGCGTTCTTACTCCAGTACCCCGTAGTTCCTCATTCAGCGCCAAGCTCCAATGCATGACAAAGGCCTTCGCCGCCCCATAAGTGGCGAGATACGGTGTCGGTTGGAATCCAGCAACTGACGAAATCGTCATAATCCAGCCCCCACGCTTTTTAATCGATGGGAGGAGGCGCTGAGTCAGATCCACAACCGCAAGAGCATTCACGTGTACCATGCCGACTTCATCCTGCCCGGCGCTAGCGAACTGGCCATGATTTCCAAAGCCAGAGTTGTTGATGAGCAAGATTGGGCCCTCGTCTGACGCCTCAATGCGTTTCTCAACCGCGACCGCAGCTGCAGCCAAAGATTCGGGATCAGAAAGATCCGTTGGAATATGCTCTACCGTAAAGGATTCGGCAAAAATATGCGGTTTTGTTCGAGAAAGGTTGATTATAGACGATTTACTCCTTAGCTTGGCTAAAGTGTTAATGAGTTCTGCGCCTATACCCGATGAGCCTCCTGTAATGATTACAGTTTTAAAGCTCAGTATAGTTTCACTCCAAGGCATAAGGGGCATCTTCCGCCTCATATCTGCGGACGCAACCTTTGGCCGCCTGTGGAACGCATTATGCCATCCATGAGCGATAGCGAAGGTCATTCACTTCCGACCTCCCTTAAGATTTCTCAACAGGTCGGCTACCTCGCTTACGCTTGAGGCAATAGCTGATCTATCAACAAAAAGTCCAATAAAAGCAGCGATATATGAAAGACAATAGAGACGACATCATCCTATCAGGAACACACCTCGAACTCACTGACTCTCTTAAACACATCGTGCACGAAAAGATGCATAAGTTGTTTAGCCACGAAACTGAAATCGTCCGCCTTCGAATAGATCTCAGTGATCAAAATCCGAAAAGAAGCGAAGCCCAGTTTACAGCAAAGGGGCATATCGAAATCCGGGGACCAGCTCTCGTCGCAACCGTGACGACGGAGGACCTCTACAAGTCGATTGATGTTCTAGAAAATAAGCTAGATCGCATGCTTCGTCGCCGGTCTCGTCTGAGAGTCGTCAAACGGAAGCAGACTCATGCGGTAGAAATTCCGTCTAATTTGCCGAAAGTATCCGCATCAGCCTAAAATTTACTTAGTCCAGTGTTTAGCTCTCGAGAAGAGTCACCGGTTTCCGGTGGCTCTTTTTTTTTATACCCAAAGGCTATGAGCTATGATGTGGAAGCGAACGAGAGCACTCCCATATTGGCTAGGTGCTTATTCTTGGCTGCTAGCTGGCGAATTAGGCACGAACTCCAAAACGGATCCGTTGATGCAAAATCTCTTGTCGGTCGGCGTGCTATGCCCTTCGCCCTCAAAAAGGTGACCCAAATGGCCATCACACTGAGCGCACACGACCTCCACCCTGCGCATGCCGAGGCTAGTATCCACGTTCATTCGCACACTCTCAATTTTTGCGGGGTCATAAAACGAGGGCCATCCGCAGTGGCTATCAAACTTATGCTCGGATGAGAAAAGGTGGGTTCCACACCCAGCGCAGTAGTACTCGCCATCAGACTGTGACTTGAACTGCTTATACACCTCACCATTCGGGCGCTCAGTCCCTGCACCACACAAAATGCGATGCTGCTCTGGGGACAATTTCTCCTTCCAGTCTTCCGAAGTCAGGGCGTCTGGATCCTCAACAATTTCTGGGGATGCTGCTAATTCTTTCATAGGCTTAGAATTTGGATCTTTGGCTTCATCAGAAGCAAAACTGACGAGCGTGAAATAGGAAGTGATAGCTACGGCTAGTAGAGCAAGGACGGGCTTAGAACTCATTTTGTGCTTCATCGGTGGATATCATTAGTGGTCTCGGGTAGCAACGGTGTCATCTCCGTTTTTGAAATGAACAGGCAGTAACTGCTTGATGCGGTCACTGCCTGAAAAATTCCCTGGAATAGAAGCAAGGTGCCGTCAGATGCGGCGCTTCATTATCATCTAGGGCGCTATCAATGCGGCAAAAGCAGAAAGCAGAGGGCCATAATGATCGTCGGAATGGCGGCACCGATAAGAAGACCCAGAGGGGAGACACCGCTCGTCCCAAAGTGTTTTTGCAGAATGGACTGTCCAGCAGGGTTTGGTGCATTCGCGATGACAGTTAAGCCACCGCCCACAACAGCACCGGAGACAACCGAATACTGGAGCTGACGGGCCAGCGCTGGATCCAATGCGTTGAGGTGATCAAAGGCGGGCACAAGTGAGGCCAGATACGTGATAGCGGCATTGTCGTTAACCGCTGTCAGTAGCGTCGCTCCAACGAAGAGCGGGAGTTGACCCAAACTGCTTAGAACCGGAGCAATCCACCAGCCTTGGAGTCCGCCATGGGTCACTAATCCTGCGAGGAAGAATCCGACCAATATCGGACCCTTTAGACTGACCTTGTCTTGGTGCGTGCTCGTCGCGATGACGAAAGCGATGAAGACAAGGAAGCCACCGATAAAGAGCGCAGGGTGATGGAGCGTAAAGACCGTCCAACCCATGAAGCACATGATTACCAAAGTTACCCATGCTGGCACGGGCTCATCGTCTTCTAAAGAAGCGCCCTCGCCTGCTTTAGCCTTCTCAGCGAGCTTCTTAAACTCCGACTTAAAGGCAAGGAAGTAGACCGACGTCGCGATCACAATCCCGGCCATAGCCTTCAGACCGAAATGCATAAACATATAGACGATATCGTACTCAAACTTTCCAGCCACCATCAGGACGGGTGGAGCCGCAAAGTGTGTCAGCGTTCCGCCGACCGAGATATTTACGAAGAGCAGACCAAGCGTCGCATACTTGAACTTCGCCGGAGGATCATAGCGGTAGAACTGCTGAGCCAATAGCAGTGCAGCGATTGTCATCGCAGCTGGTTCAGTAATGAATGACCCCAAAAGCGGGGCTATGATGAGGATGGAAAGACACCAGGCAGCGGGAGAACGACCTCCAATACCAGCGACGCCGCCAAGGACAATCTCAGCAAACTTCAAAATCGGCCGGGTCGAAGCCATCGCCATGATCACGACAACAAACATTGGCTCAGTGTAGTTCACCGAATTATCGAAGTAATTGGTTACGGTGCCCCAATCGTAGGTGAAGAGCATTGCGAGGATCAGCGGCAGACACCAAATCCCAAAAATTGCCTCAATTTCTCCTAGGAAGTGAACCACGGTCGCCTTAAATGAGGTGTGATGTTGAGCCGCCTTCTCCGGCTTCCCCTCCGGAAGGTATTTCGCTTTCATCGCCTCGGCATGATCATGCTCCATCTTGTGCGAGAGATTGCGGAGTGGCCCTGAGACAAAAGTGTGTAAGATCGCCAATCCGAAGATAATCGCCGCGATCAGATTAAAGGGATCCGCCTCTATCCGGTGCGCGAGTTTCGCACCTAAACTGTCGATTCCATGGGCTATCTCTTCAGCATCGTAATCAATGATCGAGTGCGGAAGTTTCACACTATCTGACTCACCACCGTGACCACCCCCTGCCGCAAAGGCGGAGGTCGTGAGAAGGCCGAGCGCCAAGAATAGGTATAGAAATGAGCGTAGTTGAAGAGTCATAGGGGGAATACGGAGTGAGAAGAGGTAGTTTCAAACGCTCCAACCTGCCTAGCAAGTGACAATGGCACTACGGAGACAAAAAAAAAGGCCCGGATGCTAGATCCGGGCCTTCTACTTAAAAATTATTTCGCGAACTGAATTTAGCGGCGACGGAATTTCGTTTGGAATTTCTCAACGCGTCCTGCGGCATCAACGAAGCGCTTCTCACCTGTGTAAGCAGGGTGTGAGTCCATCGTGACGTCACGAACGACAACAAAATACTCCGTCCCATCGATCTCTTCTTTGCGATCTGACTTCATCGCAGCCATCGTGAGGAAGTTTTTACTAGAGGAAACGTCGCGGAAACAGACCGGATTCAGTTTTGGGTGTAGATCACTCTTCATCTTATATATCCCTTAATTAGGTAGTTTCAATGAGCCTCAACCTTGGCGGGCTTTGAAACGTGGGTTTGTTTTGCAGATTACATAGACGCGGCCTTTGCGGCGCACGACTTGGCAATCAGGGTGACGATTTTTCAACGACTTAAGGGATGCTGCGACTTTCATGGTCTGGGTTTTTGGGAAATCGGTTAAAACGCCGAATCGAAAGCTCTCTGTCAATGGTTTAGCACATAAAATGCGCGTTTCAAGGGACTTTTTCTTCCTAAGCCTTTACTTGGCCGCCTGTTTCTTACTCCAACTATCTTTCAGCGAGACCGTTCGATTCAAAATAATG
This sequence comes from uncultured Puniceicoccaceae bacterium, assembly GCA_963933835.1. Classification (GTDB taxonomy): domain Bacteria; phylum Verrucomicrobiota; class Verrucomicrobiia; order Opitutales; family Oceanipulchritudinaceae; genus CAWVVV01. The sequence goes on along the minus strand of CAWVVV010000004.1, from coordinate 105,295 downwards.
CGCTCATCCGTGCTCTGCCCATCGAGGGCAAAGTAGCCTTTTCGCTCGAATTGAATGGGGGCTCCCGCCTCAGTTTTATCGATCGCCGGTTCACCAAAAGCCTGCACCGTTTTAAGGCTATCTGGGTTCAGGTTTTTAAGAAATGAACCGCCCTCGCCTGTATCCTCAGGATCCGTCGTTGAGAACAGCTTCTCATAGAGACGCACTTCGACCGGTCTATTCTCAGTCGCTGACACCCAATGGATCGTGCCCTTCACTCTGCGATTATCCGGCGTCGAAGCGCCGCGGCTCTCGGGATCAAATTCAGCATGGAGTTCAGTGACCGTGCCCTCTGCATCTTTCACCACATCTGTGCACGTGATGTAGCACGCATAGCGTAGGCGCACTTCCCTACCCGGCCCAAGGCGGAAAAATTTCTTCGGCGGATCCTCCATGAAATCAGCTCGGTCGATATAGATTTCACGCGTCAATGGCACATCACGCGTCCCCCGACTCTCATCGGCTGGATGGTTTGGACCTGGATACCACTCCGTTTCGCCTTCTGTGAAGTTCTTGATGACAACTTTTAGCGGATCCAGCACGACCATTCGGCGATCTGCCGAGGTCTCGAGGTCTTGCCGAACGCAGAACTCGAGGAGTTCGTATTCAGTCGTGCCTGGAAACTTAGTCACTCCCGTTCGTTCTAGAAACGCATGAATGGCAGAAGGACGGAAACCACGTCGACGCATGCCACGCAAAGTTGGCATTCTCGGGTCGTCCCAACCATCAACGTGACCTTCTTCAACAAGTTGCCGCAGCTTCCGCTTTGAAGTCACGGTGTAAGGCAGGCTCAGCCGTGCGAACTCAATTTGTCGGCTCGGGAAGATTTCCAGTTTCTCGATGAGCCAGTCATAGAGCGGCCGGTGGTCTTCGAACTCCAAAGAACACAGTGAATGAGTAATTCCCTCAATCGAATCGCTCTGACCGTGGGCAAAATCATAAGTTGGATAGATCGGCCAGTCGTCTCCAGTGCGATCATGGTGAACCCGTTTTACCCGGTAGAGCACAGGATCGCGCATATTTAGGTTCGGGCTCGCCATATCGATCTTTGCCCGCAGCACCTTTTCGCCGTTTTCAAACTCACCTGCTCTCATCCGCGCTAAGAGATCGAGATTTTCCTCTGATGAACGCGAGCGGTATGGGCTGTCCTGACCAGCATCGGTCAATGACCCACGCGTGTGGCTCATTTCCTCGCCACTCTGATCATCGACGTAGGCGAGACCTTTGCGAACCAGATCCTGCGCGAAGCCGTAGAGCTTTCCGAAATGGTCCGAAGCGTAGCAATAGTGGTCCCAGTCGTATCCGAGCCAGCGCATGTCTTCTTGGATCGCCTCGACGAACTCCGCATCTTCCTTGTCCGGATTGGTATCATCCATCCGTAGATTCATTTTTCCGCCAAAAGCTTTCGCCATTTCGAAGCTGATCGAAATCGCCTTGGCATGCCCGATGTGCAAATAGCCATTCGGCTCCGGAGGAAAACGAGTGAGGATGTTTTCGCTGCGCCCCGATGCGAGGTCTTCAGTGATCGCCTGTGCGATAAAGTGGTTGGGTGTGTTCTCTTCCATTAATATTGGGACAAAAGACTATTGAGACGCCTCGCGCTCAGCGAAGAAAGAGAAAACGCGACGCTCATTGATGAAATTCTATACACTGTCTGCCTCATCTTTCGCACAGAACGCCTTCGACCGAGATAGGACACGCTCACGCCCCATCACCTCAAGCATGGGAAGAAAGTCAGGACCTGAGCTCACGCCACTGAGCGCAAAACGCAGCGACGGCCACCATTGAAAGGGTTTCTCTTGGCCATGAGCCTGAGCAAGCGCAGCAAAGGCACTGTCGAGGTGTTCGACGTTCCAATCCAAGTCCCTGATAGCCTCAAGGTACGGAAGCGCTTCAGCGACACGGGCAGCAGGTTGGCCTTTCTTCGTCAGTTTTGCTTCAACCTTTTCATCCACCTTAAACGCATCGGTGAAAAAGTAGGCTGCAAAGCTAGGTAAGTTCTCGAGTGCATTAACCTTCTCTTGGCAGAGACGGAGAACCTTCTGGATGTAATCCTCCTCGCTGGAGTCATCAACGAGTCCGGCTTCGACAAGGACCGGCGTCGCGTGCCAAGCATACGTCTCCGGTGGCAACGTCTTAAGATGCCCGAAATTTATATGAGCCAACTTCTTTTCATCGAAGCGCGCAGCCCCCTTTTGCACATCGGCGAGGTCGAAGCGCTCGATAATATCGGCGATATCCAGCACTTCCGAATCATCTTTAGGCGACCAACCGAGCAAGCTGATCGCATTTCGAACTCCAGCTGACAAAAAGTGGCGCTTCTGATATTCCTCAATGAGCGCACCTCGATCACGTTTACTCATTTTCCCCTTTCCCATCGACGGGTCCTTTAGAATCAGAGGCAAGTGAGCGAACTTCGGCGGCGTTACCCCAAAAGCATTAAAGAGTTCGATGTGTTTACTTGTGTTACTCAGATGATCTTCACCCCGAACAACGTGAGTGATCTCCATCGTAATATCATCGACGACGTTCACGAAGTGAAAGGTCGGGCTTCCATCGGCACGCATGATAACGAAGTCGCGCTCTTCGTGGCGCTCCACTTTGCCACGAATGAGATCATCAATGACAACGGGCGCGGTCTTAACCTTTTCAACTTCAGCTTCGTGGTAGCTATCGTACTCCGTGTATCGCTCCCCTTCGAGGCGAAACCATTTTGCGCCGTCTTTCTCGTAGACGCGTCCCGCACTCTCGAGTTTCGCAAGCCATTCAAGATAGATAGCGCCTCGCTCGCTTTGCCGGTAGGGAGCAAAAGGGCCGCCAATATCAGGACCTTCATCCCAATTCAGCCCTAGCCAGCGCATACTCTCGTAAATCAGTTCAACAAAAGCTTCATCATTGCGCTCCGCATCAGTGTCTTCGATACGCAGAACGAAATCGCCTTCAAAGTGTTTTGCATAAAGCCAGTTGAAGAGTGCCGTGCGGGCACTCCCAATATGAAAGAAACCCGTTGGACTCGGGGCAAATCGAACACGAACACGATCCATCCGCCTCACGCTGCGGAAGCTGCGCCTTCTGGCAACCCCGCAGACGTGAAGGGAGAAAAATCAGTGACTATTCGACCATAAAGTTTGGATCTCGGCCAATCGTGCCGACGAGTGATTCCCGGAATTCAGCGGACGAGAGACGGGCCAACTCAGCCTCGACTATCTTGCGTTTCGCAGCGAGATCAGGTGTCGAGCGCTCAGTCAAACCGTTGATATATTTCTGTTGTTTCTGCCAGCGAGATACAGCGGCGTTTTGCGCCGCATCGAGCCGAGCCTGATACCAATCGCTGTCGATCATAGTATCACGATCAAAGAGAGCACGCAGCTCAGGACTTTGAAGTGTCATGCCCTCGAAACTTCCATCACGCATGATGTGCAGAAGTGCTTTGAGCGGCGGGCAAGCAAGCTCGATGCTGTTATCCGCAAAGTAATTCTCAGAAACGCGTTTGTGGGTCGTCAGCATGTTGTTAATGCCATCGGCAAAAACAGCCATGTCCTGCTTTTCAGGACGCAACATTGCATCATCAAAGAGAGCAGAAGGATTACTAAAGACCCGTGCGAAGAAATCGGATACAAACTTCTCAGTAATGCGATAACCAAGGATACTTGAAGGCACTTCCTTCCCGTCGATCACCATATCTTCAACCTTTTCGAGGTGACCATTCGCGATGAGCCATTCTGGATCACGCTCCTGCAGTTGCATCCGGCACCAGATTTCCGGAACGAGTAGACTGATATCATGATCAACGCGGAAATTAGGACCGACGTATCCCGCTGCCGTCACAAATGGCTTATAGTCCGTAACGATGAACGAGATCAGCGCAGAATTCAGGTCACTGACTGGCAGTAAGGCGTTGAATGGAGCCTTAGTCAGTGCTCCTTCACTTCCCGCCCCTGTCGTCGATGGACTCTTACCCGTCATGCTCGAAACAAACTCCATGAAAGCCTCAGGGAGTGGCATGTAGTGCACGGGGTTGAATACAGCCAAACAACGGATCGGACCGTCCGGAGGATTGTTCCGACGGCCCGGTAAAACGGCGTTCACAGGATAGTGAATTGCGGCGTCTGCATCCAACTTCCGATACAATCGAGAACTCATTTGATGCAGGTAGATACTACCAGGATCTTCAAGCCCGAGGCGGTTCTGAAGATAACGCGGGTTCTTCGTCGGACTGCCATCGACAATACGTGGATTGGCTGAACAACAAACAAAATCCGGTTGTGTCTCTGGCTCAGAAACAAAATCCTTCAGGCGCTTCTTCATCGGATCTGTAAAGTGGTCAAAGCGCACAGCGTCTTCGACGATCTCCTGAGCCTCTGCTCGTGTAAGCGGCTGGTAGTTTGAGAGGAACGAATTCTGGCTCGAGAGGTCCGCTTCTGCCTTTTTGTCATACCCTCGAATGATCGCGTCGTCTGGACGCTGGAAGAGGCGGTATTCACAATTGTAGGTGAATTTCAGCGACGGATTCGGAGCTGTGATTGGCAAGCCATCAAGGAGTTCACGAGGCACCACAACGGAGGCTGTGATATCATCTTCCATCTGGATTTTAGCGGCGGCCGCAAAATCCTTACGAAGGCCAAAGACACGCCAGTTACTCTTACTGTCGTAACCCACGCGTAAATAACTAGAACTCAATTTTGAGTTCTTGTATTTTAACTCATGTCCAGCCACCCCGTTGATCACATCGACACTGAAACGTTCGCGCCAGTCGTCCCCCCAATCAGCCTTGTAGAATCGTTTAAGGAGAAGGACGAGTTCCTTGATTTGGGTCGGGATGCCTTCAACGAAAGCGTTGTGCTTATCGGTGTATTCTTTGCGCGGGGTGAGCAGCTTGATGACCGAGCCCAGAGAGCGGTCTGAACTTAGAATCTTACGCCCATCTTTGCTTTTGATATCCGTATCTTTGAAGCGATGGCCATAGTCGTGATGGATGACAGCTTCGACCTCATCAAAAACCGACTGCAGATCGCTGATGTAGAACGGGATGTGGATCGTTGCATCAGCGATCGATTTTGAAATCTCTGACTTGCCACCACCACTAACTGTGCACGGCTTGTGACACATCGTAGCCTGCGCACTCGTTCCAATCAGTCTCCAACGGCGTCCTTCCGCAGGTTTACTCAGGTGAACCTTGTAGCCGGACGGGAGAACATAGACACGTCCCGCCAGAAGCTTGATCGTCGACTCTTCACCGCCCTTCTTCCACGTCACTCGCTGTTCTGCGAGGGAGAAATGGGCGTCTTCCGGGACGTATCGAATCTCGGGATAGTTCTTGTCCACCGCAAAGCCCTCGGGACGCAGTTCAAGCACGTCTCCATGTCGCTCGAGAAATTCAGCGAACGTATGATCTACCTCTGGCACATACTCGCTGAGGTGAAAGTTTTCGCCCAAGTCGTAGCTAGCAAAGGCAAGCGCACCACCCGCGTGCTCTTCCTCGACAAAACCAAAGAGGTTAGCCGCGAAACTAATCTGTGTTTTCACCTCCTTCTTGCAGTAGCCAAAGTAGTTGTCGGCAATCAGCGTAACGATGACACCTTCTTCATTGCGCGCTGTGATTTTGAAGGCCGAGCCATCATTGTATAGCTCCTCTTCATTCTCCCAGCACATGCCATCAGCTTTCTGACGATCTGTTGCATCATCGATGTGTGGAAGTCCGACGGCCTTTTTCTTCAGCGTAAGGAGGTGGGTTGCGAGAATGACGCAGCCCGTGTGCCCGCTCCAATGCTCAATGTCTAGTCCGGCATCGTTTTCAGCGAGGAAGGGATCACCAGCGTTGCCAAAAATAGATTCTACAAAGTCGAGGTTACTGACCAAATTCCCTGGGGCATAGAAGCGCACTTCCATACTCTTTTCAGCGATGAAGCCTTTCACCTCTGGGCAAACCACGGGGCGAAGAAGGAGCGAAACCCATGCCTTGGCTTTTTCTGACTGATTCGCCGTAAAGGGCAGATCCATGATCGCCTTCGGCGGATTCATCGCCGCCTTGAAGAGTTCCGTAAAGGTCTGCTTCGGCACCGACTTTTTATCCGCAGGAATCGGAAGCCCGCCTTCAGTGACGTGGAAGACACCTTTTGTCGTGCGCCGGTCTGCCTTCGGATTATGCAGTACTCCCTGAGCGATACGGTATGAGTCGATAATGTCAGACCTGAAATGATCGCTATCGGCTGGAAGAGATAACGTTCGGGCTAGGCCGTGACGACTGAGCGTAAAGCTCTCAGAAGGCAGTGCCAAGCTGTCACCACTCAGTGCCTCGGCGCAATAGCGATTCAACCATGATTCGATGCGTTGATCAATCGGAGCTCTCGGAGCCTCAACAAGACGCTCCTTCGCACGATAGTGAGCTGCAAGATCACGGCCGATTTCTAAGATTGGATCTGAATCTGGCTCACCATAGGTCGGCTGACCTAATGTAGAAAGTTGAAGATTGATGAATTCGACGACCTCAGAATCCGGAAGCACAGAGTGCCCCTTATTGAGATCAAAGCCGATTTGTTTTTTCAGATTATCAGATAGATTCTGCATGCTTGTGGTATCTTAAGAAGCTCTCAGGTAGATTGCCCTAGGCAAAACGGACAAAACTCATTGGTGACTCTCCGCAGAAACGGCAGGTCAAGGCGAACTGAAAAATGGGGCTCAATTGCTGCCTAAGTGGCTAAAAACTTAGCCCAAACGCTATCAAAGCGCGTCAAAAAGATATTTTGGCCACCGATGAGAAAAAGTTCGGCAAGTGCTCTTCTGAGAAAACAATGGGTGTCTTTTATAGGCCAATTGTAGGCACTGCTAATTATCAATATCATGGGAACCTCGAGCTCTTCTTGGAAGCCGACATCGGCAGCTGACCTTTACGGCATCGAACGCTGGGGCCGGGACCTCTTCCGCATCAACAAATCAGGTGACGTTGAAGCGTGCCTCACAGATCCCGAAACTGGCAAAGCTCACCCCGTCTCGATCCTGGAAGTCGCGCGAGGTCTTCAAGAACGCGGGTGCGATCTCCCTGTGGTCCTCCGCTTCCCTGAGTTTTTGGCAACGCAGATAGCCCGCATAAATCACACCTTCTCAGGCGCAATGAAAGCGCTCGGTTACGGCGGCAAATACCGCGGCGTCTACCCCATCAAGGTCAATCAGCAAGCACAGGTAATTGAATCGATTACCGAGGCTGGAAAACCCTTCAACTTCGGACTGGAAGCTGGTAGCAAACCCGAACTGGTCGCAGCGCTCGCACACATCGATAATCCAGAGGCGCTCGTTATCTGCAATGGGTATAAGGATCAGGAGTTCATAGATCTAGCTCTCTTCGCGAGTCGACTCGGGCATCAAATTGTAATCGTTCTAGAGATGCTCGAAGAGCTCCCGCTCGTTCTCAAACGCTCAAAAGAGCTCGGTATTCGTCCCATGCTCGGGATCAGGATAAAACTGAGCGCTAAGAGCTCTGGCCACTGGAACGACTCGGGGGGAGACCGAAGCGTTTTTGGGCTCAACATCAATCAGCTTGTCAATGTCGTTGATCAGTTACGCGAAGCAGACGTCTTAGACTGCCTCAAGCTACTTCACTACCATCAGGGTTCACAAATTCCGAATATCCGCTCGATTCGAGAAGCAGCAACCGAAGCCGCACGCTATTACAGCAGTCTCGTCCGCGAAGGTGCCCCGATGGGCTTTCTCGACATTGGCGGAGGCTTGGCCGTCGACTATGATGGCTCAAAGACGAATTCCTCCGGTTCATGCAACTACGGGCTCAATGAATACTGCACCGACGTCGTTGAAGCGGTCATGGAGGTGCTCGACGATGCTCAAGTCGAACACCCTACGCTCGTAAGCGAGTCTGGCCGCGCAACCGTAGCTTACTCATCCATTCTTCTATTCAACGTCTTTGCGGTAACGAACTTCAATCCCCTAGAGCTCCCTGATCAATTACCAACGAACAGTCATCAGCTGCTTGTTAACTTATGGGAAATGCACCGCAAGATGACCCAAAAGGGGCTGCAGGAGGCAATGAACGATGCCCTCTACTATCGCGGCGAGATGACTCTCCTCTTCAACCGTGGAGAAATTTCACTACGCGAACGTGCCCTTGGAGATCGCCTCTATTGGCACATCTTAAAAAAGATATCCGTCATGGCTGAAAAGATGGGCAAATACGCACCGCCCGATCTAGAAAACATCTCTGCCGCACTTGTTGATATCTACCACGTCAATTTTAGCGTTTTCCAATCACTGCCAGATGCGTGGGCAATTGAGCAGTTGTTTCCTATAATGCCCATCCATCGCCACCTCGAACAGCCAACCGAGCGTGGGATTTTAGCAGACATCACTTGTGACTGTGATGGCAAAATTGACCGGTTCATCGATTTTCGCGGAATCGAGAAAGAGTTACCGCTTCATCCGCTTAAAGAAGGGGAAGACTATATTCTGGGCACATTTCTAGTTGGAGCTTACCAGGAGACCCTCGGAGACCTGCACAACCTCTTGGGAGACACTCACGTCGTATCAGTTGGAATTGCCGACGGCGAGTTCACGATCGAAGGCGAGGTGACGGGAGATTCAGTCAGCCAGGTCCTCGACTACGTTGAGTATGACGCTGGCGACCTCGCATCGGCCTTTCGAGCAAGTGCTGAAAAAGCCGTCCGAAAAAAGAAGATAACGCCTCGGCAGCGTAGAGAGGTCGTTGCGCTCTACGATCAGATCTTGCGCGGCTATACCTACTTCAATGACCAGTCATTGAATGTGTCTTAGGTTTTCAACTACGGCATCTATTCGCTGTCAGCGCTCTTGCCGATGGCTTCTTCGATCGAGGTAGCATTCTCGATCGCTTGGAGATCCTCCATGTCAGGCGGAAGATTCGAGATCGTCTCCTCGCGGAGAAGCCCTAGTGCCGATTCGGCATTTGGAGTGGTCTCGACTGAGTAATTTGCCTGAGCAAAAACGTCCCCTATCAGGGCGTTAAACTCGAGGTCATCGTCAACTATAAGAATTCGGTGCGTCATCTGTGTGCGAATAGAGGCTCCACCTCTACGCGCGAGCGGATGACCTCATTACAATCTATTAATCGCCTTTTGGAGCTCCACCTTGAGCTCTGGAATGCCTTCTTCTGTGAGACAGGAGATTGGCCAAACCGTCACATCAAACGCTTTCCTGAATTCTTGAAGGTTTTTTACCGCCGCTGGTTCGTCCATTTTATTTGTGACGACGACGTATTCTTTATCCATAAGCTCTTGATTATAAAGCCTTAACTCCTCTCGGAGCTTAGCATAATCATCTGCTGGATCGCGGCCATCCTCTCCCGCCATGTCGATGATCAGCATGAGAAGACTGCACCGTTCGATATGTCTTAAAAAACGATGCCCAAGACCACGATTTTCGTGTGCCCCTTCAATCAAGCCGGGGATATCGGCAAGTTTAAGCCGCTCATACTCCTCGGGGTATTCAATGACACCGATGTTGGGGGTAAGCGTTGTAAATGGATATGCCGCCGTCTTTGGCGTCGCTTTCGTCACAATACTGGTAAACGAACTTTTACCCGCATTCGGGAAGCCTACGAGTCCCACATCCGCGATGCTTTTCAGGATGAAGCGGAACTGGCCAAATTCACCGTCAGTACCAGACGTCGACTCGCGCGGAGCCTGGTGGACGGAGCTCTTAAAGTGCAAATTCCCCAGGCCGCCACGGCCGCCCTTAAGCAAAATGATTTCTTGATCATGTTCTAGCACCTCGGCGACAACTTCTCCTGCATCCTGATCGTAGACGATGAGGCCAAGAGGCACCCTCAGGATACGATGCTCTCCTCCCCTCCCGGACATATGCCGGCCGCCACCTGGCTGGCCATTTTCAGCATCCCAGTGTGACTTGAAGTGGAATACACGTAGGTCGCCGGTGTTTTCGTCTCCTAGAAGAATGACGTCACCGCCAGATCCACCATCGCCGCCGTCAGGACCTCCTCTGGGGAGATACTTTTCCCGGCGAAAGCTGGCGCAGCCGCCGCCGCCGTTGCCGGCGCGCAGCTTTACATTTGTCTCGTCATAGAACATCTAGCGCAAGGGAAGTCGAAGCCTGCCATTCGGCAAACCTATTCAAAGAGAAAACTTAACCCACCTAGAATGAAACAACTTGGTCCTCGTAGTAGCGCAGGGCGCTGGCTTGGACAACCTGAAGGGCAGATTCTGTCTCACCAGAGGGAGTAACTGAACTGCTTTTCAGCTAGGTGCCCTCGTTACCACCCGCCCATGGGGCGACGCCGTGAGTCGAGATCACAGTCCCGATAGATACACCCTTCCACCAGGCACGAATCTGAATCGGGGTGCTGCTGCTATTACCACCCGTGATTTCCCAAACGAGGGTCCCAGAGCCACTTATCGAGCCCTTTGGCAGGTAAAGAAGTGCTGCCTGCGAGCCTGAAACTTGTCCTAGCGTGTATCCTAATCCGGCGCGAATAACGAGAGCGCCGTCGGAACGGAAGCCTGCATAAGCGCCTACGGCGTTACCTCCCTGCTCCCAAATCAGTCCGGACGGATCATCAGGCAAATCCAAGTCGCAGGCAAAAATCACCGCAGATGAAAAGCGGTCAATTTCGGAACTCCCAATACGGGTGCCTGTGCTGAAAGTATTGGTCAAACCGAGACCCTGTTCAGGATTTGGAGAATCTGTCGGCGGATTTGTTGGCGGGGCACTCGTCGTCGAATCATTAGGGACGTTAAAATCAAAATCTGTGGCGGCTTGAGCCAGTGTTACACAGGCAAGCGCGATAAGTAAAATACTCGGTACATGACATCTCCGTCGACAACAGCGACAGTGAGCCCTTCAAAGGAGGCCTAATTCCACCTATCAAGGAAATTAACATATATCTCGATAAAGCACCTGTTTACTAGGGCTAACCCCCTGCATTTAACCGCCCCTATCTCGTCATGCGTTATGGGCAAAGCCGATGAATACTGGATCGAATTGAGATCCTCCGCCTGCGATCAAGTCTAGAAAGGCACTTCATCTACAGCGTCAGGACTGTAGTCAGTCGTATCTTCGGGCTCTTTGCTGCTCGGGCTCCCAACCGCAGAACTGCTACCTGAATCAAGCTTCCACGCGTTCACATTTACAAAATAGCGGCCGTTGTATTCGCGACCACCGAGATCGAAATGCACTGTGACCTCGTCGCCTTCTTTAACGCCCTCGAGGAGATCTGCCTTATCTTTTAGACAATCAAATTTGATGTCTTGAGGAAAGCGATCTGCGGTGCTCGTCACGACGAACTCCCGTTTAGAAAAGCCACTTGGAAAGGTCTGCAGATCAAAGATCTTCTTAATTTTACCGCTGAGTGTGTATGCCATAATAGAAAGCAAAACGCGACGCTTGTGAAGGTCGACGAAGAATCGTGATTATTTTTATCGAGCGCCAAGATTCAGACACCAAGGACGCACGACGAGGAAGATCTTAAGCCAGAGCTGGCTCAGCTCCGCCGATGTCAGTGCCCTCATTCTCATCCTTAGACTTCGGCTTAGAGGGCTCTGTTTCATCGTCCTCTTTTTCTGGAGGAGGGCCACTATCGAGCGCCAAGGCAACATCGCTGCGAATCTCCCCATGTTCGAGGATCTCTTCAACGTGAATACCTTCGATCGTCTCGTGCTCAAGCAAAGCCTCGGCTGTCTTAACGAGGGCGTCGCGGTGTTCCTCAAGAATTTTTCGAGCGCGAACAAATTGCTTCTCAACAATGCCCGAAATAGCCTCATCGATGCGCTTCGCGGTCGCCTCACTGTAATTCTGTTGGCGGTTAATTTCGCGCCCCAAAAAGATCTGATCCTGATTTTCACCATAGGCGACGGGGCCAAGCTCACTCATTCCCCAGTCACAGACCATGTGTCGGGCGATCTTTGTCGCTTGCTTAATATCCTGCGCAGCTCCGTTGCTGAAATCTCCGGTTTCCACTTCTTCACCGAGGCGGCCACCCATGGCCATACAGACCGTATTCAAAAGTTCAGTACGCGAATAACCTAAGACATCCTTTGTCGCGGCAAACATCGTCATCCCAAGGGATTGTCCGCGTGGGATGATTGTCACTTTATGAAGCTTAAATTTCTTATCATTAATGACCGCCTTGACAATCGCGTGACCCGCCTCGTGAAAGGCCGTCATACGCTTGTCTTCTTCGTCCATTAGGCGACGACGCTCGCGACCATAAGAGATTTTATCACGCGCCTCATCGATGTGATGACGTGTAACTTCCTTCTGACCGTAACGCGCAGCAAGCAAGGCTCCTTCATTAAGAAGGTTTGCGAGATCTGCGCCAGAGAACCCAGGGGTGCCTGAGGCGACTTCAGCGAGATTTACGCTCTCAGCCATCTTAATCTTCTTCGCATGGACGCGGAGAATTTCTTCACGGCCCCTCATATCAGGAAGATCGATCATCACCTGTCGGTCAAATCGCCCTGGGCGAAGAAGTGCGCTGTCGAGAACATCTGGGCGATTAGTGGCTGCCACAATGATGACTCCTTCATGGCCATCGAAACCATCCATCTCAACGAGAAGAGAATTCAAAGTCTGCTCGCGCTCGTCGTTTCCTCCACCGACACCTGCACCACGCTGGCGACCGACGGCATCGATCTCATCGATAAAGAGGATACAAGGAGCATTGCGACGGCCTTGCTCAAACATATCACGGACACGGGCCGCACCCACACCGACAAACATCTCGACGAAGTCTGAACCACTGATCGTGAAGAATGGCACATCGGCCTCCCCTGCAACAGCTCGGGCCAACAAAGTCTTACCTGTTCCAGGAGGGCCTATCAGAAGAACGCCTTTAGGGATGCGTCCACCAATTTCTTCGAACTTCTTTGGATCTTTCAAAAAGTCGACGACCTCGGAAACCTCTTCCTTGCTTTCATCACAACCAGCAACCTCATCGAAGGTCACCTTGTCGTGATCGCGCTGGAGCATCTTCGCCTTCGATTTCCCAAACGACATCGCGCCTTTTCCTGCCTGGCGGATTTGACGGATGAAAAAGAAGTAGATGAGTGCACCGAGAAGAAGAAATGGGAGGAGTGTAAGGAGGATCTCGGAAAGCAGATTGCTCGCCGGTTTCTCCTCAAAGTAGCCGCTCAGTTGCAACACCTCGAGGTTAGATTCAGTCAGCTGCCCTCTGGCTACAAAAGGCGTCCTTTCATCTGCTAGATCAACAAGCTCACCCTTCACTTCGTGCCAGAGCAAGCCCCCCTTCATGTTGTTCTGCATCGTGGCGCTAACGATCGTCTTTCCATCGATGGCATCACCTTGAGCAAGCACAACCAGTTGAGAGATCGTCAACGTCTCGGGCGTGGTGCCGTCATTCTTCGCGAGGAAGAGAAGGCTGATCATGGCGAAAAACACCAGCGCCCAAATCGTCAGCATCTTAGTCTGACTGTTATTGCGCAGGGGTTTGTTTCGGTTCTGGGAATCGTCCTCAGACATAAAGTTTTAAAGTTCGTCTAGCTCTTTTTGTAAGTCAACCTAAGAGCCTGTATAGTATTTGAATTAAGCCGATGCGAATGGGACGGTGGCAAACCAGGAATCCAGAGAATTTCACCCTCTGAATCACAAATGATTGGAAGCCTTCCACGCAACTTCTGTTCAATTCCCGCATCAACAAAGCAGTCTTGTAGTTTTCGGGTGCCGGGCGCTCCCAATGGCCTGTAGCGATCTCCGGGCTTCCAAGAGCGAACTGACAAGGGCACAGAGACCTGATCAATCCAAACTGCTTCGCAAGGCGAGAATTGGCCGCCGATGATTCTAGATTTCAGGTCAGCGTCGAGTTTGACTTCATCACAGGCAAGGACGCCGCCGCTCGGGAGCTCTAGCCTTTCAGCGAGGCTCAACTCTAAGTCTGAAAACGCCTCCGCCGGATTCTCGTCCCCCAGCCTGCTCAAAACGCGATAGAGACCCTCAGCGAGCACGAGTGAATAATCACGATCAAGCTGCCAAACCGCCCCGCTAGATGCCTGAAGGACTCTTTCAATCATCCGATCCGACGCTTCCACCCCCGCCGAACGATTGCGAATGAACTTCTGAAGAATACGTTTCTGAACAAAAATGGGCGCATCCAAGAGTATTGATCGAGGCAACGCCCCCTCTGCCTCAAAATCTCGAAGCCACTTACTTGCCTCTGCTTCAACCCATGCATCGATTTCCCGCAACTCCTTTTGGCAAGCGATCAACCCCTCCGCGACCGTCCGTTCCGGCAATGCCTCTTCAAGCGCTGGAAGAACGCTGAGCCTGATCCGATTGCGCGTATAGCGACCACTTTTGTTTGAGAGATCTTCACACCATTGAGCACCTGCTTCAACGAGGGCTGCGCGAAGCGCATCCCTACGCCAACGTAGCAACGGACGCAAACGCACTGGCCAACCCTTTCGAGTCTGCACCGGCCTCATTCCGCTGAGACCTCGAAGGCTACTCCCCCGAGCAAGGCGAAAGAGGAGGTTTTCTGCCACATCGTCTCCTTGATGGCCCGTAAGGATTGCGACGACAGGCAGATCGAGGCTTTCAATCACTTTTGCCAGAGCATTCTCCCTGAGCTGCCGAAGATCGTCTTCGCTGTTTAAATCCTTCGTGTCTGAAGGCGCCCCTAAGTGAAAGTCAAAGCCGAGGGCATCCGCGAGGCTTCGCACAAACTCTGCTTCAGACTTTGCTTCCGATCGCTGGCCGTGGTCACAGTAAAAAAGTCCAATTCTGTGATTGCTCAGAGTCGAAGCGGTCGCGGCCCAAAGGACAGTTGCAACTGAATCCGCCCCACCCGAGCACATGACAATGACCGAACCTTGAGCCGGCAGATCACAATCGAGATAGCGAACCACCTCTGGTTCGATCAGTTCAGACGTCCGGTGAAATGATTTAGCCAGACTAAGCGCCGTCTCGCGCCATGCGACAACTTGAGACATAGAGCGTATCCAAAACTAGCTTAGAGTCGCCGATCCAAACCAAGGTTGAAGCACCTCCGGTATGGCTACAGATCCATCGGCTTGAGCACTATTCTCAAGGATCGAAGCAAGGACACGAGGGATCGCGAGTGCCGAGCCGTTCAACGTGTGAGCTACACGTGGCTTTCCGTCTTCGTCACGGTAGCGGATGTTGGCGCGGCGCGCTTGAAAGTCAGTGAAGTTTGAGCAGCTGGAAACTTCTAGCCAGCGGCCCTGCCCTGCAGCCCAGACTTCGAGGTCGTATTGCTTGGCATGTGGGAAACCAATATCTCCACTACACATTAGTAGGGTGCGATAAGGCAGACCAAGCTTTTGCAACAGCCCCTCAACGTGTGCCACTAGCGTCTCGAGCTCGTCGAAACTCGTCGCCGGTTCAACCCACTTCACGAGTTCTACTTTATCAAATTGGTGAACCCGATTCAGACCACGCACGTCCTTGCCATGACTCCCAGCCTCACGACGAAAACAAGGTGAATGCGCTACGGCATATTTCGGCAACTCGCCGGCTTCGAAGATCTCATCTCGGTAGAAATTGGTTACAGGCACTTCAGCTGTAGGGATGAGGTAAAAGTCATCACCCGTCGCGTGATACATCTGCCCCTCTTTATCCGGCAATGCCCCAGTCGCCGTCGCACTCGCTGTGTTCACGCAAAGCGGAGGTTGCATCTCGGTAAAACCAGCGGCCGTGTTCTCAGTCAGGAAGAACTGGATCAAGGAACGAACAAGGCGCGCCATATCGCCGACAAAAAATGGCCAACCCGCGCCCGTCACCTTTGTTCCACGTTCGAGGTCGACCCACTCGGCAAACTTCGGCAGATCCCAATGCGGAACCGCTGCAGCGCTGAGGGACTCGATATCCCCATGCGTGCGTGCGACAATATTTTCGTCCTCGTCTTTACCGACCGGGACCGATTCATGAGGCACATTTGGAATCGCCAGAAAGGCAGCATTGAAGCGCTCTTCTACATCGGATTGTTTGGCCTGAAGCGCTTTCACTTCAGCCGAAATCGCCTTCATCTCCTTCACCTTCGCAATGAACTCAGGTGAGCCCTTCGCGAGTTGAGCCATCTCACCGTTGGCTGCTTTCTGCGCAGCCCGCTTCTCTTCCGTTACGGTGATCACTTCCCGCCTCTCGGTATCGAGGGTGCGGACGGCATCCAAATCGACAGCAAACTTCTTCTTGGCGAGGCCGGTTTGGATCTCGTCAAAAGACTCTCTGAAATAGCGTAGATCGAGCATAAGTGTCGCAGTTTAGACAGACCAATCACTGCCTTGGCAATCGGTAAGGCGAAAATTTCAGCAACAACATGCGCCGCAATGAGCTAGGCCAATAGCGTCTCCATCGCATCGAGGGCGATTTCCAAGCCCACGCCATGGGCTTCGCGCGGCGGCTGAGCAGTGAAGCCGCTATGGGTGAGCTTCAACTTTGTTCCCTCCCCGTCGGGCTCAATCTCGATCGTCAGCAGGGTATCTTTGACCATAAAGTCTTCAACCCCTACCCATGACCAAGTAAAGACGACGCGTTTCTCTTCTACGATTTCAAGATAGGTTCCTTCCACGCCAGCGGGCTTGCCATCTATAATCATCGGCAACTCGAACGGCCACCGACCCAGAATTCTACTACAGGAGGTTCATCAGAGAACTGGTCACAGGGGGCAGCGATCCATTGCTTAAGGAGTTTCGGATCACGCAAGGTTTCCCAGACGCGCGATATTGCCGCATCAAAGCGGCGTTCAAGGGCAAGGCTACCAGTGGGTGATTCAGGTTCCGGATTCATCTTGTTCATCATTGGGCGAGGTCGATTTCAAGAGCGCGTCGAGACTGTCGAGGCGATCCATCCAAAATCGGCTATAAAACTGGACCAACTGGGCCACTTCGCGGAAGGGTTCGGGGTTGAGGTGGATAAAATGTTCGCGGCCAGTTTTGTGACGAATCACGAGACCGGCCTCTTCGAGCACCTTGATATGTTTGCTTACGGCATTCAACGAATGGTCATAAGGTTCAGCAATCTCGGCGATGCGTAAGTCCCCCTTGGAAAGACGTTCCAAAATGTCACGACGCTGGTGGTGACTCAGGGCGGCAAGCGTTGTATCAAGATTTTGGCTCACAAATAACTTAACTTACTCGGCAAGACCCGGGGGCTGTCTCCAGGTGCTTACCTAAAGCGAAGAATACATCGACTAGTCGTTGATGTATTGAATGGCGTTGATGATCGCGCCTTGTGGATCTTGAAAGAGGAACATCTTACCTACAGTGGGCACTATCATAACATCGGTGACCGGTATCGCCGCTAGCTCCTTCACCTTTGCAAAAGTCGCGTCGGCATCTTCTACGGTTACGTAGCTCGTCCATGTGGTCGTGCCTTTCGGACAGGGTGTTTGCATGATGCCGCCGATCCGGGCACCATCGACCTTGATACATGAGTAGGTGCCCATTGGCTTTTCCATTTCCTCAAATTCCCAACCAAAGGCTGCGGCATAAAAGGCTTTGGAAGCGGCAGGATCTTTACTTGCTAAATCCGACCATGAAATCGCGCCGGGGGTAGTGAATGGGTTTTCGAGAATCTTTGGTGGGGTCTTGTCGCAATCTTCAGGCATGGTTTTTAGAGTTGAGGGTGTGAGAAAAGGTGCTCCGGGCGTGCCGGACCAATGACATGATCAATTGATAGTAACTACATTAGCAGCGTCAAGACCACATTCAACCATTTGGTTTAATATCAATAATTGTCCCTGCTCTTGACCTCTCAGCAGTGCAGACCGACGGTCGATGATGCCAGAAGGACAAGAAGTACAGTCGATGTTCGCCGGAATCGCCTCCCGCTACGATCGGGCCAATCGCGTTCTAAGTGGCGGCTTGGATATTCTTTGGCGCAAGCGCCTCGTAAAGATGGTCGCAGCCGAGCAACCG
Source organism: uncultured Puniceicoccaceae bacterium (assembly GCA_963933835.1). Lineage (GTDB taxonomy): Bacteria > Verrucomicrobiota > Verrucomicrobiia > Opitutales > Oceanipulchritudinaceae > CAWVVV01. The sequence goes on along the minus strand of CAWVVV010000004.1, from coordinate 87,368 downwards.
AAGACAGTCGTTGATCTGGCCACGGGTAGCGGCGATGTCGCCTTTGCCCTCCAGCGTGGGCTTGGCTCAAGTGTCACGGTTACCGGGATGGACTTCTGTCAACCGATGCTCGATGAGGCAGACAAAAAGAAGGTCGAGGATCCACGAACGGAAACCATCCGCTTCGAGTGGGCCGACTGCCTCGATCTGACGCTGGAGGACAACACCATCGACGCGATCACGATTTCTTTCGGCCTTAGGAACCTTGAAGATCGCGACAAGGGACTCCGTGAGATGCTTCGCGCACTCAAGCCCGGAGGCAGCTTATTTGTTCTCGAGTTCACTCAACCCGATCGCTGGTTCAAACCTTTTTACTACGCCTACGTGAAGGGCATTCTTCCGTGGATGGCTAAGCTTCTGACTGGAGACAAGGGAGCCTATGATTATTTGGGTGGCAGTATCGCGGCCTTTCCGAACAAGGCCGCAATGAGTGAAGAGCTACGAGCGGCTGGCTTCAGCTCAGTCAAAGCAACCGGCTTAAGCGCTAGTATCGTAGCCGTCCATCAGGGCAAGAAGCAGTGAAAGTTGCGAAAAGGTAACTTTTTGGCACGACGAAAGCTGAATAGTTGAAGTTACTCTGGCAGTTTGCTGGCTACTATGCAGTCTTAAGGAAACTTTAGGATTATACGTTGTACCTGAGAGTTCACTCCTCTCAATTCAGTTAAATATTAGGCATCCCGACGACCTGAGAAATTGGACGGATGCCCACTCAGCGTATGAACCCCATTACGACACCATTCTCACGTGTTCCCCAGAAGGCTGGAAATCGCGGTAGTCTTCAGGCTGATCGCAGTTCCCCGAAACGGCCCACGATGAGGCAACTTGCCCGTTTTGACATTCAATTGAGCGAAATCTTTGATGGCGTCCTACGGGACAGGTTCGATGCGTTCTGGTCAGTCGAAGCCGAGTTGAGACTCGAACATGCTCTGCCGATGGAAAACTTCATCCAAAGCTGCATCCCTCATTGGACACTTTTTGAGCATCAAAAAAGTGCTTATTTCGAAGACGTCGATGCAGACGTCGATGCAGACGTGATCAATGAGGTTGTAAGTACTAGTGTGGAATTCGTCTCCGCCGGCATCGACATCTATGTCAGGCAATTCATCGATAAAGACCTAACGGAAGACTACTTTCGGACTTCTCGCAGTTTTAGCGAATCGCGGGACATCGCATGGATCGTAGACGAGGCGAGCACGACCGATATTGAATCCAATTGCCGCCTAGCAAATGTCATTGAGCCAAATGACAAGATCTACAACTTCTGCAGCCCGAAGTTCACTTGGGGACAATGGATTCGGCGAACGCGGAATCATCGTATTGCGCGACAATCGGATTATCTCTCGCGCTGGTCTCGAGGTTAGCAAACGCCGCGCCTAAGACGACACCGCGTCGGCGGACGCCTCTTCTTCTTTCGCAACTTCGGCGTCTCCCGTATCCCGATTGAAGCGCATGGAGGCGAGACGTGAAACGCCACGCTCTTGCATCGTCACACCATAAATCGTGTCGGCGACACCGATCGTGCGCTTGTTATGGGTGATGATAAGGAACTGCGAGTAAGAGAGGAACTCCTCCAACATGCCGCAGAAGCGTCCGATGTTTGCGTCGTCGAGCGGTGCATCGAGCTCGTCGAGGACACAGAACGGGCTCGGCTTCACCATGTAGACGGCAAAGAGTAAGGCCACAGCCGTCATTGTCTTTTGCCCACCGGAGAGAAGCTGCAGCGTCTTTAACCGCGTGCCCGGAGGACGCGCAATAATCTCGATGCCTGACTCCAGCACATCGCCATCGTCGATCAGCTCAAGATCGGCTTTTCCGCCACCGAAGAGCTTATCAAAGGTGTGAATGAAATTCTCGCGGATCTGTTTAAAGGTTTCAGCGAAGAGCACTTGGCTCGTCGTATTGATTTCGTCGATCGCCTTGAGCAGTTCGTCCTTCGCTGCCCAGAGATCATCACTCTGAGTCTTGAGGAAGGTGTGGCGGTCGTTGAGTTCTTTGTACTCCTCAATTGCGACAAGGTTAACCGCACCGATCGCGTGCAACTTCGAGCGCAGGGCATTCACCTCTGCCGCGATTTTCGACCAGTCCGTCTTGCCCAACGCAGCGAGATCTTCTTCGGTCGGATCGGGACGCTCTACTTCGATCGTGGTGTCGTCGAGGGAGTCCTCGTCCATATCAACCCGCAAGCGGCTCGGCAGTGCTTCACCGGCCTGCCAAAGTTCGTCCCGCCAGTTCACCGAATCGAGACTGAGGTCGTATTCGCGGCGGGTTTCTTCTTCGAGGAAATTGACTTTCGACTGCTCTTTCGCAATCGCGACATCGACGACATTAAGCTCACGGCTGATCCGATCGTAGCTTTCACGCTGGCTACTGAGCCCCTTCTCGATCGCGTCGATTTCGAGTTCAACCGCTTTGAGATCCGCTCGGCGCTGCTCAAGATGCGCACGCACTTTGGTCATCTCTTCATCCAGTTTGTCGAAGCGGTTCCGCTGAGCGACTTTCTCTTCACTAAGCAGCTTATTCTGTTCAGCCAACAGCTTGGTTTCATCGCTTAAGCGCTGCTGACGACGGACAACTTCAGCCGTCTGCGCTTCGATATCTGAAAGTCCTTTTTCGAGGGAAGCGAGGCGCTGCTTCTTCTCGGCCATCTCAACGCGAATGTCGTTAAAACTGTCGCGCCGCTGCTCGCGGTCATTGCGCAGTTCGTTAGCGCGCTCTTCGCCGACCACAACCTTCTTACGCTGTTCTTCAAGGTCAGCTTCAGCTTCGGCCAGCTCGCTTCGCCCCGTTTCTAAGCGCCGCTCAGAAGCACTCTTTTGTTCCTCAAGATTTGCGAGTTCCCGCTGCTTGCGTCCACCCGTAGTCTCAACCTGTTCGAGATTCCTTCGGGCGCTACTAAGCTGGCTTTCAAGCGTCGCGACTTCTTGCCCTATCTCGACGACGCGAGCCCGCTGGGCTTCAGCTTCGGCTTCAGCACGCTCAATCTTCTCGCTCAGCTGGGCGCCCTGGTGACGATGGATTTCGAGGCGCTCATCAAGTTCAACGCGCTCTTTCGAGAACGCTTTAATTTCGTTTGCACGAGCGAGGAAACTGCGGTCCTTCGCCTTCTTCGTTGGAGCCGTCAAGACCCAGCCACGACGGTCAACAACTTCGCCATCGCTCGTCACGACTTGGGAAAAATCGAGGCTCGGATTTTGTTCCCACCAAGAGAGGAAGTCGCTCAGCGACGTAACAAAGTAACACCCTTGTAGTAGATTTACAACGACGGGTTGGATCGCAGCATCGCTGGCCGAAACGACATCAAGGACGCGGATTGCATCCTCCGGGAAACCCGTTGATGCGTTCGCGATAGTTGGCGCCACAAACTTCAAGTGAGCGCGACCAAGGCGTTTCTCCACCAAGGCGGCTGCAAGAGGTCCAACGCGTTGGCTGTTTTTAACCACTACACCTTCAGCAAGCGCGCCGAGTAGGCTCTCGAGTCCGGCAGAAAATTCAGGCGCTACTTTTACCGATTTAAGAAGGACATCGCAGTCGCTCTGATCGATACCGTCGACCTTGCCTTGAAGGATCGCCTTCGCCCCATCGGAGAAACCTTCGAGCTTTGCCTGTAAACCCTCAAGGACGCCAATCTGTGCATTGATCGCAGCAAGACGGCGGTCGGCTTCGCCGATCTCTTCTTGCTTTGAGCGAAAGGCGGTGACGAGCGATGTCACTTGCTCACGGCGTTCTGTTTCGCGCGTTGTCTCTTCGACTTTCCGCTCTTTTCGGGAAATGTGGGCCTTCTCGAGCTTTGAAATTTCGTCGCGGACGACGGCACCTTCGTTCTCAGCGCCCTTGATCTCATCGGCCAGATTAGCATGCCGCACCTGATAGCTCTTCAGGTCGACTTCAAGTGTCGTGCAGTTTGAGCGCAGGCGTGTGATGCTACTCTCCTTCACCAAGGCTCCTTGGCGGTCGCGAGAGAGCTCAGTTTCAGCTTCAGTTAACTTAGACTGTAGCTCAGCCAGTTCAGCACTCTTACTTTTAAAGAGTTCATCAGAGCTGCCAAAGAGCGACATTTGCTCTTTCTGAAATTCTGCTTCTCCAAAGGCGCGGTCCTGTAATTCCTTCTGACGCGCGGAAAGGGCTTCACTCTCATCAGCCAGTTCACCAATTCGTTTCTCGTTATCGATGCGGCGAATCTCAGCAAACTCGCCCTTCGTTTTAGCGCTGTCTTGCTCGTTGCGTAGGTTGAAAACGGCTTGTTGTGCTTCTTCGAGCGCGGTCGCAAAGGCCGTGCGCTTCTCGCGCTTAGCGCCGAGCCCACTCTCTTCGCCCTCAAGCTTCCCCTTCAACTTGTCCGCTTCAGTGCGGAGGAACTGGCTTTTTGCCTCACGCTCAACGAGGTCACGGCGCAAGTCCGCGTATTGGAAGGAGCTGTTCGCAAGATCGAGATGCGTCAGGCGATGCTTGATCCGCTTGTAACGCAGAGCCTTTGAAGCCTGACGCTTAAGCGATCCAATTTGGCGAGAGACCTCCTCGATCACATCGGTCACGCGGGCAAGGTTTGCGTCCACTGAGGAGAGCTTATTCAACGCCTCGCGACGCTGCGCCTTATAGCGAGAGATCCCAGCGGCTTCTTCAAAAATGGTCCGACGCTCGGCCGGATTCGAAGAAAGAATCTGATCGATCTGCCCTTGGAGCATGAAGGAGTAGCTGACCTGCCCAATACCAGTGTCGAGAAAGAGGCGTTGAATGTCCTTCAGGCGGCATTGCTTACCGTTGATGAAATACTGCCCACCCCCATCGCGGAGCACGCGTCGCGTCACTTCGACTTCGGCAAAATCGGTTCCCAGCTGTTCTTCACATTCAGTGAAGATGAGCGAGACCTCACAGAGATTGACCGGCTTGCGTGCCTCCGATCCTTGAAAAATCACGTCCTGCATGCCGCCCGCTCGCAGGCTTTTCGCACTTTGTTCGCCCAAAACCCAGCGAATCGCATCCGCAATATTACTCTTTCCGCAGCCATTGGGGCCCACGATCGCCGTCACACCAGGCTCTAAGGTCAGCTTGGTATTATCGGCGAAGCTCTTAAAGCCATTGATGCGGAGCTCTTTAAGGTGCATTCAGAGTGAGGAGTAGAAGAATCAAAACGATCGATTCAAACTGCCCCATTGGGCTCAGCAAGGGAAAAGGCTAATTGTAGGAAAAAGGCTTCGTAGGGTTGATGGAATATACACCTTCCTCCAACCTTCAGACCGAGATGAGTTTAAACATTTTAATCCGCAAACGGCTAGGCCTCGGTGTTTTTTCTCTAATCGCAGGCGGATCGCTCCTCGCCACCCTTCTCTTTTCCATGCCCACCACACCTGACAAAATGACTGAAACCTCAAAAGACTATCCATCCATTATCCTAGGCGGCGGCTGCTTCTGGTGTGTCGAAGCAGTCTACGAGACCCTCGATGGCATTATCAAAACCGAGTCCGGCTTCGCTGGCGGCCACGTCAAGGATCCGAGCTACAATGCAGTCGTTACGGGCCAAACCGGGCACGCCGAAGTCGTTAAGGTGACTTTTGATCCAGAGGTGATCGAGCTAGGTGAGCTCCTTGATTTCTTTTGGATCGCGCACGACCCCACCACGCTCAACCGCCAAGGGGCCGATCGCGGAACGCAATACCGCAGCATCATCCTCTACTCAGATGATGACCAGAAAGCGGCCACTGAGGCTTCAATGCAAAAAGCTCAGAGCGATTTCTCTGATCCAATTGTGACAGAAGTCGCGCCATTGGATACGTTCTATGAAGCCGAGAAGTACCATCAGGACTACTACGAGAACAACAAGAACCAGTCTTATTGCCAGTACGTCATCAAGCCGAAGCTGAAGAAGCTCGAAAAGGCATCAAAGAAGTAAGCTCTAGGCTTCGCTATACTTGCGCTTGAGATCTTCGACGACGCCAGCGTCCGCCAGCGTCGTGACGTTCCCTAGGTCATGACCGGTCGCAATATCGCGCAGGAGGCGACGCATGATTTTACCACTCCGCGTCTTCGGAAGATCTGCGCTAAAGATGATTTTCTCGGGGCGGGCAAACTTACCGATTTTTTTCGCGACGAGCTCATTCAGTTCTTTGCGAAGCTCCGGACTGCCGTCGCTGTCATTGCCGCGTAATAGAACGAAGGCAACGAGGCCCTGTCCTTTGATTTCGTGTGGAACCCCAATCACCGCACTCTCGGCCACCTTATGGTTTTCGATGAAGACACTTTCCAGTTCAGCGGTGCCAATGCGGTGTCCTGAAACATTCACGACATCGTCAACTCGGCCCGTGATCCAGATGTATCCATCTTTGTCGACTTGCGCGCCATCACCGGGGAAGTAGAATTCGCCTTTCCAGTTGCACCAGTAGGTATCCTTGAAGCGTTCTTCATCACCCCATACTCCGCGCAAAATACTCGGCCAAGTGCTTCGGATGGCGAGTAGCCCCGCATCCACTTCATTGCCTTCTTCATCAAGCACAGCGGCATCAATCCCAAAAAACGGGAGCGTCGCAGAGCCTGGCTTTGTCGGTGTCACTCCGGGTAGTGGCGTGATCAAAATGCCTCCGGTCTCCGTCTGCCACCAGGTGTCAACAATCGGACAGCGGCTGCCACCAATGAGCTCGTGATACCAGAGCCACGCTTCAGGATTGATCGGCTCACCTACGGAGCCAAGGAGGCGCAGGGAAGAAAGGTCGTGCTTCTTTACCCAGTCGTCGCCCCACTTCATAAAGGCGCGAATAGCGGTTGGAGCGGTGTAAAGAATCGTCGGGCGGTGACGCTCAACAATATCCCAGAAACGATCGGGCTCGGGATGATTCGGAGCGCCCTCATACATCAGGATGGTCGCCCCATTTTGCAGTGGTCCGTAGACGATATAGCTGTGGCCAGTGATCCAACCGATATCTGCCGTGCACCAATAAATATCATCGGGCCTCAGATCAAAGACGTATTTGGAAGTTAAATACGTGTAGACACCATAGCCACCAACGGTGTGCATGATGCCCTTCGGCTTCCCGGTCGATCCACTCGTGTAGAGAAGGAAGGCCATATCCTCACTATCAAGCTCTTCGCACGGGCACTCTGCCGGGACGGTCTTTGCCGCTTCGTGATACCAGACATCACGCTCTGCCTTCATCTCACACGGGAACTCTGTGCTTCCAACTTCACGCGCCACAACGAGGACGTTATCAAGACAAGCGCAGTTTTCGACGCCTTCATCGACGATCGACTTAAGATCCAAGACCTTGCCCCGACGCCAGCCACCGTCACCCGTGATCACTAGCTTCGATTTCGCATCGAGGACGCGATCGCGAATTGAGTCCGGACTGAACCCAGCAAAAATCACACTGTGCACCGCGCCAATGCGCGCACACGCCAGAACCGCGATCGCGAGCTCGGGAACCATTGGGAGGTAAAGTGCTACACTGTCGCCCTTCCCCACTCCGAGAGATTTCAATACATTGGCGAAGACCTGAACGTCGCGGTGCAAGTCACGAAAACTGAGGCGGCGCTCATCGCCTGGCTCCCCTTCCCAGATGATCGCATCGGCATCAGCCCGCGCGCCATCGAGGTGACGATCGACTGCATTGTAGCAAAGATTTGTTTTTCCGCCGACAAACCACTTGAAGAAAGGCTTCTCTGATGCGTCTAAAACCGTGTCCCACTTCTTAAACCAATGAAGCTCTTCGGCCACTTCCGACCAAAATCCCTCGGGATCTTCCAAGCTGCGTTTGTGCATCGCCCGATATTCATCGAGTGAGCTGATGTGAGCTTTGGCAGCGAATTCCGGAGACGGCGGGAAACTCAGGTTTTCATGCGATGCGGATTCTGAAGGGTCTTTTTCCATCTTATTGAGGCTATTCGAAAGGTTGGGATAAGGGTGAAAAGCTGAAAGAACAGTGCACTTGATAACAATGGGTTCGGAGAACGCGTCAAAAAGAATGTGGAATAGTCGATCTTCTTAAGTCTCCAGCTAGTTATAGATGCCTCTTCGTCGATCACAGAAAATTGTCCTCGCTGCCTTTGTTTTAGGCAGCGGCCTGCTCGGACTCTCGGTCTTTCGCGGCAGCAGTGGATCAGCATGCAGACTTGTTCCCTATAATCAGTCAGCGACGACAACTGCGCCCGTTCCCGCCCAACTCCCGGAGTGGAGTCTAAAAGGTATCGACGGTCAGACGCATGATCTACAGGCGCTCGCTGGCGATCTCACAATCATCGCCTTTTGGGCTACATGGTGCCCCAACTGTCACCGGGAACTCGCCACCCTACGTGAGCTGCATGAGGAACTCTCGCCCGCTGGCCTCTCCATCATCGGCATCAGCCTCGATGGGGCCAAACGCGAAGACCAAGTGGTGCGCTATGCCGCAGAAGCTGAACTCCCCTTTCCTGTCGTCTATACGGACCGTTCAGACCACGCCGAGATGAGCGCGATTCGTGCCGTCCCAACCCTTTTGATTTACGACGCCGAAGGCCAGCTCGTCGGTCACTTCGAAGGTCAGACCGATAAAGCCGATTTGCTCGAACTCGCCCAGTCGCACCTCGCGCCGGGTTCTGTCGCAGTGCTATCCCGTCGTTGACGCGGATCGCCCGCCCCACACCTTCACGCCTGTGGAAGCTGCTCTTTTTGACTTTGAACTCCCGCCCGAAGCGATCGCACAAAAGCCGACGGAACGTCGCGACGACGCCAAACTGCTCTGCGTAGATCGCCAAACCAAGGCCGTGACGCACCATCAGATTCGCGACCTCCCCGAGCTTTTAGGGACACCATATGCGATCATTCGAAACAATGCCCGCGTCCTGCGCGCCCGTCTCCGAGGGCAGCGCGAGACCGGCGGCAAGGTCGAATGCCTTCTTCTCCACCCTGGTCAAAACCCCGAAGAATGGTGGTGCCTCCTAAAGCCGGGTAAAAAGCTCCCCGTCGGCACGACCTTCAGTATCGGGTCCGATGATGAAGCAACCGTCCTCGACAAGAGCGAAGAAGGCCAATGCCTCGTGCGCTTTACCCTCCACTCCGCAAAGAGTGTCCTTGAGCTCTCCGAGCGCGACGGCGAGATGCCACTGCCACCCTACATTCGCCGCGACGGCCCAGAGGACCCACGCACCGAGCTCGACCGCGATCGCTACAACACCGTCTACGCTGCCCCAGACCAAACCGTTGCCGCCGCCGCACCCACCGCCGGGCTCCATTTCACCCCCGAGCTCATTGCGGAGCTCAAGCAGGGCGGTCATCAGTTTCATGACCTTACCCTCCACGTCGGGCTAGATACCTTCCGCCCGATCCAAGCCGACGAGATCGAAGCGCATGTCATGCACTCCGAGACCTACGAGATCCCGAGCAGCACCGTGGCCGCGCTTCAACCCAACCCGACCCACCCGCGCCTCGCCGTCGGCACCACCTCCCTGCGCGCGAGCGAAGACTACGCCCGTAAGATTCAGGCCGGAGCCACAAATTCGCCCAACGAAGCCTTTGTCAGCGCAGCCAACCTCTTCATTTACCCCCCCAACCGCTTTGCTGTGGAGGCACTCTTGACGAACTTTCACCTCCCGCGTTCCACCCTCCTTTGCCTCGTCTCGTCTTTTCTGACCCCCGAGAGCACCGACGGCATCGAATGGCTCAAAGATATCTACCGGGAAGCGCTCGATCGAAATTATCGGTTTTACAGTTACGGCGACGCCATGCTCATTAGCTAAACGCTACTTATGTCTGCTCCGTCTCAGGTCTCCCCCGATTTTACTAAACTCGTCGCTGAATACTACGAGAACCTCTTTCGTTTCGCCTTCTCACTCGCGAAGAATGAATCCGACGCGAGAGATCTCGTGCAGGAAACTTTTCTCATCTGGGCCAAGAAAGGCGATGCCCTGCGCGACAAAAGTAAGGTCAAGAGCTGGCTCTTCACCACCCTCTACCGCCAATTTCTTCGTATTCGCCGCCGTGGCGTGCGTCAGGCCGACATCGAGCCCGATGATTTTGAGCGCGAGCTCCCGCCGGGTCAGCCGACCGTCGTCCAGAGCGCCGAAGTGAGTGATGTCCTCGAAGCCCTCCAAGGCGTCGATGAAATCTACCGAGGCCCACTCAGCCTCTTTTACCTAGAAGACCAGACCTACAAGGAAATCTCCGAGGCCCTCGATATTCCGATCGGAACCGTCATGTCACGCCTCAGCCGGGGCAAAACTCAGCTAAAAAAGCTCTTCGAGAAAAAAAGCTGGAATAATTGAACGCCCCCGATTGTCCCTTTAACGCTGACTAATCCATTGCAACCTTCTGGTCAAGACCACCGCGACGCGCTTCACGCCTACGACCCGAGTCTCGGCGAACCGCCGACGGACGCCTGTGCCGATGCCCTCGAAGCCTCAATCGCCGACCCCGAGCTTAGCCGGTGGTGGGGCGAAGAAAAAGCCTTCGATGCCGCTATACGCGCCAAAGTAGCCGGATCAGCCGTCCCCGCCGGACTCCAAGATGCGATCCTCGCCAAAGCCGCCGCCCTCGCTCAAGAGGACGCCGCCATCGCCACTTTCTCTGAGCCTGCCCCGACCCGTAACAGCTGGCACTGGAGTGCTTTTACTGGTGCCGCCGCAGCCGTTGCGATCCTAGTCCTCGCCTTTACCTTTGTTTTCCCGCCGCAAGGCGCGCGCCCGAGTGCAGAAGTCGCCAGCCTCATGGCCACGCTCGAAGATATCCTCGAGGCCCACGGCTTCACCACGACGCAGAGCAACAACTACGGCACCCTCGTCAGTTTCCTCGAAGGTGAAGGCGCACCCACTCCAAAATTTCTTCCAGAATCGATCTCCTCTGAAAGCGGCTTTGCCTGCGCCTACATCGAAGTCGATGGCGTTCCCGTCGGGATGATGTGTTTCCGCGCTGAAGATGAATCCGTCTTCCACATTTTCACCGTCGATCGAAAACACTTCCCTGAACAGTCCGACATGCCGAACCACTTCGTCAGCACTATCGACGAACACTGCTGCGCCACCTGGACACGCGAAGATCAAATCTACGTCCTCGCCACCCAAGAATCACAAGACCGCGTCATCACGATGCTCTAAGACGCACGTCGGCCAGACGGCCCAACCCTTTCAAGCTCCCGCCGAATACGCGGGAGCTTTTTCATGTACCCATCGAATTACTACAAACCTCAGTCAACCGTGCTATAAAAAATCTCACCACTAAAGGCGCAAAAACACAGAAGCTAATTCCTACAGCAGGACACTGAGGAAAGATAACGACTTCAAAGCTCAACCACGGATGGGAACGGATAGACACTGATTTGATCAACTGATGATTCTCTCACAGAGGCACAGAGCACACAGAGAAAAGAATTCGTGTGATTCGTGGACTGAAACTACAGAGCCTAAGTTTTGTGCCTTCTCCTGACATGAGCCTGTCGAATGCTTCCTCCTGTTCAAATACAACAGAGCCTAAGCCTCCGTGCCTCCGTGAGATAACTTACAGAACCAAAGCCAGAGCCCCCAGTTCTGTGCCCTTCTGTGGTTCCAAATATAAAGAGCCCAAGCTATCCTGCTGATCCTGTTCATCCATGCAAATGACATACCCCGTTTCCGCCTTGCCAACCCACCGAGCATAGCCTCATCTAGATAACGTCTTTCCCTGCTCCTATCTGAGCACTCAACGTCAACTCCACCCGACGATCCGGCTCCACCGCAGCCCGACCAAGGGCGGCAGCGTATTTGAATTCAAAGGCTATCGAGCGGACTCTTCACACCCGCACCCAGATGCGCTTTGTTGCCCAATATACTATCTCCAATAGAGCTAAAATGCGGCAACCACTCCCATGGAGCTGCGTCGGCAGAGAAAAACTCCGCGAAAGGAAGCGATCCAGGGAAATCAAAAAAATCAGATGCTTGTAGCATCCGAATAAAGAAAGAGAATACTACCATCCTCGCGAATCAAAAATTGAGAGTCTGAAAGGGTGTATTTGTATTAGTTGTCAGCACATCCACGCGCCATCGAGTCAGTTCAACGTTAGTGATTAAAAAAGGAATTCGATCAAACCACAGAGCCCAATGAGCAAAAAGAACTTAGGCGTATTTCTCCGTGAACTCTGTGCCCTCTAGCGAAGCGGGTGGTCAAAGAATACAGAAAATAGAATTTCTCATCAGCTGTAAGGATTTCTCACTACGATAAAAAAGTTCCCACGCAAAGACCCCAAGACGCAAAGGTAAGACAGAAATCTAGATTCCCTGGATGAAAGATCCACTTTCCCATGACTACCCATCCGACCAAACAAACCCACTAACCAGTCAAAGCACCCAACTCCGCCCTTTGGGCTCCGTTGGTGAGCTCAACCATCACTCCCCTGCAATCGCGTCGCGGATGGCGGCGAATTTCATTTCGGTTTCGCGCCATTCGGCTTGGGGATCTGAACCTGCGACGATGCCTGCGCCCGCGTAGAGGCGCGCACTTTTTCCATCGACTAGACCTGCGCGTAGGCCGACGCAAAATTCACCTTCACCGGTGTGATCGAAATAGCCAAGAGCGCCGGCATAGAGACCGCGTTCAAAGGGCTCCAACTGAGCGATGATCGGGACTGCTTTTTCGCGCGGCGTTCCACCGACGGCTGGCGTGGGATGTAACTGATCGATGAGGTCGAGAAGATGCGGTCCCTCTGGCAGGGCACCTTCAAGGGGTGTATGCAAATGGTACACGTTGGGTAAGGTGCGCAGTGCAGGCGAGCCTGGGTGCTTCAGTTCAATTCCGATCGCACTCAAGCTTCGGCGGATCGAATCGACGACGTGAGCGTGCTCACGAAGATCCTTCGCACTGTTTAAAAGCGATTGCGCGTTTTGAGCATCCTCGCCCGCGCCCACGCCACGCGGAGCGGTTCCAGCAAGCGCCTCGGTAAAGAAGGTCTTATCAGCGACTCTGATGAGAAGCTCGGGGGTTGCTCCGATGAAGCTCTGGCCGTGGTCGTTCTCGAATGAAAAGGCGAAGCAGCTAGTGAAGCGCTCTCGTAAGCCAGCGAGGGTGACTAAGGGCCTAAAGGGTCGATCAAACTCTGCATCGATCGCTCGAGCCAAGACGACTTTATCGACTTCGCCAGCGTCAATTTTCTCCAACCCTACAACGACGCTTTTTTGAAAATCACCCGACTCCCCTACTTCGCTTTGTTCTAAAACAAGCGAAGGCTCCGGCGTCTCAGAATCTCGATAGGAAAATGTATTAAATTTCTCATACGCTGCCCAAAGCTTTTCAACCAAGGCGTCGAGGTCACTCTCAGGATCAACGCGGAAGTTGGCCACCGCAGTAGTTGATGACCCCGTCTTCGCCACTTGCCAGCGGGGTAAGAAAATCGTCGCGGGCGCAAACGCTGCTCCACTCTCAACCGTCTCTTCAAAAGTCAGGCCGACATAAAAGTGCGGCCCTGCCATCGGCGCTTCGAGATCGCCCACCGCGACGCAGTGCTCAAGCACCTCTTCGCTCCAGGCTTTGACCGCTTGCACCCGATCTGCGCCGGAGAATGTTCCGAGCACAACGGCTTCGGCACCTGCCAGTGCAATGCCCTCTGAAGGGCGCTCGATATAAAAGTGGAACTCATCCCGCTCGTAAATCGACTCGAGGACTGCGAGCGGATTGAGACTGCGGGTCTTTAAGGTGATGCTCGCGATTTTGTAGTGATCATCCTCTTCAGCAGCATCGCGACAAACCCCGAGAAAGAGCTTAAACTCATCTTTCGAAGGATCCTTGTGCCGATCTGTTTGGATAATTTCCACCGCTTATAAAAAGCTGGATTCAAGAAAGGTTCAAGCGCCCGCGGGAGTTTCCCAGCGAGCATAGAGCGAGAGCGGCAAGCGATGATGACCATACTTCGGTTCGAGCGCGAGCTCGCCAGCCGTCACTTTACCCGCCGGAAGCTGATCACGAACGAGGTTTTCGAGCATGATCGAGGAGGCTTCGAGGTTATACATCGTGAGCACGAGGCAAAGTGGATTGTCACTCAGGAGTCGCCGCATGTTGTGCAGAAAATCGACAATCTGTGCCTCCACTTTCCATACCTCACCCTTGGGCCCACGTCCGAAACTCGGAGGGTCGAGTAAGATAACGTCGTAGGGTTTCCCCCGCCGCACCTCGCGCGCAACAAAGCGGAAGGCATCGTCGAGCAGCCAGCGGATCGGCAGCTCATCCATGCCGGAAAGCGCCTGATTGTGGCGAGCCCAGGCGAGAGCCGGCTTTGAGGCATCGACATGGGTGACCTGTGCCCCAGCCGCAGCGGCGACAAGGCTTGCAGCGCCGGTGTATCCAAAAAGGTTTAGAACCCTGGCCCCTGGGCGTTGCTTGAGCTTCGCCGTCATCCAGTTCCAATGCGGGCATTGCTCAGGAAAGACACCGACATGCTTCGACATGTCGGTGAGGCGTGCCTCAAAACGTATCTTGCCGAGCTTCAGCTGCCACTGGCGGCTTTCTCTGGGCGAACGTAGGTTCCACTTCCCTGTCCGATCACAAGTCGCGAAGGAGCGCTTCCATTGCTCCTCACCCGTCGCAGGACGCCACCACGCTTTGGGCTCCTCACGGATGAGGCGGTGTTCGCCAAAGCGCTCAAGCTTCAGGCCATTGCCTGAATCAAGTAATTCGTAGTCAGGCCACGGCGCCGATAAAACCTCAAGCGGCATAGGTCAGTATCCTAGGAATCGCGACGCGCGGAGAGAATTTCGACGGTCTCAACCGGAACATCACCCTCGCCTGTGTCTTGGCTAGCGATCTGGTCAACAACGGACATGCCGTCGATGACACGACCGAAGACTGCATAGCCGTCACTCCGTGAACCACCGTTGAGGAAGGTGTTGTCGACAACGTTGACAAAGAATTGGGCCGAGGCGCTGTTGGGATCACTTGTCCGAGCCATCGCGACGGTTCCGCGGCGATTTGCTAGGCCATTGTTTGACTCATTGATAATCGTGCCACTGGTCACCTTTTCACGCATCCCTTTAGTGAAGCCACCGCCTTGGACCATGAATCCAGAAATCACGCGGTGAAAGATCGTTTCATCATAATGACCGGCATCGATGTAGCGGAGAAAGTTCTCCGTTGAGACCGGTGCCTCCCCTTCAAAGAGCTCTATCGTGAACATGCCCAAGTTTGTCGTGATCACGACGACGGGTCGCTCAACGAACTCACCACTCGATTCAGCCACGCGCCATGTCGGCATGTCACCTGGCTTGTAGAGAACCGGATAGGTTTTCTTCGAACGGCAACCTGCGGATAAAAGCAGCAAGGCGGACAGCGCCAGGAGCGAAAGGGTTTTCAACATAAGGTGCGGGATTATCGGAGGGTAATTTACAAAGACAAGACGGTAAACAGGTCGATGCCGTTTAGCTGGCAGGAATGCCTTCTTCCAGAAATGCTTGGACGCATTCGTTGATTCGGAGCGCTGGAACGGTCGTTTCACCGCCCGAACGCATGTCCTTTATTTTGACGACCTCTTGAGCAACTTCTTCCGAGCCAAAAACGAGGGTGAGGCGTGCGCCACTCGCGCCAGCGTTTTTGAATTGCTTACCAAAGGCGGTCTTCTTCAGCGCGTATTCGACGGAAATGCCTCCACGCCTTAGCACAGCAACCGCTTCGAGGGCAGGAACCGTCTCGTCCTCGCCGCCGATCACGACGTAGACATCCGGGCTCATGACCACTTTCGGGAAGAGCCCCTTTTTATCGAGCAGGTCAGCCAAAGTGACATCGCCGCTGCCAAAACCGACCGCCGGCATCGCTGGATAACCGAGCTTCTCAACGAGATGGTCGTAGCGACCACCACCAGCAAGGGCGCGACCAACAAGTTTTTCGCCTTCGCGCTCAAAGACCTCGAAGACAAAGCCTGTATAATAGGCGAGCCCACGCACGATGCCCAAGTCGAGGCGGATGAATGACTTAACCCCAAAGGCCTCAAGCCCGCTCATCAGCTTCGACCAATCGGCCAAGCGTGCTTCGATCCGGTCACGGATCTCTTGATTAGGTGCTAAAGTCGGGAAAAAGGCCATCAACTCCTCAAAATCACGCATCGAGCAAATCGCATCGAGCTGAGCGACAAATTCTTCCGTCGCGTCGTTGAACCACGGGCTCAGCTTTTCAGCCAGCGCCTCGGGGCTCAATCGCTCTCGCTTATCAATCACGCCGAGAATACCAAAGGCTGCCTCTCCCTCATAGCCGAGCGCCGCGAGGTAAGCCACCCACAGATCGCGGTCACTTAGGCGGACGCAGAAGTCATCATCCGTCAGACCGAAGTTGCGCAGCGTCTCGATGTAGAGCGCGATGATCTCAGCATCCGCGCTAGGTCCAGCTTCGCCGAGGATATCGACGTTGAGCTGATAAAATGAGCGCAGGCGACCCTTCTGCTGCTTCTCATAGCGGTAGTTCTCACCGATACTGAACCACTTGAGGGGACGCTTCAGGCTGTTTGCCTTCGCACCGACCATCCGCGCGAGCGACGGCGTCAGTTCTGGGCGCAAAGTGACTTCGCGACCACCCTTGTCAGTGAAGTTGAAAAGCTGGGAGACAATTTCGGGCCCACTTTTTTCCGTAAAAAGTTCGAGCGGTTCGAGCGCAGGGGCGTCATACTCTACGAAACCAAAACGCACTGCCGTTTGTGCCCAGACGCGAAACAAGTAGTTTCTACGAGCACAATCCTCTGGGTAAAAATCTCGGAAGCCTGGTAGGCGTTCAAACATCACCTAAGCCTTCGACAAACCTACAGTTCATGGCAAGCGCTCAGAATCCCGAAAACAAATCAACCGATCCGACAACTAGTCAGACTTCAATCGATCCAAATCCATGTCCTTCAGCTCAGCTCTCAGCTCTTTCCCTGCTTTGAACTTAATCACAGCGCGCGTTGGGATGATGACATCGGTCTCTGGCTTGTTCGGATTCCGCCCGATGCGGGACTTACGAACCTGCAGTTCAAAGACGCCGAAGTTTCTCAATTCAACATTGCGCCCACGAGCCAAAGCGTCAGCGATCGTGTCGAGAGTCTGCTGTACAACCTCACGGACCTCCTTTTGGGGGAATCCGGTCTTGTCATAAATGCTCAAGACGATGTCACGTTTGGTTAAATTACTGGCCATAGCGATAGAACAGATAGAAGTTTTTAATGATTAAGTAGTTTGCTATCTGTCACTTGGAAAACTGTCAAGAATTCCGCAAAAACTTCTATTAAATGAAAGACGACGAACCAAAAAACCCTTTTGAAGACCTTCAGGACAAAATTCAAGATGCCATCCGCTCGGGCAATATTCAGTTTGCCGGTCCGATGGGCATGACTCCGCCAATGCGGGACTTAGAAGAACCCCAGGAGACGATCGAAGAGCCACCGAGCGACGACGAGGTCATCACTAAGATTGAGAACTTCTCCCTCAAACCACGCGACATGCGGGATTATCTTGATCGCTATGTCGTCAAGCAGCAGGAAGCAAAGAAGGTCCTCTCCGTCGCTATTTGTGACCACTACAACCACGTGCGGCAGTGTCTCGAAAACCCTAGCCTGCTCGAGCGAGACTACCACAAACAGAATATTCTCCTCCTCGGGCCTACAGGTGTGGGCAAGACCTACCTCATGCGCACAATCGCAAAGCTGATTGGAGTTCCCTTTGTCAAAGCGGACGCGACGAAGTTTTCTGAGACCGGCTATGTTGGCTATGATGTCGAAGACCTCGTGCGCGACCTCTTCAAAATTTCCGGCAACAACGCCGACCTCGCTCAATACGGCATCATCTACATCGACGAGATCGACAAGATCGCTTCAGCCGGTGACAGCGGCGGCAAAGATGTCTCCGGACGCGGGGTGCAAATCAATCTGCTCAAGCTGATGGAGGATGCCGACGTCAACCTCTCCTCCCCGAGCGACATGATGGGGCAAATGCAGGCGATGATGGAAGCGCAGAGAGGCGGCAAGAAGCGTCCGCGTGCAATCAACACCCGTCACATCCTCTTTATCGTCAGCGGCGCCTTTGGCAGGCTTTCTGAGTCGATTAAGAAGCGTGTCGATGCGACCACGGTCGGCTTCGGTGGCAACGCCGCCGGTGAACGCGAAGATTCCGACTACCTGCGTGAGGCTGCGACGACCGATTTCATCAAATACGGCTTCGAGCCTGAGTTCGTTGGTCGCCTTCCCGTCCGTGTTGCCTGTGAGCAACTCGAAACCGAGGATCTCGCCCAAATCCTCACAAGTTCAGAAGGCAATCTTCTCGAGCAGTATCGCCACAATTTCAAGGGCTACGGGATCGATTTCAAAATCACGAAAGAGGCCATCACGGAAATCGCGACCCGCGCCCATGCTGAGAAGACCGGTGCCCGTGGACTCATGACGATCTTCGAGCAGGTCTTCCGCTACTTTAAATTTGAGCTCCCCTCGACCGGGATCGAATCCTTCGAGGTCAAAGCCGAGACGATCAAAGAACCGCAGCAAGCGCTCAAGGCATTACTGAAAGAGAACTCGCACCTGCAGCGCAACAGCCTGCGCGTCGAAATCATCGACTTCGCAAAGCGCTTTGAAAGTAAGCACGAGCTCGGCCTAGACTTCGCCGACGAGGCACTTGATGTGATCCTCGATGTCGCCGTGGATACTGACAAAACTGTCCGCACGATCTGCGAGGAACGTTTCAAAGACTTCGAACACGGTCTCAAGATCATCTCCCGCAACACGGGCGAAGTCCGCTTCACCGTCCATGCAGCGATGGCAGAAGACCCAGACAAAGTGCTCTCCGCCCTCGTCGTCGAAAGCTTCAAAAAGCGCGAAGCCCAACAAGCCGCTGAAAAAGCGGCGCTAAAGGAAGAGCCAGAGACGGAGTCAAATGACACCGAGTAAACGACTCCTTTAGCCGTTCTCAGCTACCTGAGTGACCCCCTTGAGATCTAGCTTGCCTGTCCCAAGGGTTGGGATCGTATCCACTTTTACGATACGCTTCGGAACCCATAAGTTTGGCAGGCCTTTCGCTGACAATTGTTCTCGGAGTTCGGCGGGTTCGATATCTGGAACCGCGAGCAGAACGAGCGCTTCGCCTTTTGCTGGATCTTGCACACCTGCGACAGCGATTTGGGGAAGCTCGGCGTCTTCGAGATCGAAGGCCTGAATAATAGCCTCCTCCACCGCTCCGTGCGGAACCATCTCGCCACCCATTTTCGAAAAGCGTGATAGACGACCCTCGATGATCAGAAAACCGTCAGGATCGAACCGCGCAAGATCACCCGTGACATACCAACCGTCGCGAAAGACTTCATTCGTTTTCCCCGCATCATTCAGATAACCATCAAAGAAATTAGGGCCCCGGAGCTCGAGCATACCTATCTCACTCTTTGCAAGCGGACGTCCTTCTTCCGGGTCAACGATACGAGCCTCAATACCGATGAATAGGCGCCCCACTGTCCCATGACGCCGCGTTGTTTCTTGTTCGCTTTTTCCCAGTAAATTGCAGGAGACAACGGGGGAGGCTTCGGTGAGTCCATAGCCCTCAAGATACGTGCTCCCAAAGGTTTCTTCCCACTTTTCAGGCAGACCTTCAGGCGACTTCTCCGCTCCCACGACAACGAACTTCAGACTCTCTATCCACTCCGGTGGAACGCGCTTCAGGAAAGGCTTCAAAAACGTCGGCGTGCTCATCATCACGGTCACTTTCTCATCGCGAATCGCTTTACCAAGGCGCTTGGTCTCGAGCGGCGACGGAAGGCTGACCACTTTCATTCCAGAAATCAGCGGATACCACTGAGTGACGGTAAATCCAAAGCTATGAAAGGTCGGCAACGAAGCGAGCAAGACTTCCTTACTGTCGAGCAGGCCGACCGCCTCGATTTGCAGGAGGTTTGCCACGACATTACGCTGGGTAAGAACGACGCCTTTAGGATCTCCCGTTGTTCCAGAGCTGAATAAAATCGTGGCTTCTTCTTCACTTCTACCGCAATCAACGAGGCGTGCAACGGGGAGTGCCCATCCACGTAGTAGATTCTTGATGACAGCAAACTTCCCCACTCGATCGCGTTCTTGGACCAAGTCGATCATTTGCTCCGGCCATGGAAAGTCCGGCAGTTTCTCGATCACTGGTGCGGCCGAAATAACCGTCTCAATGTCTGCTTTCGCGAGGCACTTTTCATTCACAGCTCGCCCGGCAGTGAAGTTCAGGTTCACCGGTGTCTTGCCGAGGATCTGGAGGGTTAGATTTACGAGGAGGCTACCCAGTCCACTAGGAAGAACAACGCCGACCCGGCTTTCGTTTTTCAAACGCTCGCGCCAGAGATCAGAGAAGGTCAGAGACAAGGCCAGCACCATCCCCGCCCGCAGTTCACGTCGCCCGGTTGAAAGGTCGACAAACTGCCGGCCAAAGAAGTTCCGTTTCAGTCCGCGAACACCAAGCTCAGCAAGCGACTTATTTACGTCGGGATGATTCTCTAGTAGGTCACTCATCGAAACCGGCCTGTGGCCAAGGATGTGTGCAATTTGAATTGCTGAGCATTTTGAGGAGAACTAAGTTCGTGTGAACACTCGAACAAATGGGGTCAGTGCTTGTTCGCTTTGAAGAGAAGATAGAGCGCCAACACCTGCAGACCTACGTTGGGCAACCAGATAAAGAGATCGGGTCGAAGATGAGGAGTGCCATCAAGCCATCCCACAACTTCAGTCAGAATATAATAGGAAATCGTCAGGCCTGCTGCGATGGCGACATTCAAGGACGTTTCCTTACGACTCGCCTTCAGACCCAGAGGAATGGCAAGAAGCCCGAGGGAGAACGCACTCAGCGCGCTGGCGAAACCTTCTTGAATACGAAACTGCACTCGGATCGCCTCGTCGCGCAGTTCGCGTTGCTCCTCTGGCGTTGCTCGTTCGGCGCGACGGGAGAGCTGCTTAAGACGCTCGATCTTTTGCGGAAGCGGTAAATAACCCACCTTATGGTTCGACTGGGTTCGACCGAAGACCTCGGCAAGGGAGAGCTGGATCTGAAGGTGTTCGAAAAACAAATTCGGCTGAACCGCACCTAGGTCATTCGGATCCGACTCGTCGCGAAGCTCCACGAGGCCCCTTTCAAGTTTCAGGATGAGGGCATCGGTGTCGGCATCGTAGCGCAAGTCGCCCGTATCCGCACGTAGCAGACAAACCGCACGCTTCTCATCATCAAGCTCCCAGATCCAAATGTCGCGAATGATTTCCTCTGTTTTATCGCCCACGTAGACGACATAGCCGGGGAAATCGTGCACAAACTGCTTTGCCACGATCAATCGGAGGGGCTCCGCGCGAATGGCATTAGGGATCAGGTCCTTATAGGAAGCTCTGGCCGCGGGCGCTGCATAGGCATTGATCCATGCCGTCATCCCTGAAGCGAGGAGGCAAAACAGGAGAACGGGTACTGATACCCGCCAAAGCGAGATGCCGGACGCCTTCATTGCAGTCAGCTCCGAAGTCGCCGAGAGCCGCCCCATAAGAACGAGCACGCCTACGACCGTGCCAGCCGGCATCGCAAAAGAAATGGTATATGGGATGAGTAACTGCAGGAGCTTCCAAAGAGCATCCGAAGTGATCTTCCCCTCATCGATGAGATCGAAGAGATCCATCACCGCATTTCCAGCCACCATCAGGATGGCGATTACAGCCACACTCAGCAGTGCAACTGTCGCGGTAGAGAAAAAGAGGTATCGGTGAAGGCGCCACATATTCGCAGTGGAGAAAAGACTCGCGGCTAAACTTTGCTGGGTCGAGTCGCTTCCTGATGCTTTTCAGACTCAGAGCCTTTGCATTTTAGCTCCTGAAGCAAGCGGAAGAGTCGAAAGCAAAATCTTAAGCACTAGCGACTGCGGCATCATAGCCCCGCCTCAAGCGCTTCAAGCCTTCGCTCATCGTTATTTCCGGGCATCCAAGATTGATTCTAATGTAGCCCTCATGACCGAAAAAGCGTCCATCACTTAAGCCCAATCCATGCTCCTCGAAGTGTGCGACTGGATCTTTCAAGCCAAGCTGACGAACATCGAGCCAAGCCAGATAAGTTGATTGCATCGGGCGTAATTGAATTTTGGGACAATTTTCTCGAACAAAAGCGTAGAGACTATCGCGGTTTGCCCTCAGAAGCTCAATCAGATCATCCAGCCAGTCTTGACCATGTCGATAAGCGGCTTCGCAACCGATATAGCCCATGCAGTTTACCTCTGTGATCATGCCCTGCGCTGCTCTCTGAAAACGACGGCGCAGGGTACGGTCCGGTGCCACGATGTAGCTACAAGCAAGACCGGGGAGATTATAGGTTTTACTCGGCGCATAGAGCCCAACTGTCCGCTCTACTGCCCCAGGGAGCGAAAGCATTGAGATATGCTCAAGCCCCTCATCGAGGATGAGGTCACTGTGGATTTCATCTGCGACAATGATGAGATCAAACTTCTCGCAGAAGCGAAGAACCGCTTCGAGTTCGTCGCGACGGTAGACACGCCCGACGGGATTGTGCGGATTACAGAGGTAGAAAACCTTCGTCTTCGGGGTGACCGCCGACTCCAGTGCATCGAAGTCGATCGTGTAGCCCTCATCACTTTCAGCCAAAGGCACCGCTTGGATCGCGCGCGATTGGTTCCCCGGCGCAGATAAAAAAGGCGGATAGACTGGCGTCAGCGTAATGATAGCCTCACCGGGCTCTGCAAAAGCGCGCGCAGCGGTGTTCAGGGCGGGGACGAGACCCGGGAACCAAAGCAAGGCGGCACTTTCGACTTCAATCTTGTGGGTGCTTTTGAGATAATCCTGCACCGCGGTGACCACACCTTCGTGCTGTAAAGTGTATCCAAAAACACCGTGATCTACGCGTGCTCGCAACGCCTCCATCACCGCCGGCGGCGAGGGCAGATCCATGTCCGCCACCCACATCGGCAAGATGTCGCGCCCAGCATATTTTTCCCACTTCAGGCTACCTGTGCCCGTGCGATCCGGTGGATTGATAAAGTCCTTGTTCATGGTCGTCGAAAGAAGCTGCATTGCCCTCTGTAGCATCTAAGGGCGCAAGCCTATTCGATCTGCGATCGGCACGGAGTCCAACCGGATAACCATAAAAACTGCCTGCTAACGAATATCGCCAACAAAGATCAGCTCAATTATGCTCGCTCCTCGTTCACTCAAACTTGTGAAACCACCTTTTTTATCCAAAAGGTCACGACATGCCCAGCGCTCTAATTCGCTTGAGTTGATTGCGAGAATAGTTGCCGTCCCTGCTTGCTTTGCACCGGCTTCCGCCAGCGGCGAAAAGGAAAGCGGGAAGCCCCACCCCGTGAAAATGATGCGCCAGCCTTTGAGACCACCTGCAGGAACGGGCTTCGTCAAAAGTGATGGGTAGCGCTCCACAATATCGGGTGTATCTGAGGTGACGATCTCCATGATAAAGCCGGGCATAAGCGTGCGTGTATAGTCCCCAATGTCGCGGGTTGGATTCTCTTTCAACCAGTGCCATGCCGCCCAAGGATCAAGCCCGACAAGATTCATCCCATTCCAGATACTGTGATCGTTCTCGTTACCAAACTTCCTCACATCATACCATGCCTGAAAGCCATCGCTAAGGCGCAAAGCGATTTCAAAATGTAAATGCGCTCTTTGCTTTGGGATCGTGTATCCACCAGCACTACGCCCCATTTTTCCTATTCGGCTTCCTGCACGCAATTGACTCCCAATCTTAAGCTTAGAATCAATTGTAGCCAAATGCGCATAGAGCGTAACCACTGCTGGAGAAAATTGGTCGTGCTCGACGACGACATAGTGTCCGTAGGAACTCGTCGCGGAACGCCTGTTGATGTAGACAACTTCACCCGCCCACGCAGCGCTCACCGCATCCGTCGCCTCTCCATTTCGGCGACTCAAATAGGGCCGAATATCGAGTCCTTCATGAAACTTCGCCCCCTCATTCCGAACACAGCCAAAGGTCGCAGAAATTTGCCGCCCACTGATCGTGGGCTGCCCCCAGTCTAGATCCCCGACGGCTAGCGCATCACTTGGATAAGGCGTTGGCCACTGCATCGGCTCAGCACCGAGATGCGCAACCGTGATCGAGAGGAAGACCAAAGAAAGTCGAGAAATCGTGAGAAACATTTCAGAGGCTCAAAACTTCAGAAAACTGCAAAAAGTAGTTATCGACAAAATCATGCAGCAAAAGGGCATAAACGAGAGCACCAATCACCAGAGCCGGACCGAAAGGAATCCGAAGCCCCTCTCCTTCTTCTTCAGCATCATCGATTGGAACCACTTGTTTCTTCTTCCGAAAGATGAGCATCGGGATGATCAAAAGCGTGCCAAAAACCGCTCCGCCAAAGAGCGAGAAGACCGCTCCTTGCCAACCGAGAAAGGCCCCGATCGCACCCAGCAGCTTCACATCACCAAAGCCCATTGTCTCCTTGCGCAACACCACCTCTGAGAGCAAAGCCAGCCACAGAATGAGACCAGATCCAACAAACGCCCCGAGGAGGCATTGGATAAATGAATTCATCGAATCAACCGCGAAGAGGCCGACGGGTGCGATATGGAGCGCTGGAACTGCAATCGACAAAATGACGCCAACAACGAAGGTGCCGATCGAAAACACATCAGGAATCTCCATCGTATCCAGATCAATCATCGCAGCGGGAACTAAGAGCCCAATGAAGACGCAGATAACAATCGCTACGAGAGGAGGATAGCTCATCCACGCCACCACAAAGAGAAAGGAGTTCATCGCCTCGACAAGAGGATAGCGGACACTGAAGCGTGCCTTGCAACACCGTGCTCGGCCACCCAACAAACACCAACTAAGCACGGGGATATTGTCGTACCATGCGATCGCAGTTCCACATCCACAGGCAGAACCCGGATGAACGACACTTCGCCCAGCCGGTAGTCGATAAATCACTACATTCAGAAAACTGCCGACGCAGGCCCCAAACGAGCCAGCAACGAGGGCAAAGAACCACGGGAAAGCTGTATTTACTTCAACGAATGCTTCGATCATGCTGCACCAATCCTTTCTGCTAAAGCGGCCTTTCCGGACGCCATCATTACTTCTGCCGAAACCTCTCGACCTGTCCAAATCTCAAGACTTCTTTGCCCTTGGTAGATCAACATACCCAAGCCATCAGCATAACTCCGTCCATGCTCTTCGGCCCAGCGCGCCCATCCGTTGCGTGTTCCGTAGGTTGTGTCATAGATCGCACCGTCATTACCGAGGAAGCTAAGATCGATTGGAAGAAGATCATCCGTCTTGAGCCCCGCGGGCGTCGCGTTTATTAAAAGAGCATCACTCGGCAAATCACTCGGAGCGTGAGAAAAGAGAAAAGGCTCTACCCTACTGAGGTCGACATCCGCCTCTTTGAGTTCGAGAAGCAGTGTAGTGAGATTTGTTTCGCTCCGGTTTCCAATCCAGAGTTTTGGCACCCCGTCCGCGAGCGCTTGAACCGTAATCGCACGCGCCGCTCCACCTGCTCCAAGGAGAACCACATCGGTATCAGAAAGCCGCCGTTTGAGCTGTGTCTCGACTGCGCGGGCGATTCCAAAACCATCTGTATTTGTTGCGCTATAGCCATCAGCTGTTGCCACTAGAGTATTCACTGCACCCATCGCCACGACGGATGGATCAACGTCTTGGACAAGCTCAAGCGCACGCACCTTGTGCGGCAAAGTGAGATTCAAACCCCGAAAACCACGTGCAAAAAGCTTTGGGATGGCTGCCTCAAGCAAATCAATCGGCACTTCCACGCGAACATATCCCCAGTCAGCAAACTCCGGTTCACTACGAGCAAGCGCGGCGAGAGCTGGATTATGAATTGCCGGGCTGAGCGAATGGGCCACAGGCATGCCGAGCACGGCCAAAGGCACCTTTGGGAGGGGAACTGTTTCGAGGTCTTCGAGGCGCAAAACGCCCGATGTGAAATCCATATCCTCTTAGGATGCCCGACTTTGCTGCGATGTCTCGCTAAATTCTTCGCAAAAGCCCGCGAAAGTGTCCGACCGATCGCGATCACCCCTAGAGCTATAGATACTGACGAGACTCTCGCAGCTCATTTGAAGGATCAGTTTGGTTGCCTTCTCTGATGTCTGTTGGGTTTCAGCCATTACGCCGATAGGCAAAATCGCCTGCGCTTCTTCCCACGAGAAAAAGCGCCCCCTAGAAAATGGATCGACGAGAAAAGGCTCTCTATCCCTTAGATAAGCCAAGAAAATATAGTTCGGCAAAACGATTGGCTGGAGCTTCATTCCTAGCCTACGCGCGACCAGCATGTAGATAAGTGTTAGCGAGACGTTGGTTCCTCGACGCAAGGCGAGCACATCTCCTAATAATACAGCGCCTGGATCAGGCTCGTTATCAGGCTCACTGCGATACCCTAATTCGTGAAAAAATACTCGATTTAGAGCCCGAATAATTAATGAAGGCGTTGTCGGGGTCGCGATCAAATCCTGAACCCGCAGAGCAATCGCATCGATCGCTGACGAGACCTTCGATGGGTCAAGGCGCGGATGGACGGAGCGCTGCAGCAGAATCGCCCCCTGCTCGAGGTCAAATTTGCCCGCACGGATATAACGACGAAAGGCTGCCTCGGCATCTGGAGCCGCGGTTTCCCGCAGAATCTCTTCGGCAATATCTGCGACCGCAGAATCACCTCTAAGCGCTAGATTTTCAAGCTATGCATGCGCCGGTTCGCCCAAGCGATTAATCTCTTCGATGACCGAGTCCCTCACCCGGGGAGACTGATCGTCGATCAGTAATTCCAATGAGTTTAGGCGATTTTCGAGCGACGACTTGAAAGTGTTATCCACTAAAAATACAACGGTCCCAGAGTCGCTCTCTTGAGCACCATCTAAACGTAAGTAACCACTTCCGCTTCTATTCGGGCAAATTTAACACCGCAAAGGCAGTGACTTCCGAAGATCTCGCTTAGAGATTTGCGGAAACCAGAAGCTATTTACGACCACCGAACAGGGCGGTTCCTACTCGAACAAGGGTGCTTCCCTCTGCGATCGCGCTTTCAAAATCCCCAGACATTCCCATCGAAAGAACGTCTAAACGGACGCCCAGTTTCGAGGAGAGATTATCACGGATTTTACGCAGTTCAGCGAAGGTTTTGCGGGCGATGCTAGGATCTCCAGAGAGTGGAGCGATCGTCATCAAGCCATCGAGTTGCAGATGGTTCTTTGACAGGACCAACTCCGTAAGTGCCTCTGCATCATCGATCTCACAACCAAACTTAGCAGGATCCCGGCCCGCATTAACTTGTAGAAGGATCGGTAACCTTGCTCGCCCTAGCTCGCCGCAATGCCGATCTAGCGCATTGATTAGTTTCAGCCGATCGACCGACTGAATTCGATCGAAATGCTCAGCAGCTAAGCGGGCCTTGTTCGTCTGCAAGTTCCCAATCAGCTCCCAAAACGCGGAACCAACCACGGCCTGCTTCTTTTCAACCGCCTCCTGCACGCGATTCTCCCCGAAATTGCACAAACCAACCTCCAGCGCTTCTGCAACAATCGCCGCAGGGTGGTTTTTACTCACTGCCATTAGGGTCACTTCATCAGGTGAGCGACCTGCCTTAGAACAAGCATCACTAATGCTTTCTAAGACAATCTCCATGTTTTGCCTAATTTCTTTGACCATTGGTTGCCGTGAGTCTTCAGTGTTTCTCAAGATTAGCAGAATTAATATTCACTGCTTAAAAAGAGCTTAATTACAATCGCTTATGCATATCGAGAATTTCAAAATATTTTCCGACCTCGTTGAATCCCAAAGTTTTTCGCGTGCCGCAAAGCTGAACGGAGTCACGCAATCCGCCGTAAGCCAACAATTAAGATCAATGGAGCGGTATTTTAACGTCCTGATCGTGGACCGGAGCCAAAAACAGTTCCGCCTTACACAGGAAGGCCAAAAGCTTTACGACAGCGCGAAGGATATTTTGCACCGCTATGAAAAGCTCGTCAGAGAGCTTCAGGAAATGCGGAAGGTCATCAGTGGAACGATCCATCTCTCCACGATCTACAGCATCGGCCTTCACGAACTCCCTCCCTACATTACGACATTCTTGAAGGAATTTCCCTCCGTTAATTTCCGCGTCGAATATCGAAGCTCGAACTTGGTTTACGAAGACATCTTACAGAACGCAGTTGATCTCGGGCTCGTGGCCTATCCGACGAAAATGCGCCAACTTGAGATCATTCCCTTTCAAGAGGATAAGCTCGTCCTCGTCGCGAGCCCGCAGCATCCGCTCGCAAAGCAAAAATCAGTCAAAATCGAGCAGCTCCAAGACGAAAAACTCATTGGTTTCGATCGCGATATTCCGACGCGAAAAGCAACCGACCAAATCTTTCGCGACTTCAAAATCGACGTCGAGCCCGTGATGGAATTCGACAACATCGAGACGGTGAAACGAGCCGTCGAGATCAACGCCGGGCTCGCCTTTGTCCCCTCTGCCACCGTTCAACAAGAGGTGAAGCAAGGTCTGCTCCGAACGATTCCATTCGAAGGCCTCGAGTTTTCTCGGCCATTGGCCCTGATTCATCGCAAAGGCCTTGTCCTCACGCCAGCGATGAAGAAGTTTATCGCGTGCCTGACTGGGCAGCCATTCACCATCGAAAAGGATCTAACCGAAGAAGCCGTCGTTCAGAGCAAGTGAGCGATCGTCCAAAAGCTTAGAACATGGCCCCACCATCAGCTCTCGTCGTCGGATCGGGCATCAGCGGAATTACAGCAGCTCACCGCCTGCATGAGCGTGGCTGGAACGTCACCTTGATCGAGTCTTCGAACCGCGTTGGCGGAGTCATTCAAAGCCAACGCATCGATGGCTATCTGTGTGAGGATGGCCCTAACTCAATGCTAATTCGCAGCGAGGCGGTTCGAACCTTTATCAGCCGACTAGGGCTCGATGAACGACTCACCCCAGCAAACACCGAAGCGTCGAAGCGCTTCATCGTACGAGGCGGAAAGCCCGTCGCGGTTCCGCAGTCAATTCTGGGTGCCATTCAGACCCCTCTTTTCAGCTTTGGAGCAAAGCTACGCATTCTCAAAGAGCCGTGGATCACAGCCTGCGAAGACCCCGATGAATCCGTCGCGAGTTTTGTTCGCCGCAGGCTAGGCCCCGAGTTCCTCGAGTATGCGATCGCGCCAATGACATCAGGTATTTACGCGGGAGATCCTGAGAAGCTCTCGATCCGCTATGCCTTCCCCCGCGTTTGGGGGCTGGAAAATGAGTCTGGCTCACTCGTCCGCGGAGCACTCAAGCTCAGAAAAGCACGGAGGCACTCCGCTCAGCCACACTACAAGTCTGAGCTCGTTTCCTTTCAAGACGGCCTCGAAGAGCTCGTCGAACGACTCATCAAGCCGCTCTCGAACCAGACTTACTTGAAGGCCGAATTTCAAGGGCTCCGCCGAAGCGCCCATGACCAATGGACAGCGGCTTGGTTACAAGCGGGCAAACCACAAAGTCAGGACTTCGATCACATCATTTTCACCGCGCCTCCGCATCGGTGGGCAAGCTGGGACCTCCCCGTGCCCCTGGCAGGGCGACTCCTTGCGCTCCCAAAACTGAGCTTTCCAGCCGTCAATACACTCGTGCTTGGATTCAAGCGCGAAGAAGTAGCCCACCCTCTAGATGGCTTTGGTATGCTCATACCAAAGAGTGAGAATCAACCTATCCTTGGAACGATCTTCAGCTCCTCCCTCTTCCCTCATCGTGCACCTGATGGGCATGTCTCACTGATGTGTTTTCTTGGCGGCATGACTCAGCCCGAGGCGGCAGGCTGGGACGAATATGAGACGGTTCAGAAGGTCCTAGAGTCCCTCAAAGAACTGCTCGGCATTACGGGTGACCCTACATTCCATCACTTCACCGCATGGCCCAAAGCGATCCCTCAATATCATCTGGACTACGGCGACTTCGATAGCGGTCTTCATCAAATTGAAGAGAAATTTACTGGGATTCATTTCCAAGGAAACTTTCGAGGTGGGCCAGGCCTCAATGATTGCATTGAAAATGCGCTCACCCTCGCTGAGCGCATCGATAACGCTCGTCATTAGTCGCGGCCCTCAGACGGCCGGCGATACCAAAACCGGCAGATAGCTTGGCTTCGTAGGAGAAAAGGGAATACAGCGAGCAGAAGATGTAGTGCCGCTGTCGTGAATGCTCCATACCAAGCAAGTTTTCGAGCCGATGTCAAAACAGGGTAACGACTCAAGATTTTGAAGACTTGCTCAGACTGGCGCCCTAGCCGTTTTAACTCACGCGACAAAATCAATTCCTCACCCGCGTAGCGCTTTTCGCAAAAGCCCCCTACTTGATTAAAGGCATCTGCTCTCACCCATACAAAGCATCCGGCGGCCAGGCCCACACTGCACGCAAGACGATTCCATGACCAAGTCATCCATCTAGCTAGCCAGCCGACTTCGCCCTCGAATGCCAAAACGGATCCGCCGCCTATAGCGCCTGCTCCAAGCTCAGATACAGCTTCTTGAACAGTCTCGAGAGGTGGTCGGCTATCAGCATCAACAAAAATGAAACAGTCGCCGCTGGCTGATCGCGCGCCTGCGTTCCGTGCCTTCGAGATTTGATTCACGCTTTCAAAAACCACCTGTGCCCCATGGGCCAGAGCAACCTTAGCGGTCTCATCAGACGAGTTGTTGTCTACAACGATGATTTCACTTTTCAGAGGCAAATTCGCGCGGACGTCATTGAGATGCTGCAGCGTCACTGGCAGCTCAGCCTCTTCATTGAAAGCTGGAATAATAATCGAGAGCCGAGCCATTTCCTGTAGCTGTTCTATGCCTATCGGCGGTGGGTTTCGACACGACTAGGGCGCTCCGTCCTCAAGGACTGGGCGTTCCACCTAAAGAACGCATATCCCATCAGAATCAAAGAGAGAATCATGTTGGCGACTTTCATCAAAAGACCGCCAAAAACCTGATCCGACAAAGGATCAAAGCCTTCGATCAATCGCGGCGCGTATTCATACGTCGGATACAACGGGTGTTCCGCAAAAGTCAGCAGACCAAAGAGAGGGATCTGAGCGACCATAAGAACAAAAAGATATAGAATCTGTGACCCAAGATTACTCTGAGGCAGCGTCCGTGAGCGGCTCAACATCGGCCAAAACATGATGATCGACGTCCCAAGCATCGAGAGGTGCTCAAAGGTGTGGACGACTTTATTATGCAGTGCCCACTCGTAGAGCGCAGGCGCATGCCAACCGTAGAAAACAAAGGTAAACAAAAAGCCAGCAATGACAGGATGAAAGAGCACCCGAAAAAACGGAATCGACCAACGTGCCCGATCGAGTAGTCCATCGACGAACCAGCCGGGCAAAGCCAAGACACTGAATGCCGCCGTGAGATACATCAGGATGTTGTGCTGGAACATGTGCGCACTGAAGAGAAAGTTTTCTCCAGCGGCATCGATCGGACTTCCAACTGCACCGTAAAATGTGATCACGGCGAATGTGAACCATACGATCTCAACACGCGGAATCTCTGCCTCAGGATCCAGCTTGTTGCGCAATGGGCCAACCAACATCGCATACAACCAGACCACGGCTAAAATTCCGCCGACTAGAAAGGGTTCAGTGTGCCAATGCCAGATCGAGAGCATATGCCACCTTACCTTGGTTTAGAGATGACGCCAGTTTCCGAGCGCGCTTCAGCACTATGAACTACGCAGGCCACTTCAAATGGGCGGAGTGCTGATGGGCTCAAACAAGAAGAGCAAAGCGGTGATGGTTCCCGCCGCCAAGATCAGCCCCATCAGAAATAGAACCGTACAAAGCAGCTTATCCCACTTCAGGTGCATAAACCACCAAATCACAGCAAGAAACTTCACCGTCGAGAGGGCAACCAATGAGCTGTAGATGATGTAACTGTTGATCGGAATGTAGATAAGGACCAACTCAACCCCCGTAATGATAACGAGGAAGATCGAGAGATTGAAGAAAGTGAAATACTTCTCCGTCTCCTCGATGAGATGTTGATCGTGAGTAGCCGTGTCAGTCGCGCTCATATCGATTGTCGTCCTAGTAGAATTTAATGTATTCGACGAGATAGACCGCCGTAAAAATGATGATCCAGACGATATCAACAAAGTGCCAATAAAGCCCGGCTACTTCAATATCGAGGGCATTCACCGCCGTATATTTTTTCGAAAAACTTCGGATAAACCAGCCCAACAACCAGATCACTCCGAGCAAAACGTGCACCCCGTGTGTTCCCGTCATAAGGAAGAAGGTCGAACCAAATACACTGCTTCCAAGGGTAAGCCCTTCGACGAAATCTACCTGCTTGAAGGATTCAATCTCCCAACCGTGGTGTTTATGCTCAAGGACATGCTTAGCATGCGCGGTATCCGCACCACTATGGAATGCCGTATCATTCGCCACAAGGCCGGTAATGGCTTCTCCTGCCTCGTTGATGGCCTGAAACTCATAGGTTCCCTTGCCATGGACGAAGTGAAAGAACTCGTAGACTTGGCCACTGAGGAAAAAACATCCGAAGAGGATGGTTCCAGCCAAGAAGCCCCGCATTGCCTTAACGTTATTCTTGTGCGCCGCGGAAACCGTCAGCGCCATCAAGAACGAACTCATCAAGAGGATGAATGAACTTAATCCAGTGAGCTCAATATCGAACAACCGCGTCGTATCAACGACATCGGGATACAGCTTCCGATAAATCAAGTGAGTGGAAATGAGTGTACCGAAGAACATACAGTCGGAACCGAGAAAAGCCCACATAACGAGCTTCTTGTGTTCGATTCCGGTCGAAGTCTTCGTCAACTCCTCGAGGGCTCCGTGCCCGTCTACAGCGTGATCTGCCATCTATGCGTCGTCCTTAAATTTGATTACTTGGAAGAAGATTTAGCCTCTTCATCGAGTTCGGCCTGATCTTCAGCGTCAGGAAAGATATGATAGCCGCCTGGGCCTTCGAGCGACCAAGCGATAATACCAAAGATAGTGAGTAGGATTCCTGGGAGCATCACCTGCCACCAAGCAAACTGGTCCGTAGCATGAATGACAACTCCGATACCGAGGACAAAGAGACCAATCGAAACAACGAGGGGCCACCATGACTGATCCGGCATGTGAATCCCATGATGATCGGGAGCAAGCTTCACCATGCGCTTTTCTTCAGGGCCATGTTTATCTTCCCAAGCCTGGTCACGAGCGTGAACAACAGGGGTGTATGCGAAGTTGTATTCCTTTGGCGGGTTAGACGTTTTCCATTCGAGCGTCCGAGCATCCCAAGGATCCTTCGAGGCCTTTTCGCCTTTGATGACCGAGTAGATCAAATTGATAATAAAGATTGCGACGCCAAGCCCGAGAATGAGTGCTCCAATGGTCGACCAATAGTTCGCTCCATCCCAGCCCATTTCAGATTTATAAGTGTGTGTCCGGCGCGGCATCCCTGTCATGCCCAACATGTGCATCGGGAAGAAGGCTAAGTTGAAGCCCATGAACATCGTATAAAATACAATACGACCGATCATTTCGCTCATCATCTTTCCCGTGATCTTCGGAAACCAGTAATAGATTCCAGAGAAGAGGGCAAAGATCGAACCTCCGATGAGGACGTAGTGGAAGTGTGCGATGACGAAATAGCTGTCTTGGTGCTGTGAATCGACCGGGACTGAGCTGTGCATGATTCCGGTGAACCCACCGAGCATAAACATCCAGACAAAGCCGACCGCAAAGAGCATCGGAACAGTGAAGCGGATTTTACCTCCCCACATCGTTCCAATCCAATTGAAGATTTTCACCCCCGTTGGAATTGAAATAAGCATCGTCAAAAAGGAGAAGGCCGTCGTCGCGACAAGCCCAAGGCCCGTCGTGAACATGTGGTGACTCCACACTGCAAATCCGAGGAAACCAATGACAGCCCCTGAGAAAATAATCAGTGGGTAACCAAATAGAGGTTTACGCGCAAAGGTCGGAAGCACCTCGGAGATGATGCCCATCGCAGGAAGGATGAGGATATACACTTCAGGGTGACCAAAGATCCAGAAAAGGTGCTGCCAAAGAATCGGGCGCCCTCCCCCTGCAACATTGAAAAAGTGCGTCCCAAAGTGGCGATCAAACATCAGCTCGGCCAATGCAACCGCGATCGGCGGCAGAGCGAGAATGAGGAGGAACGACGTGATCAACGTCATCCAGGTAAAGACCGGAAGACGCATCATGCTAAGCCCAGGCGCCCGCATATTGATAATTGTTGTAATAAAGTTCAATGACCCGACCAGCGATGCAATCCCGAGCAGCTGAAGCGACATGATCCAAAATTCAGTCCCCAAATCCGGACTGTATTGATTCGAAGTAATCGGCGCATAACCAAACCACCCGATCGCCGGCGCACCTTCAGAAAAGAACCAACTGAGGTTCAGTAGGATTCCGCCTGCAATAAAGGTCCAAAGACCGAGCGAATTCATCCTCGGAAACGCGACATCACGCGCTCCGATCTGGAGCGGCATGATAAAGTTAAAGAAGGCCGCACTCATTGGCATGACAGCGAGGAAAATCATCGTCGTGCCATGCATCGTGAAGAGCTGGTTGTAGGTCCGAGCGTCGATAAAATCGCTCTCCGGTCCCATCAACTGGATACGAATAAGTAATGCTTCGACGCCTCCTACGAGCAAGAAGAAGAGTGCCGCGATGCCATACATTACCCCGATCTTCTTGTGGTCGACGGTTGTAAGCCATCCGACTAGGCCGGTCTTTTTATAGGGGCGGGTGATGACACCGTCAAAGGTCGGCTCATCATGTCCGTCATGCGAATTTTGTTCAGGTGAAGCGGTAGTGGCCATGACTAATTAGAAAGTGTCCGCACTGAATTGAACGGCATCAGGGTGTTTTAAATTACGAAGATAAGCGACAAGGGCATCCACATCCGAATCGGATAGATCAGCTTGATTCAGACCGGACATCATGACGTCCTTCGGGTCATTAGGGTCGTGTTTTCCTGCCTTCATGAAGCCTCGCCACATGTTGTTACCTGGCTTCACAGAATCGGGGTCTTTAATCCACAGATGTAGATCTGCGTTAGAGCCATCCTCTGACCAGGTGTTTTCGAGCCAACCAGCGCCAATCGAAGAACGTGATCCAAAGTGGGCCAAATTCGGTGCGCCCATCGCACCCTGCTGTGCTGGATCAAGACTATGGCAAGTCAAGCAGTTGCCTTGAAAGAGTTCTGCCCCCAGGGCAACCAATCCGGCGTCATCGTCCTCTGACAGGAAGAGCGGCGTAGTTGATTTCTCAACTACAGTTTTTGTTTGTTGCTGTGCGACCCACTCATTGTAGGCGTCTTCCTCCAGCGCCACAGCGCGGAAAAGCATGTAGGCGTGGGAATCACCGCAATACTCAGCGCACTGTCCCCAGAAGTAGCCCGGCTCGTCGGCGAGAATCCACATCTGATTGATTTGCCCCGCCATGAGGTCGAGCTTACCCGAGAGCTTCGGTAGCCAGAAACTGTGGATGACGTCTTTTGTAATCAGATTTAAGCGCACCGGTCGGCCCGCTGGAATGACCAGTTCGTTTGCTGAGACAAACCCGTCTTCGACATACTCAAAGTTAAACCACCACTGGTAGCCAATAACGTTCACGTCGACGATGTCCTCTTCGCTGTACTGCTCTGGTATTTCATGCATCAATACAATACCAGAAAAGGTCGGAATTGCGATGATGATGAGGAGCGCAGATGACGCTACCACGAGGCCTACTTCGATCAGCGGATGGCCATGGGCTTGCTCAGGGATTTCATTCGGGTCATCCCCCTTCTTGACGCGAAACTTGATGATCGCGACGAGGTACGTTCCGCCCACCGCAAGAAAGAGGAAAGACGTTACCCAGAGAGTAATGTAGAAGGTATCTATCTGCTGTTCAGCCAGAGGACCCTTGGGATCAAAGGTCGACTGCTTAGCCGTCAGGTTCAAGAAACCGCCATCATCAGCACTCGACGATAGGCAGGCAGGTATCGACGCGATCATTACGACCAGAAGGATACCTATCCAAATGCGGGGGAGCCACTTATTCATTACAAAGAAAAATCAAATTACAAAACGATCAACAACGAGGACCATAAGGTAGGCAGGAAGGTAAGCGATCGTCGCAAAAAAGAGACGACGCCCCGCAACGTGACGATCTTGCCCGACGAGAAACTCCCAAGCAGATTTCAACATATACAGAGCAAGTAAAGACGTAGCGATTATGAAGAGGTATCCGAACCCACCATAATAGAGCGGCATGAAACTGATTCCAATCATCAGAACCGTCCAGATAAGAGACTTTCGGGCGACCCGAAGACCGGTCTTATCAATTGTGCTCAAGGTCGCAAAGCCGCCGCGTGCATAGTCGTCTTTCGACATCCATGAGATCGCCATGAAATGCGGGATCTGCCACGCGAAGAGGAAGGCAAACAAGACCCAGCCTAGACCGCTGAATCCCGCACCTGCTGCAACCCAACCAATCAGCGGGGGTAAGGCACCAGGGACCGAGCCGAGCTCCGTCGCCCAAGGGGTGACCCGCTTCAAAGGGGTGTAGGCCAAAATGTAGAGGAGAACCGTCGTCGCAGTCAGAACTGAGGCAATGAGGTTAACGCCGAAGGCGAGCAATCCTACCCCACCGAAGCTCAAAGCCAGTCCAAAAACAAGGGCCGCGCCCGGCGTGACTCGGCCGGAAGGGATCGGGCGGCCCGCAGTGCGTTCCATTTTCGCATCCGCATCGCGCTCCCACCACATATTCAAAGCACCGGCGCCAAAGGCCGCCATTGCAGTGCCACCAAGGAGGGCGCCGAAGACTGAGAGTGATACTTCAGGGCCCGCCGCAAAATAACCGAGCGCTGCCGTCACAACATTCATCAGGCTGAGACGCGGCTTCGTAAGCTCCCAATAATCAGAGAGCCTCGTCGCGGCGATAGCACCCGAAGGATTCAAAGTTGTCGCAGTAGTTGAAGACATAACAAAAGCAGTAAAAGACTAAGCCCCTTGGGCGACGCTGGAATTGTCGTTAACACCGTCCTTATTCGGGACACGCGCCGCCGACCGTTCGGATCCTTCTAAGAGCGGTCGGAAATAAGCGAACACCACCGACCACACAGAGCAAAGAAAAAGAACCCCATTAAGCACATGCATCGTCGTTTCAAACGGCTGACGGATGGACCAGATGATATTTGCCCCCAATAAAATTTGAAGAATCAGGAAAAAAGTGGCGAGAAAGGTCATCCGCTTCATCGCAGTCGTGGCGGTCTTCGAGGTCCAGACTCTCCAAGACCAGAACACAAAGGCTCCTGTGATCAGGAGCGCCCCGACGCGGTGCAAAAAGTGAACTATAACGCCCCAGTTCCATGCTGCCGGCAACCATGCGCCCGACGAAGTACTGTGAGGGAAATAGGGAATCGCCATTCCAGCGCCCTGATGCCGCATGATCGAGCCGACCACCAGTTGAGCGACAATAAGAAGCGTCAGCGCGACTCCCAAGCGGCGTTCAAACGTCCAAGAGGCACCCTCCTTCGCAGGCAGATCAACCGGCAATTCACGCCACCAACCCGATGTGCCGACGACGACCGCCGCCAGCGAACAAACGTAGAGCTGGGCGAACACACCGTGGATATTTGCCAGTGGCGTGCTGTCGAGGAGCACCCGCATCCCGCCTAAAAGGCCCTGAGCTACGACGAGCCCAAGGCAAATATAACTCAAGCGTCGGAGCCAAGCGCGGCTCTCGAAAAGATACATCCCGATAACGAGACCAATTGTAAGAAGTCCAGTAACCATACCGGTCAGGCGGTGGCTGTGCTCAGCAAGCATACCTTCGTCGGATACCCAGCCCGGCGGATTGAGTGAGCCATTTGACAAAGGCCAGTCGAGGAAGACCATGCCGGCACCAATCGTCGTCGTAAAACCACCCGCGTAGACGACAACGAGTGAAGCCGCAAAAACGAGGAATGCATAACTCGCCATTATAGACTGGTGAGTAGAGTCTCTTTTACAAAACCGAACGAACATGAGCAAAATAGCTCCGCGAGGACTTGACGCGGAATAAATACGGTTCGGAATGGCCTCTTATATGACAACTTTCTAGAGGGCAGAAGCACCCATTAGCAGGCCAGATTATGACATTAGATAAACCAATAAGAACAGCTTATACGAATAAGCTAAGTCGCTCGCTTTCAATGCGCTTAGGCATTCCGCTCTGTGGAATTCTAGCGCTCTTCGTCCCACTTTTTCTCAGCGGCAAACCGATCGAGGCCACGATCAAAGGGGTCGATTCGGAACAATTTCAGCTCGAAATTGAGCTCAAAGGCAACGGCCCCCTCAAAACCGTTTCAGCAGGACCCGGCGACATCGCGATCGCGCAGCCTGGCCGCGAAGTCCGCGGAGAGCTCGTTCGCCAAGGTGAGAGCTATCGGCTCGAAAAGATTTTCCCCAACAACCCCATTGCGCTCGCGAAGCTCGACGTTCTCGGCCGCCAGCTCATCAGCGAAAATCATCGCCTCGGGCGGAAGGTCTTCCGCTCGGTCGGCGACCGCGTGCCCCGCTTTGCCCTCTGGAAAGAAAATGGAGAGCTCTTCGAAAGCGAATCCCTCCGTGGCCAATACTACGTTTTGAACTTTGTTTTCACCCGCTGCACGATGCCAAATATGTGCCCTGCCTCGACGCAGCGCATGCTTCAACTCAGCGAGACGATCAAAACACGCGGCTGGGACGACGTTAAACTGGTCTCCGTCACCCTCGACCCAGCCTACGATACGCCCGGGATTTGGACGAGTTATGCTGAGTCGCGTGGCATCGACACCTCGATCCACTCCCTCCTCGGGGGCCCTAAGGAAGTCGTTCAAGCCTTGAAGAAGCAAATGGGCATCCTCGCCGAAGAAGATGAGAAGCTCATCGTCAAACACACCATGTCGACCGCCCTCGTCGACCCGACCGGCAAAATCATCTACCGCCTCCCCGGTTCAATGTGGAGCCCGACCGTTTTCGTCCGCCAAATCGAGCGAGCGAAGGAAAAGTAGTCCCCACAATCCGCGGAAGCGGGTCCCTCACACCCTTCGTTGCGGAGACTGAACTTGCTAATACCGCGTTTTGGAGGGATGGGCTCCCGCCCGTTCGCCTGTGACTCAGGGTAACCGCCTTGCGGTCCGACAGGAGCCGGACCCTCCACCCGCCCTGTTCGACTCGTAATCTTCGTTCAACCAAACCGTTGGCAACGATACGTAATCTTAAACATTACGAAGGAAGGAAAGGGAGAAGGAAAGGGGTCAAACGTTTAAAATAAATATCGATAGTTTGAAAATACCCTTCAGGATTCTCCGTCTCTCAAAATTGCTTCAAAACGTCCTAGACTCCCCGCGCTTCTTTCCACTGCGCATCCCATTTTTCCCAGCTGGCTAACTTCTCTTGGATGAAGCTGACAATGGCGTCGTTCTGCTCTTTGCCGTTGCCGGTTACGGGCATCGGCTCGCCGAGGGCGAGGTGAACTGGGCGGTCATTATAGAACGGACCAAATTCTTTCAGGCGTTTACCGTTGCTCCAAGCATCGGTCTTGAGCGCGAGCGGAAGAACGGGGACGCCGGCGCGATTGGCTAGTTTGACACCGATGGAGTTGAATTCTTCAGGGATAAACTCCGATGCGCGTGTCTTCTGGGGAAAGATGATCACGGAGGTGCCCTTTTTTAGGTGCTCCATGCCCTCGCCCATCACTGTTCTGAGATCCTGGCGTGGATCTTTCCGCCCGACGACAATCGGATTACAGGCCCGCATAATGTGCTTAAAAACCGGATACTCGACCAACCCCTGCTTTACGACATAGGTGACAGGGCGATACCGAAGTAACCAACGGGTCAAAATAAACGTCTCCGCCGTGCTCATGTGGTTACCGATAATCACGCAAGGCTCATCAAATCGCCCGAGCACATCTAGGTTTTCAAAGCAGATCGGCACACCTCCGAGCTCAAATGCCCGTGAAACCGCATGGGCCGCATCCCGCCATGCCGGATGTCCAAAATGGCCTCCCCTCGCCCGCTCCGACTCTCGAAGGACAACACCCCATACCCGTGCATAAAATGCCATCGTCGGGAAGATCCTTGAGCCGATCGTGCGACATAGAGCAGGCGTCTTATAGTCAGCCTCAAATGTATCCAAAAGTTCGCGACGTGTCGTCATCCTAAAAGATCAAGCGTTCTTCTCTTTGCGTAAACTGAGAATTCAAGGCGGGGTCGAAATATTTTCTAAACTGGAAGCAGTCTTTGAAATCAAAGTGATTGTTTAGAATACCCTAACCAAGGGCAGCTCTTAGAGTCGATCACAAGCCAAATTGAATCATCCTCCCACAATACCCCATTCCCAGCCGCTTGATTGGAAGTAGAGAACGGCCCATCACGAGGGGTCTAACCCTGGAAAGCAGGGAGCCCTAGAAAGAACCACCAGAATTGTCTTTAACGCTATCTCTTCGATCACCTCTATATCATATGCATTCTTAAGATCACTTGGAAACAGACTCAAGACAGTGCCTTCACCCCTACTTCCACTGCTATTAGCTACCACATCAACATCATCGCGCGGACAAACGGAGTGGGTCTCGATCAGGACGTCGACATTCTCCGGGATGTGCTGTCATGCGCTGGGCATGACGTGACGGTGAGCCATTGCCGTGAAATCAATCCCTTTGACCGATGGCTGATCTCTAAGCCCCGCTTTGATGCCAATATCTTTCTAGAACGCATCTTTCCCCGCTGGTTCGGCTCCGCCAGAATCAACATGCTGATTCCCAATCAAGAACGCTACCCAAAGCGCCACATTGCTCGGCTGAAAAAAATCGAGCATGTCCTCTGCAAAAGCCGACACGCTGAATCGATCTTCAATGCGTTTCAGAAATCAAATTATATCGGATTCACCTCCACTGACAGATCCCTTCCCGATATCGCGGCAAACTACGAAAAATTCTTCCACCTTGCAGGCCGCAGCACACTGAAGGGCACCGACGCCCTCCTCTCAGTCTGGAAGAGGCATCCAGAATGGCCAACCCTCACTCTCTTGCAATGCAGGGAGAACGCTCCGAAAAACATACCGAAAAACGTAAACCACATCGCCGACTACGTATCGAATGAACAACTACAACAGCTGCTCAACGAACACGGCGTCCATCTCTGCCCTTCCCTCTCGGAGGGATGGGGGCACTATATCGTCGAAGCAATGAGCTGCAGCGCTCTGACCCTCACGACAGACGCGCCACCGATGAACGAACTGGTTATCCACGGGCGAGGATACACCGTTCCTTATGACTCCAGCGAAGCGCGACACCTCGGCACAAACTTTCACGTCAGCGAAGATCAGCTCGAAGCGAGCATCGAAGAAATCATCGGGCTTCCAACCGAAGCAAAACAAACAATTGGAAAAGCTTCTCGAGCGTGGTTTGAGTCCAACAATTCCACGTTCAGAACTCACTTGCCTGAAGTGATCGATCAACTGATGAACCATGCGTCACCGCGCTCAAATGAAATTTAAGCTCTCTGCATGTAGCGTGACCTTCAACGATGAGAAAAAACTTCGCGATGTCCTAAGTCTCCCATGAATTCAAAAATCAGGATATTACATGCATCCACGCCGCTCAGCTGGCGAGGGGGAGAGCAACAGATCGCCTACTTAGCGAGCGCTCTACTAGCCAAGGGGCATCCACAAAAGATCCTCTGCCCTATAAGCTCCAAGATGGAGCATCACTGCCAGGAACTTGAAATACCGTACGCCACCGCTCAAAAGGCATCTGGCCTACGCTTATCCTATGCACGCAGCCTAAAATCAGTGGCCCAAGAACTGTCCGCCGACATCATACACCTACATGATTCACATGCACACTCTGCAGCACTACTTGCCTGCAAGTTTCTGAGATTAAGGATTCCATTAGTCCTTAGTCGACGGGTTGATTTTCCAATCAAAGATAACTTCATTTCTCGTTCTAAATACAACAGCCCCTACATAAATAAGATTATATGTGTATCTAATGCGATACGTGACGTACTAGCGCCCTCGATACAAGACCTCCAAAAACTATCCGTCATCCACGATGGAGTGGATACGAATCGATTCTCCGGCAAACAAGCCACCGGAAAACTCCATCAGGAACTGGGGATCCCGGCACCTATACGAATCATCGGAAATACATCCGCCATCTCCGACGAAAAAGACTACGACACCTTTCTCGATATCGCAGCGCATCTGACTAAATCCCGATCAGACATCGTATTCGTAATTATCGGCGAAGGAGAAAAACGCGCCCACATAGAGGAGCGTATACAAACCGAAAACCTGGCTCAGAGTGTTTTCCTGACGGGTTACCGAACCGACATTCCGGACATTCTACCGGAACTGGATATATTTCTTATGCCCTCCAAAACAGAAGGGCTGGGATCAAGCCTTATCGATGCCATGGCCTGCCGCGTCCCAATTGTATCAACCTATGCAGGCGGCATCCCTGAATTAATCACCCATAAGAGCACTGGAATGCTTGCTCCGATCGGCGATGCAAAAGCGCTTTCGGAGCACATCACACAAATCTTGGATGACCCAGGCTTGGACCAACGACTGACCGAAAACGCCTACGCGCAACTTGATCGATTCAACACCGAAACAATGGCCCATAAGACAGAGGCTGTTTATCGATCTATCCTAGATCTCGGTTCCTCTTCGGAGCGCGTCTGATAGAACCTGGGGAAATCCCTAGGCACCCTGAGATGCGATAGGCCCAACAAAAGCGAAGATTGGGAGAAAGCATTTGCTAACGACCACTCCTTTCACACGGTGAGACACCAGTTTGAGAGCGCAACACACGTCCGATACTCAGGTTATCATCCCCAATATGAACCGCCGGTTTTCTGGCATCACCTCGACGGTGGTCCAGGTCATCCCCCGGCAGGCTGAGAAATTGGGCATCGCCACCTGCGGGCATCCATTGCCCGGCGATCTACCCCACCTTTCCTGGGGGCAGGTCATTCGCCTGTGCCAAAACGCCCTCCCAAATGGGAAGGATCGGATATTTCATGCCCGACGAAATAACGAAATGCTGGCCGGATTGATCCTGAAGTGGGTTTTTCGCTGCCGCCTGCACTTGATCTTCACTTCAACCGCGCAACGAAAACACAGCCGCTGGACCCGATTCCTTTACCGAAAGATGGATTCACTTCTATCCACCTCCCCAAGAGCAGCCTCATTCCTGCTTCGCAAGCCGGATGCGATTATTCCGCATGGGATTGATACGGAGGCCTACCAGCCAGCGCCCGATCGAGCCAGCGAATGGAAGGAAGGCGGCTTGCCCGGAAAATACGGCATCGGAATCTTCGGCCGAGTGCGCCCGCAAAAGGGCTTGCGCGAATTCGTCGAGGCTTTGATCCAGGTATTGCCAGATTACCCGGACCACACGGCCGTCATCATCGGCCATACCACGCCCAAGTATCGATCATTCGTGGCAGAGCTTAAGGAACTGGTCCGGCTCCGTGGGCTGGAGTCGCGCTTTTGCTGGCTAGGCAAGTTACCATTCGAGGAAATCCCCACCTGGTTCAGCCGCATGTCGCTCGCCGTATGCGCCTCCCACAACGAGGGCTTTGGTCTTACCTGCCTGGAAGCGATGTCCAGCGGCGTTCCCGTCGTGGCAACACGAGCAGGTGCTTGGGAAATGATCATCGAGGAAGGGGTGGACGGATTCCTCATTCCTTGTGAGGACTCATCCACCATGGCTACTGCCATCCGGACTGCCCTCGACAAAGGACCTGAGGCTCTTGCGCAAATAGGATCTAATGCACACACAAAGGTGATGGCCGAATACACCGCCGCACGCGAAGCCAGCGCCTTGAATGCCGTCTATCGAGGAATTCTGGAAGAGTGAGTGACTTCGCAAGAGGTCTATATTTGACTGCCAAGTGATCTCGAAGAATCCTCTCTCGATCAAGCCGCCACCCAGACGAAGGCTCTCTCCAACAAGATTGCTCTTGAGCGTCCCACTGGCGCAGAGGCATAAGTGACCTAATCCATGCTCAACCCTACCACACTGCGTCGATGGCTCATCACCTTGGGCTTGCTCCTGAGCCTCAGTCTTTTTGCCCAGCCTCAACCTCAGCTCAGCTCCAACGACCCGATCAGCGCCGATCTGGGAACGGGCGAACTCATCGCGGCCGGCAATGCGCGCTTTGAGCATGAAGATGTCGTGATCGAGGCCGAAGAAATTCGCTTCAACCGGAAATCGTCGGAAATCACCGGCACCGGCAATGTGCGGGTTACGCGGCACGGCCTGCGTGTCGTTTCGGAGTTCATTACTTACAATATCAAAAGTGAGCAGTTCAGCTCGAAGGCCTTTCGGGCAGGCGTCCCTCCACTGTTTATCGAAGGCCTTTCATTCGGCGGAACCCTCGACGAGCTCTCCCTAGAGCAAATCCGTCTCTACTATCTAGAACCCTCTAAAGGGGCTCCATCTCTCGTCATTGACAACGCCACCGTCGTCCCAGAGGAAAGCATTTCGGGCAAAGGGGTTGGGCTTAAAATCCCGTTCCTCCCAAAGATTCCACTGCCGAGCTTCGAGCGCCCCCTCGCTGCAAGAGCGCACAACGCTGGCGGGACAGCCGGCTACCGTTCAAGTCTTGGCGCATACATCGAAGGTGATGTCCTCCTCCCAAGTGACACCCTTCGTTTGGGCGCAAATCTCGGGCTCTACACCCGTCGCGGCGTCCTCATTGGCCCTAAGATCGAACTCGATCGCACCTCCGGTGGAGCTACGACAGAGCTTTCAATCTCGGCTGGCTGGATTGCCGACCAAGGCGAGAGCGCTACCTTTGATTCAAGCGGTAATCTACTGGATACCGGCGTCCGAGGGCTCGACCTTCTAGGAGACGCCATTCCTCAGCACCGCTACTACGCTGAAGTCGATTTCGTGCATAAGATTGATGACCTCGAAATCGTCCTGCGCACGAGCAAGCTCAGCGACTCTGAAGTCGAACGAGATTTCCGCAGCGACCGTTATTACGAGCGGCCGCACTCCGACTCCT
This sequence comes from uncultured Puniceicoccaceae bacterium, assembly GCA_963933835.1. Lineage (GTDB taxonomy): Bacteria > Verrucomicrobiota > Verrucomicrobiia > Opitutales > Oceanipulchritudinaceae > CAWVVV01. Next base: position 42,377 of record CAWVVV010000004.1, on the reverse strand, counting down.
TCCTCGAAGTCAATCAGCTCATCGGTGACGATCTCTTTCTCTCCTTAATTGTTGAGAACAATCCGAACGATTTCTTCCGCAATGTGGAACGCCAGCCAGAGATCATCTTCCAGATGCCGCTCAACCCGATCGGGAAAACAGACCTCCTTCACGCCTTCAAAGCGCGTTTTCTTCGACTGCGTGTAAATGGCAGCTCGCCAGTTACACAACCCCTCATCCCCTTCTGGCCCAAAGCGATCGACCTCCGCACCAGTGGCCCGACGAGTTGGAGTACTCTTGTCGAAGTGGACTACTCCCTGCGCTACCCGATCAAGTTCGGAACGGGTTTTCAAATAACTCCCCTCGCAGAGGTCACCGGCCACGGCTATGCCTTCGAGACAGAAGGCCCATCGAGTAAAAATGTTGATACATCGGGGACGCGCCTTGCGATCGGCTTCGATGCCCGTGCCTTGCTCAGCGCAGACTTCGCTCTCTCGAGCAAAGCTTGGAACATGACTGGACTGCGTCACATCTTGGAGCCCGTTATCCAAGGGCGCTATATCCGAGCCACAGGAGACTCAGCCCTGAGCGAGATCTTCCCCACCTTCACCGCCACACGCACGGACTTCGACCTCATCACTCGTCGCGACCGTCCAAACCTAGATAACCACACCTATGCTCTGCGTAGTGGATTTCATAATACATTTATCGCGCGGAAGGACGACGGCACCCGTCGCACACTCGGCAACGTCGGTATTTTTTATGATACATCCTACGATGCTGATCAAAAACGGACCTTCTCTAGCGCCTACTTTGAACTGACAGCCAAACCCGCCTCGTGGCTCGAACTCAGCGTAGATCGTCGATTCGACTTCACGGATAACGACGACAACGAAATGCGTCTACGCATGCAGATCACGAGCGGCGAAAAGTGGGAACTCGGCTTTGCTGTTGATTTCCTTGACGACCGCTACGACCAGTATCAATCGCAAGTTGTCTATCATCTCGATACGCGCCGCAGCCTCATCGCAGCGATCCGGTTTGACGCCCTCACTAGTGAGCTGACCGAGCAGACTTACGGAGTACGCTACCGCCTAGGCCGCACTTGGGAATTCGAATCCTATGTCACTTTCCGAGAAGGAGCAGAGCGCGAAGATGATGTCGCCTTTGGACTTAGAATGCGCCTTCTCGATTTTTAAGCACCCTTCCAACTGAATTCATGGCCGCAACCGAAGAACTCTTTCTCCGCCAAAAAGAACACGCTGTTAAGCTGCCTTCCTTCGAAGGGCCGCTAGACCTTTTGCTCTTTCTCATTCGAAGAAATGAGATCGATATTTACGACATTCCGATCGAAAAAGTGCTTATCCAGTATCTCGATGCTTTGCACAGCATGGACGATCTAAAACCCGAGGTCGCAGGTGAATTCTTTGTTATGGCGGCGACCCTAATGCAGATCAAAAGCCGTCTACTCCTCCCGAAGGAACGACGCCCAATCGAGGCGGTTGAAGATGGAGCCGAAGAGGAAATGATCGATCCGCGCTGGGAGCTCGTCCAACAGCTCCTCACCTACCGCAAGTTTAAGGATGCCGCCCTTGAGCTCGACGAACTGATCGAAGCCGCCAGTCATGCTTTGCCGCGACTCGTCGCTGAAGACCCTAGCCTCAAGCGCCCCCGACCACTCAAAAGCAGCGATCGTCTCGAAATCTGGAATGCCTTCAACGCCGTTCTCCGTCGTCTCTCAGAGCGCATCAGCGTCGGCGAAATCGATGACGAAATCATCACCGTTGCCGAGTGCATGGAATTGATTTTGAAGCGTTTAAATACAGAGGAGCGCTTCACTTTCACCCAACTCTACGCCGACGAAGCGCCACGAAGTCAGTCTCACCTCATCTCAAACTTCCTCGCGATTCTCGAGCTCACTCGCCTCAGCCACCTCCGCATAGAGCAGAATGAAAACTTTACCGACATCGTCTGCACTCGGGTCGAGGAAGATGAGCGCCTCGCCCTCGCGAAGGCCGAGCAAGCAGAAGACCTTGCTCAGGACTAACTCCAGCCGGCGCATACCCGTGCACACCTTTAAATCTCGAAAAACCCGCCCTTCGGAATAAACCGCTTGAAAATCCCTCCAACCAGACAACCTTAGAAACGATGGAACACCCAGAACAACAGCCACGAGCACACTTGCTCGGAGTTGGCTTAGACAACGAGGATGGACACAAACGGCTGACACAAGCTGAGTCCTTCACCGTCGTCGGTGGTTCCGAAGAAACGCACGATCGGGCGACTGAAACCCTCATTAAAACGGTTGAGGACCTCAAAGGCAGAGGTAAACACCTCGAGGAAGTTGATCCCAAGCAGCTTTCCGATATAATTCACAAACACTCAGAATAGACTTCAAAATTATGGCAGAGAACATCGTAAACCTCGATTCAACATCCTTTGAAACCACCATCGCTGGTGACAAGCCCGTCCTCGTCGACTTTTGGGCCCCCTGGTGCGGCCCCTGCAAAGCGATTGCTCCGATCCTCGAGGAGCTCGCCGGCGAAATCGGTGACAGCGCCACGATTGCGAAAGTGAATGTAGACGACAACCAAGAGCTCGCCGCGAAATACGGCGTCCGTGCAATTCCAACGATTCTCTTCTTCAAGTCCGGTGAGATGAAAGAACAAGTCGTCGGCCTGACACAGAAAGAAGATCTCAAGGCCAAACTGACAGCGCTCGCATAAGAAGGCTGTCACCATAGCATAGCTCACTTTTCATGCGGCTTCCTTCTCACGAAGGGAGCCGCATTTTCATGTACTGCTCACGGTGAGTGCGCCCAAAATGGACGCACGCGAAGTCGATCAATTTTGGCCGCGAATCATCATCCAAAGCTCATCGAAGTTTGACCCACTGGGGTCTCGAAACATCTCCATTACGACATGCTCCTCCGGCGAAACTGTATCCACACGAATGCCCCACAGTGGTTTCGTTGAATGAGGCAAGAGAGCGTAACGAAGGTCGCCGATAATCGCGGGATCTGTTGGCGATTGGAATAGGTAGCCCTGCGAGAAAATGCGAAAGCGTTTGATGTCATCCGCTTGCGTTGTTCCCTCCGGAACCAATGCGAGCGCATCTAGCTCAGAAAATGCCGCTACGGCGCTTCCGGAATAGAGCTGGGGCTCACGCCCGGGAAAGACCCACACTGCGTCGACATGGTAAGTGTCACCATCTCGATAGACAAGGCGCCACAGGACGACATTGGCAAACGACGGACGGACCGCGAGCGTTGCGAGGAGAACAATCGAGTAGCCCAAGGTAATGTGATGTCCGATTTTCATGAAAAATGTGGATAGGATATGTGTATATCCCCCCATCAAAAAACATCGGTCTAAACCGGCTATTTTTTACTCAATTGCATGAAGAGATCTCCCTAATCTCATGCAGTCGTCGAGAACACTTCCGAGCAAACTAGATACTCACTGATTGAAGAGTCGTTTAAGGGACTCCAAGTCACTGCTCGACGGGCGCTTCTTTGGGGCAGCTTTGGGCGCCCTGCTCTCTTTATGGCTCACTTGAGAGGTAGGTATCGCCGAGATCGCCGAATTGCCCTTTTTCGATCCTAGCGCTGACTCCAACTCCAACCACTGCTCATCCAAGATACGCTCTGAAATCTTCCTCGGACTACCCAATTGTTGAGCAAATAAGGCGACGCGAAAGTCCTCAAGGGCCCATCGAAAAGAGGTCAGTGATGGGCTCTCAGTATTTGCAGCGCCCAACTTCGATTCATAGCCGGCAACAACCTTAGATCGCTGAGCATCCTTGGCAGGGTCTAACTGCGCCTTCTTCAAGCGAAGCAGCGTACCCTGTAAATAGCGCCGGAGATCCCAATAGCGCTCGGAAGGTGTCGTCTTGAGAAAATCGACCGGAAGGAGACGCGTTATTGTCGTCTCACAGATGCCATTAACATCATCCGCCAATCGCAGTTCACGGCGGAGTTCAAGGAGTTGTTCCAGCTCATCAACAAAGCGAGGAGTCCAGCGCCGAAGAACGGCTGTTTTATCATTCACAGACTGCTCAAAGACCGCGTTGCTCAGGTCAGACGGCACACCGCCCTCCTTAAGCAGGGAATGCATCTGTTCATCCGCACCTCTCTCAACCGCTGTTATGGGAAGAAAGCCAACGAGAGATAGCTTTAAGCGCTGCAGTTCTTTGCGCACCGCTTTTGAGGTCCACGATAATTCCTTCCCTAGGACCCTCTCAAGAAGAGCTGGGTATCCAGTGGCTGTCGCTCGCAGCGCCTGCTGAGGCGTCCTAAATATCCTTAGGCTCACGCCCCCTTCGGCTTCAACTTTCAGCCCCGGGTATGCCATAACCGGCACCCCAGCAACCTCGCCAACTGAGAACGAAGGTTTCAGATCACCGAACGTCCAGTCCACAATATCTGGGCGATCAAAGCCCTGCGTCGCACGCTCCCAAAGTTTCGCCCGACGCCTCTCAGTTTCTTCGTCCGGAGCATCAACGCGCACCGCAAGAACCTTCTCAGCGACCGATTCCCAGTCGCGCCCGTGCGCTACTACCTTCTCTTCATCATCGATCACTTCGATACGCGGGCGAAGGTGCGCGGGAACAGATTCTCCACGCCACTCATCCGGCCAAATCCGGAGGCCAAAAAGCTCCCCGATCAAACCCGAAAGTTGTTTCTCAAGAGTTCCCTTGCCCACCTCAACTCTGGAGGAGAGCAGATCGGTTTTTTCACCGAGCGGATGCAGTTTCACACGGGTCTCTTTCGGCAGTCCCTTGAGAAGAAATTCGATCCGCTCATTGATGTAACCGGGCACCGCCCAATCCAAGTGCTCTGGCTGCAATCCTGAAAAGGCCCCAAAGGGCACCCGAAGGGTCGCGCCATCCTTTTCCTCCCCCGGCTTGTAGGTATAATTCAATGACAACTTAACCCCGTCGATTTCCAGTTTCTCGGGAAATGATTCAATGTCGTCCGTGCTCGATTTGAGTAAATCATCAGGGGTCAATTCAAGCCTCGCACGCTCTTCCGCCGAGGCCTGCCGCCACCACTTCTTCAAATCGATGACTGAACCGACATCAGGCAATCGATCGACGTAGAACTGCTCTACGCGTTCATCAAGGCGCCAGAGGCCTGCTTGCCGCAGCCGAGTTTGCTGTTCTTCAACGTCTGCGCGAACGGCTTGATTCTCTTCATACCATTCAAGGGATGACTGCAGCGTCCCTGAAACAAGACCTGCCTGAATAAAGAGCAAACGTGACGCTTCAGGGTCGATTCGGTGGAAATTAACCCGCCTCGTTGAGACCTCCAAACCATAGAGAAAACGTCGTTCACGAACGACCGCACGCTCCTCCTTCTCACTGTAGGTCGGCTCGGCATAGCTCACTGTGACAATGTGTCCACCAAGCTGCTCTAGCCATTCACCCTCGATGCGGGCCGCCAACCTAGCGAAGAGACGCGTCGTCTCCATCCACTCGGCACAAACAACCCAAGCGGGGGTTCGCTTACCACTGCTCGTCGCTGGGCGTTGCTTACCTTTGAACTGCTTACGCTCTTGCTTCGCAGCGGCCTTATCAAAGAGTGCTGAGCCAGGGTGTAGCATGACAGCTCGCTGATGCGTCGCGCGATAGTGATTCCCCGCCTCGCGATGGGCAACATTTGCCAACAGTCCGGAAAGGATCGCTCGATGAATCTGATCATACTCAGAGGGCCCTTTGCTCAGTTTATAATCAGGCAAATCCGACATCACCTGCCTTAGCTGCGTATGCACATCCCTCCACTCGCGCATCCGCAGGTAAGAGAGAAAGTGTTCGCGGCAAAACTTCCGTAGTTTGCTCTGCGTCATCACTTCCATCTTCTCGTGGAAGCTTTCCCAAATCTTCAGCAAACTCAGAAAGTCAGACTCAGGATCCTTGAAACGCGCATGCATCTGGTCTGCCGCTTCCTGAGCGTCAGCAGGCCGTTCCCTCGGATCCTGAATACTCAAGCCCGCCGCAATGATCAGAACCTCTCGCAGACAACCCTCATGCCGCGCTTGTAGCAGCATGCGCCCAACCGTTGGATCGCACGGAAGCTTCGCCAGCTCTCGTCCGAGGGAAGTCAGCTCGTGCGTCTGATCAAGCGCGCCGAGGTCCTCCAGCAATTCGTAGCCAGAGCGAATCGCCGCTGGACGCGGAGGATCTATAAACGGGAATTCCTCCACCTCGCCTAAACGAAAGGCCTTCATCCTCAGAATCACTTCAGCGAGATTTGAGCGCAGAAGCTCCGGCTTCGAATACTCAGGACGCGATGCGTAGTCCTTTTCCGAATACAAACGGAAACAAATTCCAGCCTCCATCCGTCCTGCTCGCCCTGCCCGTTGATTCGCACTACTCTGCGCCACAGGCTCAATTGGCAAGCGGCGTGTGTGCGTGCGTGAGTGATAATGACTGATTCGAGCCAAGCCCGCATCGATGACGTAACGTATGCCCGGAATCGTCAACGAGGTCTCCGCAATATTAGTCGAAAGGATGATCTTGCGCTTCTGCGTCGGCGCAAAGATCCGCTGCTGCTCTTCATTCGACAAGCGACCAAAGAGCGGGAGCACTTCACATCGCCCGAGAGTTCGCCCACTGAGCACTTTCGTCAGCTCGCGGATATCGCGTTCACCGGGAAGAAAAACAAGCACATCCCCAGGACCATTTTCCGCCAACACTTCGTCGAGCGTTTCCAGGGCGCCATCGATGTAGTTATAGTCTCGATACGTTCCAGATAAATCCTCTAGTGGCCGATACTGCACATCAACCGGATACGTACGCCCACTCACCTCAATAATGGGCGCGTCTGAAAAAGCTTTTGAAAACGATTCCGTATCAATCGTCGCCGAAGTGATGATAATTCGTAAATCAGGACGCCGCGCTCGCAGACGATGCAAATATCCGAGCAGAAAATCGATATTCAGCGAGCGCTCATGCGCTTCATCGATCAGAACGACCTCATAGTCCGAGAGCTCCGGATCCGCCTGCACCTCAGCAAGCAGCATCCCATCAGTCATCATCTTGATCAACGTATCTGGGCCAGAGCGGTCAGTGAATCGAATTTTCGCACCCACCTGCTCGCCCCACACCACATTCAACTCCTCAGCAATGCGGCGAGAAACCGAAAGCGCCGCTACCCGGCGTGGCTGAGTACAGGCAATGCTCCCGTCGACCCCAAAGCCGGCGGCCAAACACATCTTCGGCAATTGCGTCGTTTTTCCCGAACCCGTTTCACCTGCCACGATAACGACTGGATGCTCCTTTATCGCAGTAATGATATCGTCAGCCCGCGCTGAGATCGGGAGCTCCGGAGGAAAGGTCCACTTCGGACAACTCGCGAGCCGCTTGGCCTTACGTTCTGCAGAGGCTTCCAAGCGTTTAACCCAACGGGCCATGGCATCCACAGTGGGCTTCCGGCCACGCTTCTGTCGCTTCAACCAGCGCTCAGCCGCGAGACGATCACGCAGCAAAGCCTCAGGCAATAGCGCCTTAAACTTCTGCTGATGATTCGTCTCATTCACACTACCGAAACATCCAGCCATTGCCGTAAGAGGCAAGTCCTCTGTTAGCCTTCAATAAAGACAAATCACAGTAATGCAGTCGATCTACACCCTCTTAGAGAGACTTCAGTGCTATCCAATGACGCCTTTGCTCAGGCCAAAAAATCACGCCTCAAAGAACATATGCGCGCCTTCATCGATAAACACATCATCGCAGTTGATGATGTGATACCCTCCATTCTCTTCCTCAATTCGTAGACTGCGTGGCATGATTGAGGAGCCCGTTTGAACAGTGGCTTATATCAATTGCAAACATAACGACATGACCCCTTTTTTGCATCGACCGTTCCTGGGGTGCGAAAAGTTGAACTCGAAGTCTTCACAGCTCAGAGTCCGAGCTACCCAACGCGTATCGAGATCCGCGAGGTCGACTTCGGTATCGGCGTCATTCCAGAGCCTTCCTCGGCCTTTTTGCTTGGTGCTGGATGCCTGATGCTCGCCGTGATGAGACGAAAAGCTTAGGTGCATTACGGTGGATTCCCTACTACACGTCTTCGGGGTCTTCTGCGTCACCAACTTTAATTCCATTGTCTTTAAAGCGCTTACGCAAATCGACTGGGTTCTGACTTTTCTCGACCACTTCTTCCTCGACCATGAGCTCAAGGAGGTCGTTCATCTCATAGGGACAGCTATTTGTCTCCGTCGGCGGGGAAATTGTCATGGCGATACTCGATATTGGGTTCTGGGCAAGGTGCAACATCGCACGAGGCGCGCGAAACTGCATAAACAATACATCGACCATGAGCGAATGCAGTTCAGCCAGAGCGACCGCTTTGGGGGATATCCCGGCGCAATTTCGGGCATTTTTGACTAACCTACACCTAGATGCCGCAATTCAGTGCGTCTTAAGACCGCTGACTCCACGGTCCGTCAATCGCTAGGGTCAGCCCAGTCTCCTGAATATTAAGAAACATTGTCGCGCCATCCGGAGAAAAACAAACACCAGCGAGCTCAGAGCTATTGTAAGGGTTACTAGCGAACGTAAAGCACTGCCCATCAGGGGTTACGCCGATCAAACGAGAGGGATCATCAAGCGCATCTTCGGCGATAAACAGGTCACCTGTGGGTGCAACGGTGAGGTTATCACAGTTTTGCAAGATATCCTTATCGTCGCTTTCTACAAATAGCTCTAACCGAGCCGGTTCATCTGATTCCAGAAGCGTTCCTTCATTCGGAGACGGGATGTAGCGGAAGACCTGCCCAGTGCGCTTGGCGCCGCCATTGGTGCAAGCAAAGTAGAGTTCGCCGTTTTCATACCACATCCCTTCGCCTCGAGCGAAGACAGCCGCCCCTCGGTCTTTACCACGGTAGCGGAGGTCATCTTTAGGCGATTCTACTTCATCGAGATCGACCCACTCCACTTCCACGCTCTTAGAACGAGGGAAGTTCGGCGCCCCAGCCTCACCCCAGTTTCGGGTATCGACCGAGCTAGATGAGCCCCTAATGACGAGTGCTTGGAGGGTTCCCCCTTTAGCCAGCTCGCCCTTTACGTCAGGTATGTAACGGTAGATGAGCCCGTCCCACATGTCCTCGGTCTGATAGACGACACCAGAGTTCGGCTCAACCGCGACGGCCTCGTGGCGGAAACGCCCCATCGCTATAAGTGGAATCGGTTCAACGAGTCCCTGCTCTGATGTCGCAGGCACCTCGAAATTATAACCGTGGTCTTTCTGGAAAAACTCACTTTTGACTATGTTTGACTCCTCACAGGTCACCCAAGAGCCCCAAGGGGTCGTTCCCCCAGCACAGTTTCGCTCAGTCCCGATGAGACTAAGAAACTGTTTTTCGACCTCACCGGTCGCTGGGTTGTAAACGAGATTTGTCGTGCCCCCGAGTGAAGACAAGGTGCCATCGCGAGTATCGTAGATTTTTGTCCGGTCGACCTTATCAAGGCGCTCGTTCATCGGCCCAAAAGGACTGATACCGATGTGCTGTGGTGAAAGCTCGTGATTCATGACAATCACTATGCGCCCATCAGGCTGAGGAAAGGCAGCCATCCCGTCAGGCAGTCCTGGCACGAGGAGGCCATCACTCATCTCGTCGCCTACTTTTGACAAGATGCGGTAGGAAAAGCCTTTCGGCAGATCAAAAACGCCCTTGGGATCAGGAATCAAGGGACCATAACCCGGAACAGATTTGAGTGATGGATTCGCTAGAGCAAATCGAGACAAGCCCGCGAATCCTACCGACAGAACACCGGCTTGCTTAAGAAAAGATCGGCGTGAGCTATGCATACATTGAAAGGTGAATAGAGATCATGCCAATTCAAACCCAAGCCTTGATCGACACAAGTACTTCTCATCTGAATAGAGCACTTCTAACTGGGGAGTCGATGACCCGAAACACTTAGGTCGGATCAAAATCTTGCCTCCCGAACAAGCGTCCCCTCTCCTTCCATCCGAAATGAATCTACGCGCTCAAATGAAGGACGATGCTTGGGTCGGCGACGCTGTCCTCGGCCTCTTTGCCCGTGAATGGCTCCTCGAGCATTCTGAACTGGAAAAACAACTTCCACGCCAAGAGCTCTTTGCCCGCCTCACCTCCAATCAATTTCTCGCCAGCTTTGGAGAACCCACCGCAGTTGAAGCGAAAATCGGGCTGCGCTACAAAGAGATGGGTCTGAAAACCTGTTTCGACGAACTCGAACAAACCCTCATCCCGGTCTTCAAAAAACAGCTCCTTAGAAAAGTTCCCGGCGGACGACGAAGCGGCCGTTTAGGCTAGGCCACTTACTCCACAAAAACCGACTCTTCGAATGTCCAAGCGGGGACACAAGTGACATACATTTTGAGCGGTTTGTCGGTCTTGTTGGCGATGGTGTGGCGCTCATTCGGGAGGATGACGACAGCCTCACCCGCGCTCATCGTGCGTTTTTCGTCCCCGAGCTCCATCTCGCCCTCGCCCTCTAGGATGAAGTAGGTTTCCTCAATCACTTGGTGATAATGCGGGGGTACTTTTACCCCTGGAGGGATGGTGATCTCAGCCATACTCATCTTCTTAGCGCGGGAATTCCCCGGCGCGACCCATTCACGGATGATCGATTTATCGGGGGCAACCACCTCAGTGATCTCATTTAAGGCTTTAATCTCCATCCTATTGAGGGAACACTTAAACGCTCTGATCTCAATCTAATCCGAATCGTATACCCATGGAACGAGAAGTCCCCGCCGCCTTTCAAGAACTGCACAGCGAAGAATCCGTGCAACAGCACGTCGCAGACCTTGCGCTCGTAATCGAAGAGTATGCCGCCCAAGTCCTCAAAGACACTGGCACTCCCCTCCTTGCACTCTGTATTCTACGTGGCGGTTTCCTCTTCTTCAGTGACCTTCTGAAAACCTGCAAAATCTCGATCGAGCCTGCCTTTGTACGCTGCGAAAGCTACTCTTCAGAAGTCAACGCAGCTCAACTCGACACGATCAAAACCAATTACGTCGGAACTGACTTTCACAACCGAACGATCCTTCTCGTTGATGATATTTGCGACACAGGGAAGACGCTCCGTCACCTCGCTGAAGATATTTTGACCAACCGCGGGGCGCGCTCGGTCAAAAGCGTCACTATGGTCTACCGCAATCGAGCTGACTCGGTCTTCAAACCGGATTGGCACGCGTTCGCCTACGGCGGCGAAGAATGGCTCGTCGGTTATGGGATGGAAGATCGCAACTGCTACATGAACTACCCTGCGCTCTACAAATTTAGCTAGGTCCACAGCAGTCATCAAAGCAGCTTAGAACCATCCATGCAGCTTTCCTTAAGAACCCCATTTGCACTGCTCTTTGTTACGGTCCTCACCGCTACCTTAGCAGCTGAATACGGCCCTCGAGACTTCGACGAAACCGAACAAATGACCGCGATTGTCGCGGCCTATGGGCCGGAAATCAAAGCGATCGATGCCGCCCTAGAGGCGCACCCCGATGCCGAAGTCACAGAGAGTATTTTTTTTTCGAGGCGTCGAATATCAACTCGGTCATTTCAAGGGTGAGCCAGTCGTCATCTTTTCAACCGGTGTCAGTGTTCCAAATGCAGCCATGACGGTCCAGATGGCGCTCGATTACTTTCCGATCGAACGCCTTATCATGATGGGTATCGCTGGGGCAGTGAACCCAATCTACGAGCCCGGCGATATCACTGTCTGCGAGCGCTGGTATTTCCACGATGAGTCTGCCTACTTGAATCCAGACCCTGAGAATGAAGGTGAGTTTATTCTGCCGGATTATTACGAGAGCACCCTCCAAAGTTTATTAGAACGCGCCGAAAGTGATCCGCATTCTCCAAAGCATGAGAACTTTGGATACATCCACCCGGACGAGCTCATCGTGATCAAAGAAGGCTGGGACAAGCCTCGTCAAACACCCTATTTCACCGCGACGCCTAGTCTGATCGAAGCCGCCCGAAAGGCCATCGAGTCGATCGGCGAGATCACGATGCCCTCCGGTAGAGTTATCCGCACCACGGTCGGCGGAAATGGGATTACTGGTTCAGTCTTTCTCGACAATGCCGAATATCGGAAGTGGGCCCGAGACGTCTATAAGGCTGAAGCGACTGAAATGGAATCTGCCGCTGTCGGCCAGGTCTGTTTCGTGAACAATGTCGATTGGGTCATCATCCGCTCGATCAGCGATCTTGCAGGCGGCCAACATGGCAAGAACGACGAAAACATCTTTAACGACATTGCATCAGAGACAGGCGCCAAGCTCCTTCTCAGTCTACTCGATGAAGTCATCGAAGGCGAAAATTAGCTTCCTAAAAGACTGATTAAGTCCGCTCAGGATCCTTCTACCGGAGCAAACCCTACCCAACCAAGAACCGGGCGATTCGCTTCTTTAGACGCACTGATATCGACGCGAAAGCTGAGCTCCCAGTCATTCAGTTCTTCGACATCCACAAGCATTTGGGCATAGCGTAGCTCGCCTGAATCCTTGTCTTCATCGAAGTGGCTGTGCTTCAAGTTCCGACCTTCAGGATCGAGACGAAATTCACCACGTGTTTCAAAATAGGCGTCGAACTGGGTCTTCAATTCCTCAGGCGAAGGTGCATCGCGATCAATCATATCCACAGCATCTCCCCACTCGCCCGAGCGCACAGCCAAGAGGAAGGCAAAAAGGCGCGAACGCAGAAGACGCTGAAAGGCCTTGCGATCGCGGGTGATGTCTTCGGCTCGTAAAGGAGCAGCATTTCTCTCATCCGACACGACAAATTCTGGATCACGCAACCGCTCCCACTCATCGAGTAGGCTTGAGTCCGTTTGTTCAATCAAGGTGCGCAAGTAGTCCTCCAGCTCAAAAACCGCCTCGGTTTTGAAAACGTCGGGCACAGTCTGCGCGAGCACCTTGTAGGTTTGAGCGAGGTGGCGCAGGAGAAGGCCTTCTGAGCGCTGCAGCCCATACCACTTCGTATAGTCCGCGAAGCTCATGAAGCGCTCGAACATTTCTCGGGCAATCGACTTTGGTTTTACGTTCTCATCGTCCACCCATGGGTGCTCAGACTTAAAAGTATTAAAACTGTCGTAGAGAAAATCTCGCATCGGCTTTGGATACTCGAGTGTATCCAGCTTCTCCATACGTTCTTCGTATGGAATGCCTTCCGCCTTCATCTGCCCCACTTCGTCATTCTTCAGCTTGTCGAGCTGCTTGCGCAGAATCATCGCAGGGTCTTCTACGATCGCCTCACAAAGCGTCAGCATTTCAAGCGGATAATCATCCGAAGCCTCATCGAGAAGCGGCAAGGTATCGAGCAGATAGAGCGAGAGCGCCTGGTGGAGCGAAAAGTCCTCCTGGAGCTCAATATTCACGAGCAACTTTCGACCGGTCGGCGTAGGCTCAACAAATTCAATAATTCCTCGCTCGATGAGCGCTCGAAAGAGTTGCCAGCTGCGGCGACGAAGGAGTCTCTTACGGTGAGGGGTCGTATGGGAGTCAGCAATGAGTGACTTCATCACACGGCATCCATCTTCATCGCGACTCAACACTTGGAGCAAAAGACCTGTCCCGACTTGGAACACCGGGGGGAGATTCTCAGTCGGTGCGGTTTGCAGTTTCGTAAAGGTCTGCTCGTCCCAGTTCACCTGCCCGGTCGGCGCACTCTTCTTCACCAGTTTCTTTTTCTTCTTCGGATCGTTCGCTGCCTTAGCGGCTGCACGGCGGTTTTCGATCACATGCTCGGGAGCCATCGCGATGACGTATCCACGATCATCAAATCCACGGCGCCCTGCTCGTCCAGAAATCTGTCTAAAGTCCCGCACACTCAAGACGGCTGACTTACGTCCATCGTATTTCCAAAGCTGGGTAAAGACAACTGAACGAATCGGTACATTGATGCCTACTCCGAGCGTGTCTGTTCCGCAGATCACCTTGAGAAAGCCTTTTTGCGCGAGGGATTCGACAAGTAAACGGTATTTCGGAAGCAACCCAGCGTGGTGGATGCCAATGCCATGCCGCAGACAACGCTTGAGCTCTTTTCCGTAGGGACTGTTGAACTTCACGTCGGCGATCTCCTCTCCAATGCGGTTGCGTTCCTCCCGCGTCGTAGCGTTCAGACTGACAAGACTTTGAGCTGCCTCTGAGGCCGAACGCTGAGTGAAGTAAACGAGGTAGATCGGCGCCTTGCCCTCAGAGGCCATCGTATCGAGTTGCTCGGCTAGCGGATCTTCACAGTAGAAAAATTCGAGTGGCACCGGTCGCTCGTCGCTCTTCACCGTGACGGCCTTACGCTCACTCAGCTTCTCAAGCTCGCGCTCAAAGAACTCCGTATCAGGCAACGTCGCCGACATGAGGAGAAACTGGGTATCTCGCATCAAGAGAAGCGGCAACTGCCATGCGGTGCCTCGCGAAGCATCACCGTAGTAGTGAAACTCATCCATCACGACCGCCGCGATCTCTGCTCGAGGTCCTCCGACGAGTGCAATGTTGGCTAAGATCTCTGCCGTGCAACAAAGGATCGGTGCGTCAGTATTAACCGCAGCATCCCCCGTCATCAAACCTACGTTGTCAGGTCCATGATCTCGGCAAAGGGAAAGGAACTTCTCGTTTACGAGCGCCTTGATCGGGCAGGTGTAAACTGAACGCTCACCTTCACTAAGAGTTTTAAAGATCAGCGCGGCAGCAACGAGCGACTTTCCTGAACCTGTCGGAGTATTCAGAATTACATGACGCCCATCGAAGAGCTCCAGCATCGCCTCTTCCTGCTCTGAATAGAGCTCGATGCCGCGCTCGGACATCGCCTCAATGAAGCGATCCAGCACCTCTTCGGTCGAGGCGCCTTCTGACAAAGGGGCTAGCGGCGGAGATACGGGGGCTTCACTCATATCCTAGCTGACTCAGGGCTTTGGATTCAGCTTCTTCTCTGCCTTGCGACGCTCGTTTGCATCGAGGATACGCTTGCGCATGCGAAGGGTTTTTGGCGTCGCTTCGACATATTCATCCGGCTCAATGTATTCGATCGAACGCTCAAGGCTGAACTTGATCGGAGGGGAAAGCATAATGCCCTTACCATCACCATTAGAGCGGATGTTATCGAGCTGCTTCGCCTTACACGGATTCACTGGCATGTCGTGTTTGCGCGGGTTCTCTCCAATGATTTGACCGCCATAGACTTCGTCTCCGGGGCCGACAAAGAGCTTACCACGGTCTTGAAGTGTATCGAGGGCGTAGGCCATGACCTTACCCAATTCCATCGAAACAAGTGTACCTGCCTGACGGGCAACAATGTCGCCGCAATAAGGACGGTAATCGAGGAAGAGGTGGCTCATGACACCGTGTCCACTGGTTGCAGTCATAAGATCACTTTCGAAGCCGATAAGGCCACGCGTAGGAATCTCTGCTTCAAGCGTAACACCACCCTTATGGTGTATTAAGTTCGTCACGACGCCCTTACGCTTGGAGAGGTTCTCCATGATATTACCAAGAAGATCTTCCGGCAGCTCAACCCAGAGTTTTTCGAACGGCTCGTGCTGCTTGCCGTCGACTTCTTTGTAAATAACCGTCGGGCGGGATACGAGTACCTCGTAGCCTTCACGGCGCATCGTTTCAACAAGAACAGCGATCTGCATCGCGCCACGCGCGCTCACATTGAAGGACGTGCCCTTTCCTGTCTCCTCTACCTGGATTGAGATATTTGTCTTCATCTCGCGAAAGAGACGTTCTCGAACCTGACGGGATGTAACCAGCTTGCCATCACGACCCGCGAGCGGACCGTCATTAACAGCGAACTCCATCTGGATCGTCGGCGGGTCGATATCGACGAAAGGCAGCAATTCAGTTTCCGGAGTGGATCCAAGCGTGTTGCCGATATCCACCTCATTGAACCCAGAAATTCCAATAATGTCGCCCGCTACACCCTCAACGCTGTTTTCGGTCCCTAGACCTGAATAGCTGAAGAGCTTCGTCACTTTCACCCGCTCTGGGGCTTCGTCTGGGGCGAGCTTGTAAATCGTGTCACTGCCCTTGACGCTACCACTTAAAATCCGACCGATCGCGATACGACCGACAAAGTCATTGTAGTCGATATTGGATACGAGCATACGGAAGCCACCTTCCTCTACAACCGGTGCCGGCACGTGCTCGAGAACCGTTTCAAAAAGTGCGGACATGTCTTTACGTGGACCGTCGAGATCATAGTCCGCCCAGCCGTTCTTCGCACTCGCATAGATGAATGGGCAGTTGAACTGCTCATCGGTCGCTTCGAGTTCGAGAAAGAGCTCAAGGACCTTATCCTGCACAGCCTTCGGCTCACAGTGATCACGGTCGACCTTGTTGATCACGACGACCGGTGCCAGACCGTGTTGAAGCGCCTTGCGCAAAACGAAGCGCGTTTGGGCTTGAGGGCCATCATAGGCATCGACGACGAGAAGAACGCCATCGACCATCTTCATCACACGTTCAACTTCAGCGCCGAAATCAGCGTGCCCTGGGGTATCAACGATGTTCATCGTCTTACCTCGCCACATCACAGCGGTGTTCTTCGCCTTGATCGTGATACCCTTCTCTTTTTCGAGATCCATCGAGTCCATCGCGCGTTCGACGACAACTTGGTTTTCGCGGTAAACACCACTGCCCTGTAGGAGCTTGTCCACGAGAGTTGTTTTCCCGTGATCAACGTGAGCGATAATGGCGATATTTCGGATGTCCGATGGTTGCATGGCAGGCCTTAAAAGATGTAAGAAACGCGGCAGCATGCCCTCAACGGGGGCACTGGCGAGCCTGCAATGAACTAGAATGAAGATAAATCTAGTTCGACCATCCGCCCTCAGGGGCTGGCCTGACCTTCCCGGCCTACGAAACGATACCGCCCGCGGAGAGGAAAATCCCCTTCAGGTTCATCTCCAACGCCTTAGGATTCGGAGAAAAGTCGAGTGCGACCTTCTTTGAGACGAGTCCTGCCTTCACAAGTCGGTAGAGATCCTGATTAAAGGATTTAGAGCCGGTATCCATGCTGGCTTCGATAATCGACGGAATTTTCTCAAAAGTGCCTTCTCCGATCGCGGTGCGGCCAATCCCATCGACAACAAAGATTTCAAGAACAGGGAGACGACCCTGTCCCTCAAGCGCAGGAACCAAGCGCTGCGTGATCGCGGCCCGCAAGGAGCTTGCGACCTGCCGGCGAAGGCCTGGGTGCTGCTCTACCGGATAGAATTCAAAGAGCCGTTGAACCGCTTGCTGCGCGTTCGAGGAGTGAAGGGTGCCAAGGACATAGTGACCGGTCTCAGCAGCTGAGAGCGCGGTGCTAAAAGTCTCTGAGTCGCGCATTTCACCCACGAGCATGATGTCTGGGTCTTGGCGTAAAACGGCTCGCATCCCAAGCGTGAAGTCTGGCACATCGATCCCAACTTCACGTTGATTAATCACGGCCTTGATGTCCTTGTAAGTAAACTCAATCGGGTCTTCCAGGGTCACGATGTGCTTCTCGTAGTTGTGGTTGATCCAATTCAGCATCGCGGGGAGGGTAGAACTCTTACCCGAGCCTGTCGCACCGCAAATGAGGGCGATTCCGTCTTTTTGACGGCAAAGTTTGTTCAACACCGCTGGCTCATGATTGAGCTGCTCAAATGTCGGTGGCTGATCTTTTACGTGGCGAAAGACGATACTGGGCGTGCCGCGCTGGTAAAAAGCTGAGACACGAAAACGCCCGACATCCTCGAGCCGATAACTGTAATCGACTTGGTTGTCGGCCCGCCAACGCTCGAAAAACTGCCCAGGGCACGTCTTCTCGATGAAGTCGTTGATCTGCGGGTTCGTGAGTTTGTCCATATCCACAGGCTCGAGCGCGCCCTGAAGCCTAAGATAGGCAGGGCGATCCGTCTTGATGTGGATATCACTTGCACCGTTCTCAACTGCGAGGAGGAGAAGGTTTTCAAAAATTTCGAGATTCTCGGCCATTTGGTGGCTGGCGTTGTATTTGTTTATTCAATTGAAATGGAAATGCAGACCCCTAGGTTTCTACATTTCCGCCTATTTACTTATCGGCATGACAACCCTAAATCTTGAAGGAACTTTCACCGCGCTCGTGACGCCGTTTACGAATGACGAAGTCGACTACCCAGTCCTCGGGCATTTCGTTGAACGGCAAATAGCAGGCGGCATCAGTGGTCTTGTACCTGTCGGCACGACAGGTGAATCCCCTACCCTCAGCCACAAAGAGCACCTCGAGGTGATGCGCTTTGTCGTCGAAACGGTTAACGGCCGCGTTCCAGTGATCGCTGGAACAGGGTCGAATTCGACCTCCGAAGCGCGCGGATACACAAAAACTGCGACTGACCTCGGAGTCGACGGGTGCCTCCAAGTCGCTCCCTACTATAACAAGCCGAGCCAGGAAGGCCTCTACCGCCACTTTGCCACCCTCGCTGAGACGACCGAAAAGGTTCAGGTCCTCTACTCCGTTCCGAGCCGCTGTGGCGTCGAAATAGAGGTAGAGACGGTGCGACGTCTGCTCAAGGACTACCCGCACGTTTGCGCGATCAAGGAGGCCGGCGGCGACATCGAAAAGGTAAAGCGCCTTCGCGACGCCTGCGGCAGCGACCTAAAGATCATCAGCGGTGACGACGGCTTGATCGTTCCATTTATCGAGGAAGGAGGCTGCGGCGTCATCAGTGTTGCTTCGAATCTCGCGCCACGCCTCGTCCAACGCATCACTCAAACAGCGCTCTCGGGCGATTTTGAGGCTGCCCGTGCCTTGGCCAAGACGCATGAAGCCCTTCTCGGAGAGCTCGTATTCATCGAGGGCAACCCCGTCACAATCAAGACCGTGCTCGATGAAACAGGCGTTCTATCCCCTTACTCTGTTCGCCTCCCGCTCTGCGAAATGTCGGCTGGAAATCTAGCCCGCGTCCGTACCCTGCTTGCTAACCTCGATCTTGGCGAAGATGCCTCTTAAAGTAATTCTATTCGGCGGCAAAGGCCGCATGGGCCAGACCTTGGCTCAACTCGCTTCCCAGTGTGAAGCAGAAATCGTCGGCACGATCGACGAAGGCGACACCCTCACCGATGATGTTTGGGAGTCTGCTCAGGTCGTGATCGATTTCAGTTTTCACACCGTCACGAAAGCTGTTCTCGAGAAGGCCAGCCAACACCACGTGCCTGTCGTCATCGGGACAACAGGCCACACCGAAAGCGAGTTAGCGGTCATCAACAAGACCTCTCAAGGCCTCGCTTTGACCCTCGCCGGGAACTATTCGATCGGCGTCAATTTGCTCTTTCACCTCACACGTGAGGCCGCCCGTATCTTGCCCACAAGCTACGCCCCGGAGATCACCGAAATCCACCATCGGCACAAACAAGATGCTCCGAGCGGCACAGCTAAAAACCTAGCCGAAATGGTCGAAGGCGAACGCGATCTGCCCGACGACGCACGCATCTATGGCCGCAGTGGTGATACGGGAGCACGTCCGACAAACGAGCTCGCTGTCCACGCCCTCCGCGGTGGTGAAGTCGTTGGTGAGCATACTGTATTCTTTTTTGGTGACAGTGACCGTATCGAGCTGACCCACCGTGCTTCCGACCGCGGCATTTTTGCCCGGGGGGCCTTCCAAGCTGCGCACTGGCTGGTTGGCCAGAAGGCAGGGCTCTACTCGATGCAAGACGTCCTTGGCCTGCGATGATCGTTCAGCTCGAAGGCAAACTCATCGAGGCCACGCCGCTCTCGGCCGTCGTCGATGTCCAAGGAATTGGATACGAAGTCCACATCCCAGTGACGACCGCAGAACGGTTACCCGGAAACGGCAATGCCTTAAAGCTCTACATCTACGCCGTTTATCGCGAAGACAGCCAAGCACTCTACGGATTTATTGATCGCGCGGAACGTGACTTCTTCCGACTGCTCACCGAGAAGGTCTCCGGCATCGGACCCAAGATCGCACTCAGCATGATGAGTAAGCTGTCTCTCCCAATGCTTCAATCTGCGATCGCAAACGGCGATGCTTCACTCCTCGCTCAGTGCCCCGGCATCGGCAAGAAGACAGCAGAGCGCGTCATCGTTGAACTGCGCGACAAAGTGGCTGCCTTCAAAAGCGAACCTACTGCTATCGCTGGATCGGCTTCAATGAGTGGCTCTAACCAAATCCCTATGAGCCATCACGAAGAGGCGGTCATGGCTATGCTTGCGCTCGGCTACAAGGCAGACGTTGCCGATCGCGCCGTGCGTAAGGCTCGAGAACAACTCGGCGACAATGCGACAACTGAAACGCTTGTTCGCGCCGCACTGCGCTAGAACGCGCCGTTACATCCTTTCTCTACGCGAGGCTTTCCAGCAGTGCTCTGAGTTTCGTCGTATCGACTGGCTTGCAGAGTAAGCTCTCTACTTGAGCCGCTCCTAGGTTCACTTCCGTGCTCTTCATGTCTGGCCGTGCCAAACCAACAAAAGTAGTCCGTGACTCGTCAGCAAGCTGAAGGCGAAGCCCTTGAATCATCGCCGCGGTATCCATACCAAGGTAGTTCGCTTCAAAGAAGATGACATCGTAGCTTTTCGCATTTACGAACTGCTTTGCTGTGTGCTCGGATTCGCACAGATCAACCTCCACGCCCCAGCTCACAAGATCACTCACCATTGCCCTCAGTTCAGTTGAACGGTCGTCGATCAAGAGGACTGAAAGCTCTGAAACTGGCCGCGCCTGAGGAGTCGTCGTTTTTGGTTCGACCACACTCCCGACAGATCCCGCGACAAAGTCCTTAATGCAACGACGCACCTGACTTCCGCGAATGAGAGATGGAACGACTCGGTCGCTACCAAACGCCTCTGCGAAAGCCGCTGCTTTCTCTGAACCTTCCGCGAGCACCAATGCCTTTCCAGAGTGTATAAGCTGCGTTACTGAAACCGCGAGCGGGGCCTCTTTCGGCAAAATGCAGATTCCAATACGCTGACTCGAAGTCGTTTCGAGTTCGCGGCTGAAATCATCTGTAGAAGTCGTCACAATCGTTTCGGATCCCCATACCGTAAGCATTCTAGAGAGCGCTTCTCCTTGCGCCTTTTCCTTCGCGATAATGACGACCGAGAGTCCTCTCGGGCATGCTTGCTCATCACCCAACGTCGACGCGCTACTCACCTTGAGCGATAACTGAAGTGAGAATATGGAGCCTTCACCCAGTGAGCTTTGTAATTCGATGCGGCTACCCATCACCTGCGCAATGCGGTCGCTCACCGTCAGACCGAGACCCGTCCCCTCATACGACCGCGTCTCAGAGGAGTCAGCTTGTTGAAAGGCTTCAAAGATCAGCTTCTGCTTTTCAGGAGAGATGCCAATACCGGTGTCAAATACACTGAGTTGGATGACCGCTTGCTCGTCGACCAAGTCGATCAAATCAGCCTGTATACCGACCTCACCCTCGGGCGTAAATTTGAGTGCGTTTTTGACGAGGTTTTCCATCAACTGCCGTAGCTTCGGAGCATCCGCCTCTATGCCTGAAGGAATCTGCGGGTCCACCTCAATATTGAGGAGCAATCCGCGCTCAGTCGCCATTTCAGAATAGGCGCCGCCGAGGTCCTCTAAAAACGTTTCGATGTTCATGACGTCGGCCTTCACGGTGTTTTCACTGCCGTTCAGCGCCGCTAATTCCAGCATCAGATCAACCGTATTCGACAAGGCTTCACCACTTGCTCGGACGGTCTCTAGCATCTCCTTCTGCTCTGCCTGCAAAGATGTATCAGCAAGCAAAGAAGTGAATCCAAGAATCGCATTCATCGGGGTGCGAATCTCGTGCCCTACGTTGAGCAACGATTCCGTATTCAGCCCGAGCATCCCACCATCGACCGCGGTCATTTCCTCAACCTCCCGCACAATGCCGACGACACGATTCACGCGACCGCTACTGTCTGTCATCGGCAGATAACTGGTTTCCTTCCGCTCATCATCGAGTGTTAGCGGATCGCTCGAATTCAATTCCCCTGTTTCAGAATCTACGTTCAGACTCGATAGAATCTTAGCGACATCGTTTTCCGCGAAGAGATCGTCATCCTCCAAGCCTCGCAACGGAGCACCCTGATTCATTAATCGGTTTGCACTTGTATTAGAAAGTTGATACTTCCCGTTTTCAATTCCGCGTGTAAAGACCCCAAATGGTAGATGATCGATCACCTCGTGCAAGTGGCGACAAGCGTAGTTGTGGCTCGTTACATCTTTGAAAGTCAGGACAACATTATCTTCGTCTTCGAGCGAAGGCAGGACATCGATAAGCATTTCGCGCGCATGCCCCTCGCGACTCCTCAACACGGCTGGGTAACTCTTCAGCTCAGTATGATGCACGATCTTTTCCAGAAGCATCGTCGAGTAGGCGTCCTCCATGAGGGAGAGCGCTTTCCATTCTTGGCCGATCGCTTCGTCATCATCGAGGTGGTTGGCTTCTTCGAAGGACAGGCTGCAATTCACAACCATTCCAGAAGAGCGAACAATCTCAACTACCTCAGCCGTCGACGAGGCGAGCATCTCTGATTGGCTGTATGACGCAGCTTCAGTTACGCTCTGGGCACTCGCTTCGTTTCGACTCAGAACGATTGCAAAGAGATGTTCTTCCGTTTCAAAAGGCGGATAGAACATCCGCATCGAAGCCAGCTGATACGAACCATCGTCTGGGGAAAGAATGCGAACGTTTGGAAAAGTATTTACTGACGGATCCGCCAAGCCGAGAGCTACCGCTCCTTGGTCATCCGGATGGAAATAGGACAGCCACTCGTCATCTCCCGGGTTGAACAAGCGTCCGTCTGTGCTTGTTCGCCAAAGTTCGCCTCCCAAGCCAAGACACTGCCAGCGGGCAAAAACCATAAAAGCATCCCCTAGTTGCCCCGTGATCGAACACACCCACTGGATAGAGCGTTCAGTCTGCTCTTCTTCTCCAAAATGGTCGATGGTGTTCTGTGGGCTACGTAGATTCTCTTGTAGGCTGCTCATAGGAGGTTGTGTCCGGCCCTTCTGGGCGATTTGAGATGACCTTCTGCTCATTCTGAGCTTCAGCCATTCAGACGTTACCTCCTAGTTCGGAGCGACTTATCGCACCTTCAATCAGCCGTTCGTACAGACCTTTATATCACACGTTTTTATAAACTCAGCCCGTAGGGCGTAAAAACAGTTACACACCGAAAGGCTCTAGCCTTCAGGCCAACACTTCGAAGCATTGTGCGGTCTGCATAGCTCCGCTTAAGCAGCGTCAGCGCGATACTTAATCTTCGGCTTCGCCCCTGAGGACACAACGGGGCGTCCAATCGTAACCTCTTCGACGTTGTCGAGGTCAGGCAATTCATACATAATCTCGAGCATCAACTTCTCCATGATCGAGCGGAGAGCACGTGCGCCCGTCTTAAGTTCGATCGCCTTCTCAGCAATCGAGGAAATAGCCTCTCGCGTGAAGCTCAGCTTAACGCCTTCGAGGGCAAAGAGCTTCTCATACTGCTTCGTGATCGCATTGCGTGTCTTGGTCAGAACGAACTCGAGTTGCTCGACATTCAACTCCTCTAAAACCGAAAGGATTGGAAGACGACCGATGAACTCTGGGATGAGTCCATAGCGCACGAGATCCTCAGGCGCTACTTCACTCAAGGCCGTTGTTTCATCAATCTGCTTGCGCTCTTTTGAATCCCAACCGATCGAACCAGCGCCAAGGCGACGTAGAACGATATTGTCCATTCCGACGAAAGCCCCGCCACAGATGAAGAGGATATTCGTCGTGTCGACTTTGACGTATTCCTGATTCGGATGCTTGCGTCCACCCTGGGGCGGTACATTGCAAACGGTTCCTTCAAGAATCTTCAGTAGCGCCTGCTGAACGCCTTCACCCGAGACATCACGAGTGATCGAAACATTTTCTGTGCGACGGCCAATCTTGTCGATTTCGTCGACATAGATAATACCACATTCGGCGCGTCCAACATCGAACTCTGCTGATTGGAGGAGGCGAAGAACGATGTTTTCAACGTCTTCTCCGACATAACCAGCTTCGGTCAAAGTCGTCGCATCAGCGATCGCAAAGGGCACATCAAGCAATTGCGCTAGGGTCCGAGCGAGAAAAGTTTTACCACTACCCGTGGGGCCGAGAAGGAGGACATTACTCTTTTCGATTTCAACATCGACGAGATCCTCGCTCAGCGTGTGCGCTTCCTCATTTGTAAGCGAAAGCCGCTTGAAGTGGTTATAAACCGCAACTGAAAGCACTTTTTTAGCGTGCTCTTGACCCACCACATACTCGTCAAGGCGGCCTTTGATTTCGGCTGGGCGGAGGAGTTTGAAGCCCGTGCCTTGCGCTTCGGGCACCTCCGGTTCGTCCTTCAGCTTACGGTCAATGATCGTCTTGCAGACGTTTACGCACGAGTCGCAAATATAAACGCCAGCGGGACCAGCGATCATCTTGCGAACTTCGTTCTGAGACTTTCCGCAGAAACTGCAGAAGGTCATCTTGCTTGATTTAGCCATACAATTCTAGGCAGTTGTCTCAGACTTACCGAATTCGATCACGTGATCGACAAGGCCATACTCTTTCGCCTCAACGGCGGTCATGTAGAAATCACGGTCAGAGTCCTTCGCAACGCGCTCAACCTCTTGACCAGAGTGCTCAGAAAGAACCTCGTTCAGTGTCTTGCGCCAACGCAGGATCTCACGGGCGGCGATCGTAATGTCCGAAGTCTGCCCTGTCGCTCCACCACTTGGCTGGTGGATCATGAGACGGCTGTGTGGGAGTGCGTAGCGTTTGCCGGGAGTGCCCGCCGCTACGATGACCGTAGCCATGCTAGCAGCCTGCCCCATGCAGTAGGTCTTAATGTCGCAGCTCAAAAAGCGCATCGTATCGTAAATCGCCATGCCGTCTGTGATACTGCCACCGGGGCTGTTGATATAGAGCTGGATGTCCTTCTTCGGATCTTCCATCTGAAGCAGGAGAAGCTGAGCGATAACACCGTTCGCGACATAATCGTCGATCGGAGTGCCGATAAAGATGATCCGGTCCTTCAGGAGGCGGCTGTAGATATCCCAGCTTTTTTCAGTCCGGCCGTCACTTTCGACGACGTGTGGGAGTGGTAAGTAGTAACTCATGTTTTTCAGGGCTAGGCGGTCAGTAGTGACTAAGCGTTAGCTGCTTCTTCTGCTGCAACTGTCTCAACCTTAGCCTCTTTAACGAGGAAATCAAGTGTCTTGCTCATCAGGACCTGCCCTTGGAGCTGTCGAACCTTGTTTTGGTCTTCGCGGAGTTCCTTGACGAATTCGTCAGGACTGCGGCGCTGTTGTGTCGCGATGTTCATAATCGCGCGCTGTAAATCTTCATTGGAAACTTCGATCGACTCTGTTTCAGCGACCTTGGAGAGAACGAAGCGAGCTTTCACATCGCGTTGAGCGATGCCAGTGGCTTGAGCGTGAAGCGCAGCCTTGTTTTCTTCGAAGTCATTTTCGGCCACCCCACGCTGCATGTTTTCCATCATGATGCGCGCCATGACTTGCTGGGTTTCGCTCTCAAGCGCAGATTCCGGCAGGGCGGTGTCCACCTTCTCGAGCAAGTGGTCGATAATTTGGTTCCGTTGAGCTTCAGCAGACTGCTGCTTCTTTTGAGCCTCTAGATTGTCCAGAAGCTGCCCCTTGAGTTCTTCGACAGACTCAACTTGGATACTCTTAAGAAATTCCTCATTCAGCTCGGGAAGCTTGCGTTCACGCACTTCATGAACCGTCACCTCATAGCTGCCAGACTTACCTTGAAGAGCCTCGATTTTGAAATCTGCGGCATAATCAGTCGTGATCGTCTTTGCCTCGCCAGCGCTCAAGCCAACGATGCCATCAATGATTGCGGGCACACCATAGGTCTTCGCTTCTTCTGTCCCGGCTTCTTCCCAGCCGTTCTCAACTGAAGCCCATGAACGGTTGGCAGCATCTTCACCAATCAATTCAGAAATAGCCGTGCCATCAACCGTGCCGACGTAGGACAGTTTGACGTAATCGCCTTCACCAGCGGCACGCTCAACTTCACTGAAGTCTGCCCGCTCGCGACGCATCCGTTCGATCGCTTGATCGACTTCGTCATCTGACACCTCTGTTGCCGGGGCCTTCGTTGCGATACCCTTGTAATCAGGGAGATTAATCTCAGGAACGAGATCGACGGTAAAGTCGACTGCGATGTCCTGGCTGGCGTCGACCTCTTCAAGCTTCGCCGCATCGACGATCTGATGGACCTTCAAGTCCTTGTCTTCGACCGCAAACTGAAACGCTTTTTGCGAGACCTTGCGGGCAAGCTCTTCGCTGATGCCTTTCTTAAAGCGCTGACGGAGAACATTCTCCGGCACTTTTCCTTGGCGGAAACCAGGCACTTTGGCCTGTTTTCGAAAGTCTATCAAAAGGGATGTTTCTTCTTCTACCAATTCACTGGCAGTGAAGGATACAATCAATTCTTTGCGGAGTTCGCTGACGTCGGTTACGGTTACGTTCACGGCTATATAGGTTGCTGATGGAGAAAAACCTCGCAGCCAAAAGCTCCGCCCTAGCGTGGTCAATCGTCTTTTTAGGGCTTTCGTCATTCGTTCTACGAATGAAGCACCCTTACGCTTGCTCGAACCTGAGCTCTGTTTCTGTGCGCCCAAAGGTGATTTTTAAAGATCGCCAAAATCGAATATTAGGGCTATAGATATATCTACCCGTAATATAAATACTATTTAACGGACTGATACCCCTACCCAGCCATGAAATCAATCCAGACGCTCCCGCCCGACGTTCTCGTCGTTGGCGCAGGGCCGGTCGGTCTGACCAGCGCACTCTCACTGCTCAAAGAAGACATCCCCCTTCGCGTCATCGACGCTGCAAGCGGCCCTAGCCGGGACTCGTATGCCTCTCTCCTTCACCCTGACACCCTAGCACTGCTCGACAAGTTAGGTGTTTACCAACGCCTTCTCCCACATGGAAACCTGATCGAAAGCATCGGCGTTTATGTGGATGCGCAAAAGGTCAAGACCGTCGACCTACGCACTCAAGATAGCGCCTATCCGCACATCCTCGCACTCCCTCAATCCGCCCTCGAAGCGACGCTGATCGAAGAGCTTGCACTCGGAGGGGTTGAAATTGAGTGGGATCACAGCCTGACAGATCTCAACCACCAAGAATCTGAGGTGAGTGGTAAAACCAAAGAACCACCTCCTCCAAACAGGCGACAAGCAGATGCAAGCGCTACCGAACGGGTCGAGCGTGAGTTCCACGTTCCTTTTCTCTTCGGCGCCGACGGTTACCGCTCTCAGACACGCGAGTTCATTCGAACCGGCTTCTGTGATGCAAAGCCTTCCCGCTCATATGAGTTCTTCGAATTCGACGTCGATGGACCACTTGAAAAGGAAATGAAGCTCGTTTTCCACCACGGGAAAGTCAGTGCCTTTATTCCCCTTTCTTCAACCCGCGGGCGCTGGACATTCGAACTCGATCAAGCTTCAGATTTCAAAATCAACCGGCATCGCCCCTCCAGTTCAACTGGAGTCATGCAAAGCGACACCCATCTAAATAGTGAGCACTTCCACGCCCTTCTAGCTGAGCGCGCACCTTTCTTTGACCACGAGCTTAGAAAACTCCACTGGCAGATCGAAATCCATTTCGCGGAGCGACTTGCGAGCAGCTTTTCCGAAGGCAGGGTATGTCTACTGGGTGACGCCGCGCATACGACGTCGCCGCTCGGTGTCCACAGTCTAAATTGCGGCATCCGCGAAGGCTACGACCTGTCCCAAACTATCAGCACAATTCAACACGGCAACTGCCCCATCTCGCTTCTTCAGTCGTGGAGTCAACGCTCGCACGACCAATGGCGGTGGCTCCTTGGGCTCAGCACGAAACTGACACCGCTCCCGAATCACGAGTCAAGGTTCCTCCCCTACAGTGATCAAATCCTGAGCGCTCTACCTGGAGCACCCGAAAGACTTCCCGAACTGTGCGCACAACTCGGCTTCGAAATCGCCGCCCGTGAAGCAGCTCCTTTCTGTGTCGTGAGCTAAAAAGACATATCCGTATCCAGTAATGCATACATTCATCAACACACCGGGCACTCGTTGATCTTCTTGAAGAAGTCGTTCCCCTTGTCATCAACCAGAATGAAGGCAGGAAAGTCGACAACTTGGATCTTCCAAATCGCTTCCATTCCAAGCTCTGGAAATTCAACGATCTCAACCTTCTTGATATTATTCTGCGCAAGCAGGGCTGCAGGGCCGCCAATTGAGCCAAGGTAAAAACCTCCGTGCTTCTGACAGGCGTCGGTCACCTTCTGGCTTCGATTACCCTTCGCGAGCATGATCATGGATCCGCCATGCTCTTGAAAGAGGTCAACGTAGCCATCCATCCGTCCCGCCGTTGTCGGCCCAAAGGAACCTGAAGGCATGCCTTTGGGTGTCTTGGCAGGACCAGCGTAGTAAATCGGGTGGTTCTTCACGTAGTCAGGTAAACCTTTACCCGCCTCGATCCTCTCCTTCAATTCCGCGTGGGCGATATCGCGAGCAACGATGATCGTGCCCGTGAGCTGCACCTGGGTCGTGATCGGATATTTACCCAGCTCAGCGAGGATGTCTGGCATAGGCCGATTGAGATCGATCTTCACCGCGCCAACCGTCGCCTTCTTCCGCATCTCATCAGGGATAAAACGGCCTGGGTTTGGCTCGAGCTTTTCGAGCCAAATGCCGTCCTTATTGATCCTTGCCTTGGCATTGCGATCCGCCGAACAAGACACCCCGATACCGACCGGGCACGATGCCCCATGACGCGGGAGACGGATCACTCGCATATCGAGAGCAAAGTATTTCCCGCCGAATTGAGCACCGATACCAATCTGCTGCGCGAGTTCGAGAAAGCGTCCCTCCCAAGCTCGATCGCGAAATGCACGCCCATGCTCATTACCCGACGTTGGCAGTTCGTCGTAGTAACGCGTCGAGGCGAGCTTGACCGCCTTGAGGTTTGCTTCCGCGGAAGTCCCGCCGATCACAATCGAAAGGTGATACGGCGGACAAGCCGCCGTCCCGAGCGAGCGCATCTTCTCGATCATAAACTTTTCGATACTCGCAGGATTCAAAAGCGCCTTCGTCTCTTGATAGAGGAAAGTCTTATTTGCTGAACCACCACCCTTCGCGATGAAGAGAAAGTCATAGGCGTCGCCCTCCGTCGCATAGAGATCGATCTGGGCGGGTAGATTGGTGCCCGAGTTCACCTCCTGAAACATGTCCAATGGGACCGTCTGCGAATAGCGCAAGTTCTCCTCGGTGTAAGTCTTGTAGATGCCCTTGCTCAGCGCCTCATCATCACCACCACCGGTCCAGACCTTCTGTCCCTTTTTCCCCATCACAATCGCCGTGCCCGTATCTTGGCAGAACGGCAGGATACCCTTCGCCGCCACCTCCGCATTGCGCAAGAGCGTCAAAGCGACGTAGTGATCGTTTTCACTCGCTTCTGGGTCGTCGAGGATCGCGGCTACCTGTTTGAGGTGCGAGGTGCGCAGCATGAATGCGATGTCTTTCGTCGCCTCATTCGCAAGGAGCTCCAAAGCTTCAGGCTCAATCACGAGAATTTCCTCTCCCTTAAAAGTCTCAACGCTTACGTGGTCCTTTGAGACCAACCGGTATTCAGTGTCATCTGCCGCGAGAGGAAACGGCTTTTGGTAATGGAATGCTTTCGTCGCCATGGTGATTAAATCGTTCTAATCAACTATCCGTCGTCAAAAACAACACTGCAACCCCCCAAAGAGGAAAATCCTCCCTTTAAAGCCGCACAAACAATCAAAAGCCGAAAATTCTCATCTTCATGCTTGATTCACCTGTCCCGATCTACACCTTGAGCCTCTTTCCCTGTTGCAGGATGGAGCAGTCCGGTAGCTCGTCAGGCTCATAACCTGAAGGTCGTAGGTTCAAATCCTACTCCTGCACCCAATGAAGGCCCGATTTCGAAAGAAATCGGGCCTTCGCCATTTTTGGGTCTGAAACTCTATCGCGTCTACTTGCTAGAGAATGAAGAGAGCCGCCGATATATCGGGATCTCGGAGGACGCGCATGAACGTTTCAAGCAACACAATGCGGGGTTTCCAAGTGGACTGCAAAACACCGGCCTTAGTAACTCGCTTGGACAAGCGCAGAACTTTCCTTGAGCGATACCGTTGCCATAGAGCACAGTGACGAGACTGCCGTTGGCGTTGTAGCTGTAGTCAGGGAAGATTAAGGAGGCAATTCAGCACAACATTTACTTTAAACATTTGACCCCTTTTTTGCTCCTGAGCACGGAGCGCCTCGTTTAGAAGAGACATAGCTCTGGTGTATTCCATGATTCATCTCAATAACTCATCGATTCGATCAGCTAACTACAAAAATACCTAATAATAAAAGTGTTGCGCAATCCAATCTCCCTGACCTTAGGATTCATTTTCTCCATCCTGCAGCCCGCTATCGTTATTGCCGGTGAGGTATCGCCCTCCGAGCCTTATCTCTGGGCAAATGCCGTCCGCGTCGACGATGAGTGGCGACATTCCGACTGGTATGGCTTCCTGTCGGATTCGGGCTTCCCATGGATCTGGCACGCCGAGCACGGTTGGCAATGGTGTGAGGGCGAAGCCGAATCGAGCATTTTCCTTTTGGATATGGAACTTGATTCATGGATCTGGACCGGTAATGCGGTCTATCCGTGGATCTACAAGTTCGGGGCAAACGACGGCTGGATATTCTATTTCGAGGGAGGCGCAGTTGGAGACCGGTGGTTTTACCATGTGCCCAAGGACGATTTCTACAGGGATGTCGAGTTGCGCACCCAAATCGAGGATCCCCCGATTCCCGGTTTGCCCAAGCCAGCTTTTTCGGTGCCGGGTGGCACCTTCACCGGAGAGTTGTCCGTGACGCTGGAAACTGCGGTGCCCGATGCCAGCATTCATTTCACTATGGACGGTTCCGTCCCGACGGGACAGTCGCCTTTATATGGTCCCCCCCTGGTCCTGACCGGGATCACCCAGCTGCGTGCTCGAGTGGTGGTACCAGGGATGGATCCCGGACCGGTTAGCAGTGAAACATACCTCGCCCTCGATCCGGAACTGGAAAACTTCGAATCGGGTTTGCCCATCGTTGTGTTGGATTCTTTCGGTCACGATATCGACGCCGAAGTCTACCCACGTGGCGAGGAAAACCCCTGGCCACAAAGGCCGGTATCGGCTGTAGTCCTCGATACGGATAAGGTCACCGGCCGCGCCAGGATTACTGCTCAGCCCGATTTTGCCGGCCGGGCGAGCATGCGTGTGAGAGGGAATTCAGCACAGGATGATTTCCCGAAAAAGTCCTACAAATTCGAGGTTTGGGACGACGATGATGAAGACAGGGACGTCTCGCTCCTGGGATTTCCGGCGGAATCCGACTGGATTCTCCACGCCCCGTACACGGACAAGACCTTGATGCGCAATTTCATCACCTACTCGTGGAGTAGAAAAATGGGCAACTACGTGACCCAGACTCGATACCTCGAAGTATTTGCCAACATGGATGGTGACGATGTGGTGTCCTATGAGGATTACATCGGGGTGTATGTGCTGATGGAAAAAGTTAAACGGCACAAGGATCGCATCGACATTGCGAGGCTCAGACCAACCGATCTGGCTGAGCCGGATATTTCGGGCGGCTATATTCTTAAGGCGGATTGGGGCGATGATTTTCAGTTGGATAGAACACAGCTGTTCATGGAATACGTCGATCCGGATCTGGATGAACTGGCTGTTGAACAGCGGGCTTGGATAGAAGGGTACATCAACGACGTGGAGTCCGCTGTATTTGCTCCCGATTACCTCCATCCAGAAACGGGCGAACATTATACGGATCTTGTCGATGCCCGTTCCTGTATCGAACGGCAGGTCATTCAGGAACTGACCAAAAACATGGATGCACGGAGCACGTTTCTCTACAAAGACCGCAATCAACCCCTGAGGTTTGGGCCTGTGTGGGACTACAATTACGCCTTGGGCAACGCAGATTATGATTGGAAGTGGTGCAGGGATTGCTTCGGGGCCTGTCCTTGTTACGCACCGGAAGGATGGGCAACCTTTTACTACACGCCAGTCAATGACCGGACGATGAGATGGTGGTCGAGATTCAAGGAAGACCCGGATTACTGGCAATACTGGGTGGATCGGTGGGCGGAGTTACGTCGGGATATCCTTTCGACCGGTGCCATCCTTGCTGAAATGGACTCTCTTTTCGAATTGCTTGAGGAACCGGCGGCTCGGAATTTCGTTCGGTGGCCGGTCCTCAACGTCAAGACCCGTGGCAACTCCTATTGGGGAACACCTAAAGATCCGCACACCTACGAAGATGAGGTTGTCTGGCTAATGGGATGGCTCACGGCGCGCCTCGACTGGCTTGATTCACAGTTTTTGAAGATGCCGGATTTCAACCGCGACGGTGGTCCGATTGCGGAGGGTTTCTCCCTCGAGTTGTCCAACCCGAACCCCACCGGCAGAATTTACTACACCCTGGATGGGACGGATCCGCGGTTTCCCGTGCGGTGGCCGGGTGGGGAGTCTACCAAAACAGTTCTAGTCACGGAAGCGGATCCTAAGAATGTTCTGGTTCCGACGGGTCCCCTACCCGATGACTGGACCGGTCCGTTATTCGAGGACTCAGGGTGGACCAGTGGTACCGGAGGAGTCGGCTATGACATACGGAATTCAGCCGCTTTTCAAAACATTATCGAGGTGGACGTTGAGGCAGGGATGCGAGGCAATAATGGGACTTGCTACATTCGCATTCCTTTTTCGGTGAATACTGCCGACTCAGCAGGTTTCCGTTACCTTGGCCTGGAAATCCTGTATGACGACGGATTTGTCGCTTACCTCAATGGAAACCGCGTCGCAGAGGCGAACACTCCTGCGACGCTGAAATGGAACTCAACCGCCATAGCCAGTCGTGATAGTGAGGAAGCGCTCGTCCCCATGGTCTATGACCTTTCCGGATTTCTGGGCGACCTGAATCCTGGGGAAGAAAACATACTCGCGATTCGCGGCTTGAATGACCGAGCCTATGGTAGCGATTTCCTGATTTCGTGCCGTCTGATCGTGGACGACCAAGTCCTCACACTCAAGGGTGGCCTGTCGGACCGGGCAATAGAATACGCCAACCCAATCACCCTTTCACGGACAACCATAGTCAACGCGCGCGTTCGGATCGACGATGAGTGGGGACCTTTGCACAGAGAAGTGTTCACAACCAGCTCGGTGCAAGAGAACTTGCGCATCACAGAGATTCACTATCACCCAGTTACTCCAACAGCCGAGTTTATCGAGCTGCAGAATATAGGAGATGAGGCCATCGAATTGAATCAAGTTCGGTTCACCGATGGCGTGGAATTCACCTTTCCCGGACGTGTTCTCGCACCCGGAGATGTGGTGCTCGTGGTTGCGGATGAGGCGATCTTCGAAACCGAATACGGATCGGGTCTCCCGGTCGCCGGCGTCTATTCTGGCCGGTTGAGCAACGGTGGTGAGAGAATCGAATTAGTGGATGCGATTGACCGAGTCATTCTGGAATTCAATTACTCCGACGAGTGGATACCGGCAACCGATGGCGATGGATACTCGCTGGTTTTCATCGATCCGTTCGACTCGGATCTCAGTTCCTGGAATCGGCAATCAAGGTGGCGCGCGAGCGAATCAGTCGGGGGCACACCGGGCGCCGGTGATTAGGGAGGATCGGAGTGACTGGTTCGCACGCAGCGAGCTCAGGGTCTCACCTGTAGGAGCAATCCTGAGGGGTTCAATTATAGGATCAGTGCAACGAATATGCGGCTTGCGTGCCGATTTAATTATTGAACGATCCTATCCATGAACGCGCAAGCTTTGATCTTCCTCACGGCCATGGCGGGATGGATGAACCGCAAGCAGCAGTTTGTTATCGAGTATCTGCTTGAAGAAAATCGTATTCTCAAAGGTCAGCTTGATGCTTCGGGAAAGAAGCTACGATTTACGAACGCGCAGAGACGTAATCTGGCGAAGAAAGGCAGGAAGCTTGGATGGAAGGGACTGCATCAGTACGCTAACCTCGTCAGGCCGGAGACCATCCTCGCATGGCATCGAAAGTTCGTTGCTCTGAAGTATACAGCTAAACGCAGAAATCCTTTTCGTCGAAAGCGGATGGAAGAAATCAAAGAGCTCTGCGTTAAGTTCGCCTCTGAGAATCCTGAATGGGGCTATGGCCGGATTCAGGGGGCACTCTTCAACCTTGGATTTGAGGTCAGCACCACAACGGTCGGCAACATATTGAGAGATGCGGGTATTGTTCCTGCCCCTGAGCGACAAATGCCGAGCAATTGGCAGCGATTTATTCGCTCACATATCGATGTGACGGCTGTCGCAGACTTCTTCACTGTTGAAGTCTGGACATTGCGAGCACTTGTTCGCTATCAAGTCTTCTTCGTCATGAAGTTCGCTCAAAGACAGGTGCAGATCGTTCACATTGGTTGCCAAATCAACGGACAGGTGATGGAGCAGTTGGCTCGCAATTTGACCGATCCGTTCGATGGCTTCCTAAAAGGAATAGAGTATTTCGTCTGCGATCATGATTCGCTTTTCACCAAAGTATACAGACAGACACTAAGCGATTGTGGTGTTGAAGTCATCCAGACGCGGGTTGGCTGTCCTCAACAAAACGGATACGCCGAGAGCTTCGTGGCAACAATCAAACGAGAGTACCTTAACCATCTCATTTTCTTCGGCCAGAAATCGCTACGGAGAGCGATCAGTGAATACCTGGAGCACTTTCATCATGAACGAAATCATCAAGGGCTCGAGAATCGCATTCCCTTCCCTACTCTACCCCAAAATGGCTCTCAGAGCGGACTGATCCAGAAAAGTGAACGGCTCGGCGGGCTCTTAAATTACTATTATCGCGACGATCGGAAGGAGGAAGAAAAAGCAGCGTAATTAACATCTAATACATCCAAAGATTTGACCATTTCCTAAACTCTCGAGTTCGAAGAGCGTCCTCCTAGGATCCCCATCTCTCGTGAATAGGTTCGAACAGCGGTCTGTTTGCCCACCCACGATACCGTTGCCATAAACACAGTGACGAGACTGTCGTTGTAGCTGTAGTCAGGGAAGATTAAGGAGGCAATTCAGCACAATATTTACTTTAAACGTTTGACCCCTTTTTTGCTTCGCTCGGTGATGCAACCAGCCGCTTCTATGCAATCTGGGAATTAAACTCCCACCCGCTGGCGCGGGCTAAGCGGGCATCGTTACTTTCCGGAAAACGCAAAATATAAAGATTTGACCACACTCCCCTGCTCCCAGTTCCACCTGTAGTAAAGATCTCACGTCCGCTTTGCTCTAGCCGAAGCGTTCATCATTTTTAAAACGCATAGGATCTTTACATGAGGGTGGTCGCTTCCGTCTTCATTGCATTACGCCGGACGCGTCGCTCGGATTTGCGTTTGGTGCCCATTTCCGCTCAAATCTGGTTCAGGAAAGCAGACAGCGGTGATGACACTGCATGCCATCTTATCGTTTTTTCAGCAGGAGGAGTGAAATATCGTCGTCGATCTTCTCGGCAAATGTATGCACTCGCGCGACGATCGCATCGATGAGTTCTTGGCTTTGGCTGCTTTGGGCACACTCCTGCATGATCGTGCGTATCGGGTCGACGCCAAACTCTTCGCCCTCGGCGGAGCAAGCCTCAGTCAGACCATCGGTGAAGAACATGATCGAGTCGCCGTCTTCAAGCGTGTGCGTCGACGCTGTGTAGCTGAACTCTTCGAGTAGTCCGATGGCGGGATTCGGCGTGAGGATGCGGGCATCTTTCGAGACAAAGTCGCCCGTGCTGGAACGGAACCAGAGGGGATCATGGTGTCCGGCGCAGGTCATCGTCATCTCTCCGTTGGAAAGGTTGAGAATACCACAGGTCAATGTGGTAAAGAGGATGGTGTCGAGCCCCTTGAGTAAGGAGTTGTAGTGCAGGTTGAGGCGGGTGACGAAGGCGGCGGGATCGGACATGCCGGACTTGTGCTCGTCGTAGAAGCCACGCAGGATGCCAGTAACGAGGGCGGAGCGTATCCCGTGCCCCATGACGTCGCAAACCAGGATTGCCCAGCGATCATCATCAATCGGTTCCGCGATGATCAGATCGCCGCTGAGTTTTTCGGAAGGTTGGTAGTGGTAGCCGATATCAAGCGCTTGCTCTGGTGCGGGTAGCTTGAGCTTGACGAAAACCTTTTGCACCTCACGCCCGAGAGAGAGTTCCTCTTCGTAGCGCTTGTTTTGCGACTCCAGCTTTTTATTCAGCTCATCGAGTTTGTTTTCGTTGAGCTTACGTCGGGTGATGTCGAGCGTGTAACCGGCGATGCCGAGGTTGTGCCCCTGGCTGTCGCGCACGCAAATTTTAGAAATGATCTCGTAACTCTGGTTGCCGTCCAGGCCTCGGTTGTGGGTTTCGCGATTGATGATGGATTCGCCGGCTTTAAGGATCTCTCGATCCTCCTTTTCGGAAATTGCGCCGTGTGCGGAAGTAAAGACCTCCGATGGCATTTTCCCAATGATCGAGGCTTTATCCGGGAGTCGGGTTTTGGCCGCGAAGCTACTATTCACATACAGGTAGCGACCTTCCAAATCCTTAACGAAGAGGTTTACCGGCAATAGTTCGGTCAATGCCTCTAGAAAAGGGTCGTTAGTCGTGAGCTTTTCAAGATGCTGCGACTGTTCGGAGTTATGATCTGCGTCTTCCATCGTCTCGCTACGAAATACTGAATCGCGAATAAAGGATCCCCGGGGCAAGCCATTGACCTACCGGTCAACCAACGCTTCGCGTTAGCGGGGTATTTAAGATTAAGAATTGAATATTGAAAATTTGAGAACGCCGCAAGCGGCGGGGTATTAGACCCATACTGAATAATGAATAATAAGCAAGAAGTGTGGGAGGTTAACAGTTACCATTTTAACCGTATCCGTTTATTTCCTATCCGACGAATGCGCATTCAAACCTTTATCGAACAAGTACCCCTTTCCAAAAGGAAAATCTGTCGTGATTCCATCATTACGCACCAGAATTTCATATTCCGGTAGCAAATCCGAATCCTTGTTGTCCCGCATCCACTGAAGAAGGTCTTCACGCATCTCCCGTATCAAGGGCTGGTAGACGGGCAATTCAGCGAGGTTGTGAAGACCGTCGGGATCGGCTTCAAAGTCATACAGCTCTTCGATGGAACGTTTGCGGAAGAATTCCACCCGCCCTTCATGGCCGGTTTCGTTCATCTCATTCAAGATCTCCGGGGTGCCCAAAGGCCCGAACCAGCGTTCGCCCTGTGCCCAGCCATTGTAAATATAGGCATAATCGCCCTTATGGATTGCCCGAATTTCATACCATGTGGTCAGCTCCGGCTTCTTTCCACCCGCCACCGGGTAAACGTTGTAAAAGACGGTTACCAACGAATCGCGATCGGTCTGGGTTTTTCCTTCAATCAAAGAAAGGTAGCTGCGCCCGTCGGTACCTTCCGGAATTGGAATTCCGAGTGCCTCTAAAATTGTCGGCATGAAGTCGATCCCATTGATGTAAGCGTCTCGACTTTCAGTGCCCGGTTTTACCTTTCCGGTCCACCGTACGATGAAGGGAGTACGCGTACTATTCAGGTAGCAATTCCCCTTCGCGAATGGAAATGGCGAACCATTATCAGAGAGGAAAACAACCAACGTATCATTTTCGTGCCCAGTTTCTTCGAGGGCACGTAGGATCTCACCCACCGTGTCGTCGGCGCGCCTACTCGAACTCATGTACTGAGCCGTCTGTTTGCGCACCTCGGGAATATCGGGAAGAAATCCCAATTCCATGGCTTCATCTGGCGTGTAAACACGACTAGGTGTAGACATGATTCCACCCTGGGACTTTGCCCATGCCAGAACGTTCTCCTCATCTGAGCCCCCATGAAAGGGTCGGTGGGGATCATGGCTGTTGGCCATCAGGAAAAAGGGTTTTCCGACAGTATCCGCCCTCTTAATAAACTCCCGGCAAAGCCGCCCGTATTCCGCCGGTTCACGGCCAAACTTGATTTCTTCGATATCGCGGCTCATTTCCCACTGGTAGCGACTCCGCGGCTCCAAATGCTCCGCCTTTCCGAAGCAGGCATTCATATAGCCCTGCTCGTGTAGAATTTCCGGAAGGATCGGAACCCCGTCCGCCACCGGTTCAAACCAGCGATAACCCGCATTGTGGGGAAAGCGTCCAGTCATCAGGACCTGCCGGGAGGCCTGGCAGATGGCCAGTGTAATGTGTGCCTTTTCAAAGCGCATCCCCTGCTCCGCCAGCTTGTCAATGTTCGGGGTTATGCCATCCGGGCCGCCGAAGCAGCCCGGCGTGTCGAAGTTCATGTCATCAACCGTAATGAGCAGAATATTGGGCTGGGATGCAGTGGCCAAGGCCACCAGCACTGTCCCGAAAATGAATGAGGTAAAGAATCGTCTTTTCATAATCGTATTTAAGGCATCTCACCGATCTCAATCAGGGCCACTGCAAAACAGGGCATCTCAAGTTTCAGATTTAACTGACCCTCCTCAACCCGATGAAATTGCACGGATGCTTTCTCCAGTTCAGCCAACTTGCTGTATGCGGAGTCTTTGCTTTTCCAGAAATCGATGTGCTCTTCCTTCAGCAAGGCGTGAGCCGGATCAGGCTGGTCACGCGACTGGTAATAGTCAGCGTCCGTGATGCCATACGCGGTACGGTCCTCCTCCCACTGGGGCCAGAAATCAGCATGATCCTCATCAACGCGCCAAACCGTGACACTGACTTTGCCTTCAAGGGGCACATTGCGTAAATCCAGCTCAAGCGTCTCCGTTGGATTCGGATTCTCCAGATCCGGGGCGTGATTAAAGGCCAGTACGCGTACGGTTTTCCGGTCCGAGGATAAACTGGCCACGATCTCGCTAGCAGCCTTCCCAGAAGCCTGGACAGGAATTCTCCGGTCACCCGACATCCGGTCCATTAACCGGATTGCGTTGGTCGCTGCCAGCTCCGGACCGCTGAAAAGGCCACTCGTCCGGTAGATGGGCCACCTCGACCAAAGGGCGACTTCCTGATCCAGCATCTTTCGGAAAGAGAGTGCCGTCCAGCTTGCATCAAAAGAACCTCCATGAGCCAGGCCATGCCAGAGCCACTTGCCGTCGGTCCCGTAAGTCATGCCGCCTTCACTCACCTCAATGGGAACACCGCCAAATCCGTATTTTCCCATCACCTTCCTTGTCAGCTCTGCTTTCTTCTCAAAACCGGGAAGATTTGCATTGGCGCGAATGTGCACCCCGCCACGGAAGCGGTCCAATGAAGCGAGCACATTACCGCTGCCTTTCAACTCCGGCCAACTTCCCTTAATGGATGTCAAATCAACGGCTGCGCGGTCGTATTCGGAGATTGCGAAAACATCAAGCCGGGTTCCGCGCTTTCCTGTGGCGAAATTCCTTCCTGATTGACAGTGTGCAAAAAAGATTTCCGGATCCCACATTTGCCGGCCTCCCATCATGGCATGTGAACCAATCGGACCGCAATTTTCCCCAAGGACACGCTCCACGGCGAACACCGACCAGTCGTAGAACTTGAGAAACTCTTCGGCTGTCGACTCAGCGGTTTCGTCTTCGGCCTCCCACCAGGTCTGGTTATCGAATTCTGTCCCGACATACCAGCGCCAGGTGGACACTTCGGGACCTCCAAAGGCATCCACCATGGACTCCACCAGGGCGGATATATAGTCGGCATACACCTCGTAATCGTCAGGCGGACGGGTGTTCACCCGAAACCAGTCGATATCCGGCTGGGAGGAGTATTTAAGAGGAACACAGTGCAGCTTGAGTACGGGCTTGACCCCTTGCCGGAGCATGTTGTGGCAGGCACGGACCAGAGCGGAAAAATCATAGTCGTCCAAAACCGTACGGTCCGCTGGATCCTTGAAGAGGTCCCGATCGAATTCCGAGGCTGCGGTGTCTCCTGCCTGCCTGGGGTACTCCAGATAGGATCCTCCGGAGGCGATGAAGACCTGAATCTCTTCCAGCCAGGGATAAGTCTTGTTAAGCCAGCCGGCCGGCTTCGCTTCCGACCACTCATGGAACATCTTCTCATCCGCGGAGGTTCCCAGGAAGCTCCATACACTGACGTTGCTGAAGCGGTTGCCAATTGGCTGGGCCTCGGTGACCGATGCGTCGATGATAAAAGCCGGACCGGCTCCCTCTCCCAAAACCGCCGTTGCCGCACTCATGCACAGACCGACGCCCAAAAGGCAAAGACGCCTCTTTAAATTTCTATTACGAGGAGATTTGTATGTGCTCACATGATTCCAGTTTGTGTTTAAATTAAGTAAATTCTTCTTGATAACAATGCAAGGACGTCGTCAATCTAAATCACAACGATTGTATCGTCACGGACAAAGTTGTGGATTTCATCCGAGCGAACAGGGATCGACCTTTCCGCAAACGTTCACGATGAACCTGATTTTTTTCTGTTTTGTTTTGGTTTGATAGATGAAGATGGGAGTGGCAACTGGCTGGATGGCAAACGCCGAGTGGACCGAAGTGAACGCCCTTGCGTAACCGGATCCCGGTAGTATAAACTGCTTAAATATCGGAATAATATTATGAAACTAAAACCAATCTACATCTTACTTTCATTGGGCATGGCAGGACAATTGGGGGGGGTTGATGCATCCGCTTCAACTTGTGAAAATCCCCCTGGATTGAGTGCCAAAATCCTTTCAGACACGATTATTAATGAAGAAACATTAACCATATCCTCGCTGTATCCATTTCCCGGCACCATGACGGGGCTGACTTTCCAGCAGGATTCCATTGTTACCCAAAATGGTTGGCAGTATATGGCCTATTATACAGGCGATCGGAAGATGGCCGTTGGGCGACGAAAGCTGCCTTCAGATGGATGGGAAATCGCGGAAATCAAAGATTACACAATCCACTCCAATGACAGCCACAACACAATTTCCCTTGGTGTGTGCCCGTTGGATGGCACGCTTCATTTGTCATTTGATCACCATGTTTCCACATTGAATTATGCTAGTTCAAAACCGGGTATTTTATCCAATCCCGAGAATTATGAATGGGATGGGGAATTGTTTGGACCGGTAGTTTCCTCACTTTCCGGTTTGCGTGTAAATGGTGTAACGTATCCAAGATTCGTTACAACTCCGGAAGGCCATCTTCTTTTTATCTTCAGAATGGGAACCTCCGGGGATGGGGATTCCGTGCTTTTCAAGTACGATGGAAGGCAGCACAAATGGAAAGACTTGGGAATGTTTGTTTCCCGAAAAGGCATCTATGAAGGGAAAGAAGGAACGACTCATTCCCGGAATGCCTATTTTGACCGGTTCATCTATGATCATACTGGCAGATTACATGTCACCTGGGTTTTCCGGGAGCACTATGGAAGTATTTCGAATCATGATATTTGTTATGCATACAGTGATGATGACGGCCTGACCTGGCGCAATAATGATGGTGAATTAATCGCCAGAACCGGACATGAACCGGTAATTACGGTAGATTCACCCGGAATAGTTGTCATCCCCATCTCACAATGGCGAAGTCTTTCCAACACGAGCGCCATGACTATAGACAAGCTGGGGCGGGTGCACCTCGTTCAAAGTCATCTCCCGATATCAGCCCCGGATTCCAGCCAACCCTTCTCAGAAGCCATGCGATACCATCATCATTGGAGGGATTTAAATGGGGAATGGCATTCAAACCAGTTGAAATACACGGGATTGCGGCCCGAGCTTGTAGTCGACTCGGACTCAACTCTATTTCTGGTTTTTTCATTTCAAAACAGATTCCTGATTGCCTATGCTGGTGAAAACGACCTTTGGCGTAATTGGGGTGAACTGGATGTCCCCGAACTTTCAGACCAAGCGATTTCGAGCGAGCCCCAAGTCGATCTTGCGCGTTTCAATCGAGAAAAGGTGCTTTCCATATTGTATGTCCTGAAAACAAAGGAATATGGAAACCCCACACCTCTCAAAGTGATGGACATCCGCTTTGCCTCAGAGTAAGCAGGAGGGAAGAAATAATACGGCCGTTCAATTTTGTGAAAAGCCTCCCCAGTGTCGGGCAAGGGAATCATACCAGTCCGGCCGTTGGGGCATGTTTTCCCTTGTTGCCCATCCAGGAAGATAAACATCCAGATTGCACCTGGCGCTCGGCCTGCTTAACCTGGTTACCAATCAACCATCACATCAATTTAACCCATCCTAAATCAGTTACCCAGTTTATTGACCAAATCTGCTCATAATCTACGAGACGGCACAACATTATTTCCCATTAAACATAACTCCCGGCAACAAAATATATAAAGGGGCTGTCCTAGCTAAGGCTAGTGTTTGGTCTCTGAATACCAGTGTTTTAGCTGTTGGAGGAGCAT
>CAWVVV010000003.1:0-316270 GCA_963933835.1 uncultured Puniceicoccaceae bacterium | reverse complement strand
TACAAAACAACCTAACCCGCGCCGTCAAAACGGTCTTTTCAGAGGTGCCCCCTAATATTTTAAACTCCTTTCCTCCGACTGAAAACCATTCATCATCCTGTGAATTCGCTTAATCGCTCAAAGTTCCGTTTCGTACCTTTGAAACCAACCCGACTAGTCTGCCTTCTCAGTGGCTTTGCCTGTGCGCTCAGCCTGCACGGACAGGAAGCGATTGAGCGTGGGCCGATGCTCACCCTCGCAGATGCTATCGACGAAGCTTTGGTGAACAACCTGTCTCTGCGCATCGACCGCTATGATCCGCTCATCGCCGAGGATGACGTGGTGATTGAATCCGCTAGCTTCGACCCAGTCCTGAATGCTGATATTTCGCTGGGGCAAAGTGAGGACGACGACTTTCTTACTACAAACGACTCCCGCTCATACAGCGCGGGTGTTAGTAAGCGACTCGCCTTAACGAACGCGACGCTCTCGGCGCGCACTAACCTGCGTAGAAACGATGGGAGTAGCTATAATGAAGACTTTGATCAGGTCGTGGGTGGTCAGTTGATCGCAACAAGTGGCATCACGGTGGGGGTGACGCAGCCTCTGCTGCGAGACTTTGGCGCGAAGGTTGCAACGGCCGATCTTAACAAGGCAAGAGCGAGTCAGCGTATCGCACGCTTGCAGTTGCGCGATGGAACACTCGAGCTTTTAGAATCAGTCGAGCTTGCCTATTGGAGCCTCGCCGAGGCGAATGCCCGGAGGCTGCTGACGGATACAAACAGGGAACTCGCTGAACGCCTCCTCGAAGAAACGCGTGAGCGTGAGGAGCTTGGGCTTCTGACCGCGCTGGATGTGATTCAAGCAGAGGCGAATCTCGCGCAGCGGATCGAGGATATCCTCGTTGCCCAACAGTCGGTCGATGAATCTAAAGACCGTCTCCTAAGGCTGCTTGGCCGGATGGACTATGCCCTCGCGCTCTCGGTTGATATTGATGTGGCTGAACTCCCACTGATTACGAACGAAACTCCTGAGCTCGCCTCAGTATGGCGTGATGCAATGGGCAGCGACTATACCAGTCTTCGGCAGCAAGAGGTTGTTACTCAGCGTGAAATCGATCGCATCGT
The DNA here is from genome assembly GCA_963933835.1 of uncultured Puniceicoccaceae bacterium. Classification (GTDB taxonomy): domain Bacteria; phylum Verrucomicrobiota; class Verrucomicrobiia; order Opitutales; family Oceanipulchritudinaceae; genus CAWVVV01. The sequence goes on along the minus strand of CAWVVV010000003.1, from coordinate 315,164 downwards.
GGCGCGCAATGCTCGGAAACCAGAGCTCGACCTTAGCCTCTCCGCAACCGTTGGAGGCCGTTCTGAACAGGATGCCGAAGACGCTTATGATCGCTTGCTTGATGATGAGCGCGAAGCGTGGAGTGTCGAATTTAGCTTTAACTATCCCCTCGGCCAACGCGCTGCGCGTGCTGGCTGGCGCAATGCGGATCGTCGTCTCGATCAAGCCGAGCTTCAGCTGCTCGAAATTAGGCAAGATTTGCTCCAAGAAGTGCGCTCAGCGTGGAGAGAACTGGATACACGTAAGCAGCGTCTGCGGGCGGCCGAACTCGTTCTCCGCCTGCAAGAACAGACCTTTGAACAAGAACGCGTAAAACTTGATGAAGGGCTTTCAACCCTGCGCGACGTTCTCGAAATACGGACAGACCTGGATGATGCTCAGCTCAGTCTCCTCAGTGCACGCTCTGCGGCGATTCAAGCCGAAGTCTCGCTTGAGCGCATACGTGGAAGTCTGCTTGAACGACATGGTCTGAGCTGGAATGCAGCACTCTCTCAGCCTTAAACGTCGATAGCCTCCCTTTCTCTACCCCCCCACTTTCCCCGCTAACTCATGAAGAAGATCCTCATTATTCTCACCCTTGTCATCATTCTTGCTGTGGGGGGTGCCCTCGTCTTTAAGGGCAAAAAACAGACCGAGACGATGGTCACGATTGCTAAAGTTATCGAGGGTGACATCACGAGTGTTGTCACCGCGACGGGCAAAATCTTTCCCGAGACGGAAGTGCGCATTTCCTCGGGGGTTCCTGGAGAGATCATTCAGCTCTCTGTTCAAGAGGGTAAATCGGTTGCGCGCGGAGCGCTTCTTGTTCGAGTCAATACGGACACCCTCGACGCGCAAGCGGCACAGCAGGAAGCAGCGCTGCGTGCATCGGAGGCCAATAGCCAACAAGCCCGCGCCCAGATGCTCCAATCTGAATTAAATCTCAAGCGGATCAAAAACCTCTTTGCTAAAGGCTTTGCCACGCAAGATAGCGTCGACGAAGCCAGCACTACCTACGAAATCGGTAAAGCCTCTTTCGACGCGACGCTTTCACGCATCGAGCAGCAAGAAATGCAGCTGAAGGAAGCACGTGATTCGCTCGCAAAAGCGACGACATACGCCCCCATCGATGGCACCATCACGGTTCTGAATTCTGAGCTGGGCGACCGCGTCGTGGGCACAGGCCAGTTCGAAGGGACCGAGATTATGCGGATTGCCGATCTCGATAAAATGGAGGTGCAGGTCGATGTGAGTGAAGCGGATATTGTTGAAGTGAAGATTGGTGACGCCGCTGACATCGAAATTGATGCCTTCCCTGATCGAGTTTTTGTCGGAGAGGTGACCGAGATCGCAAACTCTGCTGACACCTCAAATCAACGTTCACAGGACCAGCTAACGACCTTTAAAGTTAAAGTGAAGCTGCTTGAGACTTCGGTTCAAATTCGCCCCGGAATGACGGCGACGGCGGACATCAAGACGAAGACACATTCAAATGTAATTAAAGTTCCACTACAGGCGGTCACGGTTCGGGCTAAATCCGATGTGCGTAAGCAGCTTGATGAAGAGTCGCCCAAAGACGATGTGGCGGATGACGAACAGAAAGAGAACGGCGACAAAAATGACAAAGACCGCCGTCGTCGTGATAATCTGCAACGCCTAGTCTTCCGCGTTGAAGAGGGTAAAGCGATCCTCGCCCGTGTTGAAACTGGAATTGCTGACAACCGCTGGATCGAGATTACATCAGGAATTTCAGTGGGTGATGAAGTTGTCACTGGCAGCTATCGGGTCCTCGCCCGAGAACTCAAACACGACCAAGCCGTCGCGGTTGAAGATAAGAAAAGCCGCGAAGGTGGAAGTAGGGACAAGAAGAGTGGCAAAGATTCTTAGGATCGAAGGCGATTAAGTCTTAACTAACTGGATACAATGGCAGCCCCACTCATTCAAATCACAGGCGTTACGAAGGTTTACGATCTTGGACGTACGCAGGTGCATGCTCTCGCCGGAATTGATCTGATCCTCTACGATAGTGAGTATGTTGCCATCATGGGCCCTTCGGGCAGTGGCAAGTCCACCCTCATGAATATGCTCGGGTGTCTTGATACGCCAACGGCGGGGGATTACCTCTTCGCGGGTGAAGACGTCGCCCGCATGAGCGACAACCAGCTTGCTGACATCCGTAACCGCCGCATCGGTTTCGTCTTCCAGAGTTTCAACCTCCTTCCTCGTTCCTCGACCCTTCGCAATGTGGAATTGCCCCTCGTCTATACCGGTATCTCGCGTTCTGAGAGGACCCAACGGGCTGAGGCTGCTCTAGAGCGTGTTGGACTCGGCGATCGCATGGATCATCGGCCGAATGAACTCTCAGGCGGTCAGCGACAGCGCGTTGCCATCGCTCGAGCCCTTGTCACCGAACCATCGATCATCCTCGCTGATGAGCCGACCGGTAACCTCGACTCTAAGACGGGCATCGAGATCATGGCCCTCTTCGACGAACTTCAGAGTCAAGGTCACACGATCATTCTCGTAACACACGAAGAGGACATCGCTAAACACGCTTCACGCCATATCCGCTTGCGTGATGGACTGATTGAGAGCGACGAGACGATCGCAAAAACGATAGCTCAATAATGAGGGCTGTGCGGAAACTATTTTTGGAATTATGGGAGAGCATTCGAATTGCGATCGAACAGCTTCGAGCACACATCCTCCGTTCCATTCTGACCGCCCTAGGTGTGATCATTGGAGTGTGGGCTGTCATTCTCATGGGAGTCCTCGTCAGTGGGCTCAATGATGGGATCAAGAGCAGCCTAAGTTTGCTCGGCAGTGATCTGTTTTACATCGAGAAATTTCCCTGGCGCGATGTGGGCGACGATTGGATGAAATTCCGCAATCGCACGCATCTTGAGGCAAGTTATGCGGAAGAGCTTAACCAGATGATCGCTCAAAATCCGCGTTCCGATCTCTTCCTTGCGGCCCCGACAGTCGCCCATTTTACAGGTCTTCAACGGGATAACCTATCTATTGATAATGTCATCATCTTTGGGACGACGGCAGCGTTTAACCTCCTCGGGAGCAATGAAGTTGAACATGGCCGATTTTTTAGTGAAGCCGAAGCCCTGAGTGGACAGAACCTAACTCTGCTCGGTTCAGAAGTCGCCGAGGCCCTCTTCCCTGAAGGTAGGGAACACGCTGTTGGGCAGGTTATCAGTCTCTCCAAGATCAAGTTCACCGTTCTTGGCGTATTTGCAGAACAAGGCGACTTCTTGGGGATGCAAAGCTGGGATCGTAACGCCGTCATGCCTCTGAGCTCGATGCGCAAATTCTTTGTCGGTAGTCGCCGGCGAGATACCACCTCTATCCGTGTTTTAAAGAAGCCGGAGGCCGATCGTGAGGTTGCTCGCGATGAGGTTATCGGGGCAATGCGACGCATTCGCGGACTGCTTCCCGGCGAAGAAGAAGACTTTGAAGTGAATTCATCCGACATGATTGAGGATCAGCTTGGTCGAGTCACGGGTGTCGTCGCGATGGCGGGTCTTGGGATTACAAGTCTGTCTCTGTTTGTTGGAGCGATTGGGATCATGAACATCACCTTTGTCAGTGTCAGGGAGCGCACGCAGGAGATTGGCACTCGACGAGCCGTCGGTGCAAGACGAGTGACGATTCTACTACAGTTTCTCGTCGAGGCCGCTTTTGTCAGTTTGATTGGTGGTGCGATTGGTTTAGGGTTGGCGAAGATATGCCAACTGGGGATTGAGGCGTTTCTGGGGACAAAAGATTTTTACTTCAGCACAAGTCTCTCTCCGGAGCTTGTTGCCTTTGCTGTCATCATTTCAGTCTGCACGGGTATCGCTGCGGGGTTTGTCCCTGCTTGGCTTGCCTCGCGGATGGATCCCGCTAACGCCCTCCGTCATGAATAATCTTCCAGAGCGTGGAGGGCTCCGCCCGGTTGACCTCTTCCTCCTCGCGCTGAACTCGCTTGGGAGCAATGTCGTGCGGTCTTTGCTCACTATCTTGGGCGTGTCGATCGGGGTCTTTTCCGTTGTCATTGTGATGACAGCGCTCTCGGCCGTTCGTCAAAGTATCGACAACGAGTTGAAGGTCTTCGGGGCGAATGTTTTGCAAGTGAGCCGTAATTCAGCACTCGAAGCCAATCATGGACCGAGGCGCAGCCGCCGTCCACCGATCACGCCGAAGCAGGCTTTGGACTTTAAGGAGATGATGGATGCAGAGGGACTGCCGACCTCGATCATGGCAGAGGACCGTGGAGAGCGGGCGTCCTATAGAGAAAAGAGGACGAACCCCTCGTTCACCATCATTGGAAGCAACGAAAACTTTCTCCTTACGAATAAATACGAATTGGAAGCCGGGCGTAACCTTACCCTGGGCGATATCGACTTTAATCGCCCAGTCGCCGTCGTTGGGCAAGACCTCGTAGGGGAGCTTTTTCCAAATGAAGATCCGCTCGATAAATTGATCCTACTCGATGGTAATCGCTACTTGATTGTGGGTATTTTGGCTGAGCGGGGCGAAATATTTGGTCAAGCAATGGATAACATCGCCCTCATTCCATTCCCGCGCTTTGTCGCGAATAACTGGAATCACTGGCGGTCGATGGATATCAACGTGCAGGCCCCATCCCCTGAGGAAATGCCGTCGGCAGAGAATACGATCATCGGTGCGATGCGATTGGCGCGTGAGCTTGAGCCTGAGGATGAAAACAATTTTGAGATCACCTCGAATGAGGCGCTGCAGGCGATCTTTGCAGAAATCGCTCTCCTTGTAGGAATGGTCAGCCTTGGGGTCAGTGGTGTTGCACTGGTCTGCGCCGGAGTTGGTATCATGGCGATCATGCTCGTGAGCGTGACAGAGCGAACGCGTGAGATCGGAGTGAGGAAGGCTTTAGGCGCACGAAAGCGTAACATCCTACTACAATTTCTCCTTGAGTCCGTCTTTCTCAGCGAGGCAGGGGCGGCTTTTGGAATTCTAGGGGGTGTTGTCTTAGGCAACGTCATCGCCACCTTCCTCAATGCAAGTATGATCATCCCATGGTTCTGGATGACGGCAGCGGTCATCGTCTGCTCCATCATTGGAGTCGGCTTTGGGATGTATCCAGCGTGGCGTGCAGCAAAGCTCGATCCTGTCGAAGCGCTCCGCTACGAGTAGAGCGCTGGAGTTAAGCGACAGGGAACATTAGGTAGGGCGCTCGCGCTCTGTCCCTAGAGCGCCGAGCTGGTGATGTAAGGAAAGGATCCGATTTGAATGGAAACGCGACGGTCGGTTGGGGACAACCGACCCTACCCTGATCGAAGACACCTTCAATGAAACCGGTATCCTTGGCCGAGAGAATCCCCATCGTGGTGAGGAAGGACATCCCTGTCTTAGAGTATTTGTGGACTTCTCCGAGCAGCTCTTCTGCCTCGGTGAACTTTGTTCCAACGAGTTCGAGGACGGCAAGGGTGCCAAGGCCCATGAGCATGGGGATACTGGTAAACCAAATAGGCTCTGCTCCCGTCGCCTGGAGAAACTCCAAGTCTTTAAGATAGGGCAGTGTATCGCCAAAATGCAGGACGAGCGCGGTTACAAAAGTGGTCGTGAAGGCTCGGGAGGCAAAGAATGCCGGTAGGCCGATCGTGAGGAGAAGTGCGTTGATGTCCATAAGATGGAAGGGCGTGATCGTGCCGAGGGGAGATCACGTCTGAGGTAAATTAGTGAAAGATTTCGCCCTTAGAATCAAGAGCCGAGGCACTTTCTTGGGCTTTGAGTAGAATTGAGGTTTGCCAGTCACTCTACCGCGGAGGAGCCTTCCGCCGTTTTTTTGTTATTCAATGAGTAGCCATCTGCCTGAATCAGCGCTGAAGCGCGAAGCCCGCACCCTCGATCTTGAGATCAAGGATGCACAGCTTATCTTTAATCGTGTCTGGGCCAAACTAGAGCGTGAGCATGGACTTGAGAAACTCCGTTTCCCTCGCGAGATCTTTTGGCTCAACGGTGCTCCTGGTGCTGGTAAAGGAACGCAGACGCGTTTCATTATGGAGTATACGGGCCTCACGGCGAAGCCGATTTTGATCTCGGAGCTGCTCAAGAGTCCCGAAGCGCTCCGCCTCAAGGATGCAGGAATGATGGTCGGAGATGGAGAAGTGACGGAGCTTCTCATGGCCGAGCTTCTCAAGCCAGAGCGTAACACCGGCGTCGTGATCGATGGTTATCCTCGCACCATGGTGCAGGTCCAGTGTCTCAAACTTTTTTACCAGCGGCTGATGGATCTCCGCCGCGAGCGTCTCGTCACAGGCGAAGACCACACGCTCTACAAGCCAGTCTTTCACATCGTCGTGCTCTACGTCGATGAGGCCGTCTCGGTCGAACGTCAGCTCAAACGCGGTGAGCAATCCATCGATCTGGCTGGTGACGACAAAGATGCAAAGAGCGATGTGCGCAAGACGGACCTCTCGTCTGATCTGGCGCGGAACCGTTACCGAACATTTAAAGAGGTAACCTACGAGTCGCTCACCTCGCTCCGTGAAGTCTTTCACTATCACTACGTCAATGCGCAGCAGTCGATCGAGGCCGTGCAGGAGGCGATTGTTCGTGAGCTCAAGTACCAGAGTTCGTTGGAGCTGGATCAGGCGACCTATGCGCTCATCGACAAGATTCCGGTCTCGCAGAGCATTATTGTCCATGCGCGTCAGGCACTGGTTGAACGGCTCGACAAATATGTCCGGACCGACGCCGACTTGTTCCGCCACATCGTCGAATTGGTCGAGGAGACATTTTTCCCTATCATCCGCCGTCACGCGATCGGAGGTCGCGCATACATCAGCTCTGAGGATCCGATTTTCCGAAACCCAGATGCACTCGCGATGGTGATCGATATCTTTTCCGAGCGTGGATACCGTGCTGCAATCGATATTCACCAGGAAGAGATTCCAGACCGTATCGACCTCGATACCGGTAGCATCGTTACGCGCCGAAAACGCGTTTATCGCTTCAACATCACCTTTGAAGGTTCGGTCATTCGCCGTGGGCGCTAGAGCCGCCGCCTTCGGCCCGCTTTAGTCAGTTGTAGAATTCATCCGCATGGCTCCTCGACAAACGCGCTCGGGGGCTTTCATTGTGAGCGCATGATGGATCCCCGTTATCACGAATTAGCGAAAAACCTCGTCGGCTATTCTATTAAGCTGAAGAAGGGCGAACGCGTTCTCATCGATGCCTACGATGTGCCCGAGGCGATGGTGATCGCCCTTGTTCGTGAAGTGCGGGCGCGCAAAGCGCTGCCCTACGTCCAGCTCAATACGGCTCGTATTGGGCGGGAGCTGCTCCTCGAGACAAGCCGTGAACACTTGAGCGTTCAAGCTTCGTATGAGCTTTCACGGATGAAGGGGATGGACGCCTACATCGCATTGCGCGGTGCGAATAATATTTTTGAAGCGTCGGATATCCCGGCTAAAAAGATGGAAGTCGCGATGAGCGCGATGCGGAAGGTCCATAACTACCGCGTACAACAAACGAAATGGGTTGTCCTCCGCTGGCCGACCGGTGCGATGGCGCAACAGGCGCTGACGAGCACCGAGAGCTTTGAAGACTTTTACTTCCGTGTTTGCACGCAGGACTACGGCAGGATGTTGCCGGGACAGCGCGCCCTTAAGAAAGCTTTCGACAAAGCCGAGAAGGTGGAGATCAAAGGCCCAGAAACCAATCTGAGTTTCTCGCTCGAAGGCATGGGCGGAATCATGTGCGCGGGGGAATATAATATCCCCGACGGTGAAGTCTTCTCCGCTCCAGTGCGCGACAGTGTCGAAGGGGTGATCACTTACAACGCTCCGACGGTCTATCGCGGGATCTCTTTTGATCGGATCCAATTCACTTTCGAAAAAGGCAAGATCGTCAAAGCCACTTGTGCCGGTGACAACAAGGCACTCAATGGCATCCTCGATTCTGATCCAGGTGGACGCTACATCGGTGAATTTGCAATTGGGTTTAACCCGCACATTCTACAGCCGATTCGCGATATCCTCTTCGACGAGAAGATTGCGGGTAGCTTTCACTTCACACCGGGCCAAGCGTATGGGAATACACCCGGCGACAACGGCAACCGTTCGCAAATCCACTGGGATATCGTCAGCATTCAGCGACGTGACTTCGGTGGAGGTGAGATCTGGTTCGACGGGAAACTGATTCGGAAGAATGGACTCTTTGTCCCGCCTTCACTCCAGAAACTGAACCCCGATTACCTCCTCGCGGATCCTGCTAAAAAGGTTCCAGCTGCGAAGAAGAAGACTGCGCGCAAGACGGTTAAGTCCAAACCCCGCGCCTAATTTATAAAGATTCCATGACTCCTGCTGATTCATTAGATCGTTTGAACGCCTTTATTCGGGCGCTCCCAAAGACAGAGACACACCTTCACATCGAGGGCGCTTTGCCCTTTCACTTTGTTCAAGAAGCGTATCCAGATCGCTATGACAAAGTGCCTGATTCATGGGCGCCGGACTTTAAGTTTAAAAACTTCCGCCAATTCGAAGTCGAACTGCTCGATATGGTTGCCGCTTGGTATTCGTCTCCAGAACGCTACTACGAGGCCGCTTCCGAGATTTTTGGCCGACTCCATCGCGAGCAGAATGTCCACTACATGGAGTGTAGTTTTGCTTCGGGTATCGTCGAATACGCGGGCGGTGATATTCAGGCCAATGCAGAGGCGATTAAGTCTGCTGCACCCAAAGGATTCGAGCTTAAGCTCTTCATGGGAATGCATCACGCTGGCTACAACGAGAATACTTATAAGTGGGTCGATGATACGCTGAACTGCCCCTTTATTGACGGGATTGATCTGCACGGACCTGAGGATGACCCTGTCCCTGAGAATTTGCCTGACCTATGGGCACGCTACCGCGCGAGTGGTCGTAAAACAAAGGCCCATGCGGGTGAATTCTGCGGATCGGAATTTGTCCGACAGGTTCTAAAGCAATTCGATATAAAACGCATCCAGCATGGTGTTCGTTCGGTCGAAGATCCTGAGTTGCCCGCTCTCCTTGCGGAGCAGGGTGTGATCCTTGATATTTGCCCGATTAGTAACGTGAAGCTCGATGTTGTTCCGTCGATGGCGGAGCACCCGATGCGCCAGCTCATCGATGCAGGGATTACATGCACGATCAGCACCGACGATCCGATCTCTTTTGGCAATTCTCTCGATGATGAATACCGCGCTATGGCGACCGAGCTAGACTTCACCTTCGAAGAGCTCGCGCAGTTTGCCCGCAATGGCTACGCCCATGGCGACCTTTCGAAAGCAGACAAGGCTCACTGGTTGAGCGAAATCGATAAAACCCTTTTAGATCATGCATGATGAACCAACGCAGAGCTTTGAAGTAACGGCCGATGGCCATCATTTAAGAGCCGATAAAGCGCTCTCAGAGCACCTCGATGAGCTTTCTCGAAGTCAAGTACAGCGCCTCTTTGCCGCCGGCCGAGTTTGGTTTGGGGACGATGTCCTCTCCAAGAGCGCGAAGGTGAATACGGGTGATGTCATCAGTTATTCAATACCGGAGCCTGTTCCACTGGAGCTTTGTCCTGTCGATATCCCGCTTAACGTCATCTTTGAAGACGAAGACATTATCGTGGTGAACAAAGCACCAGGGATGGTCGTCCATCCGGGTGCAGGCACGGGTGAAGATACGCTCGTTCACGCTTTATTACATCATTGCCAAGGCGAGCTCAGTGGCATCGGTGGTGTCGAGCGGCCGGGCATCGTGCACCGTCTAGACAAGGAGACGAGTGGGGTGATTATTTCGGCGAAAAGCGACCGTGGTTACCAAGGCCTCGCACAAGCATTTGCTGAAAGGTCACTAGAAAAGCACTACACCGCTCTCGTCTGTAATGCACCACGACTACTTGCTGGGGTGATCGATGCGCCGATTGGCCGTCACTCGATGCAACGTACGCGGATGACGATTCGCGATGATGGACGTGAATCTAAAACAACCTGGAAACTGCGTGAGAGTATCGGGACACGCTTTGGTTGGCTTAACCTTAAGTTGCACACGGGCCGTACCCATCAAATCCGCGTTCACTGTGCACACATTGGTCACATTCTCTGTGGTGATCGCACTTATGGCTATCGTCCGCGCCAAAACGATAAGGTAGTGATCCCTCGAGTCATGCTACACGCTGCGCGACTAGAGCTGGATCACCCAGTGACGGGCGAGCGCTTAACACTCGTTGCAGACGATCCTGCTGACTTTCTCGATACGGCGGCGGCGCTGCACGCGGCTTACGGCAAGAAGGCTTAACCCTAACTAGCTAGACGGTCTTTCAGGGCTTGGACGGTTTTCCAGTTTCGGGTCGTCGCAACGACTTTCAAGGTGCGCTCGAAGTAGCTGTTATGGATCTTAGTCCGCCCATAGCCATGTGGGCAGTAGAGGTAGTAGTGGTTGTTGGCATAGGCCCCCGCCTCGTCATCGGAAAGTGGTAGGTGGATTGCTTCGACGGCCGTTTTCGGTTCTTCAAACAACACTGTGAGGTGGAGAAATTGCGCATCAACTCCCTGTTGCGCAGTCAGTGGGTTGTTCGCTGCCAGCCTCAGCCATTCTGCCTTCGAAAACACCCGCACAGAAACATCGAGGCCGAAGGTCTTTTGCAGGGCAGTTTCGATGCGTTTCGCTAGGGCGGCCTCTGTGTCGGCGGAAGAAAAGAGGATGTTACCGCTCTGCAGGTAGCTCGTTACTTCCGTAAATCCGAGCGCTTCGTAGAGCGCCGTCAGTTCGGCCATCTTTAATTTGCGGTGACCTGCAACGTTGATGCCGCGCAGGAGTGAGAGATGTGTAGGCATGGTACAGAATGAGCCGAAGATTAAGAATTAGGCTTCAGCGATCAGCTTTTCGAATCCGCTGACGTAGCTATCCCATCCCGTTGAATGCGGCTCGACCGCAGCTTCGCTGAGGTTGGCATGAAGAATGTCGATCTGGGTGCCGTCGTTCGTTGTGCTGAAGTTGACCGTCACGGTTGAGACCTCGCCATCGTCATTCTACTCCCACGAATAGACCAGCCGTTGCTCGGGAATGACTTCGGAGAAGATGCCCTTCATCACCCAATCGCTCTCACCCATCTTGCATATGATGGTGTATTCGCCACCAACTTTGGGCTCTACTCGCATTTCTGCGGCCGGAGGAATGACGGTTTTATCCGAAACCCAAGCCATATAGACTTTATCGATGGCTTGGGTGAAATGATACGTCTTCGTAATGTCGGGCATATCCGAATCTGATCGTAACGCACCTCTTGCTGCAATTCTTTTGCTCCCTGTGATCATTTCTCGTTTAGTTTAGTCACAATGTCCTGTCTCCGCTGTCGCTCTATCTGTCACACCCTTCTTGGCCTGTCCCTCGTCGTTGTTTTCATTGCTTGCCGTTCAGGTGATGGTGCGACCTATCGCCTGGATCAAACATCAGCGCTCGATAAAATCCGTATCGATGACATTGGCTTTTACGGAGCGACGTTGCCATTGCAGAGCGGAGACCGGTCGGGGGCTGATCCGGTTGTTATGGCCACGAGCCATCGCAGCTACCTTGCGTCATGGGCTGAAAATCTCCGGGGTGGCGAAGGGACGGATTATCGCTACTTCGAACCGATTTATTTGACCACCGAGACAGGCTTCGACTTCGCCTTGATTCCGGGTGAAATGTTGTGGCTTCGGCGCAATGTTGGAGGTGCGACAGATGCCGTGCGTGAGAGCCTCGAACTCAAGCAGTCGCGGATGCGCGTGCAGGAGACCTTCGCAGCGACTCCGAAAGATCAGCTCGTCCGCTTCTTGCGCTTTGGCGCCTTTCGATTTGAAAAAGGGTGGTTTGAGAGAAATGGATGGAGCTATGGAGCGGAACGAGGTGCTGGGGATCTTGTCTACTTTTACGCCGGCAATCCTGAGACGAGCAGCCGCGCTTCAGAGCAACGCATCATCCTAGGCCTAAAGAACGAGTTCATCATTCTTCTCGGCGCCTGTGACGAGCGTGACCGCGCTGCGATCAAGGATACAATCAACCGCCTGCTCAACGATCTTAGCTTTCAGAAACAGTAGCTGAGGCTACGGCATTTCCCAAAGGAAACTCTTCCAACTCGCCACCTCAGTTTCACCAGAGAGGAGCCTGACGCGCCACGCCATCGCCTGTAGTTCTGGGTCCGGCCAGTCCGCGCCCGTTAAACCGAGTATGACGCGCTTCTTCGCTGCTTCTTTTCCAGTGAGAGCGAAGGTGTATTCAGTCAACTTCAAGGCGTCGCTGCGAATAACCTCGAGAACAAAGGTATGTTCAACCGCGGTGCTTTCGAGTTTCTCCGAAAGCTTGAGATGAAAATAGAGCCCGTCCCGCTCTTCTTCTTGAGAGCGCAGGATGGTTGCTCCTCCTGGGTTTTCGTTGCCGGTGAAAAACTCGCTCACCCGCTGGAACTGCTCCGTCTCCATCTGACGCGTATAGGCGTCTTTGATTGTAACGGCACTGAGTGAGAGTGAAATAATGAAGCTAAGGCAAAGAATGAGGGGCCGAATCATTGCTCTAAGATGGCCTCGCAATGATGGGCGTCAATCCAGAGAAAAAGGGCTGGCCGGATTGCAACACGCTAAAACTTCCCGTTGTCGTTCACCCATTCACTGCGCGGGGGAACGGGATCAATCGTGTCCCAGTGCTCAACGACCTTGCCATCGGCGATACGAAAAAGGTCATAAAACGAGATATGTTCCCCATCGAGGTGACCTTCGCATACTGAGAGGACGAAATTTCCTTCTGCAAGGAGGCGATGAATCCGTTCATAACTTCGCTTTGGCTGATCGCTTGAGAGCGCAGTGTGCAGTGCTTCAAAGCCGTCCTCCATCTGCCGGTTATGCTCCACGTAGTGGTCAGGATCGATGTAGTGGCTCAGTCTTTCGAACTGAGATTTCAGCAAGACCTCCTCGAGGAATGACCGAATCAGTTCCCGATGCACCTCCGTCTTATCGAGGTCTGTTATCTTCGTTGATCCATCAAGAGTGGTGTGACCGGAGAGATTTGGACGGCTTGGTTTCGACTGGAGATTATCCCAGTGTTCGACGACGAGCCCGTCCTCAAATCGAAAAACCTCAAAGCCCACTTCAACGACATTGAAATCGTAATCGGTGTGCGCAAAGACGAAGTCGCCATCTTCAAAGACCCGCACGATCTCAACCTTTGGAGAGGTTTTAGCCAGTCGCTTGAAGAACTCGGCCAGACCAAGATTCCCCTCACGTGTAAGGGGGTTGTGTTGGATGTATTTGCTTTCGTTGACAACTGTAACGGCTGCCGGGTCGCCCGTTTCAATCCCCTTGAGCAGGGCGCATATCTGGTCTTTCTTATTCGATGACATGAGAGACAGTTTCGCTTCTATTTGAGCGAAGGTAAAGACCAAGCACGCGGGGTGACATACAGATCGAGTCTTAGCCAGTGTCTCATTTCGAAATATCGTCGAGCACTGCCTGAAGCTCCGGCTTGATCATTGAAGGGGTGGTTCTGTGTATCCGGATTTGGTTACAATTGTTGAACTTCAGAAAGGCTTTCAATTCCTTTCGCAGGGCAAGAAAGAATACATCTCTTTTCAAGGCTGAGGAATCCATAGAGAGATGGTGGATGTGCAGCAGGGCTTCGTTCCTCTCGGTTCTGCAGTCCATTCGACCGACTAGCTTTCCATCCCACAAAATGGGTAGAGAGAAGTAGCCGTATTGGCGTTTAGCTTCGGGGACATAGCACTCGATTTGGTAGTCGAATCCGAAAAGAGCCTTCATGCGCTTTCGCTGAATGACCAGGTTGTCGAAGGGCGAAAGTAGCTTCAGTTTACTGCGAGCCAGCGGGTTGCTTAGCAATTCTAGGGCAGGTGGAAACGCGTAATAGAGGTTGTCTGTGACGTGAATCTTTAACAATTCTCCGCTCGAAACCATATCTTCCATGGTTTTGGAAATAAGTTGCTTCGTATGATTCTGCAAATACGCGACCTCTGAAGGCTGGCCCAATCCATTTGCCCGTAGGTAGCGGGTAATAAGAAAACGGGCGTACGTCTCTGGGTCGGGCCGTGTGGTATCAGTGCCAGCAGGCAAGACTCGCTCGGTAAGATCATAAACTTTATGAAAATTGACCCGTTTTGGTGCCATGAGATCACCCTGCATAAACAGATACTCGAGGGCGCGCTTGGCTGGTTTCGTTTTCCATTCTCCGATTCTTTTGCCCGTATGCACGAAGTCCTTGGCCATTAAAGGCCCCTCAGTGGTGATACGCTTGAGCACTGATTTCATCATCCGCTCATCGCGTTCATACCAATGATTTTGCTCACCTTTTGCGAGCCCCTCTTTGCGGGGGAGACTATACCGGTAGTCGCGCATAGGCAAGTAAGCGGCGGCATGAGACCAGTATTCAAAAACCTGCTTATCGCCAATCAGTTGATCGAGTTGATCGCCTTTGTATCGAGGGTTTCGATTCCACAGGGTATGGTGATGAGCACGCTGAATAACAGAGATGGCATCAATTTGAATATATCCGAGGTGCTCAATCGCTGACAGCGTGGCTGCAGTTGCAGGTCCGCCTTGCTTCGCCCCCAGCACCCTCTGAGATAACAAGACCAGTTTCCTGGCTTCCTGTACGGAGAGAGAGTCTATCATTGGTCAGTAGCCTCCGACGGAGCAAAAGAATCAATACCGCGCTGGTTTGTAGCCGAGGCGTTCGTAGCGTTCTGGAGGGAGCTCTTGGATGAAGCGGCTAGGCTCTAGGCGAAGAGGGCCACCACCGCGGCCACCAGTCAGGATAGGAATCGTTAGGTAAAGCTCGTCCATCGCTCTGGTGACGGCGACGTAGAAGAGGCGGCGCTCTTCTTCGACCTCACCATTTTCAATCGCACGGCGGAGGGGGAAAAGTTCGTCGGCGCAGCCAATGACAAAGACGACGGGGTATTCGAGGCCTTTCGCTTGGTGGATGGTGCTCATGCGCACGGCGTCATCGGTGTGGCCTTCGACGCTTTTGTTGCTCGTTTCCGAATTGAGGAGCACGAGTTGTGCGAGGAGCTCGGCCATTGTATGGTAGCGCTGGGCAAAGGAGACGAGACCCTCAAGGTCTTCGCGACGTCGATCAGCGTCAGTGTAGACGGTCGAGAGGTAGTCGCCATACCAGCCTTCAATTCCGCGCGCGACAATCTCGCCGGGAGCCTCGCGGCTTTGGTCTACACCGCTGGTGTCTTTGCGCATGAGCCCATCGAGCTCTTGGAGCGTGGCGACGAGGGAGGCGTAATCAGCGCGGGCATCGACGGGCACTTTTGCGATCGTGTCCTCGCGGGCGAGAGCAGTGATGAGGCTAGTCGGATCGGGCGCATCGTCGGGCGTGAAGAAATCTCCGCTCGCTTCTCGCTGGGTTTTGCGCGCCTTCTCAATCTCTTTCTGGCAGTGCTTTAAAAGCTTACGCACGGTGGCTGGCCCCACCTTAGGCAAGAGGCAGAGAAAGCGTTCGAGGGCAGTGAAATCCTCGGGGTTGCTGACGAAACGAAGCTGCGCGATGTAATCTCGAACGTGAGCTTGCTCAAAGAATTTCAATCCACTTGTAATGACAAAAGGAATACCTTTTCGAGTGAATTCGAGTTGAGTTTCGAGGGCTTGAAAATGGGCGCGGTAGAGGATTGCGATGTCGCCGAGTTTATAGCCTTCATCGTAAAGGCCCTCGATGCGGGAGATGAGGAATTGTGCCTGCATCCGTGTATCCATAACTGGGACGACGTAGGGCACTGTGCTGTGGTCGCGAGCGGCAACGAGTTCCTTCTCGTAACCAGCAGCAGCGGGTTGGGCTGCGAGGACGCTGTTGGCAAGGGCGAGGATTTCCGGCGTGCTGCGGTAGTTGCGCACGATCTTGTAGATCGTCGTGTCTGGGTGTCGCTCAGGAAAACTACTGATATTCTCAAAGTCCGCGCCGCGCCAAGTGTAGATACACTGCGCATCGTCGCCCACCGCCATGATGTTGTGGTGGGGGGAGAGGAGATCGATGATCTCGCTTTGGAGGGAGTTAGTGTCCTGGTATTCGTCGACGAGAACGTGTTTGAACTTATCGGTGTAAAAGTTGCGAACCTCGGGGTGTTCTTTGAGTAGCTTAAGCCAGAGAACGAGCAGGTCGTCGTAGTCGGTGACCTGCATCTCGCGTTTATCGGCCTCGTAAAGCTCAGCGAAGGATTTGATCTGGCCGGGGAGAGCTTCGAGCCATGGGTAGCGCGTCTTAGCGACGCTGTCGACGGCTTCGCGGGTATTGCGGGCGTAGCTGATGAGATCACGTATGACCTTGGCCTTGGGGTTGTCCTTACTTTTTAAATACGCCTTGTCGTGATGGTTGATGACCTTCTTTAGGAGACTTTCGGAATCTCCCGAGTCGAGGATCGTATAGCTCGATTTGAGCCCGATTTTATCCCCGTGGCGACGAAGGATACGCCCGCCGATGCTGTGAAATGTGCCGCCCCACGCGGGTGGATAAGCCGATCCGGTGAGCTCCATGACGCGATCGACCATCTCGCGAGCCGCTTTATTGGTGAAGGTGAGGAGGAGAAGATCGCGTGGGTCGATGCCTTGCTCAAGGATGAGAAAGGCGACGCGATACGTGAGGGTGCGCGTCTTGCCTGATCCAGCTCCAGCGAGCACGAGGGCGGGTCCATCGGGCGCTGTGACGGCGGCGTATTGCTCGTCATTCAGATCGCTGCGGAAATCGATCGAGTGAAACATTTATAAGGGTGAATTTTGAAGCATGTGTGATGAATGATTCGCGGCGCGGACCTTTGGAATCGATAGACAGACGTATCTAATTGTATTCATCACTCACTCTTCATCATTCAGCACTTAAATCAGCACAAGGTCATCGCGGTGGATGACTTCGAAGTGTTTGCGATCGGGAAAGCGTGCTTCGACCTCTTGGCGGCTGAGGCCGATGAGGGACTCGAGCTCGGTGGCACTGAAGCGGACCTGTCCGCGCGCGATTACTTGGCCTGATGCGTCGGTTACGGTGACGATATCGTTTTCGACAAAGCTGCCTGTGGTGGCCGTAACGCCAATGGCGAGCAAGCTGCTACCATCGGTGCGCAAGGCTTTGGCTGCGCCTTTGTCGATGACGACAGAGCCATTTGCTCGACCGAAGAAGGCGATCCAACGTTTGCGAGCCCCGAGCGATAATTTGTCGGGTACAAAGAAGGTGCCGATGGCCGTGCCTTGGAGGAGTTGGAGTAGAAGATTGGGATCTTGGCCGTCGCCGATAAAGACACCACAGCCAGAGCGCATGGCGACATTGGCGGCGCTGAGTTTGGTCGTCATGCCGCCCGTCGCGGTCGGGTCGTCGGTGCCACCTGCGAGGGCTTTGATTTCGGGTGTGATCTCTTCGACGACGGGGATGAGGCTGTCGGTGCTGAGATCGAGGAGGCCGCGGGCAGTCGTTAATATGACAAGGAGGCTAGCTTGGCTCAAGCTTGCAACGAGAGCACTGAGGAGGTCGTTGTCACCAAACTTGATCTCATCGGCGCTCACGGTGTCGTTCTCGTTTACGATCGGAATAGCACCGATTTCGAGAAGGCGTTCGAGGGTCCGACCGGCAGAGAGGTGACGCTTTCGCCCGCGAACGTCCTCGTGGGTGAGGAGGATCTGTGCAGCGGTGAGCTTATGATTGGAGAGGGAGCTTCGCCAGGTCTCGATCATCAAGGTCTGACCGATGGCGGCGCAGGCTTGCAGGCTAGCGAGTTCTTTTGGGCGTTCTTCGTAGCCGAGCACGCCCATCCCGAGTCCGACGGCGCCGGAGCTCACAATGATGACCTCAATGCCACGCTTACGCAGGGCAGCGACCTGTGCACAAAGACTTTGCACGCGACGCACATCGATCGTGCGCCCACCGCCTGTGAGCGTTTGCGTGCCGATCTTTACGACGACGCGCTCAATGTTAGCGGGTAGAAACGAGGTCGACTGGATCGATGAATGATTTTCTTCCAAGAGTCGTCGGTCTCCTCCGAAGCTTAGACGTTGAGCAGTTCAGCTTCTTTAGCTTTGAGCGAAGAGTTGATCTTTTCGACGGAGGCGTCGGTCTCTTCCTGCACATTTTCCTCGCCGCGTTTGATGTCGTCTTCGCTCGTGTGGCCTTCGGACTTGAGCGCCTTAAGCTGATCCATCGCTGCTTGGCGGGCTTTACGCACGCCAACGCGTCCGTCCTCGGCGTGACCGGAGGCGATCTTTACGAGTTCTGTGCGCCGCTCACCAGAGAGTTCTGGGACAGGGACATAAATGACGGTTCCGCGCACGACGGGATTCAGTCCGAGGTTGGCTGATTGGATAGCCTTCTCGATCGGAACGAGATTGGTGCGATCCCAAGGCGTGATTTGAATGCTGCGGGCGTCAGGTGTCGTGACGGCGGCGATATCGCGCAGGGGCATCGATGTGCCGTAGGATTCGATATGAACGGAGAGCCCGTCGACCATCGCTGGCGTCGCTTTGCCAGTGTGGATGTTAGAGAATTCCTTCAGGGCATGCTGGACGGCTTTGTCCATACTGTCCTGCGCTTCGAGAAAAATGTCATCGAGATCCATAGGTCTTGTTGCAATGGGGTGAATGAAGTGAAAGCCAAAAGGTTGGCTGTGATGTCCGTCGTAGCAAGCACGGAGGCAGATGGAAAGTGGAGAGGAGCTTCACTCGGAGAAAGTGCCGTAGCTGCCGGGTGGTGGACGCCTACCGGACAATCGTGCCAATCTTGTCGCCCATCACGGCGCGCTTGATGGAGCCGGGCTCGTTTTGGTTGAAAACGAGGATGGGGAGATTGTTATCCATGCACATCGCAAAGGCGGTTGCATCCATCACCTTGAGGCCCTGTTTGAGCGCGTCGACGAAGCCTATTTCGTCGTATTTGACCGCGTCATCGTGCTTCATCGGGTCTTTGTCGTAGATGCCGTCGACTTTCGTTGCCTTGAAGACGACTTCTGCGTCGATCTCGTTGGCGCGGAGCGCTGCCGTCGTATCGGTCGAAAAGTAAGGGTTTCCTGTGCCACCTGCAAAGATCACGACGCGCTCCTTCTCCATGTGGCGAACGGCACGGCGCATGATGTAGGGCTCTGCAACGCGATCCATTTCGATCGCGCTGAGGACGCGGACGGGGACGTCGATCTTTTCGAGGCAGTCCATCAGGGCGAGGCCGTTGATGACCGTCGCGAGCATACCCATGTAGTCTCCAGTGGTCCGAGCGACACCGCGTTTAGTTGAGCCTTGGAGGCCTCGAAAAATGTTTCCGCCGCCGATGACGAGACCGATTTGCACGCCCAGATCGTAGACTTCTTTCACCTCACGGCAGATACGCTCAAGGATCTCCGGATCGATCGGTTCGTTCTCTTGATCGTTACCCAGGGCTTCTCCGCTGAGTTTGAGAACGATTCGTTTATACTTGGGCGCTGGAGCGCTCGCGGTGTTTTCCGAACTTGGGGGCATCGAAAAAAGTAGAAAGCCGAGAAGTCGGGTGCGGGTCAACGCAGCAGCGCGTAAATTTTTTGTTTAGTGGGCGAGCGTTGATCTTGAGGGTTTTGGGGAGGGGATCCGCTTAAGATCGGGCTCAGAGAAGAAGCAAGAGGCTGCTTTATCCATAAATATGCATTCGGGGACCCCTCTACTGCATAACCCCTGCGCTACCCCAAAACTATGATTGCACTAGAAGTTATCCTGTTCGTTGTCGCCGTTGTTGGTGTTATTGGCCTTGGCATTTGGAAGAGCCAATTGGCTGGGAATGGCGATCGCTTCCTACGAATGGATGGCTGCAGTCACCTTGATTTTCGTCGCCTTCTGGTTTTTGCCGAAATTTCTCCGCGCGGGTGTCTACACCATCCCAGAGTTTCTTGAGTATCGCTTCGACGGAGTGGCCCGCCTTGCGATGGCCATTCCAGCCATCGTGACATTGGTCTTTGTGGCGACTTCATCCGTCATCTTTTCAGGCGGTAAGTTCGTCTCTGAATACTTTAATGAAGTGCCCTTGCTCAATAGCCTGACCTTCGTCTGCTGGGCGATCGCAATTTTTGCGGCGGTGTATGTGTTTATCGGTGGCTTGAAAGCCTGTGCGTGGACAGATTTGGTCTGGGGCATTGGGCTCATCGTCGGAGGAGGGATCGTGATGTTCCTCGCCTTTGGCGCACTCTCAGAGAAACCCGCTGAAGAACTTATCCTCACAAAGGTAGCCAACTCCGAAGCCACTGTAGCTGATCTCGAGGGCGCCGGTGGATGGGAGCGTTTCATGCTCCTGAATGATGGCGTGAACGGGGAGGCTGTGGCTCTTGAAGGACCGAACGGTTCGGGTGGTAAGGTGCACATGGTGCGCCCGACGACGGACTCAGATATTCCATGGACCGCGCTCATGATTGGGCTCTGGATTCCTAACTTTTTCTATTGGGGCCTGAATCAATACATTATCCAGCGGGCGCTTGGATCAAAGTCACTCGCGGAGGGTCAGAAAGGTATCGTCTTCGCGGCGGTCCTCAAACTCCTCATCCCGTTCATTGTCGTGATTCCTGGTATCCTCGCATACAACCTATTCAGCCATGACCTCTTAAATGCTGCGACCGGTGAATACGACTACGACCGGGCATTTCCGGTCTTGGTTCGAAACTTGGTCCAGCCATTGCCGCTGCTCTCGTCATTCGTTTTAGCCGCTCTATGCGGCGCTGTTATCAGCTCACTGGCCTCGATGTTGAATTCAGCTTCTACGATCGCGACGATGGATTTGTATGCGAAATTCACCGGTGAGAAAGATCCGCAGAAGCTGGTCAAAGTCGGTCGCTTCTTTGTCGTGCTTTTCGTCGTCATGGCTGGTCTGGTTGCGCCTGCGCTCGATAACTTCACGAGCATCTTTGCCTACATTCAGGAGTTCCAAGGATTCATTTCCCCAGGGATTCTCGCGGTCTTCATCTTTGGTTTCTTCTCTCCTCGTACCCCGCGTTATTTCGGCGCGGTAGGGATAGGCTTAAACGTCGTCTCTTATGGCGCCTTCAAGTGGCTGATCGGGCCGTTCCTCGTTTCCAAAGGCTGGTGGTATGCGAATCAAATTGCATTCCTCGATCGCATGGCGATTTGCTTCTTCATCGTCCTCACTGCTGGGGTCGTATTGACCCTTCTGAAGCCACTCCCTGCGCCGGTCAAAATGCCAGAGAATCATGACATCGAGCTCACCAGCTCCACCGGGGCAAAGATCTGTGGTATCGGTGTCGTTATCGCGACCATCGCACTCTACGCCGTGTTCTGGTAGGCTTCTAGCTCAATCCGCCGCGTAGCGCGGCTGCTAGCTCAGGTGTAGAGGCGAAGCAGACGCCGCGGTGGTTCATAAAGGTTGATTCGGTTCGATTTAGATCGCGGGGTTGCCTGTCGAAGTCGCGTGCATAGAGCCCGGTTTCTTCGAATAGACAGGCTGTCGCGGCGAAATCCCAGAGCGATCCGCCGCCATTCTTTAGCTTAGGCTTTTTGAAGTAGATGGCAGGGCCCTGTTCGAGCACCCAGCAGGCGTTGAGCACACCGCCCGCGCCTTCGATGACTTCGATCCCGCGGTAGCCCTCGCGCGTAGCGATGGTTTCGACCTCGCGGATAAGCGCTTCGCGCTCGGGATGCATCGGGAAGGTGCAATCGCAGAAGAACTTGAGGGGGACGTTCGTTTCGTTCGCTGACGGGGTGAAGGCGGAGCCGTTGATCTGGACGCCCGCACCAGCGACGGCGCGATAGAGCTTGTTTTTGATCGGGTCGAAGATGACACCGATGAGGGCTTGGCCGTCGCGACGAACTAGCGCGATCGAGACGGAGTAGCCGGGGATGCCTTGGATGAAGGGGAGGGTGCCGTCGAGCGGATCGATGCACCAAAAATAGTCCTTCGTCAGGCGGAGCTGATCATCCTCAGTCTCTTCCGTCAGGGCCGCGAGGTCGTAGCGTTGGGTCGTCGGTTCGAGGAGGCGCAAAATGAGTTCCTCACTACGCTCGTCGACTTCGGTCACGACTTGTGCCGCGTCACTATCACCGCCGGTTTTCTTTTTCACATCGACCTCGCGGTGGCTATAGCTGGCGATCAGCGCACCGGCTTCTTTCGCTGCGAGACAGGCTTGATCAGCGAGGGTGTTGAGATCTTCGGGGGCGAGTTTCATGAGTGGTCTGTGTTTAGCTGCGCAATGACTTCTTGGGCAAGGCGTTCGCTGTAACCATGAATTTTCCAGTGCCCAGGGCTCCAGCCTTTTAAAAATCGATGGAAGTCCGTCCAGGCGACAGGAAAGAGCGCCCGCCAGTTGGCTTCGAGAGCGTCGGGATCGACGCTGACACCGCGTTCCTTGAGAGCGGAACGGAGGACCTTGAAGTAGATGTCGAGGAGAGTGGGGGTGTGATGTTCACAATCCTCCTCGCCGAAGCAGCTGCCGATGAAGTAGGCGAGGTCCTTCATCCCGCAACCGCGGCCGATGTATTGGAAGTCCACTACGGCGACCGAGGTGCCGTCCGGTGAGAAACAAAAATTGGCGAGTTTTGCATCACCGTGAACGAGGGTTTGAAAGGGACTCGCCTTGAGTTTTGCATCAATCGAAGTAGCAGCCTTCCACAAGTCCGGATCCTCGGTCGAGAGTTGATCCAGCTCATCGGGGCGCGTATCCAGATGCCAATACGTTCCGCAGTCCCAGAGTTTCTCAGATGAGTTGCCGAGGAAGTTCGCATGGAACTGTGCAAACCACGCAATGCAGGCGTTCAGCTCCGGTTCGCCCACCGAGCTGCGTCGATCGCCGTAGCCCGACGCGTCCAGGTCTTCGAGGAAAATAAGAACCTCATCACCCTTCGTCTCGACCGCGAGGCATTCAGGCACCCGGCAATGCGCACCGCAGCGGGCGGCGTAGTCCTGATACCAAGCGCTTTCCACCTGATAAGACTTCAGTTTGCGCGCGTGCGAGAGATTCGTGTTCCACCCTCGTGGATGATTCGTCGTCGTTGGAGGCGAGACATGCTTCACGATCACGCTCGCTCGCTCGGCCCCCTCCAGTGCGTAACGCAAAATCGAGCCATACCCGCTCCAGAGGCTCTGTAGAGCACCCACCTCCCGACACCGGTTCGCGCCCGTTGCCTTCCTGATCAATGCCTCAACCTCTAGCGTCATGGAAACGCACGATGTCCCCAGTGTAGCGATTGTCAAAGCTGCCCGTAGCGAGCGTCACTCCGGTTTCACCCCACTTTGTGCCGGGCTAGGGTGATGTTTAAATTAAACGTTTGACCCCTTTTGTGCCGCCTTTTGTGCCCTATGGCTTAGGCTGCTCGATAGTCTTTAATTGTAAATACGCTGCCGCCCTTGGTCGGGCAGTTGTTCGGCCGGATCGTTGGGTGAGGAAGCGCTGTTGAGTGCTCACATAG
Organism: uncultured Puniceicoccaceae bacterium; assembly: GCA_963933835.1. Taxonomy (GTDB): domain Bacteria; phylum Verrucomicrobiota; class Verrucomicrobiia; order Opitutales; family Oceanipulchritudinaceae; genus CAWVVV01. Next base: position 291,771 of record CAWVVV010000003.1, on the reverse strand, counting down.
GAGTGAGGAAAGACGCTTTCTAGATGAGGTGAAGTGTGGTGCGATGGCAAGACGGAAGAGAGGGGAATGATGAATTTTGGATGATGGATTTTTGAATGATGAGTGATGAATGATGAGTGATGAATGAGTGATGAATGCGAAGTGTTCGGCAGGCTCATGCCGGGACGGATGGCTTTTGAAGAGGGAAGGGAGGTTCTTATGCGCTGGTTTGTTTAACCACAGATAAAAACACTGATATACACGGATGGCTTGGGCTCTGAAGGTTCTCTCGCCGAGGCACGGAGAAAGTCCTTTAAAACATCCTGTTTATCCTGTGCATCAATGTAAGAAATCAGGAGCAAAAGATCTGTGTCCATCAGTGGTGATACTTTGCAGTGATTGTCTTTCCTCTGTGATCTTTGTGCCTCTGTGAGAGAATAGTCAGTTGATCAGATGGGTGTCTATCTGCGCTAAATTGCCGGATTTTGATGCACAAGAGGTAGGCTGGCCGTCATCGACGTCCATGCGGTTTTCCGAGACCTTGAAGATCGTCACGGCGATTTGGGTGTGTGTCGAAATCCCTGAGGCGGAGACTTTTATTCAGAGATAAAGTGAGGCGTGCCTCGCTGTGCTGCTAACTCGATTTGCTTTTGGCGCATTTTGAATGCTTCGCGGCGTTCTTCCGTGTGCATTTCATGACAGTGTGGGCAGGAGACACCTTTTTCATAATGCTCAGATGACAGGTCTTCCTCAGAGAGGGGCATACGGCAGGCGTGGCAGAGGTCGTAAGAGCCGGCCTGAAGTTCATGATCGACGGTGACACGGTTATCGAAAACGAAGCATTCACCTTCCCATTTGCTTTCTTTTTTTGGCGTGTCTTCGAGGTATTGCAGGATGCCGCCGTTGAGGTGGAAGACGTCTTTATAGCCCTTCAACTTCATGAATGAAGTCGCTTTTTCGCAGCGAATTCCACCGGTGCAAAACATCGCAATCTTTTTGCCCTCGATCTTCTCTTTGTTCTCTTCAACCCATTGCGGAAATTCGCGAAAGGATTTTGTCTTCGGGTCGATCGCATTTTTAAAGGTTCCGATCGAGACTTCGTAGTGGTTGCGTGTGTCGATGACGACGGTATCCGGGTCATCGAGCAGTTCATTCCATTCTCTACTTTCGAGATAGGTGCCGACGTATTCGTTGGGATCCACTTCGGGCATTCCCATTGAAACGATCTCTTTTTTGAGACGCACTTTGAGGCGGTAAAAGGGCTGTTCCGCATCAATCGATTCTTTATAGCGAAGGTCTTTCAGGCGCTGATCACTCTGTAGCTCGGCAAAGAAGGCGTCTAACTCTTCGCGGCTGCCTGAGATCGTCCCATTGATCCCTTCCTTGGCTAGGAGAATGGTGCCCTTGATGTTGAGCTCTAGACCGCGTCCTTGGTAGCCTTTCTGGAGGGCTGCGAAGTCCTCCAGCGATACAAACTTATAAAACGCACGGATAATGATCTGGGCCATAGAGGATAAGGAACTTCGAAAATCCCTCTGCACTTGGCAAGCGTAGGCTAGTGTGTCCCTAGGGCAGGAATTTTGAACTGCTTTGCGTCTTGGGGTCCTTGCTTGGGCTCTGTAAGTTTAACCACGGATGAACACGGATTGCTTGGGCTCTGTAAGTTTAACCACGGATGAACACGGATTGCTTAGGCTCTGTAAGATTTAACCACAGAGGACACAGAGAGCACGAAGCTAAGGCTCTGTTTCTTTTACATCGATGAACAGAATATGCAGGATGGCTTTGGCTTTAGTGCTAAGGCTCTGTGAAACTTGGGGAACCACAGAAGGCACAAAAGACACAGAAATGGGTGCTCTGGCTTAGGCTCTGGAAGGGGTTCACCACGGAGACACGGAGAGCCCGGAGAAAGTCCCTTAAAACATCCTGTCTATCCTGTGCATCAATGTAAGAATTCAGGAGCAAAAGATCCGTGGTTCAACTTTGCAGTGATTGTCTTTCCTCTGTGGCGCTGCGCCTCTGTGAGAGAATAATCAGTTGATCAGATCGGTGTCTATCTGTGCTTGATGGCCGGATTTTGATTCACAAGAGGTGGGCTGGCCGTCATCGACGTACCATGCAGTTTTCCGATTTGGGTTTGTCCGAGACACTCACGAGCGCTCTTTCCGAGCGTAATTACGCCGCTCCAACGCCTATTCAGGAAGCGACGATTCCCACTGTTTTAGAGAGGAAGGATGTCTGGGCCTGCGCCCAAACGGGTTCGGGTAAGACGGCCGCCTTTGCGCTGCCTATTCTCCAGCGGTTGCTTGATATCCGTCCGGTCGATTTGCGCCGCCCCTTCGCGTTGGTCATTGTGCCAACCCGCGAGCTCGCCACCCAAGTTGAGGAGTTCTTTCAGCTCTACAGTCAGAACTTTTCTGAGACCTTGAAGATCGTCACGGCGATTGGCGGGGTCTCGATCAACCCGCAGATGATGGCTTTGCGTGGCGGCGCTCACATTATCATCGCGACACCTGGACGCCTCCTTGAGCTCGTTGAGAAGAATGCCGTTCGTCTGAAGGCGGCTTCGATTCTTGTCCTTGATGAAGCTGACCGCCTCTTGGAGCTCGGTTTTGAGGACGAGCTTGGGCGACTCATTAAACTTCTTTCACCGCGCCGCCAAAACCTCTTCTTCTCCGCGACCTACCCAGATGAAGTGAAGGCCCTCGCAGAGAGCATCCTGAACGAGCCGTTACAGGTCGGGATGGATCTTAAGCCCGTCACGCCGTCGGAGATCGTCGAGCGCGTGATCGAGGTCGATGTCGAGCGTCGGACACGGATTCTGCGACACCTCATCGAGGAAAATGTCTGGAGTCGTGTCCTCGTTTTTGCAGCCAGCTCCTACGCCACCGAACACATCGCGCAGAAACTCCTTCGGCTCGGGATCGAGGCGGCTCCTCTGCACGGAAAGCTAAGTCAAGGCGCCCGGACAGAGGTGCTTCAAGGTTTCAAAGATTCCGAATTTCAGGTTCTCGTCGCAACTGACCTTGTCGCGCGTGGGATCGATATTGTTCAGATGCCGGTCGTGGTGAACTATGACCTGCCGCGATCACCCGCCGCCTACATGCACCGCATCGGGCGAACGGGTCGGGCAGGGGAAGGCGGCCTTGCAATCAGTTTCGTGAGCGCCGAAACCAACGCTCATCTCAAGCTGATCGAAAAGAAGATCGAACGCACCCTGCCGCGTGAGCAGCTCGAAGCGTTTGTCCCCAACCGTGTCGTCGTTCCGGAGAAGCCCAAAATTGGTGGGATCAAAGGCAAGCGGAAGAGCAAGAAAGACAAACTCCGCGAAGCAGCCGCCAAAGCCGCGGAAGATTTGAAGGACTAAGCGCAGGATGGGTCTCGAAATTTTGCCTTAGCCTCCATTGGCTCCCTCGCTGACCACCGGCTTTTTGTCTTTCCGTTTAAGCATATTTTAAACAGCGTCATCAACTGTGCTCTACCTGACTATCTTGATTGCTGTCGGTTGCCTAATTGTTGAGCGACTTTGGCCAGCTACGGAGCTGCCGAAGGTCCGGGCTTGGTGGTGGCGGGTCGCTTTTGTTAATCTGATCCAACTCGGTATTGTGGTGCTTGCCGGTATGACTTGGGACCGCTGGTTACAACGGGGATCACTGCTTCATCTTGGCGCTAGCATGCATCCGCTGGCAGGCGCATCGATTGCCTACTTCGCGTCTACATTTATCTACTACTGGTGGCATCGGATGCGTCATGATTCGCGCTTCTTCTGGCGACTCTGTCATCAGCTTCACCATTCGCCTCGGCGTATCGAGATACTCACTTCGTTTTATAAACACCCGGTTGAAATTGCGATCAACTCTGTCTTGAGTTCACTCATCGTCTACAGCCTCTTTGGTTTGAGTATCCCCGGCGGGGCGCTCTACGTGTTCTTCACCGCAGTGGCAGAATATTTTTATCATTGGAATATACGCACGCCGGAAAAGCTGGGGTATCTCTTCCAACGTCCGGAGTCACATCGGATACACCACGAGTATCACCGGCATACGAAAAATTTCGCTGACCTTCCGATTTGGGATCTGCTTTTTGGAACTTTTCAGAACGGGCGTAGTAGCAAGTTAACACAATTCGGCTACGACGACTGGCGCGAAGACCGCTTCGACGACATGCTCGCATTTCGTGACGTGAATGCTAAAAATGCTGCGTCCGTTTCACCACTGCACCTCTTGCCAACCTGTATCGGCTGCAAAAAGAAATGGGCCTGTACCGAGTCCCGGCAAAGAGCGGAAGCCGAAACCAGAAGTAGCGATGAGTGAACGCCCTGAATGCCCGAAATGGATCGGCTGGTGCGCGATCGCGATTCTATGCCTTGGAAGCCTGCAATTCGCCGGCACCCTCCTGAAGATGCCAGCCCTGCGCGGTCTCGGCGCCGCCTATGGATTCGCTCCATACACAAAGGTCTTTTCAGATGTCGACGGCTTCGAAACCTACGCGGCACGCTTTAGTTTGATCCTCCACAAACCGGATGGAACGACCGAGTTGCGCGAAGTCACTCCCCAGTTTTATCAGCAACTTAAAGGGCCCTACAATCGCCGCAATGTTTATGGCGCGGCCCTGAGCTATGCACCGCGTTTACCAGACCCACTTTGGCAAAGCGTTTTCTGCTACGGCTTCAATGGACCTTTGCGTGAAGAATTAAAGATCGGCCCGGAATATTCTTCTATTTCTATTCAAATCGAAACGAAGACCATAGGTCGGGATGACCACTGGACATTCACACCGCCATGTTTGGATTAAAAAATATCTCACGCTGGCAATTTACGTTCTTCAGGATTTTGCTGGGAAGCTATCTGTTCTGGCATTTTGCCCTCTTGATTCCCTATGCGGGTGAGTTGTTCAGCAAAGAAGGCACCCTCGGAGATCCTTCCCTGAGCCCACTCTTTAAGATCCTTCCTAGCCCATTTTGGTTAGCGGATACGCCACTTGTAGCCAGCATTCTACTCAGTGTCGCAACCGTATGTTCCGCGGCAATACTTCTGGGATGGAGGCGAAAAATCGCGGCTTTCGTTGCACTTTATGTCTGGGCCGTCCTCTTCTGCCGCAATCCTTTGATCGCCAACCCTTCGCTTGGCTACACCGGGCTGATGCTGATGCTTAGTCTCTTAATTCCAAGCCACGAAGCCCTTCGCTTAGGTGAAGCGGACGCAAAGAAATGGTTTTATCCTGCGGGAGTCTATTGGACTGCTTGGTGCCTATTAGCCTTCGACTATAGCTTCAGCGGCATTATCAAACTGGGTAGCCCAAGCTGGCTCGATGGCACCACCTTACTACATTTGGCTGAAAACCCATTGGCGCGCCCAGGTGTTTTTAGAGAGATCATTGTAAACCTACCACTGCCGCTTATTAAGGGCATGACATGGCTCTCGCTCGCCGGTGAAATTCTCTTTGTCCCGCTATCATTCTTCCGGAGAGGTCGCCTCGCGATCTGGACCCTGATGCTAGGCATGCATGGTGGGATTTTACTCGTCGTCGACTTTCTCGATCTCACCGCAGCCATGGTCTTGATCCATCTCTTCGTTTTTGATCCGGATTGGTTTCGAGCGAAAAAGGACACGATACAGCGTATCATCTTCTATGATGGTGAATGTGGGCTGTGCACCAATTCGGTAAAATTTCTGATGGAGGCGGATACTGCGGGCATCTTAAAATACGCACCTCTCCAAGGTGAAATGGCATCGAATAAATTGCCAGAGGAACTCCGTAACAGTAGCGATCTTTCTACCATAGTCTACTACATCGACGATGGCAAAAACTCGATGCAGCAGATCAAATCTAATGCGGTGCTCAAAGCGCTCACAGACATAGGCGGATTCTGGCGTCCTTTCGGATGGCTGGGCCGCGTTGTCCCCCTCTTTCTCCGAGACCGCATCTACGGCCTCATCGCGGCCAATCGTCTTCGCATCTTCCCCAAAGGTGCCTGCGCCCTCCCAACCGCAGAGGAAAGATCGCGACTGCTTCCCTAAGACGGTGGATTAATTGCACCCCCATTCCGCTTGCTGCTCAGAGTCCGTCCCTCATGTTCTGGGCATATGGCAAGCGAGGAGACGCCTGAACCACACAAGCGCCGAGTGCGTTACAAGGGTAAGCACCCACAGCGCTTTGAGGATAAATACAAAGAGTTCAATCCTGAGCGCTACACAGACACTGTAGCTCATGTGCTCGCGGGTGGGAAAACTCCTGCCGGCCAACATGTGCCGATCATGATCGGTGAGATCTTGCAGGCACTCTCGGTCAAAGCGGGTGAGCGGGTGGTCGACTGCACCCTCGGTTATGGAGGTCACGCTGTAGAACTTTTGAAGGCTGTGCAGCCCAGTGGCTGCTTGCTCGGAGTGGATCAAGATCCCATCGAGTTGCCCAAAACGGAGAAGCGTCTGCGTGCAGCTGGGTTTCCAGCAGAAACCCTCCATTGCGAACGCACCAACTTTGTCGCCCTGCGCGCCGTGCTGACTAAAATTGGCTGGGCCGATGGTGCGGGTGCCATTCTCGCCGACCTAGGGGTGTCTTCGATGCAGGTCGATAATCCAGCACGGGGGTTCAGCTTTAAACACCAAGGGCCGCTCGATATGCGAATGAACCCGAAGAAGGGACTGTCAGCCAGCACCTTGATCGCCAAATCGAGCGAAGCGGAACTCGCGCAGCTGTTGAGTGAAAATGCCGATGAGCCCGATGCCGCACGTCTAGCAAGCGCCTTGGCCCATCAGGTAATTGAGACCACTGGAGAGCTCGCACGCGCCATCGCGCAGGCCCTACCAAGCTCTATTGACGACGATCGGCTCAGACTCACTCAGCGTCGTGTTTTTCAGGCGCTCCGTATTGCGGTGAATGATGAATTTCAAGTTCTCGACCGCTGGTTGCTCGGGCTGCCAGACTGCCTCAGGTCCGGCGGACGCGTTGCTGTTCTGACCTTTCACAGCGGAGAGGATCGTCGGGTGAAAAAAGCCTTCAAAGCGGGTCTAGCCGATGGAAGCTACAGTGCGATCAGCGACGACGTCATCCGCGCCTCCTTCAACGAGCAGCACGACAACCCTCGGGCAAGCTCTGCAAAACTACGCTGGGCCGTAAGGGCGTAGAGGTAGCACTGCCGTTGTTCGTGGGCTGGCTCGTCTAGCTCTTCTCGATCTGGCGGCGGACCATTGAGTGCGCCTCATCAGGGACCCACTTCTCCCATTCGGTGTCGCCGGAATGGATCATGTCGAGCACCTTGCGACCTGTGTTGGAAAGGAGCGTAGGGTCACCTACGCCGATCGAACGCACGCGAGTATTTTGGATGAGGTGCTGGTAGAAGTGTTGCCAGTTCTCGGGTGCCTTAAAGCTATCAGCTGTCACCAATTCTTTACTACGGGTGTTGTGCCAAGGGTAGACGAAGAGCTGGACGCCGTTTTTAAAGAGCCGACCAAAGGATTCGAGGATGCCACCAGAGAGGTTCTCTGACCACTTGCCCTTAAAGAGCTCATTGAGTAGGCCTATGCTCAGGATGATCCCAATCGGCTCAGCGGTGTAACGGCTGAGATAGGTCGCGATGCGGTGAAACTCTGCGCTGCTTGAGACGAGGACGGTTTTTCCGAGGCTCTGTAGGGCGTCGGCGCGGTTGAGGAATTCTTCATGGTCGAGGGCGCCGTCCCTTAAGAGATTCTTCGTGCTGATTTCGCAGAGCTCGATGGCGCGCTCGTGCTGCTTCGCATCCATCACCTGGCTGAAGACCGAACTGGCCTGGTGGATCATGTCGAGGTGGAGTTTTAGGACAGGATTGAAACTGCCTCGTAGTAACAAAATAGGGCGCTTGTAGAGCGCGTCGGCTGCCTGCACGACCTCGCCGTCCTTGTTGAACATCGCGGCGTTTGTCAGGCCGCACTGGAGGAGCTCGAGCGCGCAGAGGCGGTTGTCGATATGCTGGAAGCCCTCGCCATCGAAGCGGAGCATATCGACTTCGACCTGGTCGCTGTTAAGGTTGTCCGCCAGCGATTGGACAAAGGTGCCGAGACTCTCGCGGTGATAAAAAGCGGCATAGATGAGATTCACCCCGACTTTCCCGAGTGCATCCATTTGATCGGCGTTGGATTCGTCAAGCAGGCGCAGGTGGAGGACGATCTCACAGGGGGGCGTTTCGGGCTTGAGTTGAAAACGCACTCCGAGCCACCCGTGGCATTCGGCCGTGTCACGGTAGCCACGCGCCCTCACAGTGTTGCAGAAGGAAAAGAAGGTCGATTTCGCGCCGCGTTCTGGCCCTAGTCGCTGATCGAGCAGATCGTACTCGTAGGCCAGCATCGAGCGAAGTCGCTCCTGCGATACGTAGCGCTGGGCTTTCCCATAGAGCGCGTCACTCATCGTCATGTCATAGGCCGAGATCGATTTGGCGACCGTTCCCGCGCTGGCTGAGACCCGAAAGAACCAGTTGGTCGTCTCCTGACCAGCCCCGATCTCCGCAAAAACGCCGTAGGTTTCCGGATCAAGATTGATCGCGAGGGTCTTTTCGTAGGTGGAAAGGATCTTTTGTGCTGTAGGCTCAGTCATGGCGATGAAAGGAAAGTGACAATGATGAGCGACAAGACATAGGCGGTGAAAAGGCAAGGAATTTGCCGTTTAGAACGCCGCTTTACGGGAGAGTAGTGACTGCTAGGAACCAATAAATAGGGCTTAATTGGACTATTTAACTACTTTTTGGACAACCCACGGGCAAACTCTGCAAGACTAAGCTGGGCCGTAAGGGCACCGAGGTCGTCTTCTTCGACGAACAATCCTAAGGGGCTAGCTATCTGTAGCGATCCTGTGGATACGTTTCAATGCGCTGATGGTTTGATCCCATCTTGGACCGGCGCACGGCAGTCATCTTGTTTTTAATTACGGCTCAACTGTATCCGGTTGATCAGTACACATGTAGCCTTATCGAAATACTACTATTGTGCGTATGTCCGCTCTTTTAAATCCGTCGACGTTGGACCGCGGTAAATAGAACGAGAAGGCTACCCATTAGGGTGAGGAGCGCGGGTTCAGGCACGATGTGGAAATCGAGTGCATTCAGATCGTCGCCGGGAGCCAAGCCGATGGCTGCACCCGGAAGAGCGAGGCTCAACGCCGCCCCGCCGCCAACAATCAAAACGTCTTCAGGCCCCACGCCCAATGCCAGAAGCGTTGGCGACCCGGTGGCGAGGGATAAGAAAACCAGATTGGTAGCTATCGAGAAACCAGCGGATCCATCATCGATCACGACGAGTGCGTTGATGTCGTCCCCCGCCGCCAGTCCAAGGGCAACGGCGGGCGCATAGAGCGCGGGCATATCAGCAAAATCAACGACCGGAGGGCTGAACCAGATATCGGCTTCGGTCCCTCCAGTAGAGTAAGGAAGCAAAAAAGTAGATGCAGCATCGACGGACCAGTAGAGTCCCGTGCCGACTCCAAATGGGATAGTTGGCCGCATGTCCTAGGCGTCCACATTTGCCATCGAGGGTTCGGGAAGACCGAGGAAGGGGGCGGACGAGCCGTCTCCGTCCCAAGCTTAAAAGTTGGTCATACTGCCGATGATTGCGCCGTAGACATCGGCTGGCTCATCGCCACCTTTCAAAAACTCAGCTGCAACAGCCGAACCTGGCGCCCCCGTAGAACCCGGAATGACACTGAAATAGGGAGTTCCGAGCTCTGCATCAATGGGGTGGCGGCCATAGGGAAAGGCATTCACTTCGACGCCGATGGATGAACCCTTTAGGATCAATGCCGGTCCCGGACCGATGAGATCTGCCGAACTGAAAGGGGGCACGGCGCTCCCTCCATCGATCGAGAAGGTGATTTGAGCTGAAAGAGGGGAAACAAGGCCCGTAAAGGCGAGAAAGCTGTAAGAGAGGATATGGGATGGGCTAATCATGACGATTATCAGGCTATCCAATATTAGGGTAAAAGGAAAGCGCCGAGATGCAGGTTTACGCCTTATGAATATGCTGGCATCATCACCCCGCTAACGTCGACGGATTCACTTTTAACACAGTTGGGAACGCTGTTGGGACGAACTCGAAAAAGGATATACTCTGCACGCTAGTGATTCACATTATTGGGAGGAGAAAGATACTTCCCTATGACACTTGGATAGTCAGCTCCTTCTAGCTCGTATCTACTTGAGGTGGTTTTCTGAAGTTGGATGATTGAATTTTACCGATTCCGTCGGAATGATTTGTCGGGTTCCTTTAAATCAACCCTAACCGTGACTGAAAAACCGAATAGTCTGATACTCTCTTCGCCGATTTTTGCTGATGCCCTAGAGCGGATGAAGCTTCGTTGGAATGTTGAGCCTGAGATCGCTGTTATCGCCCCGGGTCGCGTGAATCTAATCGGTGAACACGTCGACTATAACGGTGGCAATGTCCTGCCCGCTGCGATCGACAAGCATCTACTGGTTTTGGCGAGTCCACGCACAGACGGCGTCGTGCGTTTGACTGCGAAAGGGTTTACCGACGCGATTGAATTCAAACTAGATGATCTTGCTGTCGGGGACGAGGGTTGGGAGCGCTATGTGAAGGGCGTCTTAGCTGGGATGACTGAGGCTGGCGTCGAGACGACTGGATTCGATGCTTATGTGGACTCGACGATTCCGATCGGTGGGGGCCTGAGTAGTAGTGCTGCCCTTGAGGCGGCTTTCGCGCTACTTTGCCTGGAGCTCGCAGGAAAGACAATGGATCGCATGGCGCTGGCGAAGATTTGCCAGATGGCAGAGCGCGATTTCGCGGGCGTCCCTTGTGGCATTATGGATCAGGCGGCGGTTCTAAATTGTGAGAGAGATCACCTGCTTTTGCTGAACTGTGAATTTGAGACGTCGGCCTTAACGCCTTTTGATTTCCCTGATTGGACTGTAATGATCATCGATTCGCGGGTGACGCATGCCCTCGTCGATGGCGAGTATGCCAAGCGCCGTCAGGGCTGTGATAAGGCGGCAGACATCCTCGGACTTAAGTTTCTCGGCCATCTGCCTATTGAGAAACTCGCTGGAGCGCTGGAGCACGCGCTCATCGATGAAGAGCTTGGCCGCTACGTGCGCCATGTTGTGACGGAGGTCGATCGGACCCAAAAGGCAGTCCAAGCCCTCAAGCGCGGCTCGATCGATACCTTTGGAACTTTGCTCAATGGTAGTCACCTATCTCTGCGCGCCGACTTTCAAGTCAGCTGCAAAGAACTCGATTTCATCGCAGCCACAGCTCAGGAGCTCGATGGCGTTGCCGGCTGTCGAATGACCGGCGGCGGCTTTGGCGGTAGTTGTGTCGCGCTTGTTCGCAAGGACTCAGCCGATGCGGTGGAGAAGGCGATGATGACGCGGTTTATGGCTGCCTTCGACTACGAGCCAAACATCTTCACGACCTCTCTGGCGCAGGGAGCGACCCTCTATAACCTCAATAGCTAGCGATCTGTGGAGCATAGTAGCTCAACGCCCCGCTTATCGTTTCAAGCCTGTTTGAGCCGATAATCGCTTTGTTAAAATGGTGGAGGTGGCGGGAGTCGAACTCTTCAACTTGAATTCACAAAGCATTGAAATTCAATACACTTGTGGCTTTAGTCAAGTAGTTGGGACACACATAGGGACACAACGCTTTGGCAGGGACTGTCCCAGACTGTCTAAGATATCCAATCAATGAGATAAACTGCCCGAAGCGATGAAAGCCGGGATTGAGGCCATAATTGATTCTATTTCTTTTGAATGAACAGAATCTGCGGAAGCAACTCTGTAAAGTTACGTATCTCCTGGATTTGCGCTCGATTGGATATGTTGAAGCCAAGGGATGGGTACTGCGCAGACTGTGCAGTTACATCTGAAAGCAATGGAAAAACCGCTGCACCCGTGTGTGTGCGGGGGCAGTGATGGGAGTGCTATTCCGATCAGGATCATCTTGGGTTTGAGAGAAGGGATTGCGCAATATTTTATCGAAAGAGACTTGCATTAGCGCCCAGTGCTGACTTACCTGTGAATACTATGAATAGCGCTCAAAATAGTTGTCGTACACATGGCTGGCTCGATCATCTTGCAATTGGGATGGCAACAGTCTGCGCGGTACATTGTTTATTAACGCCGGTTTTGTTGGTGCTGCTCCCGATTGTAGCCACGAGCTTTTTCGTGCATGAGGATTTCCACCTTTGGATGTTGCTACTGGTGCTGCCAACGACGGGTTTCGCCATGTTTATGGGCTGCCGTAAGCATAAAGATAAGTGGGTCGCAGCGTTGAGTGCTGTCGGCTTGAGTCTTCTGATTTTTGCGCTCATACATGAGCGTCAATATGCGGCAGCACATGATGGCGTTGAAGCGACTTGTGTGCACAGCTGCTCAAGCTGTTCGCGTGATCTCTCTGAAGAGCCTCTACCGTTAAATGCGGGAGCCTGGATTAATACTATCGGTGGCCTCTTCCTCGCGGGAGCTCATGTAAGGAACTTTCGCCTCTGCCGGAAGAGCCAATGTTCACACTAATTTTTACCCCACCCTTATTCAGTAATGAGGCGAGAAGTGTGTATAGCGATCGGAGTGTCTAAGCTTCTTGGGTAAAAGTCTTTGAATTATGCGAGGTCAAGGTTTGCCGTTTAGGCTGGGCTTTCGCAGCTTTCGCAGACGCCGTAGACTTCCATGATATGGGAAATTTGTGAGTAGCCGCGTGCTTTTGCATTGTGGATCAATTCTTTGCCTACGCAGACGTCCAAGCGTTCGGCTTTGTGGCACTCGCGGCAAATGAGATGGTGGTAGTGCTCTCCAGGTGCAGTCAGCTCAAAAATCTGAGTGCCGTTTTCGAGCGGAATCCGTTGGAGCGAGTTGATCGATTCAAAGGTTTCGAGATTTCGATAGACTGTCACCAAGTCCGAGGGGGGTAACTCTGCCCGTTCGCGGATTTCTTCAGCAGTAGCGGGGTGATCAAAGGTCAGTAAAGCACCGAGGATGCGCTCGCGCTTTTTCGTCATGCGGCCGCCGCTTAACTTTAGGCGATCTATGATAACTTCTAAAAGCTCTGTCTTTTTGAGGGGCATTATAGCGGCTCATTTTACCCGAAAAAAAGGAGTTCGCAAGCATTCTTGCGAACTCCTCTTAAAGAAGATTTTTTTTGCGACTCGCTCTACTTAGAACTCCAACCGAGCGCCTAGCGTGAAATTACGGCCAGAGAGCAGCACATCATCTTTGAGGAAGGATGTGTGCGGGCGGATCTCTTCGTCTAATAGATTGTCTGCACGAACAAATAGCGTGAAATCCATGTCATTGCTTAAGTCGAAGGTATATGACAGGTCCGCTTGGAGTTCGGTGTATCCATCAGTTTCTGTTTCAAGCGGTGCGGTGTCGTTCTGCTCAAAAGCGTGACGTAAGATTACTCCAGTGTCCCAGTTGCCGTGAATCAGACGGACCTTTCCTCCGATACGAAGTGGAGGTGTTCGGGGAAGTGCATCTTTCGCTGAGTGGTTTTCAGTTTTCACGAAATCGCCCAGTAATCCAATTTTGAATTGGATATCACTGCTGTCGATCAGCAGGTATTCCAGTTCAGCTTCGAGCCCATAGAAAGATGCATCTAAAGCAGTAAATGCAAAGACCGCTAGTTCGTCTTCTTCAGCACCGGTCGCCTCTGCGAAGATATAATCTTCGAAGTAAGTATAGAAGACTGAGAGGCGGGTATTCCAAACTGAATTACTGTGTCGATAGCTTAGATCGACTCCATATGCAGTTTCAAGCTCAAGGTCTGCATCGCCAATTTCGAACTGGCTGGTAGCCAAGTGGGCACCGTTGGCATAGAGTTCAGAAGAGGTTGGGTTCCGTTGCGAGCGTTGTAAGGAGAGCGCAAGAGAGTTATTTTCATCGATTTCATAGATGAGTCCAGCGGCCAAGCTAAGGGCGAGTCCACTATAATCAGATAAGCCGCCCTCTGCGTCGATTTGTTGGGCTTCCAGCCGGCCGCCGAACTCGTAGTGCATTTTATCTTGGTGAATCTGCTCACTAATGAAAAATGCCTGATTGCGCGTTTCAGTTGGTGGGCCGAAGGCAGCGCCCTCTTCCCCGATTGCTTCAAAACGAGTGTCCGAAATATCGATCCCGAAGATTCCTTCGTCGATAAATGTCCATTCATGGTGTGCGGCTTCGGCTCGAAACTCCCAGCCGTCACGTTGGAAAACAGTACCCATCTCGTCACCTTCGTTCTCAAGGTGCTCGTAGTCGGTGTAGCCGAAACGGATGCGAACAGCTTCGATCCAATCGATCGGCTCAAAAAGCGCCAATTCCAGATCGAAACGCTTTCGTTCCAGATCGATAGCGACGCCTTCTTCTTCTTCGTGATGATCTTCCTCTTCATGGTCATCATGCGCTTCCTCCTCGTGGTGCCCATGTCCCGGCACTCCGTAAAAAGCGTCATAGGATGAAAAAGATGCGCCGAGGTAGCTTTGTTCTCCGAAGAACCAAGTGCCGCCCACTGAGATAAAATCATTTTCGACGAAACTGTTCTCCAGTGTGTCGCCGGATGCTTCCTCCTCGTGGTCGTCTTCCTCATGTGCTTCTTCTTCGTGGAAAGCTTCGGCTTCTCCAGGGATTTCATAATTTTCAGTTTTCCGAGTTAGTCCCGATACTCCAAAGGCCCAATTCTCACCGCCAACTGTGCCATAGCCGAGGTAAGTCTCTCCTTCGGAGACGGTGTCATAGCGTGTCTCGAAGGCACCTTCGTAGCCTTTCGGATCGACCGGAACACGTGGGATTTCGCGGCCAACTACATTGACCACGCCGCCGATGGCCGAGCTGCCGTAAAGCAATGTGGAAGGACCACGCAGTATCTCAATACGTTTCGTGAGCAGTGGCTCAACGGAAACTGCATGATCGGGGCTGGTCTCAGAAACATCGAGTGAACCTAGGCCCGACTCCAGAATTCGGACACGAGCGGCATCGAAACCACGGATAATGGGGCGACTGGCTCCAGCTCCAAAGCTGGTTGAAGTAACACCTGGTTGCCCATCTAGTAATTCGCCGAGTGTGCCGCCGGACTCTTGGCGAATCGCATCAGTATCGAGAGCGGTGAAAGGATTGGAATAGTCCTCAATCTGACGTGGTAAGGGACCCGCTGATATAATGTATTCGTCTAGTACGTAAACATAATCGGAATCAAGTTGATCTGCTTGGGTGATATTCGTGAGAAGAGCGGCGCAGGCAAAGAGGCCGCTTTTTTTTATAAAGCTGTGCATAGTTATTGAAAGTTGTTGTTGAAAGTTGTTGTTGAAGTAACACTCACAGCATAGGTACGGTGAGTGTAGTGCTTAGAGACTAAGCGGTAACGACACTTTCAATCGGTGGGGCACGTGCACAGCGGGAGCGGACACTCTTCTCATCCCAAGTTGAATTATAATAAGACGAGAGTTGTGCGACCTCGATCAAAGCTGCGGATGGAATCTCTATCGAAGATGGACAGTCCGCGCCCATTCCAAAAATTTCTACCGCGCAGACGTGGACGGTTTGGTCCTCCGTAGAACCATGCGATTCGCTGCTGCAAACCGATTCGCAGGAGTTGCCCGCATTAAGCCAATCATGTAAGATCGGGCTGACGCTTGCGAAAGACAAGGTTAGCAAGAGCACTACCATTAAAGCCGAAGCCCAGCGCCGCGCAGGTGATGCGGTTCTTGTATACTTCGTCTTTCTTCCTCTCTTCATGAAAGTCACTTTCAATAAGGAGGAGGTGCTCGGTCAAGCATTTAAGCTATGCAGTGCTGTAAAAGGTGTCATGCCGATTCGATGAGACACTTTATACTTTTTGTTATCTTGCGTGTTGATTACTGATGATCGTATTGCTTTTGATTTGGGCAATGTAGCCGATGGCCTTACGATTGAGCCACCGAAACCAATCTTTTCCGATAAACTCCCGGTCCATCGCCAAAACATGAATACCGCGCAGCGAAGCAGTTCTGGTAATCAATTAGTAGTGGATTACCGGATAAATCCTCTGAACGCGTTAAGTCAAATTCATCATCTGACTTAATTACCTAGTTTCCTAGTCAGAAAGCACGAATTGTAATGCCTTCAAATCGTTGTCGAAATGGGACATATATAGGGACACCATAATTAAGCCCAAGATTTAGTCCCTTGGAGTTGAATCAGATATCCTTAAGTGTAAATAAGGCTTTAAGTCCTTGATTTAGAGTTAAATACAAAATGAAAAATTGCCCCTGCAAGAAAAAGGTGGCGGGTTTTTAACTCGCCACTATGTGATCCATAAGATGCTAATAATCAGCATTTTATGGTTTGAGGTGGTGGAGGTGGCGGGAGTCGAAACCGCGTTGGCCCCTGATAAATAGTGGCTTGCATAGTGTTTATGCCGGTATTCTTTGCAGTGGGTTGCAAGGGATAGTCGTTTCGATGCACCTGTTTTGACAGGAATTCGGCAGGAATAGTATTTCCTTCAGCTTACTCGAGTTTAAGCCTGCTCACAGCAGACTATTTGTGTTCTGCTGATACTCTAACCTCCTAATATTTAGAAATTGCTTGAAGGGTTGCAGCTTGGATACCTTCAATAGCGTTTGATGTATAGTAGCAAGCAGTTGGTTTAAACGAGTGGTATTCAAAATAGGCTCAGTATGGAAAAAAGTCATAAAGCGCAAAATAGCACATCTATGTCGCTCAAGTTGCGCTAGGCGCGAAGGATACGCAGACCGTGCAGGCCTTTAACGAGGCCGCCAGTTATGAGGGCCCTTCGCTCATTATCGCTTATGCCCATTGTGTCTCGCATGGTTTCGGGTTGGATGATGGCCTTTTCCACCAAAAGGCGGCCGTCGACGCGGGCGTGCATCCCCTCTACCGGTTTGATCCGCGTAAGAAGGAAAATGGACAACCGCTTCTCCGCTTGGATTCAAAGAGGCCAAAGATCAGTCTCGCCGAGTTTATGGCGAACGAAGGGCGCTTCCAGATGCTCAAACGTCGAGACCCCGAAAGGGCCGAGCATCTCTGCGAATGTTCAGAGCAGGATATTCTTAAGCGCTACGAGATTCTTGAAGAGCTAGCGAAGTAGGTCGGTCGCTGAGCGCTGCCGGATTTGCCTGAGTTCTGTTTCAAAAGCGGCCCGACACTCACTTAAGTGTATCCTTCTGGGCAGGGGGCTTTTGTTCGCCTCGGTCGACGGGTAAATTTCCAGTCTTTGGTTGGTGTGACTAGAATAGTGTGAGATAGTAAGCTTATGGAATACTTAAAAATTGCTCTTCAAGTCGTCGTGGCAGGTGGTCTCTTGAATGTCTGGATGCTCCGTTACAAAAAATCGACTGCCTATCGGGGAGGGGATTCGACCTGTATGCGGGATGAGTTTTTGGCCTATGGGCTGCCGCCTTTAATGGTGTGGGTCGTTGGCTTTTTGAAGTTGGCGATCGCTTTGGCTTTGATTGCAGGGATTTGGTATCAACCGGTAGTTCAGCCGGCAGCTGGTTTGCTCGTCATCTTGATGCTTGGTGCGATTGGAATGCATTTGAAAATCAAAGATCCAGCCAAGCGCTCACTTCCGGCCACCCTGATGCTTGTGATGGCTCTAGCTCTAGTTGTGCTTTAGAAGCTAAGCCGAACGGTCTCCACCGCGATGTAGCTATTGAGCAGAAAGTAAGCGAACGCGGGTGTCGTCTGGAGGATCGAATCTTTGATTTTAATCCGAACGCCGACCCCGAGAAGCATTTGGAGCGCGAGACCGGCAGAGGCGAGCAGAGTAACTAGGGGATAAGCGTGTCCTACTAGTAAGCCAATAGCGCCCAAGACCTGTAGTGTGCCAACCATTACGCGGAAGCGTGCAAGGCCGTAGCGGGTGAACTCGATCTGCATATGCGGAGACCAGATGCATGCCAGTCCGTAACCGAAAAATGACAGCGCAGAGAACCCGATGAGCAAAGGAAGCATTTTTCAACTTCAAGGTATTCTGTAGAATAGACAAACGAATGATGGCGATTGCCTAAAGACTCTTATGGGATTCACTATCAATGCAGTGTTAAGACGCTCTTCAGGGGCATTTTTATGATAGATAAACGCCCAACCGTAGTGCTCGCAGGTGCCTCAGGCTTTGTCGGGTCCTCTCTCCGTGAAAACCTTCGGGCGGATTACGACCTGATAGCGCTGACCCGCTCCACGACGCGTGCTTCAACGACGGCCAACGACAAGGCAGAGCGTTGGATACGTTGTGATCTCTTTTCACTGCGAGAAATGACGGATGCTTTGAAAGGGGCCGATTATGCTATTTATCTGGTCCATTCGATGCTGCCATCTTCTCGACTGAATCAGAGCAATTTTGAGGACTTGGACCTGCTTCTGGCAGACAATTTCGCCCGCGCAGCCGCAGCCAGTGGGGTGAAACGGTTGATCTATCTTGGAGGGCTTCAACCTGAGGCAAGTGGAGAACGCTCAGGCCATCTCCGTAGTCGGGATGAAGTCGAACAAACGCTCCGGAGTTATCCTACCCCGGTGACGGTTTTACGTGCGGGAATTATCGTGGGGCCTGGAGGTTCGTCTTTGCGGATGCTGGTCAACCTCGTGAGACGCCTCCCAGTGATGTTGCTTCCACGTTGGCTTCATTCACGCACTTACTTTATTTCGATTGATGACGTGGTTCGGGCTTTTGAGATTACGCTGAAGGATTCAAGCTTTGCTCAAGGGAGCTACGACATTGGTTACCCGGAACCTTTGACCTACGGAGAAATGATCCAGCGTTGCGCCGCAGTGCTGGGGCGGAGGCGTTTCTTTATTCCCATCCCAATACGTTCGACTTCGATTTCGAAGCTCTGGATTCAGTTGTTCAGTGGAAGTCCACGCTCCCTCACCGGGCCATTGGTTGATAGCTTGAAACACGACCTCGACCTTCGTCCTAATCCTTTGCAAGAGAAGGTTTCGGTCAGTGCAGAAGGATTTGAAGACGCCCTTAAGCGTTCAATTGATGACAACGGGCAAGTGCTTCCGAACCAAAGGGAGCGGACGCAGAAGCAGGATAATAAGCTGATTCGAGAGGCTCGGAGAGTGCGATCAGTCCAGCGAGTTCACCTGCCTCACTCCCAAAGTACAGCTGAATGTGCGGAGGTCTATTTCGAGTGGCTGGGCAGGTTCTTTAAAGGTCTTGTTCGGGTTGATATGTCAGGAAACGATCGTGACATTCGATTGTTTGGATTAAAGGCGCCGCTGTTTTCTCTACGCCGCAGTGAGGAGCTGAGCAGTGAGCATCTTGATTCCTACTACATCGTTGGAGGCCTGCTTGCGGATGCGAATGCTGAAGCACTTGGACGGTTCGAATTCCGTCAGGTCCTTGGCGGGAAGGTCCTCTTGACGGCGATTCACGGCTATCGTCCGCGGCTGCCGTGGCTGTTCTACAATGCCACGCAGGCAGTCCTTCATCTTTGGGTGATGAAAGCCTTCGGTCGCTATATGCGCCGCGACCTTAGTGAGTAGAAAAAAGCCTGATGCTCAAATGAGCATCAGGCTGTGAAATGTGCTATGGAATGAACCTGCTCGCTTACGCTTTCAAGTCGAAGCGATCGAGGTTCATCACCTTGGTCCATGCGGCAACGAAGTCTTGGACGAACTTGTCCTTGGCGTCGTCGCAGGCGTAGACTTCGGAGAGGGCGCGGAGCTCAGAGTTGGATCCGAAGACGAGGTCGATGGCGGATGCGGTCCACTTCATTGCACCGGTTTTGAGGTCTTTGCCTTCGAAGAAGTGCTCACAACGTTTCGAAACCTTCCACTTTGTATCCATCGCGATGAGGTTTACGAAGAAGTCGTTCGTGAGGACTTCCGGTGTCTTGGTGAAGACGCCGAGTTGAGACTGGTTCGTGTTGGCGTTAAGAACGCGCAGGCCACCGACCAGAACGGTCATCTCGGGCGGAGTGAGCTGGAGCATATGAGAGCGGTCGAGGAGGAGCTCTTCGCCGGCTCGCGTTTGGTCTAGGCGGTAGAAGTTCCGGAAGCCGTCGGCAACGGGCTCGAGGACGGCGAAGGACTCGACGTCGGTCTGATCCTCGGTCGCGTCGGTACGACCGGGTGCGAAGGGCACTTCGATTTCGTGACCAGCCTTCTTGGCGGCCGCTTCAACTGCAGCGGATCCGGCGAGGACGATCACGTCGGCGAGGCTGATGCGGATGTCGCCAGTTTGGGCGGCGTTGAAGTCGATCTGGATGCTTTCAAGTGCGCCCAAAACTTTCGAAAGAAGCTCGGGTTGGTTGGCTTCCCAGTCTTTCTGAGGGGCAAGACGAATACGGGCGCCGTTGGCTCCACCACGTTTGTCTGTTCCGCGGTAGGAGGCGGCAGATGACCAGGCAACAAAGACGAGGCTGGAGATGCTGAGGCCGGAGTTGAGGATCTTGTCCTTCAGCTCGTTGATCTCTGCGGCTCCGACGAGGCCGTGGGAGACTTCAGGGATGGGGTCTTGCCAGAGTTGTGGCTCGGGCACTTCAGGTCCAAGGAGTCGGCTGACCGGACCCATATCACGGTGGGTCAGCTTATACCATGCGCGCGCAAAGGTGTCGGCGAACTGGTCTGGGTTCTCGTGGAAGCGCTTCGAAATTGGACCATAGATCGGGTCGAGCTTCAGTGAAAGGTCGGTCGTGAACATGATCGGGAGGTGCATTTTCTCTGGATCATGGGCATCGGCGACATCGGCGACGGCGGTGCCTTCGGCGGGGATCCACTGGGTGGCACCGGCGGGGCTTTTCGTCTTTACCCAGTCGTAAGCAAAGAGGTTGTCGAAGTAGTCGTTGTCCCACTTGGCGGGCTGACTTGTCCAAGCCCCTTCGAGCCCGGAGGTGATCGTGTCGCCTGCGTTTCCGCTACCGTAGCTGCTCAGCCAGCCTTGGGCTTGAGCTTCGAGGGGAGCGGCTTCGGGTTCTGCCCCGACGTATTTCTCTGGGTCGGCGGCGCCATGCGCTTTGCCAAAAGTATGTCCACCTGCGATCAGAGCGACGGTCTCTTCGTCATTCATCGCCATGCGGCCAAAGGTGTCGCGGATGTCGTGGGCGGCTTTGATCGCATCTGGATCGCCGTTGGGACCTTCGGGGTTGACGTAAATGAGCCCCATTTGGACTGCGCCGAGCGGGTTCTCGAGTTCGCGCTCACCGCTGTAGCGCTCGTCGGCGAGCCATTCGCCTTCAGGTCCCCAGTAGATGTCTTCTTCAGGTTCCCAGACATCTTCGCGGCCTCCGGCGAAGCCGAGGGTTTTGAAGCCCATCGATTCGAGGGCGACGTTGCCGGTGAGGACCATGAGGTCGGCCCAAGAGATTTTGCGGCCATACTTCTGCTTGATCGGCCAGAGGAGTTGGCGGGCTTTGTCGAGGTTGGCGTTGTCGGGCCAACTGTTGAGCGGAGCAAATCGAAGTGTGCCGGAGCCAGAGCCCCCGCGGCCGTCTTGAATGCGATAGGTGCCGGCGCTGTGCCATGCCATCCGGATGAAGAAAGGGCCGTAGTGGCCGTAGTCAGCAGGCCACCACTCTTGAGAATCCGTCATGAGCTTTTCGAGGTCGGCTTTGACGTCTGCGAGGTCGAGGCTGGCGAATTCAGCTGCGTAGTCGAAGCCGTCGCCCATCGGGTCAGACTTCTTCGAGTTTTGGCGGAGGATGCTGAGTTTAAGCTGATTGGGCCACCAGCGTTGGTTGGCTGCGGTGCCCGTGTTTGTGCTGTTTGCGCCGCCCATGACAGGGCATTTGCTGATATCGGATTCGTTTGGAGACATTTCGTTCAGTGGTTTGAAAAGTGGGTAGGTTATAAGCTAGTAGAGCTTCATAGAGGAACGCTAGCACAAGAATCGAGAATGGGAAAATTCTCGGGATGGATTTAGCTACTTCTCGCCTAGAAGCGGCGAAGGCTATTCAAGGCCGAAGGATCCGTCTTCAAATAGGAGGTTAGTGCTATTGAATTTGGCGGCGGCGGTGTAGCTGCCGCTGGATTTACGGTCGAAGATCAAATTGAATTCGAGCTCGTCGGGAAGTGTTTGCCCATAGCTGTTGTAGAACTGTTGGGCAGTCCCATTGAAGGTGATTTTCTGACCCCTAAAGGGCCTCACTTCTATAGCGTAGTTTGTGATATCGAATACGAGGGAGGCTTGGCCTGAGGTCGGGCTCGGGAGGGCGAAATAGAACGTTCCCGAGAAGGTGATGCTGGCGGTATCTAAACCTAATGTTTCTGTTCCGCTGATTGAAAACGTGCCTCCCGTGCCTGCTGCATTCGGGGTGATTTGATACGTTTCGACGCCCTCATTAAAAATATCGGTTACGAACTGATCGAAGCCTCGCAAGTTGACCGCAGGAACCTCACTGAAGGCGGTCCAGCGATTGTGGGCAAAGCTGTAGTAGTAGGCGGCGGTCGGGTCGTCGTTGATGAAAAAGATCCATTCACCGGCGGAGCTGAGCCAAATGTAGTCGGCGACATCGGCGCCCATGAAACACCAGCCCAGTTCAAGGTGCCAGAGCCAGAAACTGCCATTGGCTGCTCGGGGGAGCATATAGGCCCAATCGGTCCATGGAGAATAGATCCAGCCGGTGGTTGTGGCGCCTCCACGGACTTCAGAGGTGGCGTAGTAGTAGCCGAAATTCTCTTCGAAATACCAACCGGCTTCGAGATCACTTTCGCGAAAGGAATTTGGGAGGGGCGCGTCTTCGGCGGGGCCGATTGTAGCGAGGTTGGATAGATGGGTTGGCGTAGCGATGGTATGAACATCTACGCTTCCAAATCCAGCAATGAGTTGACTGGATAAGAGCAGGAATGAGGGCTAGTGGCCCTGTATGCCGCTTAAAAAATGGTGGAGGTGGCGGGAGTCGAACCCGCGTCCCGATGACTTAGGGGGATCACATCTACAGGTATAGGGCTGCATTTGATATTCGCCCATTTGGCGCGGCAGTCCACGCTCCAGTAGGGCTAGGAACCTGTTAGATACGGCCAAAGCCCGGTAACCCGACGTTGGCTATGCTCGCTAGTTGGCGGCGCCCCCGTTAGCGAGTATCACGGGTTAGCCGTCTCGGGTCAATTAAGCCGCGAGAGCGTATTCTTCGTTTGCAGTTATGCAAGTGGTCGATTTTGACGGAGCCTTCGACCAACTCCGACCTGCCACAATCCCCTTCTATCAACGGTCGAATTCCGGAACACCCCCCTTTTTTTTGACATAAAAGCAGGTAACGGAAGAATGACGCTGTGTGATGAAGGTATATGACCTTCTCAAAGAACAAGCCGACTAAACTCTCAAATCTGGAGGATGTTGTCAATCGGCTAGACATGCGGGCGAGGGCTGTTCACCTTGGGCGACTTATGAAGGTCTTTCTAGATGGCGAATTTGTGGATGAAGCGGATGCGAAAATTTCGGTTTTCGACCATGGCTTGCTCTATGGCGATGGTGTCTTCGAGGGTATCCGTCTTTACGACGGAAACGTCTTCATGCTGGACGAGCATATCGATCGTCTTGAGCTTTCGGCGAAGGCGATTCGGCTAGACCTGCCTTGGTCGCGCGAAGAGTTGAAGGAGGCGGTCTGTGAGGCTTGTCGGGTGAATGGGCTTCGTGACGGCTACATCCGTCAGGTTATCACTCGTGGCGTCGGTAATCTGGGAATCAACCCGTTTACCTGCAAGAAGCCGTCCCACTTTATCATCGCAGACAAGATTACACTGTATCCAGAGGAATACTACGAGAAGGGCCTCAAAATCGTGACGGCGGCGACACGGCGGATCAATCCGGCTGCGCTCCCTCCGATGGTTAAGAGCCTGAATTATCTGAATAATATCCTCGCGAAGATGGAAGCCATCTCCGCGGGCTGCCTCGAGGCCGTGATGTTGAACGATGACGGTTTCGTTGCCGAGTGTACGGGCGACAACCTATTTATTCGCCAGGGCGATGAATGGTTCACTCCACCGTTTTTTGCCGGTGCATTGAAGGGGATCACTCGCGGTGCGGTGATTGACTTGATGGAAGCGCGCGGAATGAAGATTTCTGAAAAGAATCTGACCCGTTACGAGCTCTGGACCTGTGACGAAATGTTCCTCACGGGGACAGCCGCAGAGGTGATTCCAGTCGTCGAAATGGATGATCGTAAGCTCGGGTCTGGCGTTGTGGGCGAACTGACGAAGGTCTTGCTTGGAGATTTCCACACCGTCGCACGTGAGCGCGGAACGAAGATCTAGAGGTTATCTAGCCTAAGTGTCAGGCGCCCTCGGCGAGCCTAGCGATGGTGTCGTTGCGGGCTGAAATATACAAGCGCGAGCTATTGCTGCATTGGCTTTGGCGTGGGTGGGGCGAAAATATCAAAATTCGGCTTTGCTCATTGGCTGAGCCTTTGCCTCGATGAGGTCGTTAATGGAGATCGTTTTCTTAGGCACTGGTACATCTCAAGGAGTTCCGATGATCGCGCATGATTCAAAGGGGCTCGACCTTGAGGATAAGCGCAACTGGCGGACGCGTACGAGCGCGCACGTTATTATGGGTAGTCACCACATCCAAATCGATGCCGCGCCAGAACTCCGACTCCAGTGTATTCAAAACCGTATCGAAAAAGTCGATACGTTCATTCTTACGCACGGGCATGCGGATCATATCGCAGGGATGGATGATCTGCGCCGGTTTATCGATTTGCGCGATGGGCGCGCACTTCCTGTCTACTCGACAGAGGCTGGGCTTGGTCGCGTCCGCGCGATATTCCCCTACGCCATCGGTGATCGACCGGCTTCACGCGGATACCCCGCTTTTAAGCTCCATGAAATGCCTTCAGTTTTGGAGCTGCCTGGAGGGACCGTAAAAAAGTGTCTGCTTCCGCATGGAAACGTCGACGTGCTCGGACTTGTTTTTGAAGAGAACGCAACCGGTAAGCGCCTGGCCTATTTCACAGATTGCAAGCGTGTCCCGGAGGAGGGCAGAGCTCTTGCGCATGAGGCAGATTTGATTGTGCTCGATGCATTGCGCCCGATGGAACACCCGACGCATATGACGATCGATGAGGCGCTTGCTACGGCGGCGGATCTCGAAGGCAAGGCAACCTACTTTACCCATATGACCTACATGGTCGACCACGACCGTTTTAGTGCGGTTCTACCGCCAAAGGTTGAACTCGCTTACGATGGCCTGCGCGTCGTGCTATAGAGTACCGACGGACACACTCTCAGGGTAGAGGCGCCGGACGGCGTCACGGACCGTCGGCGAAAAGTATTTCTTCCCAGCGAGCACATCGGGGATCACCTTCCCGATGTTATCGAAGGAATCAGTGCGTTTATCGATGATGCTGCTGACGTTCAGCTTGAGCGCCTTTGGAAGATTCATGCCATTTGAGGTGTTCGTAATGATCATCGTTTTGGTCGGCGGTGCTTTCAGCTGGATAGCTGCGATGACGTCTAGGCCATCGTATTCAGGCATATCAATATCGATCAAAACAAGCTCCGGCTGGAGGCGTACCGTTTGGATGAGACCATCCCGCCCATTGTCGCAGGATCCCACGACCGAGTAGTCCCACATCTGGCAGTAGCGAACCAGGATGGTACGAAACATCTCTTCGTCCTCGATAATGAGGACTTTGGTGTTGGAATACAGAAGCATAGCCGTTGATGAATATATCGTCCTCGCAGGGCTTTATATAAGCATCGGGCTTCGTTTGTTCACAATTGAAGCTTATTCCAAGTGCATCTAATGAATGCACGATCGTGATCTAAGTAGAAAGACTTAGAGCGAAAGCCCTAGTGGGCATCTCATATATGCGATCTGAGGATGCTGAATGACTGTCGATCGACGGCCTATTCAGTAGACAGGTTAAGACCCGCCTCTAAGACTGTGCTGCGCTGAGGGAGCGGATCGTTTCCTCAGTATATTTACCCATTTGGCGGTATTTATTGTACCGCTCGTCGAGGAGCTTCTTTTTAGACAGCTTCTTGAGCGCATTGAGTTGCTTCGTGATCTGCTTTTTAAGCTCTTTGGCAGCAGCTGCCGGATCGCGATGGGCACCTCCGAGAGGTTCTTCAACAACCAGGTCAGCGATACCCTGTTTGATCAGCTCACGGGCGCCCAGCTTGAGGGCGTCTGCGGCTTGTTCTGCGAAGGCGCGATTACGCCAAAGAATGGCTGCACAGCCTTCAGGTGGGATGACTGAGTAGTAGGCATGCTCGAGGACGAGAAGACGGTCGACGACCGCGATACCAAGTGCGCCGCCACTGCCACCTTCGCCGAGGATGGCTCCTACGATTGGAACGCCGAGCATCGACATTTCTCGAAGATTGCGCGCGATCGCCTCGCTTACGTGGCGCTCTTCCGAACCGACACCTGCGTAGGCAGCTTTTGTATCGATAAAGCAAATCACCGGGAGTTTAAACTTTTCGGCGAGTTGGAAAAGGCGGAGAGCTTTGCGGTAGCCCTCAGGGTGGGGCATGCCGAAGTTGCGCTGGAGGTTTTCCTTCACGTCTCGACCCTTTTGTTGGGCGATGATCATGACGGGTTCCCCATCGAAAGAAGCGGTGCCTCCAATAAGGGCTTGGTCGTCGCCGAAAACCCTATCGCCGTGCAACTCTTGGAAGTCTTCAAACATCAGTTTGATGTAATCCAAGGAGAATGGGCGCTTTGGGTGGCGGGAAAGTTGAACGCGGTGCCACGGGCTCAGATTCGAGTAAATGTTACGCTTTGTTTCCTCGATCCGTTCTTCGATCGCAGCGACCTCTTTTGAGACGTCGAAGGAGTGTTCCTTTGAGGTTACGCGCAAAGCATCGAGCTGGCGTTGGAGGTCGCGCAGGGGTCTTTCAAATTCGAGAATAAATTCCGGTGTTTCAGTGGCCATAGTGAACGGGGAAGCGCATTATCGAATGGATCGAAGCTGCTTTCGTCGAGGGTTAATTATCTGAGGATTCGGTCCTTAGGACTCTTCGGAATCTGACTGAAGTTCGACTTTCCAGCCTTTGAGACGTGCTTGTGCGCCGTAGTGTTCTGCTTTATCTTTGTCGCCCCGTTCCATCCAAATACGAGAGAGGCTTGTTTGAATATGGACGTCTTCAGGCTTCAATTTGAGCGCCGTTTCACCCGCGCTGAGCGCTTCGTCTAGGTCTCTCAAGTCGAAGTGGACTTCGGTCTTGGCGAGCCAAGCATCGAAGCAGTCGTTATCAAGGCTGATTGCCCGTTTGAGCAGTTCGAGCGCCTCGGTGTGATTTCCGATCGTAAACTCAAAGGTGGCCTCATCGACAATCTCTTTTGCAGTCGTTTCTGACATTTTCTGGAGGCTAGGGGCTTTTATTTCTAAAGCAAGTTTACCGATGATGATTTGATTCCGAACTTGCCCCCGTCGAATGAGCCCACAGAAAAACAGTCCGATGCTTTCGAATCACTTTCAGCAGCCCTCACCACGACCGGTGAACGCCTTTTGTGAGATCCGCTTTTCCAAGATCCATGGACGGGGCGTCTTTACCTCCCGAAACCTTCGTCTAGGGAGCAAGATCATTGAATACCGCGGTGAACTCATCGACAAAGAGGAGTCGAATCGCCGAGGCAATGAGCTCTTCGAAACGTCGCAACATACAGGTGGGGCTTCCGTCTACATTTTTGACCTCGATGAGACGCATGATCTCGACGGGGACAAGGAGTGGAATCCAGCACGACTGATCAACCACACCTGTGAGCCGAATGCCGAGATGATCGATGAAGATGGTCGGCTCTACCTCTATGCCTTGAGCGACATTCGCAAAGGCGAAGAGATCTCCTTCGATTACGGGTACGATATCGAGCATTTCCTCGATCATACATGCCGCTGTGGAAAGCCTAGTTGCGTTGGCTACATCGTGTCGCAGGCACAGTGGCTGAAGCTAGCGAAGAGGCTGAAAAACAAGAAACGGGCCAAGTTACCCGCTTCAAAGTTTGATACGGCTCATTGAAGCCGAGGGGGTCGCTTTAGCTTAGCGCCGCCGGCGCGTAATCATCCCGCCCAGTGCGATCAGGCCGAAGAGTGCGCTGGCGGTGGCAGGTTCTGGGATAGCGCCAATACCATCATCGTAAACATATTGGAGTGTAGCGGTGCCTGCGTCCATCATGACGCCTACGTCAACAAAGACCGTGTTTGGGTCGAGCGAGGTGTCTGCATCAAAACCATCAATAGCCTCTAAGTAGAAACCAGCGAAAAGGGTATCTACTTCTTCGGTTGGTGATCCGACGAAATCATTCGCGAAGAAAAATGAGGCTGCAGGATCGATTTGACCGTTTGCGGTGTCTGGTCCAGCAGCATCGTGGGATCCGTCGAAAGCCACTAAAACATCATCACCTTCGTTCGGGTCGAAGAAAACAAAATCGTCAACGTCGCCATCAATGTAGCCGCCGGTGAGACTAAAGCCGTGCGTCACTGCTGAATGGCCGAATGAAGTATTCGAAGGGCCGTAGATCACGTCGGTTTGAACATCCGAGAAATAAGAGGCAAAGAAACCGTCACCAAACGGGATGTCCGGTCCAACCGCATAGACTTCTAGGGAGGTGTCTGCTGACGCTGTGTAAGTGAAAGAGAGGAGGACGCTTGTGAGGGTGCCTAGTGATGAATCGAATTTCTTAAAGCCGCTGATTTGGTCTTGCCCGCCAAAATAGTAGGCCCAAAGGCAAAGTCGGTATAGGTGCCATCACTGGAGCTCCCGAAGGTGCCGTTTTGCACCGGCGTCATCATAATGGTGGCGCTAACGGACGTTGCAGCAGAGGCGGCGAGAAAGACAGAGAGGGAGAGAATCGGGGCGTGTTTCATGACAGTTCCTATACAGATATTTTAGACAGAGAAATGCCTTTTATGGCGCTTATGTCATTTAGGATCAAGCACGAATTAGGTGAAACACCCCGTTTGGTCTCCGTTTTATTGCGTATCTTTGGCGAGTTTCTTCAAGCGCTCGAGGTTATCGGGATGGGTTGCGAACATGTAGGCCCAGCCAGGTAGATCATTCGTTTCTTCGAGTAGCCGAAAGAGTTCCCCGGCACCTTCTGTCGTCTCATAAGTCTTTTCAAGGAGGGCGATCGCGTAGGCATCGGCTGCCGCTTCGCGCTCGCGGGAGTGCTCGAGGACGAAGGCGAGGCCAATGTCACTTTCGACGCCCTTGAGGAGGCCTTGAGTTAGAACGATTGAGCCTCCGGGGACAGCGAGGGCATTGGGTTCCTCTGATGCGAGATATCCCAGCTTGAAATTGATCTCGCCGAGATCGGATGCGGCGACGAGTTCATCGAGGAGTTCGTGTGCTTTTGACCATTTTGCCTCGAGTGCTTCCGGAACCTGAATATCCCCCGTGAAGGTGTCGCCGTAGAAGGCAAAGAGCTTGGCTTCTCTTTGCGGTGAAAGTCGGTAAACGACTGCATCAGTGATCCAGCTAACGACAAAAAAGAGACCGAGGAGGGTGAGGAGTGCTAGACCACCGAGGGTCGCAATCTCGCGAATTTTTGAACCTATGCCGCCTCCACTGTTCACTTCAGTGGCTTCGCCAAGCGGACGTTGGACGAACTTCATTTAAACAGCCGTATAACGCACAGCGGTACCGTATGCGAGGACCTCAATACCGCCGATACCTTTGCCGCGGTTGTGCACGGATACGATCGTAGTGGTTTGAATACGGAGGTTAAGGATGATCTCGCATTCAGGTGAAGCCTCGTGGAGGCGAAGAATCGCTTCGCGTTTTGCGCGATCCATGAGGGTTTCGTAGGAGCGAACACGCCCTCCAAAGAGGTTTCTTAAGTTAGCTAGAATGCGCTTAAAGTAATCGAGAGAAACAACCGTCGATGCCGAAACGATCGTGCTTGCGTCGACGGTTCGGGATGCGTCCCAGTGTTTGCTCGTTATCGCTGGGCAATGTAGAAAGCGAGCTTCGCGTTCACGTATCGAGACGAAGTGGCGCCGCTCAAGAATCGTTCCGATGATCAAGCCACCGACGGCTAAGATCAGCGGTATGCCATAGGCGAGGGCAATGAGGAGTCCAGTAGACATCGTTCGCGTGATTCGTTTCTGGTCCTTATTCGACGCTTACGGCAGTGCCGTAGACGTAGAGTTCGGAGGCGCCTTGGGCCACGGCGGAGGTGGAAAAGCGTATATTGATGACGGCGTTCGCTCCAAGTGCTGTCGCCTGCTCGGACATGCGCGCGGTTGCTTCTTTGCGCGAGTCTTCAAGAAGTTCTGTGTAACCTTTGAGCTCGCCTCCGACGATGTTTTTGAGGCTCGCAGCGATGTCCCTACCAACGTGCTTTGCTCGTACCGTGTTGCCCGACACCAGTCCGTAATGTGCCAGGATATTTTTACCAGGGACGGTTTCCAAATTTGTTAGGATCATAGTTCTTATCCAGACAAACGTGCCGGCATCGTAATAGCAAGTGTCTCATCTTTTCAAAAAGTGCCGATAACCCTTGCTTTGAGGGAGGGCTCGATGAGCCTCGAAGGTATGCGTATTGTGAGCTGGAATGTGAATGGCCTGAGGGCTGCCATCGGGAAGGGCTTTGCTGACTTTGTCGCGAAGGCCGACGCTGACGTGATTTGCCTGCAAGAAATCAAGGCGCGAGCCGAGCAGGTTGAGTTTGATTGGCCGGAGGGCTATCAGGTGTTTTGGAACTCGGCTAACAAGCTAGGCTACTCAGGTACGCTGGTTGCCACACGCGTTGCACCGATCTCAGTCTGGACTGGCATTGGCGAGGCCGAAGGGGATGCAGAGGGCAGGGTGATTACCGCGGAATTCGATGACTTTTACCTCCTCAATGTGTATACCCCAAATTCGGGTAACGAGCTCGCGCGGCTCGAGTTTCGGACGCAAACTTGGGACAAGAAATTTCGTAAATATTGCTCGGCCCTTTCAGCTAAGAAGCCACTGGTTTTCTGCGGTGACCTCAATGTTGCCTACGAGGAGATCGATTTGAGGAATCCGAAAACGAATCGAAAGAACGCCGGCTTCACCGATGAAGAACGTAGTGAACTTTCAGGACACTTTAAGGCGGGTTTTATCGATAGCTTCCGCGAGCTGCATCCAGATGAGCCTGATCACTACACTTGGTGGAGCTACCGGATGGGTGCACGCTCTAGAAATGTCGGGTGGAGAATCGACTACGTTTGCTTGTCAGAAGCACTGCGCCCGAATTTGAAGGACGCCTTTATCTGGCCGGATGTGATGGGAAGCGACCACTGCCCAGTGGGCGTTGATCTCGACCTTTAATCCTGCGCGAGCTCTTTCGAGCGGGCGGCGGCTGCGAGAACGGTGTCTTTCAGAATTTGGCGAACGTCGTGGCTTTTCATTACGCCTAGCCCAGCGAGCGTCGTGCCTCCGGGAGAGCTCACCCAGTCGCGATGTTGCTCGGGTGTCTCAGGTACTTGTTTGAGCAGTTCGGCAGCGCCTCGCGTCGTTTCCAGAGCGAGGGTATAGGCTGTCTCGCTGTCGAGCCCAGCTGCGATACCACCGTCGCGGAGGGCTGCGACAAATTCAAAGAGGTAGGCTGGTCCGCTTCCGCTCACGCCGGTGACAGCGTCCAGCTTATCTTCCGGCAGGGAAATGAGTTTTCCTAGGGCCCCGAGGAGTCCGACGGCGATACTGTCGTCAGTTTCACTGAGGGTGTTTGCCGAAGCATAAGCAGTCACCCCATGCCCGATCATGCCCGGTGTGTTGGGCATCGCGCGGACGATGTTGCGTGCTTTTGGAAAGGTCGCTTGGAGCTTTTTGAGCGGAGTGCCTGCAAGGATCGAGACGATCAACTTGCCCTGCGTGTCCTCTGCAATAGAGCTCGGAAGGTCATTCAGCTGCTGCGGTTTAATCGCGAGGATGAGCGTATCGCTGGGATCGACGAGCGCGTCGAGATCAGGCGTGTATGAAATGCCAAAACGTGTCGCTGCGGCTTCTCCTGTTCCATCCGTCGCGCTGGTGCATCGGATTTGATCGGGTGCGCAATAAGCGTTTTCGAGAATCCCTTTGATCATGGCTTGCGCCATGCGGCCTGAACCTATGAAGCCGAGCTGCTCTCCTGATTTCATATCAGTGAGACTATTGTTAAGAATGCCCCGACTGGCAAGGCACCTTTCGCGTTGGGTTCTCCCCAGCGCGCTTCTAAAAGCGGTTGCTGACGGGCAGATTTACCTGCGCTTTGCCTGAGACGACGTCCACCATCGATGGTTTGTCATCAATACCCAAGGGATGCTTGATCGCAACGATGGCGGCGCCGGTCGGCTGGTTTGAGATATGGATATCACCGCCAAGGGAGCGAATTGAGTGACGTGCAATTGTCATTCCCATGCCACGCCCAACAGCTGGGTCGGTGGTGACAAATGGATCAAAGACGTTTTCCAACATATCTTCGGGAAGTCCGCAGCCTTCGTCGATGATTTGGATCAGTGCAGCCGGTTTATCCAAATAGCTAGACATCGCTACCTCGATATTGAGTGGCCGTGTTTCCGGCACTTCCGGCAAGCGCTCATAGCTCTCCCACGAATTAGTAAGCAGTCGGACGACGGTGTCTTCGAGCATCTCAGCGTTCGTATCGATGTCCATGTCCAGATCGCGCATCGTGAGCTTCACGGGATGGTGTATCCCCGTTTCCTGATGAAAGCGTTGAATGCCGTTCTCGACGATGACTTCGAGGGAGTGGGGTGACTTTCTGACTTCATCGAACTCAGCCACTGTCGTGAGCTGGCGAACGATCTCCACCAAGCGCTTTACGCCACTGTCGAGCTGGTCAGAGCTGCGGTCGAAACGTTCTTTCGAATCGAAAGAGTTACGCATGAGATCGAGGTAGCCAACGACGACCCCAAGGAGATTATTTAAATTGTGAGCAATCCCTTCGACAACATGGCCGACGGCAGCCTGCTTGCGCATCTCACTGAGGCGGTTCTGCAGGTTTAGATTCTCTTTGTGGTTTTGCTGGATTTTAAGCTGCGCATTGATCCGAGCGATCGTTTCGTCGAGGTCGATCGGTTTTGTAATGTAGTCTGCAGCGCCTGTATCTAGACCCTTCAGTTTACCCTCACGAGATGTCTTCGCAGTGATAAAGATGACTGGGATCGACTTGGTTGACTTCTTCTCTTTGAGCCGACGCCAGACTTCAAATCCGTCCACTTCAGGCATCATGATGTCGAGAAGGATAATGTCTGGCAGCTCTTCCTTAGCAAGTTTGAGTGCTTGCTCCCCTCGAAATGCAGTGACGACACTCATGCCCACGCGCTCCAATTTACGTTGGAGAAGTTTTACATTTACGGGCTGGTCGTCAACGACGAGGACTTTGGAAGGAGTTTTCACTGAGTTTTATGTTTTCAGGGCGGCGGTATGGAGCTGGTACGCTTTGAAGGTGTTAGCCATGAGCATGGCCACTGTCATTAGACCAACCCCGCCAGGGACGGGAGTGATATGTGATGTTTTCGGGGCCACAGCGTCATAATCAACATCTCCTACGACTTTGTAACCTTTTGCTGTTTCAGGTGCATCAACACGATTGATTCCAACATCGACCACCACGGCTCCCTCTTTAACCATATCCGCAGTGACAAAATGAGGTCTTCCTATCGCCGCGATGAGGATATCTGCCTTTTTTGTGATCTCTGCTAGGTTCTGGGTGCGTGAGTGGCAGACCGTCACGGTCGCATCTGCGAAAGCGCCTTTGCGCATGAAAAGGAGGGCTGCGGGCTTTCCAACGATGAGACTTCGGCCGAGCACGACGACGTGGCGACCCGTAGTTTCGATGCCGCTGCGTTTGATCATCTCTACGACGCCCGCTGGGGTGCAGGCGATAAATCCGTCTGGATCGTCTTGCACAAGGCGGCCGAGATTGGCGCTGTTGAAGCCGTCGACGTCTTTGTCCGGTAAGACGCGGTTGAAGGTGGCGCGTTCGTCGAGATGGCTCGGGAGCGGGGCCTGTACGAGGATCCCATCGATCGTCTCGTCTGCATTTAGCTCGTCGATGACGGCAAATAGCTCCTCTTGGCTGATTGTTTCCGGGAGCAAGTGCATGAGTGACTTGATCCCGACTTCAATTGCCCGCTTTTCCTTCGTGCGGACGTAGGAAACGGACGCTGGATCGTCACCAACTCGAATAAAGGCCACCGCTGGCGGACGCCCATCCAGCTGGCTGACACAGTCTTTGATCTCGTTGAAGATACTTTGAGAGATGGTTTTACCACTAATTACGTTCATATGAATAACTTTAGACGAAGCCTGTGCGTGGGCTCTCTTCTCTGTCCTAAACAAAGAATGAGGTGCCTACTTTTGTAACTGCCTGAAAAAGTTTAGCTATCCTAGAAAGCGATGCGGATGCTTCGAACCGCGATGTAAGCACCCCTGCTTTCAGGGAGCAGCTTTCGATCGCCATAGATGACGACTTCTTTGCCAATGAGGGACGATAGCGGTCGAGCCAGCACCGCGTTGTCAATTTCGAGCCACGCGAGGCGGGATCCATCGTCGTCCTTCAGCAGATAGCGATGACGAGGGGCAAAGAAATAGAACGAAGAGATTTTGGTCTGAAGGGTGCCGCGCAGGGTGAAGGACGTATCCACTAGAGTGGGTTTTTGCTTCGGTCCTGGAGGTGCAGTGGGCGCTGGCACTTTGACCTCTGCGGGCGTTGCAACTGCAGGCGCTTCTATCACAGGGGTTTCCACTGCGGGTGGTGTATCCACTGTGCCGACGACATCATCCACGATGATAACTTCAACGGGTTGTTGGTCAGAATAGTAGAGGCCGATCGAGGATTGAAAAGTGACGAGAAAGAACTCTGGGTTTGAACTTGTCTCGATCAAGACCTCATCGCTGGGGAAAATGGATGCGATCGATTCGGCATCGCTGCTAGGCTCGAGGAGGAGGGGAGCGCCAAGGGTTGGTTTTCCGGAGTCATCGACATCGGCGAGCGCAACATAACCGGTGATCGGTCCAGTGTAAGCGGCAAAGTTCCAACCCGGAAGCTCCGAGACCTTTTGGCTGTGTTCTAGGCTGCTTGAGCCTGGCTCTGCGACGGCGATAACGCGGCTCGACTCATTCGGGGTTGCATAGAGCGATACAGGCACCGCCTGAACCGCTGAAGCCAAAAGTGTGATCGTGGCAAAGAGGGTGATGAAGGACAGAGTTCTCATTGGGAAAGGTTTTAAAAGTGTGTCGTGAAGCTTTGTTCAGTTCAATTGAATAATCGATCGATATCCGATTTGCGGAGGACTTTGACTTGTCCCTTGCTGATGCCCTTCACCCCGAGATTTCCAATTTGGAAGCGTTGGAGACGCTGCACATCGTAACCGAGTGCGACCATGAGGCGGCGGATCTCACGTTTCTTCCCGTGGTGGAGGTGGAGTTCGAGTTGGTTTTGGCAGCCGACGTGGCGATCGGGAAGGACCTTCTCTACCTTCAGGCGTTCGCCCTCCCAGGTGATGCCTTCGAGCAGGTTGCGCGTGTGCTTCTCGTTGAAGTCTTTATCGAGAGTCACCTTATAGCGTTTGATGATTTGGCTCGAAGGGTGGGTCAGGCGGTGAACGAGTGCGCCGTCGTTTGTGATGATGATCAGGCCTTCGCTCTCCTTGTCGAGGCGTCCAGCGCAGAAGAGACGTTGCTCGCTGAAGGGCGGAGGAATGAGGTCATATATCGTCCGCTTGTGATACGGATCGCGGTGGCTACAGAGAAGGCCCTTCGGTTTGTTCAAAGCGAGAACGACGGGCTTCTGCTGGATGTGACCAATCAGATTGCCATCGAAGACGACCTCATCTTTGCCCGCGGTGACTTTCGTCCCGAGTTTAGCGCGTTGGCCGTTCACGCGCACGCGCCCTTCTTCGATGAAAGTTTCTGCTTGGCGGCGGGAGGCGATGCCTTGGTCCGCGAGATACTTTTGTAGCCGCACTTCGGTGCTATCCATCGCCTCACGCTGGGGTTGTGCGGGCGTGGGGCAAGACGGAAGAGTAGCCGGATTGTTTCTCCTTCCCTTAGATTGCCCCCCTAGCGTTTCCCGTTGACCTACTGAGCTGGGAAGAACTCTCTTTTCGGCTTCTTTTAAGCCCCTTTCAGACCATGTCCGAAATCGCCAAAACATACGACCCCTCTGCTGTAGAAGACCGCTGGTATGCCGAATGGCTCCGCCAAAAAGCCTTCGCGGCCACTGTCGACGACGAGCGTGAGCCGCACGCGATTATGATTCCGCCGCCGAATGTGACGGGGATTCTGCACATGGGACACATCCTGAACAACACCCTTCAGGACATCTTTACCCGCCGTGCCCGCTTGGAAGGAAAGTCGGCGCTCTGGTACCCCGGGACCGACCACGCTGGCATTGCGACGCAATCTCGGGTCGAGAAGAAGCTGAAGGAAGAGGGCATCGATCGCCGCGACCTCGGGCGCGAAAAGTTTGTCGACGAAGTTTGGAAGTGGAAGGAAGAGCACGGCGGCATCATCTTTAATCAGCTCCAGAAACTCGGTGCTTCCTGCGACTGGGATCGCCAGAGCTTCACCCTCGATGAGAGCTATGCGAAAGCGGTTCTAGCGGCCTTCGTGAAACTCTACGAGCGCGGCTACCTCTACCGCGGTCTACGCATGAGTAACTGGTGCCCGAAAGACCAGACTGCGCTCAGCAATGAAGAGGTCCTCATGCGTCCGCAGAAAGGTTCCTTCTACAAGATGCGCTACGAGCTTGCCGAGCCGTCCACCGGTCCCGATGGAGTGAAGCGCACGCACTTGGAGATCTCGACGACGCGTCCAGAGACAATCATGGGCGACACCGCTGTGGCGGTTCACCCTGAGGACGAGCGTTATCAGCATCTCATCGGAAAGACAATTTGGCGCCCGTTCCCACGCGAAGAAATTCCTATCGTTGGTGACGAGGCAGTTGACCGCGAATTTGGCACCGGTTGCCTCAAGGTCACGCCTGCGCACGACTCGGTCGACTTTGAGATCGGCCAACGCCACGACCTGCCAATCATCGACGTCCTCAATCCCGACGGCACCCTCAGCGCCATAGCGGGAGAAGACTTTGCCGGCCTCGATCGCTTCGTAGCCCGCAAAAAAGCGATCGCGAAGCTCGAAGAACTCGGACTCCTCGTCGAAACCGAAGCCTACGAAAACAGCGTCGGCTACTCCGAGCGCGGTGGCGTGCCGGTTGAGCCGCGTCTCACCCAACAATGGTGGATGCGCTACCCGAAGGTCGAAGAAGCCAAGCAGGTCGTCGAAAAAGGCATCATCCAGTTCCACCCCAAGCGCTGGGAAAAGACTTACATGCATTGGCTCGATACGATGCAGAACGACAAGATCGACTGGTGCATCAGCCGCCAACTTTGGTGGGGGCACCGCATTCCGGTCTGGTATAAGAAGGGGAGTGATCGCTCCGCTTGGACTGAAGCCGATTATCAGAATCCTGAGCTCGTCCACGTCTCCGTCGATGGCCCAAGTGATCCCGAGAACTGGGAGCAGGAGAATGATGTTTTGGATACCTGGGCCTCATCATGGCTCTGGTGCCTAGCAAACTTTGGCTGGCCGGAAGAAAACGGCGAAGGAGCCAAAGAGCTCGCTTACTTCTACCCGACAAGCGTCCTCGTGACGGGCTTTGATATTATCTTCCTCTGGGTCGCCCGCATGATCATCGCGGGGCTCGAATTCAAAGGAGAGGCGAGCGAAACCCTCACCGATGAACAGCTCGCAGAGCGTATTCCGTTTAAGGACGTCTACATGACCGGCCTTATTCGCGATGGCAAAGGCCGCAAGATGTCGAAGAGCTTGGGCAACTCACCCGATCCGCTTGAGATCATCGAGAAGTATGGTGCCGATGCCATGCGCTGGGGCGTCGTCAGTCTCGCGCCAAGCGGGCAAGACATCCTCTACAAGTTCACTCCGGCGAAGGATGGAGAAAGCATCGACGTGCCGTCCTCAGAACTCGGACGCAACTTCTGTAATAAACTTTGGAACGCCATCCGCTTCCGTCAGATGAGTGGCGATGTAGTGAAAAGCAGTGACTTCGAGAGCCAGTTTGCTCGCATTGATCCTGCCCAGCTCGAAACCGCTGACCGCTGGATCCTCGCCCGCCTCATCGAGACGACGCGTAAGATCGAAGGCAACTTCGAGCGCTATGAGATGCCGCAATACTGCGAGCAGCTCTACGCCTTCCTCTGGAGCGACTATTGCGACTGGTATGTTGAGATCG
The DNA here is from genome assembly GCA_963933835.1 of uncultured Puniceicoccaceae bacterium. Classification (GTDB taxonomy): domain Bacteria; phylum Verrucomicrobiota; class Verrucomicrobiia; order Opitutales; family Oceanipulchritudinaceae; genus CAWVVV01. The sequence continues at coordinate 253,735 of CAWVVV010000003.1, read as the reverse complement.
TAAAGCCACGCCTGCGCGACGAAGCGAATCGAGACAACGCCCTCGCCGTCATCGACCTCGTTCTGCGTCAGGGACTCTTACTCCTGCATCCAGTTCTGCCTTTCATCACTGAAGAGCTCTTCCAAGGGCTCGGCTTCGCCGTCGAAGGCAAGCTCCTTCAAGATAATCGCGTGGCGAAAGCCGACGAGATTGAAGCGGGCCTCAAGGCCCAAGGTATTGAGATTTCAGATACAACAGCGAATGAACTCGAATCGCTTAAAGAATTCATCACCCGCGCCCGTGCTCTCAAAGCACAGTATCGCCTCGCAAATAAAAAGGATGTCGATCTTTACGTCGTTCCAGAAAGCGATGCTTCCCGCGATGCGCTGACGAAGAATGAGGAGATGCTCCTCAGCCTTATCCCGGTAGCAAAGATCTCGATTGAGTCCGCTGCTCCCGAAGGCATGCCTGCTTCAGTGACAAATCTGGGTTCCGTCTTCGTCGACCTCTCCGGCTCGATTGATGTCGATGCCGAACGCACGCGTCTTGAAAAAGAACTACAAAAACTCGAAGGCGGCATCCGTGCCGGTGAAGGCAAGTTGAAGAACGAAAAATTCGTCAACAGCGCCCCGCCTGCAGTCGTCGAAGGCGCCCGCAAACAACTCGCCGAGACTCAAGCCAAGCGCGACGAGATCAAGCGCCTGCTCGAGACCTTAGGGTAGGGTCGGTTGTCCCTAACCGACCGCAGTAGTAAAGAGATAGATTTCTCACGGAGGCACAGAGGCACAGAGGGTTTTCTACATGGCTGGACAGGATGTTCAGGATAACAGGGTTTAGGGTAGGGTCGGTTGTCCCCAACCGACCGCAGTTGTTGAGCATGAAATTCGCTCTTAGCTGTGCCCCAATTGTCGGGCTATTTGGAGGAGCTCGCGCGTGTGATCGCGGTAGCGTTTTTGGCGGACTCTTTGTTTTTCGCGTTTTTGTTCTTCAGTGACGGGCGGGCGTCCGCGGCGGGATTTGAAGGGGTCGTGCGGAATGGTGAAAAGATTACGCGTGCGAAAAGAGGCTGGGGTGCTGGCGAGGAGGGAGGCTTGAAAGCCGTTTGCCCACCAGGCTTGCTCGGTGTAGCGGTTAGGATCTTTGGGCCAGTCGATCTCTTTGAGCGCGTGCTTGCGGACGAGCCATTCTGCAAGGGCGGCCAGGTAGGCGTCGGCGATATCACCGCCAGTGTATTTATTTTCTAATACAATGGGTTCGTCGGCGAGGGCTTTCCTGAGGCCGGGGCGACTGTGCACGCCTTTGCGCGAGATCGAGTGTTCCCATTCGCGGAGGTAGCGTCCGAAGTCTTCTAGACTTTGGCTAAATGCGGCCACTTCGGCGAGAGTGCGTGGCCAGCGACTGGGAGCTTCGTTATTCATTGGACCAAACCTCCTCGATGATTTCTTCCAGATAGATCGCTTTGTCGGTGGGGAGGACATCGTCAGGGAAGTGCTTATCGATTGTTTCCTGAATTTCCTTAACAGAGTGGATTTCCAATTTTCGGATGAGAAAAACGAGATCGCTGTGGTCGCCGGGATAGCCGGGTGCTGGTCGACGTGCGGCCAAGGCTTTCATCGTCAGAAGGTAATTCGCGGTCGGTACCTGGATACGTAGGCCTTCGAACTCGAGGGGAAGGAGGCGTTTCTGCTCAAATGGTGCGACGAAGACCTTCACCTCGTCATTCAACCAGGACTCATCGAGCGAGAGCTCGACAGCGACTTGTTTAGAAAGCTTTAGAACCTCTTCGCGCGGGGTGAAGATGGCGTCGACGTCTTTTGTTCTACGCCCGATCTGGTAGGCGAGAATCATGGCGGAGCCTCCGTAGATATTGAGTTCGATCTGGATGCCCGCAGCTATCCCCAGCTCGCCAAGACGGCGGAGAGCTTTTTGAATCCATTCATTGTCCAATTCAGAAGGCATATATAATAAAACGTCACGCTACGCTCTATTATTTAGTAGATCGGTGCAAGCCTTTAGATGAGCAGCCGACTATAGTCGGCATTGAGGGCGCGCTTATGGAGCAGCGCTGCGTGCGGCTGGGGACAGCCATCCCTACCTTTGGGCGTGTTTTTAGGGTAGGGCGACGGCGGACCGGCGGAGCCGTTTCCTCCAGGTAGAGTGCGCTGCTGAGTGCTCTGGAGAGGGGCAAAGCGGTTGCCGTCAGCTTACGGCAAGTTAGTTGCGCCCATGAGGAAGCGGTCGCATTCGCGGGCGGCGCCGCGGCCTTCATTGATGGCCCAGACGACGAGGGATTGACCACGGCGCATGTCACCGGCGGCAAAGACGCCTGGGACATTGGTGGTGTATTTCTCGTGCTCGGCTTTGACGTTGGAGCGTGGGTCGGTCTCGAGGGCGAACTTGTCAACGATCTCTTGTTCCGGTCCGAGGAAGCCCATCGCGAGGAGGCAAAGTTGAGCGGGAATGACGCGGGCGGTGCCTTCTTTTTCCTGTGGGATGAAGCGACCTTGGTCGTCTTTGCCCCATTCGATTTCACAGATTTCGAGGCCTGTAAGCTTACCGGCATCGTCCTTGATAAATTGCTTGGTCTGCACGAGGTAGGAGCGGGGGTCCTGACCTTGCTTGGCGGCGGCTTCTTCTTGGCCGTAGTCCATTTTGTAAACCTTAGGCCATTCCGGCCACGGGTTGTTTTCAGCGCGCTCCATTGGCGGCTGTGGCATGATTTCAAGTTGGACGACGCTTTTGCAGCCATGACGCAGGCTGGTACCTACGCAGTCGGTGCCGGTATCACCACCACCGATGACGACGACGTCTTTGCCGGTGGCATTGAGCTCCGGATTGGTGCCGTTGAACTTGTTGTCGAGCTGGTGGCGCGTGTTGGTCGTGAGGAACTCCATCGCGAGGTGCACGCCCTCGGCGTCACGGTTCTCGATCGGGAGATCACGGCCAAGGGTAGCACCGCAACAGAGCACGGTGGCTTCAAAGTCCTTACGGAGCTTCTCAGCGGTCCACTTGGAGTCCTTGCCGATGAAGATGCCGGTTTTAAATTCAATGCCTTCCTCGCGCATCATGTTGACGCGGCGGGTGACGACTCCCTCCTTTTCGAGTTTCATGTTGGGGATACCATACATGAGGAGGCCGCCAATGCGGTCTTCACGCTCGAAAACGGTGACGCTGTGTCCGGCTTGGTTGAGCTGGTCGGCAGCGGAGAGGCCGGCAGGGCCGGAGCCGATGACGGCGACCTTCTTGCCGGTGCGTGAAGCGGGAGCGTTGGCTTTGATCCAACCTTCGTCCCAAGCGCGGTCGGTGATGGCCTGCTCGTTGTTCTTAATTGTGACGGCGGGCTCGATCACACTGAGCACGCATGAGCCTTCGCAAGGAGCGGGGCAGACGCGGCCGGTGAACTCAGGGAAGTTGTTCGTCTTATGAAGGCGCTCAATCGCTTCCTTCCAACGACCACGGAAGATGAGGTCGTTCCACTCTGGGATCAGGTTGTTGATCGGGCAGCCGCTAGCCATGCCGGACACGATGTGACCCGTGTGGCAAAAAGGAGTGCCGCAATCCATGCAACGTGCGCCTTGGGCGGCACGTTCTTTCGGATCGCCGTGGATTTTGAATTCACTCCAGTTTTTGATGCGCTCGAGGGGTGCGGTTTCAGAATCGGTCTGCCGCTTGATTTCAAGGAATCCTGTGGGTTTGCCCATGATGATAAGGTATTAAAGGTTTTGAATTGAAGTGATCGCTACTAGTTGCCGCCGACGCGTGAGGTATCCGCCATGTTTTGCTCGAAGGCGGCCATCGCTGCCTCGTCTCCGGAGAGTCCCTGCTCTTCGACTTTCTTGAAACATGCGAGCATGCGTTCGTAGTCGCGCGGGAAGACCTTGTGGAACTTAGGAAGTTCGCGGTCCCAGTTATCGAGGATTTCCTTGGCGCGGTTCGAGCCAGTAAGGGCGAGGTGTTTTTCGATCTCAGCTTTGACGCTGGCGATGTCTTCGTCGCCGCATTCAACGAGGCGATAGAGGTTCACCATGCTGTGGTTGAGGCGATCCTCAAACTTGCCGTCGATGTCGTAAACGTAGGCTACACCGCCGGACATGCCCGCAGCGAAGTTACGCCCAGTCGAGCCAAGCACGATGACTTGGCCGCCGGTCATGTATTCGCAGCCGTGGTCGCCAACACCTTCGACAACGGTCTTAACACCGGAGTTGCGGACGCAGAAGCGCTCGCCGGCGATGCCGTTGATGTAGGCTTCTCCGAGGGTGGCTCCGTAAAAGGCAACGTTGCCGATGAGGATGTTATCCTCGGGGACGAAGAGGGAGCCCTTTGGCGGATAGATCACGATCTTGGCACCGGAGAGGCCTTTGCCGACGTAGTCGTTGGCATCGCCCTCGAGGGTGAAGGTCATGCCGGGAGGCGTGAAGGCGGCGAAGGATTGGCCGGCGCTACCGTTAAACTTGAGTTCGATCGTGTCCTCGGGCAGACCCGCGCTACCGTATTTGCGACTGATTTCGCTGCCGGTGATGGTCCCGACGACGCGGTTGATGTTCGTGATCGGGAGCTCGGCGCGGACTTTTTCGCCACGTTCGATGGCGGGTCTACAGAGCGCGAGCAAATGGGTGTTATCGAGCGCGACATCGAGGCCGTGATCCTGCTCTTGCTGGCAGTAGGAGCCGACGTTGTCGTCGACATCGGGCTTGTGGAAGATCGATGTGAGATCGACGCCCTTGGCCTTCCAGTGATCGGCGGCGGCGGCGGCGTCGAGGCATTCGACATGGCCGACCATTTCATTGATCGTACGGAAACCGTATGCGGCCATGTGCTCGCGCAATTCTTCTGCGATGAAGCGCATGAAATTGACGACGTGCTCGGGCTTGCCGGTGAAATTCTTCCGAAGCTCGGGGTTCTGGGTGGCGACGCCGACTGGGCAGGTGTTCTTCTGGCAGACGCGCATCATGAGGCAACCCATGCTGACGAGTGGGGCGGTAGCGAAGCCGTATTCCTCTGCACCGAGGAGGGCGGCGATCGCGACATCGCGGCCGGTCTTGAGTTGGCCGTCTGTTTCGAGAACGACGCGGCTGCGCAGGTCGTTGAGGAGTAGAATCTGGTTCGTCTCCGCAAGGCCGAGTTCCCATGGGGCACCCGCATTGTAGATGGACGAGGCAGGGGATGCACCGGTTCCGCCGTCGTGGCCTGCGATGAGGATGACGTCGGCGTGCGCCTTGGCGACACCAGCGGCGATGGTTCCGACTCCAACTTCGGCGACGAGCTTCACGTTGATGCGGGCGCGCGGGTTGGAGTTCTTCAGGTCATGGATCAACTCAGCGAGGTCTTCGATCGAGTAGATGTCATGGTGCGGAGGCGGGGAAACGAGTCCAACGCCGGGAGTGGAGTGGCGAACTTTGGCAACCCATGGATAGACCTTGGAGCCAGGGAGTTCGCCCCCTTCGCCGGGCTTAGCGCCCTGAGAAATCTTGATTTGGATCTCGTCGGCATTGACGAGGTATTCGCCGGTGACGCCGAAGCGGCCGGACGCGACCTGTTTGATGGCGGAGCGTTTGCTGTCACCATTCTCCATCGTTTTAAAGCGTTCTGGATCTTCGCCACCTTCACCGGTGTTCGACTTGCCGCCGATACGGTTCATCGCGATGGCGAGGGTCTCGTGGGCTTCCTGCGAAATGGAGCCGTAGGACATCGCACCGGTCTTGAAGCGCTTAGTGATGGCTTCAATCGGTTCGACCTCGTCGATCGGGACGGGCTTACGGTTGCTGCGGAACTTCATCAAGCCACGGAGGGTTGATAGGTTCTCGCCTTGGTCATTCACCTTCTGAGCGTATTGCTTGTAAACTTCGTAGCTGCCGGTGCGGACGGCCTTCTGGAGAAGGTGAATCGTTTCTGGGTTGAAGAGGTGGTATTCACCATCTTTGCGCCATTGATACATGCCGCCGGAGTCGAGCGCCTGATCATCGACTTCGATGTGGCGGTCTGGGAATGCGGCGCGGTGGCGGATGAGGGATTCCTCGGCGATCTGCGTGAGGCCCGAGCCTTCACAACGGGCGGAGGTGCCGGTGAAATACTTGTTCACCAGATCGGAATTGAGGCCAATCGTTTCGAAGATCTGTGCGCCACGGTAGGAGGCGACAGTGGAGATACCCATCTTGGCCATCGTCTTGACGACGCCTTTGATCGATCCCTTGATGAAGTTGTAAACTGCCTTGTCGAGCTCGATGTCGATCATGTCATCCCGAATCATCTGATGCAGAGATTCGAAGGCCATGTAAGGGTTGATCGCATCCGCTCCGAAGCCGATGAGGGTGGCAAAATGATGGACTTCGCGGGCTTCTCCGGATTCGAGAACGATCGAGACGCGGGTGCGGGTGCCAGCATCGACGAGGTGCTCGTGGATAGCGCCCATCGCGAGCAGGGTTGGGAGCGCGGCGTTGTCCTTGTCGATATTACGGTCGGAGATAATTAGAATATTATGTCCGTCTGTAATGGCTTGGTCGGCGCCGGCGCAGAGTTCGCTTAAGGCGTCTTCGAGGCTCTTGCCATCGCTGTCGGCGGGGAAGAGGGCGTTGAGCGTGGTGGCCTTGAACCCGTCTTCTGTGATCTCGCGCAGTTTCGCGAGTTGGGTGTTGTCAATGAGCGGGTTGTCGAGACGGACCATGCGACAGCTCTTCGGTCCGGGTTCGAGCAGGTTGCCCTCGGAGCCGATAAAGGTTTCCGTGGAGGTGACGAGTTCCTCGCGGATGCAGTCGAGCGCCGGGTTGGTGACCTGGGCGAAGATCTGTTTGAAATACTGATAAAGGTGCTTCGGCTTGTCCGAGAGGACCGCGAGCGGGGTGTCATTACCCATCGACGCGATCGGTTGCACACCGCTGGTAGCAGTGGGTCCGAGCAGGGCGCGGAGATCTTCGTAAGTGTACCCAAAAGCGATTTGGCGCTCGAGGATGCGTTCTTCCTCGACGGATTTCTCGGCTTTGGGGTTCGGCAGGTCCTTAAGGAAGATGCGGTTGTCGCTGAGCCATTTCTGATAAGGCTTGGCGGAGTAGACACGCTTCTTGATTTCCTCGTCGGGCACGATGCGACCTTCTTTCATGTCCACGAGGAACATGCGGCCAGGTTGTAGGCGGCCCTTTTCGATCACGGTGAGGGGATCGATGTCAGGGATAACGCCAACTTCTGAGGCCATGATGACGAGGTCGTCATTGGTAACATAGTAGCGGCTCGGACGCAGGCCATTGCGGTCGAGCACGGCGCCGATTTGCTGTCCGTCCGAGAAAGTAATCGAAGCGGGGCCGTCCCAAGGCTCCATCAAGCAGGCGTGGTATTCGTAGAAGGCCTTCTTTTCCTCATCCATCATGGTGTGACGTTCCCAAGGCTCTGGGATCATCATCATCATGGCATGCACGAGGTCGTAGCCGCCGAAATGCATGAACTCGAGGGCATTGTCCAAGCGGGCGGAGTCCGAGCCATCTTCATTGATGACGGGAAAGATCTGCTCGATGTGCTCGCCGAAGTGCTCGCTTTGGCAGAGCGATTCGCGCGCCTTCATGAAGTTGGAATTGCCAATGACCGTGTTGATTTCGCCGTTGTGGGCGATGAAGCGGTTCGGGTGGGCACGGGACCAACTAGGGAAAGTATTGGTGGAAAATCGAGTGTGCATCAGCGCGAGCGCAGACTCGAAATCCGGGTCATGTAAATCTGGGAAATATTCAGCCAACTGACACGGGGTCAGCATGCCCTTATAAACCATCGTGCGGGCAGAAAGGTTGGTGATGTAGTGGTAATCCTTACCTGGGAACGAGTTGGACTTGTTGCCGTGAACATCCGAGAACTTAAACGGTTGTTCGTTGTGCGCGATCCAGTAGGCGACGCGGCGGCGGATGATGTAGAGCTTCCGCTCGAATTCCATCGGGTCGGTGATGTCGGCGCTCTTCTCGATGAATACCTGCTTGATCTTCGGCTCGTAGCGACCGGAGGTTTTGCCGAGGATTTCGCTTTTGACCGGGACCCTGCGCCAGCCGATGAACTTCTGTCCTTCCTCACGGATGACATGTTCATAGACCTGCATGGCCGCTTCGCGTTCGCTCGTTTCGGGCGAGAGGAAGACGAGTCCGGAGCCGTAAGAGCCCTCGGGGGGCAGTTCGATCCCTTGCTTGCCCATTTCCTTGCGGAGGAATTTGTCGGGTATTTGGACAAATATGCCCGCGCCATCGCCCGTTGCCGGATCCGAGCCGCTAGCACCACGGTGATCCATATGCTCGTTCATCGTGAGCGTCTTCTGGATGATATCGTGGGAGCGCTTGCCTTTGAGGTGAGCGATGAAGCCAACGCCGCATGCGTCTTTTTCGCGGGATGGATGCCAAAGACCTTGGGGTTTCGGCCAGCCGAGCGGAGATTTCTGAGATACGGACATAGAAATGGAAGTTTTGTCTAAAGAAAATGAGAGTCAAAGTATTTGGAAGTCGGCGAAACCGATCCAGCAACCGCAACAGAGGGAGACTCAGCTCACTTAGACCGCCTTCTGGCTACGGTGTTCTAAGCTTGCTTCATTCCTTTCCCCAAAGAGAAGGCTCTAAAGGGTTTATCGTTTGATCTAAATGCCAAGGAAAATAAGTGGAGCCTTACTCCTTCTCGATCTTCCGCTGGATCGCGCCGCAATGGAGCATACGGGAGCCTTGGTAGGGGTTGAGGACCTTGTTATTGGCTTGGAGCCAAGTGCCTCCGGTGTAGCCAAAAGCCATCGGGCAGTAGGCGACATAGACGTCAGTGCTGGTGCCGGCGGCTTCGACCATCGGGATGAAGAGATTGCTGAGCTTGAGGAACTCGGCGCGCCCTTTTCGAGATCATCGGTCGCGAGCATGGATTCGAGGCTTTCAGTGAAGCTAACGAAAGCTGATTCGGTTGCCGCGATGGCGAGGAGCTTTTCCCCATCGGCTTGAGCGGCTTTGAGGTCGTCGTCGGCGAGGGCCTCTTGGGCGTCAAAGTAGGTGGGAAGGACGCTATCAACGAGCGCTTTTGTTGGCGCCGCTACGCAGTTAAGTGCCGTAAGGGATAGAAAAGTGATTACGAAATATCGTAGGATTTTCATGACAGTTTTGTTTTAATCCGAGATTGGATAGGCCCCCAGAGAAGGAGGGCAAAAAGAAGGACGGCCGAGGCTGTTTTCCACCATGCGGTGTTCATGTCCATCTGCTCGTGGCCGTGGTTGATCGGGATGACGCCTCCGAACTTGTCGATGATGGCAGCACTGACCCATGCGGTGAGGATGATGGCTGCGAGGTAGAGGGCGACGGCTTTGGAACCGAGCATCTTGGTGAGGGCGGTGATCGTGGCTGTGTTTGTCGCTGGCCCAGCGATCAGAAAGATGAGCGCGGCGCCGGGGCTAAAGCCGGCGTGGAGAAGAGCGTATGCCATCGGGATAGAGCCGGTGGAGCAGACATAGAGTGGGATGGCCGCGGCGGTCGTGATCAGGTAGGCGAGGGCACCGGTCGTCCATGGGCTCCCAGAAAGATCGTTCGGGAGTAAGACCGTAAGCACGCCCGCTAGGAAAAGCCCGAGCAGGAGCGAGCCACCTATATCGGAAGGCAAGCGGACGAACCCGAAGTGGAGAGCCTCTTTGAAAGATGAATGTTGAGTGGTGGTTGATGAAAGTGGCTCGGACTCAGGGGTGGGGGTGGAGCAGCAGGTGGGCTCGGGTTCTGGAGTAGAACAACAAGGCTTTGATTGGGAGGAGGAAGATGAGGAGGAAGGCTTTGAGCTGGCGAAGCGATCGACGAGGGTGCCAGCGAGGACGCCGCTAATGAAGGCAACGACGACGCGGATGGCGGCAAAAGGCCAACTGAGGAGGGCGCCGGTGGCGAGGATGCTGTCAACGCCTGTCTGCGGGGTCGAAGCAGTGAAGGAGGTGACGGCTCCAGGACTCCCGCCTTGTTCGCGCAGTGATGCCGCGACGGGGATGATGCCGCAGGAGCAGAGGGGCAGTGGGACGCCAATGAGGGAGGCTTTAACGGTCTGGCGCCAGCCGCCTTGGCCGAGGTGGCGTTGCACGGTTTCATCCGTCACCACGCAGCGTAGGAGAGCGGCGCACCCAAATCCGAGGAGGAGATAGGGCGCCATTTCTTCACTCAATTGCCAGAAGGCAGCGATGATTTGCACAAGCCATTCCATTTAATACCTATACAATTACGAAGAGATGGCTGCGATGCAAGCGGTGCATAAATCTTGCAGGGCTCGGTCACTCCTCCTTGGATTTTTATAAGTATGCGATTTCCTTCTACTGTAGTTATTTTCCTCTTACTCGGATATACCCTTTCGAGCCCCACGGTGATCGCCTCAGAAGGGAGCGAGTGGAAGGCGCTCTCTGATTTGGAGATCTCCGTATCGGCCGAACAGGTCGAGGAACTCTTTAGGGTCTACGCAACGGATCCGACAGCTGAAGACTGGTTCCGTAGCAGCGATGAGGACTTCGAGGCACGTTTCTCTACAGAAGCAATTGGCGCGCTTGAGGCGTCGCTGCCGGATTGGGAAGTGACGTTGCCGGAGTCACCCATCACAAGCGCTTACAAGGCATTGGAGGGTTGGAAGATCGCCCTCGATCCGGGGCATTTGGGCGGTGAATGGGGTCCGATGGAATCGCGTTCGTTTCGAATTGGCGATGGACCGGTTGCGCAGGAAGGCGATTTGGTTTTGGCAGCGGCATTTCACCTAAAATCTTTACTACAGTCGATGGGGGCTGAGGTTCTGCTCCTCAGAGATAGTGTTGGTCCGGTGACGCCCTTGCGCCCGGAAGATTTTGTCAGAGAGGCAGCGAAGGAAGGGAGCACTTTGACGGAGGTCCAGACTCGGCGTCTTTTCCTACGAGAGGATATCCGAGAGCGCGGCCGTAAACTTGAAAACTGGGGAGCGCATGTCGTCTTTGCCATGCATGTGAACGCCTCAACGTGGCCCGACCCTGAAAACTACTCTTTTGTGGATGGGAATCATGGGCATGTGCTCGTGAACGGGGCCTACCTCGATGATGAGCTGGCGAGTGAGGAGCAACGGCTGTTTCTGGCTCGTCGCTGGCTCGCTGGTTTTCACGAAATCGAGCTCGGGATTGCTTCTGCTGTAGCATTGTCGATGGCGGAGGCGACAGGTCTGGAGCCTTTTAACTACACTCGTTCGAATGCTGTGCGAGTGAATGACAATCCCTTTGTCTGGGGTCGAAATCTGATGGCGGCGCGCCTCTTCAGGGCTCCGGTTGTTTATCTGGAACCATGGGTCTTGAATTCAGAAGAGGTCTATCCGTGGGGAAGCCTCGGTGACTATTCGGATACTCGCCTCATTGATGGCGTTGAGCGCGCGTCCTTACCGCGCGTCTATGCTGCATTTGTGGCGGAAGGAATGCGGCGATTCGCGATCGAGCGTGCCGAGTAGGCGCGAAGGTTTTAGACCGCGAATTCGGGGATTTTGATGTCTTCGTTGCCCAAGATTGCGTGGAGACGTCGTGCGACCGTGAAGTAGCTAATGGACTTCTCGAAAATCTCTTCGATGTAGGCTTCTTCCGGAGCAATGCTTTTGGTGTGATTGAGGCTGCCGGTTACGAGGACAAATCTTTTCTCAATGCCTTTAGCGACGGCTTTCCGGATGAATTCAGTCGCATCCATGTCAGTGAGGTGGAAGTCGCAGAGCACGATGTCGAAGTGCGCTCCTTCCCGCTCGAGTGCGAGCAGACCGTCGTTGCCATTATCGTAGTGCTCTACGCGAAATCCGCAGCTTTCCAGAATAATGCGGGCTCCTTCTGAAATAGTCGGATCGTCCTCGAGAAAAAGAACACTCGATGAGGTGCGTTCGTCTTCACTCGGATGGAGTTCTGGCGTGCTCGGAATGGGAGCGACCTCAGCGTCTTCTGCGAAATCTTCGCCGTGCGAGTCAACGATCGGGATGATGATCTCGAAACGAGTGCCAATCCCTAGAGCGGACTCAAAAGTGATGTCGCCGCCCGTTTCCTCGATGATTTGTCGAACCATCGCGAGACCGAGACCATTGCGATCGTTGCGGCCTTTGGTGGAAAAGAATGGATCGAAAATTTTGCGCTGAACGGCATCCGGAATCCCGGGCCCGTTGTCGATCACCCGAATAGCGGCGTAGTCACCGGGAAGCAGATCGCGACCGTCGCGCGTCGTTCGCGTCACCTTCAGGGTGTGCGGTACGGTTTCAACGCGAACAAATCCACCGCGCTCGCCGATAGCATCGGAAGCATTTACAATGAGGTTCAGGCAGACTTGCTGGAGGGCGTAGGGAAAGGAAGATATCCACAACTCTGATGGGTCGGGGTCATTGATGACTCGGACCGTGTCAGTAGGGCCTGTGTCGACCAAGCGGCAGAGACGGTCCGGACTTCGCGGTGAAGGTCGACAGGGACTGGCTCTATGAGTGCTCCGGGGTCACTGAAGGCGAGGAGGCGGCGAACGAGCTCACCGGCTTATTTGGCCGAGTTTAAAATGGTGTCGAGCGCCTCTTCTGCCACTTGGCTGTCGCCCTCAATTTGCTTGTTTAAATGGTCTCGAGCGACTTCGGCTTGGCTTACAATGCCTGAAAGATAATTTCTAAAGTCATGGGCTATGCCGCCCGCGAGAACCCCCAGCGACTCATACTTGTCTCGCTGCCTTAGGATATCCTGAAGCTTATCTTTCTCGTTTTTACCCACTTTGAGAGACTGAACACTTCGACCATACGGGTCTAACTAAGCTGATGAAACGACTGATTTGACACAGCCTTACGCCTGCTTTTGAAAAGTTATGAACATCTAATTAACAGTCTTGCCAGACAAAAACAGCCTTTCGTTACAAATCAGTTACCTACTGAGCGTTAGATAGTTACAATTCCGTAGAGGGATGTCTTTATTTGCGAAAACTGGGCTTATTCAGCTCTACGAGTAGAAGCATTTGCCAAGTCCGAGTTGGCTACTATCGATAGGCATATGGTTTTGGTATTAGCAGCTTCGGCTGGGGGATCGCTTGTTTCGGACTTAGGGATTGTCGTTTTCGCGGCGGCGATGGTTCTTCTGCTTTTTCAATGGCTGCGCCTGCCAGCGATCTTTGGCTACCTCCTCGCAGGGATCCTTCTCGGCGGTAAGATCGGCCTTCCCTCGGTTGTGCAGGAGTTCGGGTCGATCCAAGAGCTGAGTGAGCTGGGGATCATCTTTCTACTCTTCTTTATCGGGCTCGAATTTGATTTGAGGCGGCTAAAATCCCTCCTCTGGCCGACCTTGCTGGCGCTGATGCTTCAGACCATCGGGATGATCTATCTAGCCCATGTCGTCGCATCGCTCTTTGGCTGGTCTTCGATTGAAGCACTGTTCCTCGGGAGCCTTCTAGCGATCAGTTCTTCGATGGTAACGGTCAAGGTGTTGAATGACCAAAACCGCATGAAGATGCCTCACGCGCAGCTCGCGATCGGTATCCTCGTAATGGAGGACATCCTGGCGGTTGTGCTGCTCGTTATCCTGACGGGAACGGCCGTCACGCGACAGTTTGAATGGGATGCGGCGTGGCTTGTGATCTTTTTTATGGGCGTCTTCGTCTTCGCAGTTTTTACGGTGGGCCGGATTCTTGCACCAAGGGTGTTGAAGTTTCTCTGCCGAGACGACGATAACCACGAGGTCAGCACGATCTTCAGCCTCGGGCTTGTTCTTGGGGTCAGTGTGCTGGCGCTTAAGCTGAATTTCTCACCAGCGCTCGGAGCGTTTCTCGCGGGTGCAATGCTTGCGCAGACACCCCACTCGAAGGATCTGGAGCACGTTCACCGCCCCTTGCACGATCTTTTCAGCGCAGTGTTTTTTGTCACCGTCGGCATGCTCATGGATCCGCTGGCTATCATCGCGAATATCGGTTGGGTCCTGCTCGTGGCACTGCTTGTTGTATTTGGAAAGATTACAAGCTGCTGGCTTGGACTCTTTCTCTCAGGACAACCAGCGCGGACGAGTTTTCGGGCGGGAGTAGCGAAGGCACAAATCGGCGAGTTTAGCTTCATCATCGCGAGCCTTGGTTTGAGCCTAGTCGGCGATGATCCGGCGATGCGCGAGATGGCGAGTCTGGCTTACGGAGTCGCGTTTGTGACGATCCTGCTAACCCCTTTTCTGACAAAGCATTCTGGGGATGTGGCAGATTTTATCGCGCTGAAGATACCGGCTCGCCTGCAGCGCTTTGGGACATTCTATCACGAGTTGATTGAGCACAGTGTTACGCAACTGGGGCGGAACCGTATCCTGCAAGAAATTCGCCAGCCGCTGAGCCGAATCTTCGCTTACTTCCTTCTGCAGAATGCTGTCCTTATCGGTGGATTCTTCACGGCGAGGCATGTCAGTTCGACGGAACTTATAGCTGAGTCCTACGCCGGTGTCGTTTTGCTCTGCCTCTGGCTCTTTATCGCACTCTGCCTCGCACCATTCCTTTTCACGATCATAGCGAGCCTCAATCAGCTTCTCTACCGCATGACCGAGGCGCTCTTTGAAACGCGTGATGAAGAACCCATTCTTCAGGGACGGATGCGCAATCTCTTCAACGGCCTGAGTTTGGTTCTGAGCTCGTTTGTGGTCGGCGGTTTCTATGTTTCCTTTGCCTCACCTTGGCTTCCGGCAAAGAGCCTGCTTGCGATCGTTGTCGTCTTTATCGTCGTCATCGGGGTCGTCTTTTGGCGCCGGTTGGCACGTTTTAATCAGAGCCTAGAATTGCTCTTCATGGATAGTTTTCGCGAGCACGTGCAGGTCGCCGAAGAACACCACCGAGAGGCTGTTATGTCGGAGATTCGGGAGAAATATCCATGGGAGGTCGAAGTGCGCGAGATCGTGGTGCCCGCGCATTCGGATCTCGCCGGTTGCCGCATCCGAGATACGCGTATCCGCGATGATTCGGGTGCAACCGTGATCGGCCTTAGCCGCGACGATCTAGAGGTCTTTGACCCTAGTCCAGATACACCACTTTTCCCCGGAGATGTGCTCATTCTCCTTGGTGACTCCGAGCAACTTTTAGCTGCCGAGGGAATCGTGCGGCAGACGCGCGACACTGGTGGAGAATCTGAAGAGAAGCCAGAGATCGATTTCCGACCGCTCTACGTTTTGCCTAACTCCTCGGTCGATGGAAATACGCTGGCGGGCGTGGATGTGCGGAAGCGTTTCGGTGTCAGCGTGATTGGTCTGCAGCGGGGTGAAGAGCGCATCACTTCACCGCGGCCCGATCTCATGCTGCGTGGCGGCGATGTCGTCTACGTGGTTGGCCGAAGCAAAGGTCTGGAGGGCTTCGCGGAATACTGTAGTGAAACGGGCCGCCCTGAGGAAGAGCAGGCTATTACGGACGTCGCGGGTAAGACTCAATAGGGCTTCGATTCCCGTGGACTGAGCCTCACTGTGCCTTTCCGCTTGCCGATCGCGGGCGAATGGGCGACGCCTAGTGCTTACGATATGGCAAAAGATTGGTTAGATGGAGTTGAAGAGGAATACGACGTCGTGGTCATCGGCTCAGGGCTAGGTGGGCTGACAAGCGCCAATGTCCTAGCGAAGGCTGGGCACAAGGTTCTCTGCCTTGAGCACCATTATCAGTTTGGTGGACTCGCAACTTGGTTCAAGCGTCCAGGTAGTCATGTATTTGATATTTCCTTACATGGATTCCCGCATGGGATGATCAAGAGCTGCCGTAAGTACTGGACGCGCGAAATCGCAGACCGGATCGAGCAGCTCGATGATGTGCGTTTCATCAATCCACAGATGAACGTGAAGACGACCTTTGATAAGGTTGATTTTATCCGTGTTCTGACCGAGGACTTTGGGATCGAAAAGGAACAAGTGGAGGCCTTCTTTGCGCGCCTCGCTTCGATGAATTTCTACGATGACGATTCGCAAACAACGGGCGAACTCTTCGAAGAGTTTTTCCCTGGCCGCAATGATGTGCACCGACTCCTGATGGAACCGATCAGTTACGCCAACGGTTCATCGACGAAGGATCCGGCGATCACCTATGGGATCGTCTTCTCCAACTTCATGAACAAAGGTGTCTTCATCTTCAAAGGGGGCACTGATACGCTCGTGAAGATGATGCAGACCGAGTTGAAGCAAAACGGTGTTGAACTGCGGAAATGCTCCCTCGTGAAAGAGGTAGTAACAGAGCTTGGTGAGGATGGAAAACAAGAGGTCGTCGGGGTGCGTGCACAAAGCCAGAATACCGGCGAGGAGATGCCCGAGCGTTTCATCCGCTGTAAGGCCGTTGTTTCAAATGCGAATGTGAAGAACACCATTTTGCGTCTCGCGGGTGAGGAGAAATTTACGCCGGAATATCTCGAAGAGGCGAAGGCCGTGCGTGTGAATACAAGCTCCTGCCAAGTCTACATGGGGATCAGGAAAGGGGAGAGTATCCCGTTTATCGGCGACCTCGTTTTTACTTCGGAAGCAGAAGACTTCACAATGGATGAGCTCACTGGAATGCGTTCCAGCAGCCGCACGTTCTCAGTCTACTACCCAGATACGCGCCCGCATACGAAGGAACCGCGCTACGCTATCGTCGCCTCGATCAATGCACAGTGGGACGACTGGGCGAAACTTTCAGACGAAGACTATGAGACCGAAAAACAGTGGCTTATCGAAAGCTCTCTAAAGGCCTTGGAGCGCTACATTCCTGATGTGCGCGAAAAGATTGATCATATCGAAGCCGCAACACCGCGGACGGTGAATCGCTATGTGCGCCATATCGGTGGAACGTCCTTCGGGACGAAATTTGAAGGCCTTAAAGTCTCACAGGCGCTGCCTGATCAATTGACAGGTCTCTACCATGCCGGCTCCGTCGGCATCATTATGAGCGGTTGGCTAGGGACAATTAACTACGGAGTTATCGTATCCAATAAAGTAGACAAGTGGCTCGTTGAGAAGCGCAACGCGACGGTCGGTTAGGTGGTCGATAAGCCTTTGTGGCTAGACCTGGGCATTAATAAGCGGCAGCTCCGTTGCCGGAACTGCCGCTGAAAGGTTTGAGCTGCTCAGAGGAAATCTCCTATTGAAGACTGACTTTTTAACGTAATTCCAATTATGTAGAGATTAAGTATGGAGGAGCCTGTCCCTCCAGTGCAGTTCTTCAGCGGCTTTAAAGAAGACTACACCCGTGGCCCTATATCGTAGGAGGCGATTGGCGTTTTTTGATCTCTTTGAGCTGTTTAACAGCCTCGATATCGCGGTCGCGGTTAAGCGCAGATTTTGCAGTAATGAGGCCATCGATGGAGAGAACGTGGACCGTATGATCACCGAGCTGAATCTGAATGCTCGATGCCTGAACGGCATCACAGTCTCCCAGTCCCAAAATTGTACCGAGGCAGTCTAGCTGTCCAATCTCGGTATCTAGATAGATGTTTTTAAAGGTGTTGAGAACAGCAGGTTCATCGGAGAAGGGCCGCTCTTGATGAGACATTCGGTGGACAGGCTTGAGGTCTTTTAAAGCGTTCTGAATGCGCGCAAGATTTTCGGCGCCAAGGCGAATGCAGACATCGACGTCTTGAGTGAGGAGAGACGATCCGTGGGTGACGGCTGCAAGTCCCCCGACGAGGACGAAATCAACTTCGGCAGCGGCGAGCCTTTTTAGGAGACCGATGAGATCAGCCATGGGTTGCCTGTCTCATTGCTGTCTGAAGGAGTGAGACTTGAGTGATGGCTTCTTGGCACGACTTGATCCGTTCCTCAGGCGAACGCTTTAGATTGGCCTCGATGAGCGACCAGTCGATGTCGCCTTGAGCATCTGCTTTGAGAGAGGCAAGATGCTTCAGATCCGCCTGAATGGCGATTTCACTGGATGCTTGAGGTGAGTTGGATGAAGACATCGAAAGTTGAAGAATGGTGCCGATAAGGGTGGGGAATCAAGCTTTGGAATATTTTTTGGTAAGGGATCAAAGTCTTGGATAGAAAAAGCGGCAGCTTCATCAAGGCACTTTTTGTTTTCGTCGATCGCGGCTTGGCGGAGCTCGGGTGTCTTTGCGGTAAAGAATCCGCCACGGACGAGAGAGACTGGAGTGAGCCCGTTGTCATCGAGATAGCTCTTAGATTCGGCGAGGCTGCGGCCTTCAAGCCACTGACGCCAGACGCCAACGCCTTTGACACCGGCAGCTGAAAATTTTGAACAGGCAGTGGGTAGATCCCATGCCTTGGTGGTCATTGTATGGATCGCGCAGCGGTCGAGGTTCTTCATCATAAAGGGGAAAGGCGGCGAGCTTAGTAGCGGTTTTCTTTACGCACGTGCATGAGGATGAGTTCGCAATCGGTGATTGCTTTGTAGGTGTGCTCAAAGACGGCGTCAAATTGAAGGCTCTCGCCTGCATTCAAATTCACTTCTTCATGTGGCAGGGTGATACACAGTCGTCCCGTTAAGACCCAGCAGAGTTCATGGTCGTCACGATGAATCTCAGGACTAGAGATTGCGGCGCCTGCCGAGGCCGTGGCGTGAATCGCACGCACGTTGGAATAGTTCACATGGCGAAAGGAAAATCCGCCGTTGGTATGATCGCTTTCTGTTGCGCGATGAGCGAAAGGAGACTCCGCGAGGCTGATCATGTCAGCCGCATTCATTCCAAAAACACGCCCGATGCGGTAGAGGGTATCTAGCTCAGCAGAGTTTTTATTGCGCTCGATTTTCGAAATAACGGCAACCGATACACCGCTTCGATCCGAGACTTGCTCAATTGTCATGCCTTCACGTTTACGAAGGCCGCGAAGGGGAGAAAAGTCGAAAGTAGGTTTAGTCAGGGACATGGGGCAGTATTTTCTTTAAGAACAAGAAAACATGCATTTCATAGTTTGCAAGAAATATTTAAAAACAAAGATGAAAAGGCATGTATGGGGCAGTTTGAAAGGATGCCTTAGAGAAGAGGACGACTTAGGCTGGGATGCTGAGTCGCCAATGGCACGGCTTATCTTCTAAAGAAAGGCCCTGGTGGCTTCCGTTGAGACGTTCGTGAGGCTAGATCCCACTCAGCGACTTACCCGCTTGATAGCCTGGGTAAAATGGTGACAGCGGGCGGAGTTGAACCGCCGACCTAAGGCTTATGAGTCCTTCGCTCTAACCAACTGAGCTACGCTGTCCCAAGGAAAAAGTCGGAAGGTTGGAAGAGATTGACGCCATGTCAAGACTGGGGGGAAGGGAACTCCTTTGTTCTCGTAATCTGTGTGCGGGTCTCGAGTGGAGTGCCTTGATCGAGCGCTGGAATTAATTCACCTGTGGCGATTGTATCTTGGCTTCTACGCAGGCGCAGGCGGTGGACATCCATGAGGCGATCAATATCCCCAGAGCGAAAAACTCCGATGAGGTCTTCACGGTGATAAACTGGATAACTTCGAGGGATGCGGCTTTCGAGCTGTTGGCCGAGCATGGAAAGTGACCACGTCATCTGGAGGGCGGATGGAACGGGTAAGAGTCCAGCGAGCGGCCGGTCGAGGGGGTGCAAGACCGCGAGTCGTTGAACTTCGGCCGAAGTGAAGATGCCCGCTACTTCGCCACCTTTGCTTAATACTATTTCCGGTGGCTGGTGAAATTGGATAATGTCGATGGCCTCGGCAATTGTCGTAGCACGGGGATAGCAATGGAAGGTCCTTGCCGTGAAATTTCCAATCGCGAGATCGACGTAGCGCTCACGTCGGCGCACGAAGCGCCACTCGAGTTCTCCCAGAAACATTACAAAGAGGAGGAGGAGCGCCAAAAACCAGTTATCTTGGTAGGCAGCTCCGAGAATCAGAACAAAGAATATGGGTTTGCCGACCCATAGTGTCCAACGCGTCGACTTGAGATAGTCTTTGGTGAAATGGTTGAGGACAGAGCGCAGAATCCGCCCGCCATCCATTGGGAAAATCGGGAGCAGATTGAAGAAGCCCATTCCGATATTCCAAAGGTAGAGCACGCTCGCGAACCCAAGGACACTGTAGGACTGTACCGCGTTGTCGATCGCCAGAGGGTTAAGGAGCAGAAGGCCCTTCGCGTTGTTGATGATAAAGAGCGCTCCAATAGTGAGGACGATGGCGAAGTTAACCAGTGGGCCTGCAATCGTAATGAGAAATTCGGTGCGCGGTCGGCGCGGCATTTCTGCGAGTTCGGCCATGCCTCCGATGGGAAGCAGCCAAATCCGAAGAGTAGGGATGCCATAGTGGCGTGCAACTAAGCTATGGCCCAGCTCGTGGAGCACAACGCACGCGAAGCCACATACCAGATAGAGGCTGTAACCGATGGCACCCGCCCAGCCATCAATTTGATAGCCGTTCCCAGCCATCAATAGGAGGACTAGAGCGAAGCTAAAGTGCAGCTCTAGTTTAATCCCGAGAATACGTCCCAGAGGTATGGACCAGCGACTTTCCACGGTGCCAGATTTCACCGATTTAATTCTAAACCGCAAGCCTTGGCTCAACGTCGATTGGAGAGGAAATGAGAGTGTGGGTTTAGAGGGATTGACAAGGCATGCGCGGCACGGGTGAATTCCCGAGCACTTTTATAATGAGCTCCCCCGCTGATACGACGATCCTCATCATCGACGATGATTCCGAGATACGATACTCCCTAGAGCGTGTTCTTGCTTCGCGCTCTTATCAAGTCACCACCGCCAGCAGCGGTGAGGAGGGTATAAAAGTTGCTGAGAAGCTGCACCCAATGGTCATCTTCCTTGATAATCGGATGGAGGGCATGGGCGGCATCGAGACGCTTCAGCATCTGCGCTCGGCATCACCACAGTCGATGACCATCCTCATGACGGCCTTTGGGACGACCCAGACGGCGATCGAAGCAATGAAGTTTGGCGCCTTCGATTACATCATCAAACCCTTTGATGTGAGCAAAGTTCTCGAACTTGTAGAAAAAGCGGTCGCATCGCACCGGGACTTGGTAGAGTCGAAGGGCTCTTACACGCCGCTCCTGAACAGTGAGGACTATAAGGAGGGCATCGTCGGTCAGTCCGAGCCGATGCAGGAAGTTTTTAAGGCGATCGGCCAAGTCGCGGTGAGCGAGGTCACGGTTTTAATCACGGGCGAGAGCGGAACAGGTAAAGAACTTATCGCTCGGGCGATCTGGCAACACAGCCACCGGTCAGCCAATCCGTTCATGGCGGTGAATTGTGCCGCGATTCCCGAGAACCTGATCGAGAGCGAGCTCTTTGGTCACGAGAAAGGCTCATTCACAGGTGCGACTCAGCAGCGCCGTGGTTGTTTCGAACAGTGCGATGGCGGAACCCTCTTTCTTGATGAAATCGGGGATATGGAGCTTTCGACACAGACGAAGATTTTGCGCGCGCTTCAGGAGGGAGAAATTCAACGCGTGGGTGGCTCCGAGCCGATCAAAGTTGATGTGCGCGTCATTGCGGCGACAAACAAAGACCTTGAAAAGATGGTCGATAAAAAGACTTTTCGCGAAGATCTTTACTACCGCCTGAACGTCATGCGGGTTCGCTTGCCTTCGCTTTGGGAGCGCTCTTCCGATATCCCGTCGCTGATTGATTTCATGCTCCAGCGCATGCAGAAGTCACGGAAGACGAAGGTGCGGCAGGTGTCATCGGATGCCCTCGATATCCTGTGCACTTACCCATGGCCTGGCAATGTGCGCGAGTTGGAAAATGTAATTCAGCGTTCTGCCGTCATGGCCAAAGGAGATAGCATTCTTGCTTCCGATCTACCGATCGAGCTGGTCACAGTGGTGAACGCGAAAAAGGGGCCTACCTCCGCTTCATCAGCAGAAGCGAAGCAGGTTGAATTGAAACCCGAAAGTGCTGATAGCGCTGCGGCTCAGGAGCTTACTTCGACCATACCGACTGGGAACGTGTCCGATGGGTCGGTGAAGTCTGCCGGCGCAGAGCTCGATCTCGAAGGCGTCTACGATTTGCTTTACGCCTCAGTGCGCGAGCAGGTCGAAGATCCAATTTTGCCGACTTTGGAGCGTGCCATGTTGGTGCGTGTTCTAAAGGAGACGGAGGGGAATCAAGTGAAGGCGAGTGCTCTGCTTGGTATCACTCGGGCTACGCTGCGTAAGCGCATCGAGCAGTACAATCTCAAGCTTTCGTAGACCTTGAAGCCTCATGCGGCGTACAAAAAAAGCGCCCTCCGAAACGGAGAGCGCTTTGAAATAGTGGTCTGCTTTGAGAACGCTACTAGCTCGTAGAAACTTCAGCGATCGTCTTGAGAACGCGTGAGCAGATTTGGTAGGGATCACCCTTCGAGTTCGGACGACGATCTTCGAGGTAACCTTGGTATGCATCATCCTTAACGAAGGCATGTGGAACACGGACAGATGCACCGCGGTCAGCAATGCCCCAGCTGAACTTGTCGATCGACTGAGTCTCGTGGAGACCAGTGAGACGGAGGTGATTGTCTGGGCCGTAGGCAGCGATGTGCTCGTCGGTATTCTTCTCGAAGGCATCCATGAGCTTGAGGAAGTAGTCTTTACCACCTGTTTCACGCATGAATTTCGTGGAGAAGTTACAGTGCATACCGGAACCGTTCCAGTCGCCGTCGAAAGGCTTACAGTCGTAGTTGACTGAGATTTCGTATTTTTCGCAGAGGCGATTGAGGATATAGCGCGAAACCCAGATGTCGTCTGCGCACTTCTTAGAACCCTTAGCGAAGACTTGGAATTCCCACTGGCCTTTAGCCACTTCAGCATTGATGCCTTCGTGGTTGATGCCTGCTGCGAGGCAGAGGTCGAGGTGCTCTTCGACGATGGCACGAGCGATCGAACCAACAGCTTCAAAGCCAACACCGGTGTAGTATTCACCCTGTGGTGCGGGGAACCCTTCTTCAGGCCAGCCGAGAGGGCGCCCGTCTTGATAGAGGAAGTATTCCTGCTCAAGGCCGAACCATGTGTCTTCGTCATCGACGATCGTTGCGCGGTAGTTGCTTGGATGCGCATCACCATTTGGAAGCATGACTTCACACATGACGATGTAGCCATTGTCGCGTCCATCATCTGGGTAGAAAGCAACCGGCTTCAGGATACAGTCCGAGTCTCCACCATCAGCTTGTTGTGTGGAGCTGCCGTCAAATCCCCACTCAGGGAGGTCGGCGAGGCTTTTGGGGGCTTTACTCGCAATGCGGGTCTTGCCACGAAGATTAGGAACAGGTTGGTAGCCATCCAACCAGATATACTCGAGCTTGTATTTAGACATTTTCTTTTGGGTATCTAGGGTCTTTGTTAAATGAAGCGGAGACAATTCGGGAGGATTGGTCCAGCAGTCGACTAAGATTCAGCAGCTACCGGACCAATCAATCATATTCGACCCTAGTTGGCTAAAAATATACATGCGAGAGATCAAAAATACTAAGCAGGCCACGGTACATATCACCTATGATGGTCGGGTGAGGAAGCGGTATCATGGGCCATGTGCGGAGGCTCGGTTCGCGAACGAAGTCCGCGCATTGCGCTATTTAGAGCGGCATGGCTGTGGTTTTGTGCCGAAGCTGCTCGATGTCGATGAGCCGACATTGACGATCATTACGACAAATTGCGGGAAAATGGCGGGGAAGCTTTCGGAGGAAAAACTGAAGAATCTTTTTGCTGAACTGGAACAATTTGGCGTCCGCCATGAAGATGCCTTCTTAAGAAATGTCACATATGACGCCCGCCAAGGCCGCTTTTGCCTGATCGATTTTGAGTTTTCGACCATTCTTTCAACGGGCGAAGGGCTTACTCTCGCAGAAGTTGAAGCGACACACGATGGAGACTGGGAGCGCAAAGTATGACTGAAAAATCGATTGAAGTCTCGTGGTCAGGTTGGTCGCACCCAGGAAAGTTTCGCAAAAACAATGAAGACGCTTTTCTCGCCCTGACTTTTGATAGTGAGGAGGTTCGCTACTTAGGGAAAGAAGGGAGCACGAACCTAGGCGAAGGCGACTGCGTCTTTGCGGTGAGTGATGGCATGGGCGGGGCGAATGCCGGCGAGTTCGCTAGTCGCATCGCGGTGCGAAAGATCACAGAGCTGATGCAGAGTAGCTTCAAGCTTGCGGCCGCCGGCTTCCAACGCGGTGGGCATGATTTTCTAGAGGCGCTTTTTGAGCAGATTCATGCCGAGATGCGCTTTCAGGGAAGCGCCTATGAGGAAACGAAGGGGATGGGCGCGACCTTGACGCTTTGCTGGGTGACGCCGGAGAAAATCTTTTTTGCTCATGTCGGCGATAGCCGCCTCTACTTTTTGCCCTCGGCGGGAGGCATTCGTCAGGCCTCAACCGATCACACCCACGTAGCATGGCTGGTGAAGCAAGGTAAGATCACCGCGTCAGAAGCACGTTATCATCCTCGGCGAAACTTGCTTCAGCAGGTCTTAGGTGGAGGTCAGGCGACCGTTACGCCTCAGCTTGGCGCGATCGAATATGAGCCGGGCGACCAACTTGTTCTCTGCAGCGATGGGGTTACGGACGGTCTTTCCGAGCGGTCCATCGAGTCGCTTGTGCGGACGCCTCCGCCGTGGCTCGTTGATGAAGTGGCAGCGGATCGCCTGATTAAGGAGGGCATCGCTGCATCGGGTCGCGATAACCTGACGGCAATCGTCGTGGAGCTCAAATAGACGCTCCTAGGTAAGCCGACGTCACTGCACGTTTTTCTTCAACCAGCTGACGAGTGAAGGGGTAGCCTCGGCGAGCGCGTCGCGAGTTTCGATGTAGGCTCCAAGGTGCGCTCCAAAGGGATCTGGGACGTCTGTTGCTCCGTCCATTAGTTCGCGAAAGAGTAGGACGGGCGGTAGCTCGAGCTCTTGGAAACTTCGCTCGATGATGGCGCGATGCCCTTCCGTCATGACAAAAATCGCGACGGTATTTTCTAATAAATAGGAGGTGAAGGAGCGGGTTCGGTGGTCCGTCAGGTCGAGCCCAACCTTTTCGAGTGCTTTGATCGAGTTTGCAGAAGCGGGATCGCCTGGGAAGGCGGAGACTCCGGCTGAAATCACCTCGATTTCCTTTAGAGGTGAGGCTTCGGCATCGAGGGCGTGTGCGAGAAGTCGTTCGCCCATGGGGCTGCGGCAGCTGTTTCCAGTGCAAACTACAATGACCTGCGATTTCGACGGCATTCGCTTTTAAAGAGGCAACTTACTTAGACGGCGTCGGCAACCAGTTGATCGTGGATCTCGAGGAGGCGTTTCTCGATCAGCTCAGAATCCGTCATATGTTGGAGCTCTTTCGCGATTTCGACGAGTTTGTCTTTGGATAGCTTGCGGATGAGGAACTTAACCTCAGCGACGGAGCTTTGAGAAACGCTGAGCTCGTCCGCTCCTAGGCCGAGGAGGAGGGGAGCATAGAGGGGGTCGCCGGCCATTTCTCCACAGACGGAGACGGGTTTCTTTTTTCGATGGCTGGAGGCAAAGATGAAGCTCAGCGAGCGCAATACGGCAGGTTGGCAAGGGTTGTAAAGGTGTGCGATCCGCTCGTTCACGCGATCAACCGCGAGCAGATACTGGACGAGGTCGTTCGTTCCGATGCTAAAAAAGTCACAGTGCTCGGCGAGGAGGTCAGTGATGACAGCGGCGCTAGGGATCTCGATCATACATCCGCGCGCGATCTCAGCATCGTAAGCGACACCTTCGCTCTTGAGCTCTTCTTTACACTCTTCGAGCAGGAAGTTGGCTTTTACCAGTTCCTCGCAGCTAGCAATCATGGGGTAGAGCACGCGGATGTTACCGTGCGCACTGGCCCGCAAGATGGCCCTCAGCTGGGCTTTGAAAACGGTAGGATGATCTAAGCAAAAACGAATCGCACGGTATCCCATGAATGGGTTTGCCTCGGAATATCCGTAGAGACTGTTGTGCGGGTTTTTATCTCCACCGAGGTCGAGCGTGCGGATCGTGACGGGTTTCGGAGAAACGGCCTCGGCGACCCGTTTGTAGATCGCATACTGCTCTTCTTCATCGGGGAAGTCTTTGCGGCCGAGAAACAGGTTCTCGGTCCGGAAAAGGCCGATCCCTCCAGCTCCGCTGCTTTGAAGCTGCTCTGTGGTTTCGTGCCCCTCGATATTGAGCATGACCTGATATTCGGTTCCATCGCTTGTAGCGGCGGGCTCGTATTTGGAGTCGGTAAAAACCTTCGTGACGCGGTCACGCTCGATCTGAAGCTGGCCGTATTTGTAGCGTGACGACTCGGATGGATTGATAATGACGATTCCGTCAAAACCATCGACGAGGATTTCATCTTCCGGCTGGATGCGGCTTGTCAGATCCTTGAGCCCGATCACGCATGGGACCCCCATCGATCGAGCCATGATTACGGTGTGGCTGTTTCGGCTTCCGTGGTCGGTCGCGATTGCTTTGAGGGAAGCGTGGTCTAACTGAGAGGCTTCGGATGGAGAGACGTCGTCCGCGACGATGATGTCAGTGGCGCGGCTTGCATCGATGACGACATCTTGTCGCCCGATCAAATTTGAGAGGAGGCGCCGGGTAACGTCTTTGATGTCTGAGGCCCGCTCTTTGATGTATTCGTCCTCAATCTGCGAGAAGGCTTCAATATAGCGGTTGGCGACGCGGTGGAAGCTATACTCGATATTGTAGCCGCCTTCCACGACTTCGCGTACCGCTTCTTCTATAAGTGCTCGGTCTTCGAGGACGAGTTGGTGCGCGTCGAAAATGGCCGCTTCACTCTCGCCTACTTTTTCAGCGACCTCGGCGCGGATTTCACTGATCTGCCGTCGCGTCTCCATGAGGCTAGCCTCGAAGCGAGCGATTTCGTCTTCCCGATGTTCTGGGGCAACCTCGTGTTTGGGAATCTCTAACTCGCTTTTTAAGAGGACACAGGCTGAGCCCACCGCAACTCCCGGGGAAGCAGCGATGCCTTGAACCACAATTTCTTCGTTAGAATTTCGCAAGGTGACGTGTAGGAAAGGCTTACAGGCTCTAGTGAGCGCGTCAATCGGGATGGAGGCCTAGAGCGACACAGCCGATGGTCACCGGAGGCAGTTAGCCGTTTGTTGGCAAGGAAATTAAACGACATGGACTTTTTCGCAAAAGGCGGTTTCCCCCCATGCTTCCTTAACCATGTGCTCCATCTTTTGCCACTCTTCCTCACACGTGTAGGCTGTGAAGCAGGCGCTGCCGCTGCCGCTCATTTCCGGAGTCACTGAAAAGGAAGACTGAAGTTTTTCGAGGAGGACAGGCAAGGTCGGGAATCGTCGGTCTGCAACGTGTCGAAAGGCATTAAAGGGAAGTTGCTTGAAGGGTGACCCCCCTGCGAGGGCGGCAGAGAGCAAAGCCTCTTCGGTGCTCGCGTCTTGATAAGCCGAATGCTCGGCGAGGGCTTTGTATGCCCAGGCTGTGGAGATACCGAACGAGGGTTTGAAAATAAAGAGTTTAGCGTCCTTTAGCTTGTCGTGCAGTTCGGGAAGCAAGGTGAGCTCGTCGCCGATCCCACGCATCAGTGCGGTTGTCGATGCGAGGAAAAAGGGCACATCCGCACCGAGTTTTGTCGCGATGGCTTTTAACTCTGCACCTTTCAGCGGGTCCCCCCACATCTCTTGGAGGAGCAGGAGCATGCCTGCAGCATCGCTGCTCCCTCCACCGAGGCCCGCGCCGCTTGGGATAGCTTTCCGCAAGGTGGTCTTGAGGTGCCCTGGAAATGGATAGGCGGCGCGAAAGGCCTGAAGTGCCCGAGTGACTAAATTGGACTCCCCAGGATCGAGGTCACTGTTGGGGATACTTAGCGTGTCGGGCTTGTCGCCTTGGAGCCATTCGGCCTCAAGCCGGTCGTAGAGACTGATCGGGGCGACAATAGAAGACAGGTCGTGGTAACCGTCCTCACGCTTCCCGAGCACAGCTAAGCGGAGGTTTATTTTTGCAGGGCACTCTCGCTGGAGGCTAGGGGATAAGGGTTCGGTGAGGAGCTGCATTCTTTCGCGTCTAAGGTCGAAGCAAGGTTGCGCGGCCTGTTTGAGTGGTCAAAGTCATTCACGTTTATGAGCTCGGAAGTCATTTTATTAGCGGGAGGTTCTGGCACACGGATGCGGGGCGCGGTTGAGGACAAACTATTGGCGGATCTCGCTGGTATGCCTGTCTTGCTCCGTTCGATCCGTGCCTTTGTCGAAACGAAGGCGTTTAGCCGCTTTATATTTGTCTGCCGTGACGATGATCAAGAAACGGCGATTCGTGCCCTGGTCGATGGGATGGAACTTGTCGATGTGGCCTTTACACGGGGCGGGGTAGAGCGAGCTGACAGCGTAAGGGCGGGGCTCGCTGTGCTTTCGGCCGATGCCGCCTATGTCGCGATCCATGATGGTGCCCGGCCGCTTATAACGAGTGGCACGATCCTAGCCGCCCTCGAACTCACTAGAGCGGATGGTGCAGTTGTGGTGGGACGCCGTGTGACGGACACGATTAAGCGGATTCCAGCCGACGGCTCGACGGCTCAAGTTGTGTTGGAGGATCTTGATCGTTCGCGCATTTGGGCGATGGAGACGCCACAGATTTTTCGGCGTGAGCTGATCGAGGAGGGTTATTCAGATCGGTCTGTCCTTTTGACGGACGATGCTGCTGCGGTCGCTCGCCTTGGGCATGGAGTGACGATTTTTGAAAATGAATACCCGAATCCTAAAATTACTCGACCGGAAGACCTTGCTTGGGCCGCCCACCTTCTGGACTCTGCGAAAATATAATGAGCAATAAGATACCATTTCGTGTCGGCCTAGGCTACGACGTTCACCGCCTCGTAGCAGGGCGTAGGCTTGTGCTCGGCGGTGTCGAAATCCCCTCTGAGGTTGGATTGGAGGGGCACTCGGATGCGGATGTCTTATCCCACGCACTCTCGGATGCTATATTAGGAGCCGCCGGTTTGCCTGATATCGGGCACTATTTTCCAAACACGGACGCGTCGATTGAGGGGATTGACTCCCAAGTAATCTTGAAGCGCTGTGCTGAAGAAGTGGCTGCATTGGGGTGGGCGATTGGAAATCTCGATGCCATGCTCGTTGCCGAGGCCCCCAAAATCTCCCCCTATTTAGATGAGATGAAACAATGCTTGTCTCAGACGCTTGGACTGCCGGCGGACGTTATCGGAATCAAGGCGACGACTCATGAACGATTGGGAGATATCGGTCGTGGTTTGGGAATGTCAGCTCAGGCAGTTTGCTTGCTCTACCGCTAGGCTTCTCAAGGCTCATCTATTCTCATCCTGTCTCTGTCATCGAATATGAATTTCATTAACAAGCTCTACCAAAAACTGACGCGCGCGCCGTTCGAGGTGGAGTCTGAGGATTCTCAGTTCGACTACACTCCGTGGTTCGATTGCCACATGCATACGTGGATGTGTGGTCATGCGATCGGCGCGCCAAAGACGTATGTTGATCGAGCGGCTGAGCGGGGGCTGAGCCGCATCTGTTTCACCTGTCACATGCCATTTGATGATCTTACCTTTGGTGGGCGTCGCATGCGGATGCGAGAAGCTGAACTGTCAGCTTATATAGAGCTAGTCGCTGAGATGCGCGAGTATGGCGCTGCGCTCGGTGTTGATGTTCTCTGTGGTATCGAAGGAGAGGTATTTCCAAATCCAGCGATACAGGATGCGATCGGGGAGATACTCACTTTGCATCCCTTCGATTTTGTTTTGGGCTCAGTGCACCATCACATGCCGGCCTACCACGACTGGTTTTTGAACGGAGGTTTTGAGACCGATGACGAACTCATCACTGCCTATTTCGAGACTTTGCGGGATGCTGCTGCGACGGGTTTGTTTCATAGTATGTCGCACCCTGATGTGATCCGGTTATATGGAACCATCCGCGGTGAATTCGATCCACTTCGCCACGAGTCGATCATTCGTGAAGCGATTTCAGCGGCGGTCGAGGCCGATGTCTGCTGGGAAGTTAATACGAGCGGACGAGCGAAAGGTCCGATGATCGAACACCCGGATCCTATCATCCGCTCTTGGGGACAAGAGCTGGGGCTTAAACTGACGATCGGATCCGATGCCCACTCCCCGCAATCCGTTGGGCGCTTTTTCGACAAGGTTATCCCGACCTTGGCTGAAGAAGGCTTTGATGCGCTACACTACTTCGTCGGTGGAGAACGCAAGGCCGTCGACTTAAGTGCGTTAAAAGGGGGGCAGGATTGAAAATCACATCACTCATTTGACCCTTTTATGTCTCCGTTAACGTTATTTCTCGAAATCGAAACCAAACTCTAACTCAATAGACCACATGGCATACACACTACCGGATTTAGACTACGCATACGACGCGCTCGCGCCTCACATTGATGCGAAAACGATGGAAATCCATCACTCGAAGCACCACGCCGCCTATATCGGCAAGGTGAACGATGCACTTTCGGGTGCTGGCATCGCCGCTCCGTCTGATGTTAACGCGCTCATCTCAGATCTCGATGCGCTCCCTGAAGCAGTTCGCGGCGCTGTCCGGAATAACGGAGGCGGTCATGCAAACCACTCATTCTTTTGGAAGGTCATTGGCCCGAATGCGGGTGGAGAGCCCGTTGGAGCGGTTGCTGCGAAAATTAACGCAGCCTTCGGTAGCTTTGATAAGTTTAAGGCAGCCTTTGCCGCTGCTGGCGCGACGTGCTTTGGCAGTGGTTGGGCTTGGCTCGTGGCCAATTCCGATGGATCTGTCTCGGTGGGCTCAACCGCAAATCAGGACAGTCCATTGATGGGTGATGCCTATGCGGGCATTTCAGGCACGCCTCTCCTCGGACTGGACGTATGGGAGCACGCTTACTATCTCAACTATCAGAATCGCCGCCCAGATTACATCTCGGCCTTCTGGAGTGTGGTTAATTGGTCGGCGGTTGAAGCCAACTACCAAGCAGCGACTGCTTAAGCGCTGCGATCACATCTCGCTTTTCAAGCCCGGTCAATTTTTGGCCGGGCTTTTTTGTCTCTCTAATACCTTCAGCCTTTGAATTCAGGGGCCATTCGTGCGGTTCCTCATGCCCTGTGTCCCTTTAAACGCTGAAGAAGAACAATGGAGGGACAGGCTCCTGCCTGTCCGCGGCGTGGATAAAGTGAATTGTGAGCGTAGCGGACCGGCGGGAGCCGGTCCCTCCAGTCTAAATCCGCCACCTGATCGAAATTCCGATCACTCCATTCTATAAAAGGCTGCTTTGTTGTCCCGATCGGGATGTGTCACTGGGCGCCACGCTTTGCTTGAAAGTATGCCTGAATGATCTGCAGGCATTCCTCGCGCATGATCCCAGCGCTTATTTCACACCTGTGATTGCTTCCTCCCAGTATATTCAGGTCTGTCGCTCCGCCGAGGCAGCCCATTTTGTTGTCTTCAAGGGCGAAGACAACCCTGCCCAGTCTGGACATGATCGAGGCTCCGGCGCACATCGGGCATGGTTCTTTTGTGACATAAAGGGTCGCGGCATTTAAGCGCCAATCGCTGATAGCACTCGCCGCCTGGGTGATTGCGATCATCTCAGCGTGCGCCGTTGGATCTTTTAAAGAATCCCTCCGATTGTGCGCCTTAGCGACGATTTTGCCATCAATCACGATGATCGCGCCAATCGGCACTTCGTCTTCCTTCCATCCTTCGATCGCCTCATTCAGGGCGAGCTGCATATAGTAGTAGTCATCCTTATTGAGCTCAGAAGGGTAGCTTTTTGTGAATGGGCACGGCAGTGGGCTGTGATCGCTGGAGGTGGGCATTTCCGGTGTCTGATTTGAGTGTTTATCGGCCATTGCTGGATGTAGGAGTCGATTCGAGAAAGGTTAAGAAGGTCGGATTTATCATGAAAGTGTTCTCGGCGGCATCAAAGCTATTCTCTGCTTCCTGACGTAACCTATTCTATAGCAATCTAATAGGTAATAATGAGGGTGGTATTACGGCCTGGGTGAATCATGGGGGAATGGCGTATGGGCGTGCCTTCAAAGGAATCAGGGGCAATTTACGGGCGCAAATTGGTTTGAAAATCAGAAAAAGGGCATCGCGGCTTCGTGATGAGGGTCATTTTTCCCTTGCCAACAGTCTTCTCGATCTCTTTTCCGTTATTTCCATTGAGATTTTACACGTTTTATACCTCAATACTAATTCACGGATAACACCGGAAACTCAGATAAACTTGATGCAGGTTAACAGCGATATGTCGAAATGGTCCACCCTTTGGGTTGGCTGATTCCTATGACTCTTCATTCCTCGGATGATGAGCATTCAATAATATCTTTATGGAACCTTATTCTTACTTTGTAAGTGTGCTTGATTACAGGATGAAGCCGATAGGCCGGCATCTCTGTCTCGCTCTTTTGGCGATGGTCTCGATCTTCGCGCCTTTGAATGCTGCAGATCTTGAGCAACGCGTCCTCGATCTAGAAGCACGGATTTTACAACTAGAGCAAATGCTGGGCTATGTGACAGCGCCAGTAATAGAAGGTGGCTCGACAGAAAACTACGGTCCTCCAAAGGCAAGTCGCACGATGGTTGTCGGCGCTCTTCCAGGTCAACGGTTCACCCCCCGCTACCAGTTGGTTGCGCTCCCAGATTGGAAACTGGCCGAAAATTGGGACCAGATCACTCTCGGGATGTCACGAGAGGAAGTGTTGGATATATTGGGTAGCCCCGCCTACGCGGTGAGAGCCCTTAAGCCACGAGTAGACTATGTTATGTATTACTCCGATTCAGCTCGGGATATTAAGTCTCCATCGGCGGGTAAGCTGGATTTTTACAAAGATAAATTAAAGAATTTTAATCGTCCAAAAGGTTTAGGTGTGAATAACACCGCCGAGTAGGGAGATTATCGCTAAACACAAACGCTAAACAAAAACTAAAAAAACTGAGTCTAATTATGAAAACCCTCACAACACTTATGGCACTGATCGTTGGGGCTTCCCTCGTTCAGGCTGATATCCAGCTTAATGAAAACCTCACTATCAGTGGGTTCATTGATTCCTCTTACTCACACTCGGAAGATGAGATGGGTAGTTCTGAATCTTCCTCCGAAAATTCCTTCGACGTGGATCAAGTGGAAATCGATTTCATCTTGAACTTCGATCAAGTCAGTGGACAGATCGACATTCAAAGTATCGGCGGTAAGGACCTCCACGTTGAGCAAGCTTTCTTTTCTTATGATCTTGGTAATGGTTCTTCCATTAGCGCTGGTCAAATGGACGGGATGCTCGGATTCGAAGCCAAAGAGCCAACTGGCCTCTACCAGTATTCAACTGCTTACGATGTCGTCAGCCAAGTAACTGGTGTTAAGTATGCATACGAAGCTGATGGCACATTCATCACTGTTTCCCTCTTGGATGGTTACAACGCATATGGCGACGATGGCCGCCTCGGTGGTTCTGGATCTAGCAACTACGCTGTTGAAGTTGCTGTTGGTTCCCAGCTCACAGATAACCTCTCCAGTTTTGTCGGTGCTTTCTTTGAAGACTTCGATACCTCCAGCAGCACTAGCGGAGATGCTCATGGCTTCAATGCTTACATCGTTTACGAGCAAGATGCATTGACTGCTGCCCTCGAACTCTTCTACACAGAATCTGATTTCGGTAATGATGACTCTGGCGTAGAGACCATTGGCGGTTTGGCTATGATCAACTACGTCGTAAGTGAGCAAGGCTCGGTTACTGGTCGTATCAGCTACGTTGAAGAAGACTTCGGTTCTTATTATGACGCGCACTCCGTTCAGTACACAGCTGCTTACAGCCACGCTGTAACAGAGAACCTCCTCTTGGTCCTCGAAGTATCTTTTGCTGATGGTGACTACAACAACGTCGACGAAGACAGCACCATGGGTGCGCTCGAAGCTATCTTCACATTCTAGAGTTTTATACTTTAGACTGACTTAAAGATTTATACTGCGAGAGCGGCTTCCTTCGGGAGGCCGCTCTTTTTTATTGGATACCTTCTGAGTGCAGATGATTTCGGTGATTTTGCCAGTGGGTAAAGAAACTGTCTAAAGTCTGAAGGGTTTTGGACGATAACAGTTCGTCTAAGTCACCGATGCCCTGATCTAACTAGGGTATTACTGGAAATTCGCCCTCGATTTGAATGATTTACTTGCATTCGAGTAAAAAGGCAGTCTCTTAGGCGGGTCATTTGTACTGATCTAAAATCAAACTAAACAAAACATACTATGAACAAATCGATTAATCTTATCGGTGTGGCAGCATTTGCAGCTGTTTCTTCAATCAGCGCTCAAGAAGTGTCAGTTAGCTCAGCTTTCGGCTGGGAGTCTGCATGCGTCGAGCGCGGTCAGCAACACGCTGATGAGTCCTTCCAGCCTAGCATCGAATTTGCAGTTGATGACTTCTATGCGGGTATCTGGGGTTCATTCGGCCTCAACGACAACACTTCGGCAGCAACGACCCTTATCGGTGATGACCGCGTCGAGTACTATGCTGGTTATGGCTTTGCCATTTCTGATTCTATTTCAGGCGATGTCGGTGTAATTTACTACACTTACTCGTCCGCCGAGAGCTTCGACAATGACAACACTGTTGAAATCTATGCTGGTGCCACTTTTGATGTCGTTGCTGCTCCGTCGATCTACGTTTACTACGACTTTGATTTGGAAAACGTCGTTTTCGAAGGTTCTGTTGGTCACTCCCTCGAGATCTCTG
Organism: uncultured Puniceicoccaceae bacterium; assembly: GCA_963933835.1. Taxonomy (GTDB): domain Bacteria; phylum Verrucomicrobiota; class Verrucomicrobiia; order Opitutales; family Oceanipulchritudinaceae; genus CAWVVV01. Next base: position 219,243 of record CAWVVV010000003.1, on the reverse strand, counting down.
AAGGCGTTGCCTTGGATCTCGGTGCTGCAGTTGGCTACAAGATCATTGGTGAAGCCGTGAACAATCTCGGACCTGCTGGCAATGAAGACGATTACGTCTACTACAGTGCATATGCTGACCTCAGCTATGCAGTGAACGAAAACGCCTCCGTTAGCGTTGGCGCTCGTTACGGTAAAAATTCAGTAGACAACCAATTCGGTGACCTCGACGACGCACCTGAAGATGATGCTTTCTGGTACGGCTTCTCCGGTAGCGTAAGCTTCTAAGCTTTTTCTGCTTAGGAAATCTATTTATACGAAGGGCCGCTCTGATTCAGAGCGGCCCTTCTTCTTTTGTGAAACAAGTGATGACGCTTAATCTGTGCTAATGAGCACTATCCGCCTTTTTGACGTAGTCGATAATGGCGCGTTCATCGTCAAGATTGCGCTCAACGAGCGATAAAAACTCAGCTGCGTGGAGGTTCGCGGACTTGAGAAAGCGCCGGTCGCCGCCGCAACTAAACATCAGGTTGGGATTCATCTCTCCCTTTAGCTTAGCCTTCGCTTTCATGATGATTCGGGGGAGCCAGACAATCCCGTCGAGCTCTTCAGTCTTTGCGGGCAGATCAGCGTCTTGCACAACGTGCTTACTGTGTTGTCCGTTTTGAACCTGAAGGAAATAATTCCGGCGCTTGTCTGTGACCGCGGCGAAGGTGTCAAAGTCGGGGTCTCCGCCAGAAACATAGTCTTCGACGAAGTCAAAGACCTCTTGCTCTGTTGCCCCGATCGAATGGAGGAACGCGCTTTGTTCGTCCGAGAACATATCGCCTGCCGCGTTGACTCCGCCGCGGTAACTCGCGACGGCAGATTCCCATACCGAACGTAGGGTACTTAAATAATGGTAATGATCCATGCTCATGATGTAAGCAGATAATCACTCCACTGCAAGTTACACCGTAACTGTGCCGCATTTGTATGTTCTTTAGGATCCCGGTTTGATCGCGGGAATGGCCTCAAGCTCAGCGGGCAGGGCGTCGGGGGCGTAGGTTGGGAAGTTCATTTCAAGCAATGGAATGAGCGGGGCATTGAAGCTGACTTTGCCTGCACTGCGGTCGACGAGTATGGTAATGGCTGCTACCTTGCCACCACAGCCATTGACGATGTCGACGGCCTCTTGGGCGCGTCCACCGCGTGTGATGACGTCTTCGACGATCAGGACGGGTTCATCCTTCCGGAGTTTGAAACCACGACGCATCGTCAGCTTGTCATCCTGCTTTTCGATGAAAATGAAACGTTTGCCCATCTGGCGTGCGACCTCTTGCCCGATCACGAGCCCTCCCATCGCTGGGGCGAGCACGGTTTCCACTTCGAGGTCGTCTGGAAGCTTGCTGATCATTAGCTCAGCCAAACGTGCAACTTGATCGAGATGCTCGCAAACGCGTGCACACTGGAAGAAATGCCCGCTACGCAAGCCGGAGCGAAGAATGAAGTGACCTTCTAAGAGGGCACCCGTTTTGCGGAAAATATCTAGGACTTGGTTATCTGTGCTCATTTAAAGACGTGGAATTTAGTGTGATTCGATCGACGCTCTCTTTCAGCTACGTGTGCAGTTTGATTTATTCCAAAAGCGATTGGCTGACCGAGACGACACTCAGTGCAACGCTGAAAGCAATGATCGCTACGATTGAAAAAGCAATCGTGAGGGCAACGGCCGCAACTTGCGTTGTGAGCCTATCAAGGCGTTTTGTAAGCTCGTCGCGGTAGATCGCATTGATGTCTTCTAGGCTCGTTACGAGGTCGCCAGTGTTCTCGCCCACGGAAAGGATGTCCATCGCTAGATCTGGCATGAAATGGACGTTTTGGAGCGATCCAGAGATGGAAACACCTTCTTGGATCTGCTTGCGAGCAGCGCTGAATTTGGCCTTTAGGATGACGTTTTTAATCGTTCGTTCTACAAGGCGTAGAGACTCTGTAGTGTTCACCCCGCTGCCGAGAAGCGTTGATAACAAGTTCGAGGTTGAATAGATATTCGAATACAGATTGATCTTACCCAGCACTGGCATTGTCAGTATCCAGAGGTCTGTCGAACGCCTCCCTGGTGTCGTTTTGCGCCACCGATTAATGAGGAAGGCAGCAACCGCTGCTGCAACGATCACGATGGGCCCAAATTTCAGAAGAAAGTTAGATCCAGCGAGCAGCCAACGAGCGAGGACAAACAATTCTCCTCCCAGCTGTGTTACCATTTCTTCAATGCGAGGTATTAGAAATCCAATGACCACCCCAATCACGATCGTGGCTACGCCGACAATAATCATCGGATAGCTAAGGCTCGCGATAAGGCGTTTTTTGACTGCTTGGCTTTCTTCGAGATGGCGAACCATGCGGGTGAGAACTGGCACTAGGTTGCCGCTCGCTTCGCCGGCCTCGATGAGGTGGCACTGTGCGGTCGTGAAGAGCTCGTTTTCTGTCCCCATCGCAGCCGCTAAGGTGCGACCTTCAGAGAGGTGTTTCCAAATGCGACTACTCAATCCCTTGAGTTCAGCGTCATTCAATCGCTGCTGTAGTAGCTTAGTCGCATCGCCAAGGGATAGTCCTGCGGACAGAAGGGTGACGAGCCGCTTGAGGAACTGGAGGACGAGTGTTTCCTTCGAGGCCTTGATTAAGCTCCGCTTTGTTTTGGTATCACTCGCGTAGAGATTGAGCGTTTCACTGTCGGCGTCTTCGGTCTGGGCTACGTGATGCTTTTGTTCCAGCTTGAGCGGACGGATGCCTTTTGATGATAGGCGAAGAACAGCCGTCTTACGATCCACGGCATCGATCTCTCCTTGGAGAGATTGGCCGGAGGCGTCGCGGGCTTTGTATTCAAAGAGGGGCATTTTCTAGCAGTGGGGTAGGCTCCAAATGGATTCGATGTCTTAGACTTTAGCTATGATCCTCATCGAGGAAAGCGTAGCGCATGACCTCGGGTAGGGTGGTCCGGCCGTGTTGTATCTGATCCCAGCCACTGGACTGAAGGGTCGTCATTCCATGCTTCAAGGCAACTTCGCGAATTTCGCGGGCGGAGCGCTTTTCAACGATGAGGTCGTGAATGTTATCGTCGACGCGAAGGAGCTCAAACAAACCAACCCGCCCGCGGTAGCCTAGACCGCGACAGTCGTCACAGCCGACGGCTTCAAGAACAGGGAAGTTGAGGTTTTCTGGGGTGAGCGGAATACCTAGGGCTTGCAGGGAACTCTTAATGAAACGCTCGTCGTAACTCGCTTTCTTTGCACACTTTGGGCAGAGGCGCCGGACGAGGCGCTGAGCGAGAATGAGCTCAACCGAGGAAGCGATGAGGAACGGCTCTACTTCCATGTCGATCAAGCGGGTGAGAGCTCCGGGAGAGTCATTCGTGTGCAGGGTACTGAGGACGAGGTGACCGGTCAGCGCTGCGCGGATTGCGATGTCGGCCGTCTCAGGGTCACGAATTTCACCCACCATGATGACGTCGGGGTCTTGGCGAAGGATGTGGCGAAGAGCACTCGCAAAGGTGAAGCCGATTTCGGAGTGGACCTGAGTTTGGTTTACGCCGTCGACTTCGTATTCAACCGGGTCTTCCACCGTGATAATACGGCGCCCAGGAGAGTTGATCTGGCGGATAAAGGCAGTGAGTGAGGTCGACTTACCCGAACCCGTAGGTCCTGTCACGAGAACGATACCGTGAGGCAACTCAAGCACGCGGCGAATGCGCTCCTGCTCAGGCTCGAGCATACCGAGTTCTTCCATCGAAAGAGGCTGATTCTTTTGATTGAGGAGTCGAAGCGAGATGCTCTCTCCATACATTGTGGCGATCGTGGAAAGACGAATGTCGAGCTCAGTCGTGCTGCTTTGGTAGACGATGCGTCCATCTTGTGGTCGGCGTTTCTCCGAGATGTTGAGCTTCGCCATGATCTTGAGGCGAGAGATGATCGCTCCTTGGTAACGTATTAAGTTATCGGGGACACGGATAGGGACGAGCTCGCCATCGATCCGGTAGCGGATCTGTAGGGACTCCTTCAGTGGCTCAAAGTGGATATCCGTCGCACGGTCTTCAATGGCCTTTGCAATGACGTCATTGACGAATCGGATGATGGCGGCGTTTTCATCTTCCTCGACGTCTTCAAGGCGCCCTGAGGCGTCGTCAGAGAGCTCGGACTCTTCGAGCGAGTCAGCACCGACGCCAAAGCGCTGGGTGATGGTGTACATGATCTCTTTGGCTGGGCCGAGATACCACTCAACTTCACGACCGCAGACCGCGTAAATCCATTCGTTCATCGAGGAGTCAGGCGGCCAAAGGGTGATGAGCTTTAAGGGAGCGAGATCAGCTTCGATCTCGTCCTCTCCGTCATCGTCGCTTGGCTCGACCTCATTCTCTGCTAAGGGCAGGCACTGATATTCGTTGATCAGGCGGAGTGGGAGGAGGTCGCCAACGCGCTCCGCGATTTCAAAATCTTCGAGGACAGGGATATCTGCGAGTTCACCGAGCTTTTGCACGGTATCGAATTCTGTTTCGCGTCTAAATTGAGCGAGAAGAGGGAGGCGGTTTTGGCGCGGGGCCTCCACCAGCATTAGCTGCTGGTCTTCATGTAGGTGCTCATAAAGCGATGTTTCGGCGGGCTCTGAAATCATGGTCGATCTATTTTTGTTTCGGATCAGACGAACCCGGGAGTGCTGAACTTTATCGGCTAGGTGGAACGATGCGGCGGCGACTGACGGCGCGCCTAGGCGAGTTGTTGTCTGTTATTGTGGGCCGGCGAGGTCCAACGATATTTGGGGCGACGGTGAGTGGCTTATCTGAGCCTTCAATGAGCGAGAAGCGCGTGATGGAACCGTCAATTTCGACATCAATTGACCGACTGCTTTCGTCGAAATCGATGACTTTGGCTCCGGAGAAGGTGTCATTCATGCGAATCCAGCTACCTTTGTTTTCGCTGCTATCGAAAAGGTTGAAGCGCACTTCATCGTTCAGAGCAAAAACACCTTTGAATTGAATTTGGCTCTGCTGGGTTGATGCTGGAGGTGGGGTCGTCTCGGCCGGGCGATTCGATTCTTGAGGTAAAAAGGGCGAGCGTTGAAGAAGGGAAGACTCCGCCCAAGCTGATCCAAGGCAAAGGCTTAAGGTGAACAAGATAAGCCCTCTTTTGATTGAGGCAGTTGTCTGGATGTGTCCCATTTAATAACTACATCAATACTCAGCGATGTGAACTCCGTTTTACTTTTGCCTTGTCCTCGGCATCTGTCGCCTCGTCGTCTTCTTCCTCTTGGAAGGTGCCGTTCTCGAAAAAGCCTTTCACTTCATCTCCGCCGGAGATTTTTGATAATTTATCGGTGGCATCAATTTGTGCCTCACTTGTCGTCGACAACACGATCGGACGAATGAAAATCAATAAGTCTGTCGTTGAATTTTTATCAGAATATGATCGGAAGAGTTTTCCGACTACGGGGATATCGCCGAGGAGGAAAATTCGACTCTCTGAATTTGTAACGGTTGAGGACTGAAGCCCGCCGAGGATGACGACGTCGCCATTTGCGACGCTGACGTAAGACTTCGCGTTGCGGCGGGTGATGGTTGGATTTCCCTCTGTGTCGCCATCGAGCGCGTTTTCAATCGTTTGTTCTACTTCTAGTTGGACGATGCCATCTGAGCCGATGAGCGGCGTTACATTGAGCTCTATGCCGGTATCCCGATACTGGACCGATTGTCGGATGCTATTACTGTTTACGTCGTTGTCGGTCTGGATGTTCTGCGTGATGACTGGAATCGAGTCACCTACCGAGATGGACGCTTCCCGATTGTGCGTCGTAAGGATGGTCGGCGCTGATAGGATTCTGACATCAGTATTCGTCCTTCCTTTGTCTAAGATGAGATTAATGTACTGCTCGCCGCCTCCCAGAATGAGGGGGCTGCCAAGGGTGAACGCAGTTGAGCCAATATCGATCACGGAATTGCTGCCTGGGAAGGTGGTTCCAAGTCCAATGCTGTCGCCGTCAGTGCCTGTTATATTATCATACTGTGCGGTAACATTGTCCTGAAAACCTAAGCTATCAATGCCACGGCTGTAATTTTCACCAAGCGTTACCTCTGCAATCACGACCTCGATGCGCACCTGTGCTAGCAGGACGTCGATCTCGTCGATGAGCGAGTTGAGGGCGTTGATGTCGGACTGGGTTCCGCTCGCGACAATGCTATTTGCGCGTTCGTCAGCGACGAGGGTGAGGTAGTCTGAGAACTGCAGATTGCTGGCTTCCGCGCGGACAGCGGCGGCAGCAGCATTGGCAGCGCGCTGTTGCTGGGCTTGGCGCGCGGCTTGGGCGTTGTTGTTGCCTCCAGTGTTTTGATCTCTCGCTTCTTTTTGACCGCTGATGACTTGGTCGATGATCGAGACGACTTCGACGGCCTCGGCGTAGCGGATGCTGAATAGCTTGGTCGTTGTGAGCGGTGCCACATCGATATCCATTTTCTCTATCAAGTTGGTAATGAGCGAGGTATTGGCTTTATGGGTGAAGACGATGAGCTGATTAGTGCGCTCGTCGGCATCAAAGTTGGTATTTGTTTGGAGACGACGTCGGAGGGCGCCGGCCTGCATCTGTTTGAGGCGCTGAGAGGCTTCTTGCACGTCGATGTGCTTGAGATGAAAGAAAAGGATCTCGATTGAGTCGTCCGTCGGTTGATCAATCGCTTTGAGAATGCGTTCGATGCGCTGAAGGTTAACGAGAGCATCGGTGACGAGAAGGAGGCCGCTTTTTTCGAGCGAAATCGGCGAGCCCTGCGACATGATCGGCTGGATCAGCGGTACGACCTCGACGGTTGTAAGAAAGTCTAACTTAAAGACCTTCTCGTAGATCATCTGGGTGGCCTCGGCGCCGATCGTACTCCCTTCCCAGAGAATAGGCACCTGATTGTTAATCGCGGCGGCGGGGACAGCTTTGATGAAGTCAACGCCAACGCGAGTGAGGGCGATGCCATTGAGTGAAAGTAAACTTTCGAGGGCGCGGATGAGCTGCCTGCGCGTCATTGCTTTATCCCCTTGGTCGAAGGAAATCTTTACCGATGGGAGGTTCTGCTGACGGAGGATGGGCTTGCCAGTGAGAATCTGGATCTGCTGAAGGAGCTCGTTGGTCCCGTTGTCTACGAGGGTTCCAATCGTGACGATATCATCCATCCCCGGAGCGTCGGCATCCGCGATTCCAATCGAGGGGCGGAGTTCCTCGCGCTCTTCTTCGACTTCAGGGCTCGTTCTTGTCGGCGGTGGTGGAGGTGTCGGGCGTGATCTTGAAACGCTCGTCGATGTGGGCGCTTGCCCAGGCACCGTTGTTGGGCGTCGAAGATTAGGAGGCAGTGTCGGCGTTGGCCCTGGTGGCGGTGGCGGTGGCACGCTGCTCGGAATCTGCGGCGGAGTCTGCGACTCGTCTTGGGCAGCGAGAGGTTGAAGGGCAAATAGTCCGCAAAGTAGACTGAGCACACTGCAGCGCTGCAATAGGCGGCAAAGGGGAGGGCGTTGAGAAACGTCGTTCACTGGGAAAGGTTTTCGAGGAGTTCGAAAGAGGCGATATCGAAGGTGGCATCGATCTTAGATCGATCACGTCGATTCGCAGAGAGTTTAAATTCTGCTATGGCAATATAAGGGGCTTCGGCCTGCACACCTTGGTTAAACCGCACAAGTTGCTCTAAGTTGCTATCGTCGATCCGAACGCGGATGGTGTGCGTTGCATAGATGCCCGAATTCTCGCTTGTAGGCTGACTTACATCGAAATCCAGATCGAAGCTTCGGGCGATATTATCGAGCTTTCCAAAGAGCTGAGTATCGGAATAGGTGCGGTTTGAGTCGAGGCGGGAAAGCGCTTGCTTGAGCTGAGATTCGACAAAGCTGGCCCGTTCGATGGCTGAGGTCTGGGTATTAAAATAACGGCGAGAGGAGCTATAGGCTGACCATTGCTGGCCACCCGTTTTTATCAGGCTACTGAGCCACCATAGGAGGACGACGGTGATAAAGGCAATGAGGAGAAGGCGCTCGCGGCCTTTCATGTTGAAGAAGGTTTTCGAAACAATATTCATTCGGGCGCTCCTTCCGTGTTGGTTTCGGATGATTTCATACGCTGTGCTCTTGCAGCGAGTTCAACGATATCAAAGGTGACTGTGATATCAAAACTGGTTTGGCTATCTTTCGTCGAGGGGGTGTTTTGCACATCACTCACAATCGGGAGGCTTCTTAAATTCTCAGCATAGAGATTTACCCGTTCAGCACCGACTTGAGAGATTCCTTGAACCGTAATCGTGTCGATCGAGTTCGCTTCGGCTTCGGTGAAATAAATCGTATCTGGCCGGATATCGTTGATCACGGTGAGCATCAGTGTCGGGTCAGCGCTCTGCAGCGAATCGAGCGAGAGGCGTTGAATGAAATCCTCGCGCTGGAGCACTTGGTTCACGATGCGCTCGCGCTTGTCGAAGCGATTATCAATGACCTCGGTGAATTTACTTAGGCCCCAGGTCGTGAATTGAGCGAGTAAAAGGAGGATAAAGCAGGCTGCGATGAACTGCAGGCCTTTCCAAAGTTTACGTGCAAGCTGGCGCTCTTTGAGGCTTTTGGCGGTCAGTGCAGTGTCGCGGACATCGGCGGCTTGAAGCTGGCTATCGGTGAGCTCGAATGGGCGCTCAATACTTTCGCCCGTACTTCCGGGGAGGAGGTTTCGATAGCGGGAGTAGACCTCGTTTTGCTTGCCTACAAAGAAACCATCGACTTGCCAGACACCGTCTTCGAGCTCGTAGCCGTCGAAGCTGATCTTAGCGGCGAGGGCGTTACGCGCATCAAGAAGTGCGGTGTCGTCCAGATCAGCGCTCTTTTGTGGGCGGGAGATGATCTTGTGCGGCAGACGCTTGCCGGTTTCGAAAAAGAGCGCGGTGAGGCTATCGCCGCTGGAAAGAATACGGATCGACGGTGCGAGCGCGGGCTCTTCGCGCAGTGCCGCGACGAAACTTGGGAAGACGTGAAAGTAGCTCTCGAGATCGTCCTCCGTCTGCGAGCGCAGGCGCGATACTGGCGTGGCGTAGACGAGGGCTTCGTTCGAGCCTTCCGGTCGTAGGTAGCCCCAAGTCAGCTGATCGACGGGGAAAGGCGAGAGCCCTTCAATCGAGAGGTTGACGAAATCGTCAATCTCTTCCTCCGACATCGAAGGGTCGAGGACGAGCTCTTGGGAGAAGAAGAGATGGCCTGGCGCGAGGAGAACGCGAGGCTCGGGGAGTTTGTCGTGCAGGGAGCGCAACCACTGGCGGGGAGCCATTTTCATCGTTGGGGAAGGGCGGAGTGAAGTGTTTGAGGAATGGTCATGTCCAATCAATTTTTACGGTTTTCAGCCAGCCAATGGATTTGGAAGGGGTAACCGAGCTCTGCGCCGCCGCTAGCTTCAGTCTTGGCGGTGCCTCTTGCTTGGCGATTTTTGTCAGTTTCTTCGTCGCTGCGCGCGGCTTCGGTGGTTTCTTCTGCTACGGCTTGAGAATCGCCGGCGGCCGCATTCGATCCGCGCCAGCTGACGAGGCTGCGGAGGAGAAAAACTGCGTCGCCTCGGCTCACTTCGATGGCGACTTCAAGAAGGCTCGATTCGGTGCCCGCGAGGTCACTACCTGCTCCATCGAGAAAAACGCCCCCTGCGGTCGGATCGCGCACGAGCCGGTCGTCGTCGTTGCCTGCTTCCCCATCTGACCCTGCGAGGTAGTCGCCCAAGTTGTCTTCTTCGATGATTCCGAGCTCATCGAGCACGCGGCTGACGAAGGGCGTGGCGGCGTTGATGTTTACCGGCCCAGAGTTGTAGAGGGAGAAATTCGCGGTGAAAATGTCTAGCTCGGGTAGGGCGCGTCCGTCTTCGTCCCAGAAGCGCTCTTTGAAGGCTGGAATCAGCTCTAGCTCATCCCAACTCTGGATCGGGCCATTGGCAGGCAAGTAAGGGGGATTGAGGCGTTCGTAGTCATTTCCATCAAAGCCGTTGAGGCGGCTGAGGTCGTCCTCGTCGATCCAGTCGATCAGGGAGTCGGATAACTCCTCAGCGTCAGAGACCTTAAAACCCATCTCCGTAAAGGCGACGCGGAGGAAGTCGAATTCAGCATCGTTGAGGCCGAAGCGTCCGCTTTCGTCGTGCACGGTCACATTCACCTTCAGGTTGCCCGGCGGTTGGTAATGGGCGAAGTCGAGAGGATCACCCCAGCCCTGAGAAGGCCCCCAAATCGAGCCGTCGATCTCTTGGAAGAGGTTGAGCACGGCCAGCGTAATATCGAGGGCAGAGTAAGCTTCTGCGCGCAGGTCTTCCTGCTGATGAAACTGAGCGTCGTAGAGGATCTGCTCTTTTGCGTCCTCGATGAAGGCAACGGTGATGAAGCCAAGGAGAATGACGAGCGCCAGCACCATCGCTAGGATTGAGCCTGCTGAACTGTTGAGTCGACTTCTCATCTAGAACAGAGGCACATCGGTTGAGCGCTGTGGAATGTGGAGGTTGCGCACGAATTCCTCATCTTCGTAGGCGAAGGTGAGCTTTAAATACTGGGGGAGGATGTAAGCGTCGTTGTCGCCTTCCTCCGGATCATCTTCAACGTCCCACTCATCGTTTTCGGCATCGTAATACGCGTATTGGATCTTGGATACGTATTTTGAAATCGGGGTGCGGTAGAGGTCGTCCTCATCTTCAACCTCTTCCTGGTGGCTTGAATACCAAACGAGTGAGAGTCCTTCGCGGTCGTCGTGGTAAATGTAGACAAAGATATTAGGCAGACTTTCTCCCTCACGAACGAAAAGGGCAGGGGTCTCGCGCTGGCGAAACATCAGGAGTGGATCGTCGAAATCACTGAAGCCAGGTGGGCGGGCCCATTCGATGGGAAGCGTTGTCTCGCCCTCGGCGCCGTCGCCAACGATCGCTTCGGAGCGTTCGAGCGCTGTATCCAAAAAGAGACTCACCCCGTCGACATGCTGGGCGAAGAAGTTACCTTTAGCGCCCTTTAACCAGATTTGGCTCAGGTTGAAGACGAATCCAAGGACCATCGGTAAAATGAGGGCAAGCAAAGAGATGACGAGGATCATCTCGATCAGGCTGAAGCCACCGGTACGGCATAGAACTGGAGCGTCTCTTCTCATTGCCAGTCTGCGAAGTTGCGCCCGTCTTCGATCTGCTCCTGAAGTTCAGACTTTAGTTCGTCAGATTCATCGATTTCGCTCCAGGTCGGGCGGAGGAGGTAAATAGATTCTTCGTGTGTCCAGTCTTCGATCTCATCGTTGCCGTCGAATTCGATCGTAAGCGCTACTTGGAAAAGGTGAGGAATCTCCGTAGGCTCGACGTCCGCTTCCCAGCGGGCATTGCCCACATCGAGGGTTTCAATCTCGTCCCCGTCTTCGAAGGCATCGAGGTCGGGTTCGAGGATGATTTGGCTGCGGACGAAGCGGAGGGCGTCGTTTGTCGCGGTTACCGTCGCCTTGCGCTCTAGGGCACGGAGCGTGTTTGAGAACGCTTCGCTGTAAGCAACGACGACAACAGAGAAGACTAAGAGAGCGATGAGCAACTCGATGAGCGTAAACCCCTTGTTCGAAGTGTGCTTAGTCATCTTCACTTTTGATCTCCAAGTCAGAGAAGGGGTCGTAGCGGTGCTCGCTGCGCTTGTTCTCGATGTTTAGAATTGCAATGAAAGGGGTCGAGGAGCGATCTGGGTGAAATCGGACGAGGGGGATCTCGATGCGCTCTTGCTGGCCTCTTGAATTCAGGCCCTCGTAGGGCAAAAATTGTTCAAAAGTGACGCTAACATTGTCCTCTTCGGCGTATCCACTTTCCCGCGACGCCAGTTCTTGGTTCGCTTCAGAAAAAACAATAAAGGCGCTGCGTTCAGGGTCGAAAACGAGGCTCACCCGTTCTTTGTTTAAGGCTGCCTGATAGCGAGCGTCGCGGACCGACTTTTGTAGGATGTCCTCGAGAGGGCGAGCGCCGAGGCCATCCGTAAGGCCTGGCATATTTGCAACGAATAGACCGGTGATGAGTGCGATCAGTGCGATCGCAATGATGATCTCGATGAGAGAAAAGCCCCCTTTTGGATTGCGAGAGGTTTTTTCTATTATCGAGTTCGGAAGATTCACGGGTGTTTCCTTCTGAAGCTTAGAAGGAATTAGTTACCTGTATCCCAGTTGCCGATGTCGTCGCCACCACCTGCTTGTCCATCGGGTCCCCATGACCAGATGTCGTAGCCATTTGTATTATGCTGACCGGGGTAGCGGTATTGAAAGAGGTTACCCCATGGATCGCGTGGCTCTTTCTTCAGGGTAGAGATCCATCGTGAAGCGGGAACATTGGATGGCTTTTGGTAGAGAGCCATCAGGCCTTGATCGCTTGTGGGATAGGAGCCGACGCTGTTGCGGTAGGCCATGAGCGGCGCTTCGACGCCGTTATCAACAAACATTTTGGTCAACTTGCGCTCGTTGCTTCCTAAGATGCCACCAAAGTTCTGGATCAAGAATCCCATCACTACGGCGAGAAGTGCGATGGCGATGAGCATTTCGACGAGGGAGAAGCCCTTGGATTTGCGAGCGGAAGTGGAATTGAGGCTGAAGGATTGCATGTTATTGAGGGTTAACCGGATTGAATCGAAATAGTTACGGAGAAATGCGATCAATGGAAGTAGTTTACGCCCGCGGAGAAGATCGGCTGTAGCTTCTCACCTGGGATGTTGATCCCGATGTGTGGACCCGTTCGCTCGCTGTGACCCATCTTGCCGAAGACGCGACCGCAAGGGCTGGTGAGTCCTTCAATGGCATGGACAGAGCCGTTCGGATTGAACGGCAATTCGAGCGAAGGCTTGCCGGCGTCATTGACGTATTGGGTTGCGATCTGGTCGTTTGCGATGAGCTCACGGACAACGCTTTCGTCGGCTACGAACCGGCCTTCGCCGTGCGACATCGCAATGTCATGTTCGTCGCCTAAGGCACACTCGGTGAGCCATGGAGATTGGCGTGAGACGACCTTGGTCCGCGCATAGCAGCTGACGTGGCGCTGCAGAAGATTGTGCGTGAGCGTCGGCGCTTCGGCACCTTGGGAGCGGATCTCACCGAAAGGCAGGAGGCCTAGTTTGATCAGGGCTTGGAAGCCATTGCAGATGCCGAGGGCGAGGCCATCGCGCTCGGCGAGAAGCTTCATCGTCGCCTCGGTGAGGGCAGGGTGGCGGAAGGCAGCAGCGATAAATTTGCCTGAACCAGCAGGCTCATCTCCCGCACTGAATCCACCCGGAAGGAAGAGGATCTGGGCTTGGTTAATCGCCGTTGTAAGGCGCTCGATCGAGTCGGCGACATCTTCTGGACGAAGATTACGAAAGAGGACGGTTTCAACCTCAGCACCGGCTGCTTCGAAGGAACGAGCGGAATCAAACTCGCAGTTCGTCCCGGGGAAAACAGGAATGACGACCTTGGGACGAGCGACCTTGGATTTAGCTGTGGATGGGATGCGCGGATCAAAGCGAATCTCGTGTGTGCGTCCGGCAGGCGTGATTGCTTGGGTTGGGAAGGTGCTTTCGAGTGGAGCTTCCCATGCGGTGCGGGCGTCGGTGATGGCCAACTGCTCTGAGCCATATTGAAGGATGGGCTCTGCCGTCGTTTGCCCGATCTGTTTGAAGGCATCCGAGGGTGCTTCGAAAGCATCCGAAACCTCGAGCAAAATGTCGCCGTAGAGGGATTGGAAAAGCGCAGCGGTAGAAACTGCATGGGTATCAAGCTCTACGCCGATCTCGTTCCCAAAGGCCATTTCAGCGAGGGCGATGGCGATGCCTCCTGCGCCGATCGCTCGACTCGAAAGAACACTGCCTGCCCGGATCAGAGTGGAGACTTCATCGAGTCGTTTTGCTGCTGCTGCGAGGTCAGGAACCCCGGCAGCATCACGTGGAAGAGCGACATGGATAATCTTGTTTCCAGCACTCTTCAACTCGGGTGAACGCACGTGTTTGGCTTCTGTTGGCGCGATCGCGAAGGAGGCGAGGGTCGGTGGGACGTCGAGATCCTTAAAGGTCCCAGACATGGAGTCCTTCCCTCCAACGGCAGCGGTTTCAAGGGCTGCTTGAGCCTCAAGGGCGCCGAGTAGAGCCGCCAGCGGCTTGCCCCAACGCTCGGGCTCATTGTGGAGGCGCTCGAAAAACTCTTGGAAGCTTAGGCGCGTGCGGGAACGCTCTCCGCCGGTTGCGACGACGCGGGCGACGGAATGAAGCACCGCAATCTGGGCTCCGTGAAAGGGACTCCAGGCACAGGCAAATGGATCGAAGCCAAAGCTCATCACGGTCGCGGTGCGGGTTGTGCCCTCGAGCATCGGAACGAGCGCCGCCATCGAGTCTGCGGGAGTGGAGCGCGTCTTTCCGCCGAAGGGATGGAGAATACTGGCTGCGCCGATCGTGCTGTCGAAGCGTTCGATCAGGCCCTTTTGTGAAGCGTTCTGCAGGGAACCGAGCTGCGTGAGCCATTCCTTGCTCACGCTCTCAGTTACAGGTTTTGCGCTCAGTGGGGAGGCCTGCATTTCAGGACCTTTGACCCGTGCGGTGTGGGTCTGGCGCACGCCGTTCGAATCGAGGAATTCACGAGAAAGGTCGACGACGGTGTCGCCCTTCCAAGTCATGCGGAGTCGACCAGAATCAGTGACGCGCGCAACGAGGGAGGCTAGGAGGTTTTCTTCGCGGGCGGCGGCTAGAAAGGCTTCAGCGTCTTCAGGTGCGAGGACGACGGCCATGCGCTCCTGCGACTCGGAGATAGCGAGCTCTGTGCCGTCGAGGCCTTTGTATTTTTTCGGCACCGCATCGAGATCGATTTCGAGGCTGTCGGCGAGTTCACCGATCGCAACGGAGACGCCACCGGCGCCAAAGTCATTACATCGCTTGATGAGCTGAGCGACATCCTTACGGCGGAAGAGGCGCTGCAGCTTACGCTCACAGACCGGATCGCCTTTTTGAACTTCAGCTGCGTTGTCGAGAGCCTTGCTGTCATGGGCTTTGGACGAGCCGGTTGCGCCACCAACGCCATCGCGTCCAGTAGGTCCGCCGACGAGAACAATGACGTCGCCATTGGCGGGCTCTTCGCGGCGAACATGACTGCGTGGAGCTGCTGCGACCACAGCCCCGATTTCTAGACGCTTAGCGACATAGCCGGGATGGTAAACTTCGCGCACGAGGCCCGTGGCGAGCCCGATTTGATTGCCGTAGCTCGAATAACCGTGGGCGGCTTCGCGGCAGATTTTGCTCTGGGGAAGTTTGCCGGCAAGGGTTTCGCTGTAGGGCGTGCGGGGGTCCGCTGCTCCCGTGACGCGCATTGCTTGATAAACATAGCTGCGCCCCGAAAGTGGGTCGCGAATCGCACCGCCGAGACAGGTCGCGGCACCACCGAAGGGCTCGATCTCGGTCGGGTGATTGTGCGTTTCGTTCTTAAACATGATGAGCCACTCCTCCGTGCGGCCATCGATCTCGACCGGCACGATGAGGCTCGCGGCGTTGATCTCGGCAGAGACCTCGAGGTCGTCGAGCTTGCCGTTCTTTCGGAGCCATTTCATCCCGATGATCGCGATGTCCATGAGGCATTCAGGGCGATCTGTCTCGGGGCCGTAGAGCTCGTCGCGCATCGTGCGGTAGCGGTTCCAAGCTGCCTCGATCGGCGCTGTAGATGCGCTCTGCTCAAAGGTGACGTCTGTCAGTTCGCTGAGGAACGTTGTGTGACGGCAATGGTCTGACCAGTAGGTGTCGAGGAGGCGAATCTCAGTCAAACTCGGGTCGCGGCCTTCTTCGTTGGCAAAGTAGTTTTGGCAGAAGGCGAGGTCTTCTAGTGACATCGCAAGCCCGAGATTTTCATACCAGTCCGAGAGACGAGCGGCGTCGGCTTTGATAAAGCCCTCGAGGCGTTCGACGGGTGATGGCTGTGGAATCGCCGGCGTGAGCGTCTCGGGTTTGTCTAGCTCGGCTTTGCGACTGTCGACGGCGTTGATGAGGTAAGTTTCGATGCGCGTGAGGTCACTCTCACTGAGCTCACCGAAGACAGCATAGACGGTCGCGGTGGCGACGGCAGGGCGCTTACCAGTGATCAGCTCGATGCACTGGGCGGCTGAGTCGGCGCGCTGATCGTATTGGCCAGGCAAATACTCGATCGCAAAGAGGCGAGCTCCTTGTAGCTCAGGAAGCGTATTCTCAAAGGCTTCTTCGAGCGGAGCTTCGGCGAGCACGCCTTGAACGATCGAAGGCCATTGGGTAGCCGAAGCCCCTTCAACATCGTAGCGTGCGAAAAGGCGGAGTTCTGAGAGCTGAGGCAAGTCGAGAGAGTTCCTGAGATCTTCAGCCAGCGCGCTGGCGTGTTGACGGTAGGGAGCTCGTTTCTCCACAAAGAGACGGTGGATCATTTGTCGGTTGTGGGGATTGGATGGAGGGTGTGCAACTCCGCACTGAGGGTGTTTTTCTCCAAGAGGATTTCTCTGCCGCTATGAAGCCTTTGAGGTTGCACCCAGATTTGGGCTCGTCCTCCTTTAGGTTCCAAGACTTTAGTTCCAGAGCTAACAAATGAGCGACTCGATTAAACACCACTGTGGTATTGCCCTGATCCGGTTAAAGCACCCGCTACGCTACTATGCTGACAAGTATGGGAACCCGTTGTGGGCTTTTAACCGCCTCTTTCTCCTCTTGGAGAAACAACACAATCGCGGTCAAGATGGGGCCGGTATTGGTTGCGTAAAATTTGAGATGCCGCTGGGGCAGAACTTCATGTTCCGCGATCGTGAGTCACGCGACAACTCCCTCGCTCGGCTTTTTAAGCGCACCCTCAAAAGCTACGATAAGATGAAGCGGCAGGGGACGATCTACCCTGAGTTTCCCGAGACGGTCAAAGAACATTTTGATTTTGGCGGCGAGTTGCTCTTCGGGCACTTGCGTTACCGCACTTCGGGCGGGATGGGGGCGAATGTATGCCATCCGTATTATCGCCGTAGTAACTGGACGACGCGTAACCTGATGCTCTCCGGTAATTTCAACATGACGAATGCGGATGAGCTTCATCAGACCCTGATCAATCGTGGGCAGCATCCGATTTTCGGCACCGATACCCAGACCGTCCTAGAGGAGATCGGATTTCACCTCGATGAAGCTCATGACGAGATTTATCACCGCGAGCGCGATGCGGGCACACCGGGTGATCAGATCCCGAATGTGATCAGCGAACAACTAGACCTCGTGAAGGTTTTGAGCGAAAGCGCAAAGGTCTGGGATGGCGGCTACACAATTTCAGGTGCGGTTGGAAATGGTGACTGCTTTGTAATGCGCGATCCTCGTGGTATTCGCCCGGCCTTCTGGTTTGAGAACGACGAAATTGTTGCCTTCGCGAGTGAGCGGGTGCCGCTCATGACCGTCTTTGACCTTGCGAAATCTGATGTCCAAGAGGTTCCGCCGGGCCACGTCGTGACGATCAAGCGCGACGGAAAACTCCGCTGCGAAAGCTTCGCGCCTCCTCAGCCGCGTTCATCGTGTTCGTTTGAGCGCATTTACTTCTCGCGAGGTAACGATCCTGATATCTATCAGGAGCGTAAGCGCTTGGGTGGTTCGCTCGCTGGGCGCATCTTGAAGGCCATTGATGGCGACCTCGGAAACTCTGTCTTCAGCTTTATTCCGAACACAGCAGAGACGGCTAGCTATGGGCTGCTCGATGAACTACGCCGCTTACGCCGCGTGGAGGTGCAGCACCGCCTGCGTGAGGCCGTTAAGGATAATACGCTCGTGGCGAACTTTGAGCAAGTGGTCGAAGAGTTGATATTGAGCAATTGGCCGCGCGCCGAAAAGATTGCTCACAAAGACATCAAGCTTCGCACCTTCATCGCAAATGAAGAGGGCCGCTCTAAGATGGTCAGCCACATCTATGATATCACGTATGACGTCGTCGCGCCGGATGATAATCTGGTTGTTCTGGATGATTCGATTGTACGGGGCACAACTCTGCGCGAAAGTATCATCGGGATTTTGACGCGGACGCAGCCAAAGCGGATCATTATCGCGTCGACCGCGCCGCAGATTCGTTATCCCGATTGCTACGGTATCGATATGTCTAGCCTCGGTAAGTTCGTCGCTTTTCAAGCCGCGGTTAAGCTCATAAAAGAAAAAGGGAAAGACCCACTTTTGGCGGATACCTATCGCGGTTGTCTGGCGGAGCTGAAAAAGCCTGCTGCGAAACAACGCAACGTTGTCTGCGATATTTACGAGCCGTTCTCGGATGAAGAGATTTCCGCCCGCATTGCGCAGCTCCTCTACCCAAGCGACCGTGGCTGGAAAGGTGATCTGACGATTGTTTATCAATCGATCGGGGCCCTGCATGCAGCTTGTCCTGAACACTCTGGTGATTGGTATTTCTCAGGCCAGTATCCAACCCCGGGTGGAACAGCAATCTGTAATCGAGCGTTCGTTGATTACTATGAAAAGAACGAACTTAAATCGTAGCGAAAAACCACTACGAAATCACCGAACTATCTCGTAGAGTCTATTTCAGATGAAAAAATCTAAAGCGTATGCGCAGGCTGGAGTTGATATTGCTCTGGCAGACCGCCTTCTCGATAAAGTAAAGCCCGCCCTTAAGCGCGCGACGCGCCCTGAATCACTCGGCGGCATTGGTGGCTTTGGAGGTCTCTTCGATATTTCTAAGCTGGCTCGACGTTTGAAGCATCCAGTGTTGGTGAGTAGTACGGATAGCGTTGGGACAAAGGTGAAGGCCGCCTCACTCGCTGGTGAGTATCGCTTCCTTGGAGCTGATATTGTGAACCATTGCGCAAACGATGTCGCAGTGTGCGGAGCCGAGCCTTTGTATTTCCTAGACTACTACGCCACGGGCGAGCTCGAGGAACGTGCTTATTTGGCGCTTTTGCGCGGACTGGCAGGCGCTTGCGAGGCTGGTAATATCGCCCTCGTTGGTGGGGAGACTGCGGAGCTGCCCGGTGTCTATGTGGAAAACGAATTCGATCTCGTTGGCACCATCGTTGGTGTCGTCGATAAATCAAAATTGCTCACTGGAAAGCCGATCAAAGCAGGGGACCGGCTCATTGGTTTGCAGTCGAGTGGCTTGCACACAAACGGCTTCTCGCTAGCGCGGAAACTCTACTTCGATCACATGAGCTTGTCTCCCGCAGATGCATTGCCGGGCGCTCGTGGCACAGTTGCTTCGGCGCTGCTAAAGCCACATGTGAATTACGCCCCTTTTCTACAGGCCGCCCTCAAGGGCATGAACAAGGCTGCAAACGCTGGGATGCGGAAGGGGAATCAACTTTTCGCTGCTGCTCACATCACCGGTGGAGGTTTTAAGGGAAATCTTTCCCGTGTCCTCAATGATAAGGTTGATGCAATTGTGGATACACGAAAGTGGAAGCCGCTGACTGTCTTTCAAGCGATGGCGAATACGGGTGAAGTCGACTTTCAGGAACTCTACGAAGTCTTTAACATGGGTGTCGGAATGGTGCTCGTAGTGTCGCCGGATGCGGTGGATGGCGTGATCAAAAAGGCAGCAACCTTCAAGCATCGCGCATGGGATATCGGCGAAATCACGAAGGGTAGTGGTTTGGTTGAGGTCGTCGGGTAGGAACGCTAAGGTCTCCAAGCGTGAACTAGTATGACGGCGCTTTGCCAAATCTGTCTTCGGGTATGGCCTTTAAAACGGAGTGATATATTTTATCGCTCGTCAGGTTTTTGATTTTAGTTCTAAACGTGGATTAGACCAAGGTCTTCCACTATGCGAAAATCGAATGCCCCCGACCGCATCGCCGAAACCCTCCTCGGGTGGAAGGAATCCGACAAGGCTCTGCAGATAATCCACAATCAACAGGGTGTATGATCCGCAGATTTCGCAGATGAACGCAGATTTACAGAGAGACCCGGATACCTACGCCCTTATCGGCGCAGCGATGGCCGTTCATACCTGGGGCACGGTTTTCTTGAGCCGGTTTATCAGGAGGCATTGGAGCGGGAGCTTGTTGCGCGAGGTATTCCTTACGAACGGGAGCGTTCGCTCCCGATCCTCTACCGCGAAGTTGCGCTCAATACGTCGTATCGTGCCGACTTTGTCTGCTACGGATCGATCATCGTCGAACTAAAGGCCCTTAAAAACCTCTCAGGCACGGAGGAAGCCCAAGTCATCAACTACCTCAAGGCATCCGGCTTGGAGAAAGCCCTTCTAATAAATTTCGGAGCCACCTCGCTCGAATACAAGCGTCTGATCCTCTCCAAAAATCATCTGCGGAAATCTGAGCAATCTGCGGATAACCAACAGTCCGTAGACATGGCATGAGACCGAGGCGGTTGCCTACTCTTCGGTTGACAGGGCAGGTGGGATAGAAAACATGATGAGTCCCGACGATGATCGAGACGCTGGATGAGAAGGACCCTTTTGTAGAAAGCTCTGTCGACGTGCCCTTTCGCAGGGTGCTTGTGCTCAACCGCAACTGGCAAGCGGTGAACATCATTGGTGTGCGACGTGCTTTCAGCCTCCTCTGGCAGGAGCATGCACGAGTGATCAATACCTTTGACGGCGACTTTCTCCCCATGAGCGCGGGCGAGTGGGTCGAGTATTCGATGAACAGCAGCGAACCTCCTCAGGACGGCGAATATGTGCGAACGATCCGGCTCAACATCCTCCTGCCGAAGATTTTACTGCTCCACGACTACGACCGTCTCCCGGTCGCCGAGGTGAAATTCAATCGTCATAACGTTTTTGAGCGCGACGGCTTCGTATGCCAATACAGTGGTAAACCCTGCCGCATGAAAGATCTGACCCTCGACCATGTCATCCCGCGTGATCGTGGAGGGCGCACCTCGTGGGAAAACATCGTAGCGTGCTCGCGCGAGATCAATTCCCGTAAAGGTAATCGCCTGCCACATGAGGCTGGGTTACGCCTTATTCGTAAGCCTGAAAGGCCACGCTGGCGCCCCTTTGTTGCCGTTGCCGCTGGCTCGCGCACAGATGCCTCTTGGGCCCATTTTTTGCATGCAGAGAAAAGCGCTTCTTAAGGGCACCTCTGGATATTTGAAGCCGTCTCGACGTCTCAATAATATTTGGCCAAGGAGTGCTTAACTATGAGTAAGGTTTTACCCCATTTCTACCAGAGCCACGCTTGCTTTTGACCGATCCGTCCGCAGAGTCGCCGAAGTGGATCAGAATGCAACCAGTGATGCGGACTTGTTGTCCGTTTTAAAAGAGGAAGCCCAGCGCTTGGAGCTTTCCGATCCTGCGCCCGATAACGCTGAAGCGCTGCCGCGTTTTCGCGAGTTTCTCGAATTTGGCCGAAATCTAGCACAGGCTAACCACCGTGAAGGTCTCGGTGGGCTAGCGGTTTGTCGTATCCTTTCAAGCGGCATGGATGTGCTCATTCAGGAACTGCATAAGCGTGTCGAAAGTCGCTGGAAGCAAACGCACACTTCGGTCAATACACCGATGGCGATGTTAGGTCTTGGCGGGTATGGTCGCAGTGAGTTGTGCCCCTTTAGTGACATCGACCTGATGTTTGTCTATCCAGACAAGGCGCGGGCTTCGGACTTTAAATCTCAGCAGGCTTTTTTTAACGATGGCATCCTATACATCCTTTGGGATCTTGGCTTGAAGGTTGGTCATAGTACGAGGAATCCCAAAGAGGCTGTGGCTGAAGCCGTCGTCGAGGTGCAGAGTAAAAATGCGATGCTTGAATCGCGCCTTGTGACGGGTGACGCTGCGTTGGCTAAACACTTTCGCAGCGCCTTCTCAACCCATATTCGCAAAGAGAATTTATCGGCCTACATCGAGGAGCGTTTGAACGATCAGAAGGCTCGTCGCAGTCGATTCAGTAACACGGTATTTTTGCAGGAGCCTGATATTAAGAACGGTGTTGGTGGGCTTCGTGACTATCAGAATATCGTCTGGATTGTTCGCCTTAAACTGAACCGCGAGGATTTCGACCCGCTCCGTACGGAAAAGCTCATCGACGAGGTTGAGTATGCGGGATTTGTGGGAGCGTATGACTTTCTCTTACGGGTTCGAAATGAGCTCCACTTTTCGAGCACTCGCGCTACCGACCTGCTTAACCTTGAAAAACAACCTCAGATTGCGGAGGGCCTAGGTTGGTCGGACGACGATATCTTTCGTCGGGTTGAGCAGTTCATGCGGGAGTATTACAAGGCCGCGAAAACAATCTACGAAACGTCCCATATCCTGGAGCAAAGGCTGTTTAATGACTCCCAATCAAAGGTTACTTTTTCGGCCGTGGTTGATTCATTGCGCCGAGGGTCTCGTGCTCCCCGGATCGATGTCTTCGAACTAGGGCCCACCGGTCTCGTAGCGGACAACCCAATGGTCTTCCGAGAGAATCCGATTCGTCTTATCCGTGTCTTCCGCATTCGCCAAAAACTGCGGTGTAGGTTCAGTCTCGAACTGACGAAGCTCGTAACCGAAGGACTCGACCTCATTGACGAAGACCTGAGGCACGCGCCAGAAGCAAACAAGGCCTTTCGGTCGATCCTCCAGACGAGGGGTGAAGTATCGGATACGCTCCGGGCGATGCACCGCACGGGTGTTCTTGGGCGTTTTTTGCCTGAATGGGCTGAACTAGAATGTCTTGTTCAGCATGAGTTTTATCACCGTTACACGGCAGACGAGCACACCCTGGCTACAATTGACCAGCTCGATGCTATTTTTCGAGGTGACAACGCACTGGTGACCCAAAATTACCGAGAAGCGATCGAGCGAACCGACCTGCCGGGGCTCCTCTATCTCGTTCTTTTGCTTCACGACATTGGTAAGGGTCGTGGGATCAAAGGGCATGCTGAGGTCGGCGCTGAGCTTGCGAAAGACATCCTCAAGAGGCTTCAAGTGGCCGAGTCCGTGAGGTCCCGAATTCTATTTCTTATTCGCGGCCACCTAGAGATGGCACGGTTCTGGCAGCACTACGACATAGATGAAGCCCGAACGATACGAAAATTCGCCTCATGGGTCGACGACGTGGATCAATTACGCTACCTCTTCGTCCTCACATACTGCGATGCCCAGGGCACTTCAGTTGATATTTGGAACAGTTATAAGGACTCTCTTCACACCCAGCTCTACCGCTCCACATTGGATGCCATGGGTGAAACTGCCAGAGTCCATTACGAGATGATTTCGAAGGACGAAATAACTGCTTTTGTGCCTGGGATTTCAGCTGACGAGATTGAAGCTCACTTCAATCTTTTGCCCGAGAGATACTTTGTTTATTCAAGTGCAGAGGAAGTCGCCCTTCACCTGCGCATGGTTCATCAGCTCTTGGAAACGATCGCTGAGTCAGCCTCTCTGGGCTCTCTCGAACCGGTTGTTGAATGGCGGGAGGATGTCGACTTAGGGCTGATGGTTGTGCACGTCGTGACATGGGATCGAGCAGGCCTCTTTTGTAAGTTGGCTGGTGCGTTTGGAGTCGCTGGCTTAAGTATCGTGAGTTCCCGCGCATTGACGCGAGCCGACCATATTACGATCGATACATTCTATATCAGTGGATCGGATGGTCAGATTGTTCGAGACCCAGCGGTTAAGGCGGTTTTTAGTAAAGCGATCTCGGACGTCCTCCTTCATAATCGCGACCTACTGCCAGCCATCGAGTTGCAAGAGGCGAAACTGAAGAAGTCCGCCTATCTCAGAACAGAGGAGCGTCTCCGGGCTCCGCTTCCTTTTGGCGTCGATGTTTACCATGAGCTTTCGCTGCGCCGCACGATCGTCGAGCTTCAGGCGACTGATCAGATCGGTCTTCTCTACAGGCTTGCGCGGACGATCTATGGGGCTGGCTTTGATATCACCTTTGCGCGGATCGCGACGGAACGTAATGTCGCAGTGGATACGTTCTATATCGAGCCGATTGACCGCTCTAAAGACAGTAGCACGATGGATCTCCTTGATCTGCGCCGTCAGCTCTCAGAGGTCGTTGAGACGGCTTCACAGGAAGAAGAGAGCGCCTAGGTGTTCGACCTCGGAGAGGGGTCGGCCAGATTCTTGGCTTGAGACCTGTGGGCTTTTCAAGTCTGTTTAATCCCCTTTATGGAACGCCAACCCCCGACTGACCACTCGATCGTCGATGCGCTGTATCGCATCAGTAGTCTGGTCAATGACGTCGCAGATGCCCGCGACGCGCTGGAGATTATTGTCGATGAACTGGTTCAGTTTTTCCCTGATTCGATAGCCTCGATAGAGTTAATTAGTTCGGATACGCAGCGCCTTGTCATTGAAGTCCTCCGAGGGTTGCCTGCGCACTCTAAGCAGATGCAGCTTCGCCTAGGTGAAGGTGTCACCGGCTGGGTAGCTCTTCACGGGCGGCCATTGATTGTTCCCGACGTGCGCGAAGATGCCCGGTATGTCACAGTGCACCCTGATGTTCGATCTGAGATGGCTGTCCCGATGTTGGGTGAAAACGGTGAGGTCGTTGGGGTGGTCAATATCGATAGTAAGGTGTTGAACGCCTTCGATGAGCACGATCTGAAGGTTTTGGTTTTACTGACAAATGAGGCGACTCGGGTTGTGGGTAAACTTTGGCTGATCGAGAAGCTACAAGAGCAGGCGGACCAATTGAGGGCGCTTGTGAATACGGGTCGCTCGATCGCCAAGCGACGCGACATCGCTAGTCTTCTACACAGTATTACGACCGAAACGCTAGAACTGATGAAGTGCCGGGCCTGTGCACTCTTTCTCTTTGATTCTGCCAGTAATGAGCTGCGTCTTGCCGCTCTTGCCGGAGCCAAAGAGGTCGAAGGCTACACTGAGGTTCTTCGGCTCGAAGATAGCGCCTTAGGTACAGCGCTTCGCCGGAAAAAAACGATCGTCGTGCAGGATTTGGCTAAGACGGAGGAACATCACTTTGTTGAGCTGGTCAGCGCCTGTGGTCTCGTCTCACTTTTATGTGCACCGATCATTCACGAGTCGGAAGTGATCGGTGTTCTGAACGCCTATACCGATCGCACCTATCGATTTAGCAACGACGAGCGTAGGGTGTTTGAAACGCTTGCTGGTCTAAGCGGTATAGCGATTCAGAATGCGCGCCTTTATGACCGAATCTTTCAGTCGGAAGAAAGCCTCAGGCGTAGTGAAAAACTTACGACGCTTGGGATGCTGTCAGCTGAGATAGCACATGAGATCCGGAATCCACTGACCGTCATTCGGCTTCTTTTCGAATCAATGGGAATGGACTTTCCTGACGAGGATCCTCGCCAGAAGGACGCCTCGGTTATTAGGGAGAAGCTAGATCAACTCGAGGGAATCGTTACACGGGTCTTGAGTTTTGGAAACGCACGCCAGGATCTGAAGATGCACCATGACTTTCGAGTGGTCGTTCGTGATACAGCGCATCTTGTGCGTCTGAAATTGGAGCAAGTTAAGATTGATCTGGTGGTCGAAGAACCGTCTCAGCCAATCATGATCGATGCAAGTCGTGCGCAGTTACAGCAGGCGCTTTTGAATCTTGTGCTCAATGCCATGCAGGCGATTAGTCAGGATGGCTCGATCTGCCTCAGGCTCACGAGTGAATTGCGCGATGGGGTAGACATCGCGATTGTTGATGTCGTCGACAGTGGTCCGGGGATTCCGTCTGAACTGAGTGAGAGCATTTTTGATTCATTCTTAAGTAGTAAGGCGGAAGGCACTGGATTGGGCCTCTCAATTGCTAAGCGCATATTGAAGAGTCACCAAGGCGATGTTGTGCTTCTAGAATCTTCGAGCAGCGGCACAATAATGCGGATCTGGCTGCCTGGCCTTTCGGCTGCTCATGAAAGTGTTGCGAAATGAAGAGGGAATAAGTCAGCCTGCTTGTGCTCATAAAGGCGACTATTGTTATAATTCAACAAACGACTATGAAACAAATTTTATCTCTTACCTTAATAGCCGCTTTAGCCGTTATTCCTTTTACACGCTCTACGGCTGCGGAAGCAACTTGGAGTGAAAGCTACACCGAAGCTCAGGCGAAGGCCGAAAGCGAAGGCAAGCCGATGCTCCTCCTCTTCACCGGCTCAGACTGGTGTGGCTTCTGTATCAAACTTGAAAAAAGCATCTTTGATTCCGAAGAATTCGCAGCGTATACCGACGAGAATTACGTCCTCGTGAAGGCAGATTTTCCTCGTCGAAAAGCGCAGTCGAAAGAACAGGTTAAGCATAACGAGAAACTCGCAGCTGAGTTTGGGGTCGAAGGATTTCCGACCGTCTTGGTCGTCTCTCCAGACGGAGAAAAGGTTCTTGAGCGGAAAGTCGGCTACGGTGGTGATTCCCCAGCCGAATACATCGAAGGTCTGAAGAAATACGAATCGCAGACCTAAAAACCTTTTAGTATTTTCACTTCAGGTCGGCTAAGGAATTCCTTGGCCGGCCTTATTTGTTCCCGAAGACCTCAATGAAGCGAGGGGGCGTCGATGCGATCGATTGTGCCTTGTAATCAAAGAATCGTAGGACGGTAGAGCCATCTGCGATCACCGCATGATCGGAGATTCGTGTCAGCTTGTAACGGAGGGTGAATCCTCGACTCTTCAGTTCCGTCACCTCGAGGCTGCATGAAAGCTCGTCCCCCAGAAAGGCTTGGGCTCGATACCTCAGGTGAGCCTCGGTCTGAACGATGCCTACGCCATCAATATCTGCTTCGCTCCAACCTTGCTTGGAAAGCCAGCGCACGCGGGTCTCGTGAAAGAGACTTAAGACGCGATCATTTCCCAGATGACCACCGTAGTTGATATCTGATACGCGGGTCGTGAATAGAGTGCTGTAGGCTGTTGTTTCCAAGGAACGCGTTATACAGGATTCTAGTGACTAGCTGGTGGACACAGAAAGATCTAGCATCATGCCGACGGAGGCATCTTCCAGAGCGTCGATGAGTTGGTCGGTCGGTTGGTCTTTAGCGGCTCGTAGCTTGAGGGTCGCCTTAAAGAGTAGTTCGCCACTCCAGGGCGCAGCCGTCAGCTCTGTATTCAGTTCTTCGATACTCACACCTTGTTTGGCGATGATCGATGTGATCTCGCTCAAGATTCCGGCGCGGTCGGGACTCACTATTTCTAACCGAATTTCAACCATCTCAGGCGCCGAAGCCTGCGTGCTGCTGCTTTCTACCAGACTGAGGTTGAGGCCAGATAACTCGAGGTCTTTGAGGTCCTTGTAAACTGTTTCGAAGGTGTGTGCAGGGACCTCGACTTGCACGAGTCCTGCGAACTGACCGCCGAGCTCAATCATCCGGCTTTCCATCCAGTTGCCACCCGATTCGGTGACTTTCCGCGCAATGGTGTCGACGATGCCCGGTCGGTCATTGCCGATGAGCGTGAGGACAAATCGTCGAGAGGTTTTTTGAGAAGGCATTGTCTATTCGACGGTGACGCTTTTGGCCAAATTGCGCGGTTTATCGACGTCCTTACCCCGGGCGATGCCGATATAGTAGGCAAGGAACTGCATCGGAATACTCGCTAAAACGGGTAGGGCGATTTCGTGGCACTCAGGCAAAACAATGAGATCGTCAGCTAGGCCCTCTGGAAAAGCCTCTGGGGCGTTGGTTATTGCGATGACAGGTCCCTTTCGCGCTTTGATCTCTTGGATGTTAGAGATGCTTTTCTTCAGCATATCTCCCTGAGAGGCAATCGCGACGGTTGGGCATTCGGGGCAGATAAGGGCGATCGGGCCGTGCTTCATCTCCGCCGCGGGATAGCCTTCGGCATGGATATAACTGATTTCCTTCAACTTGAGCGCACCTTCGAGGGCGAGGGGAAACATCAACTGCCGACCAAGGAAGAGAAAATCTGTGTGGTGAGCGTATTTTTCAGCAATTGCTTTGTAGGTATCTGCCTGTGCCAGAATCTGTTTCACGAGACTAGGCAGCTTCTTTAACTCGCGGACGAGCTCAGTGCCTTGCTCAAAACTCATGTCACGCATGCGCCCGAGATAGAGCGCGAGCATTGCCGCTATCGCAATTTGCGAGGTGAATGCCTTTGTCGAGGCAACGCCGATTTCTGGGCCACAGTGCTGGTAGATGCCGCCATCATTTTCTCGAGCCATGGTCGAGCCGACGGCGTTGGTTATCCCCAGAACACGCATGCCTTTACGCTGTGCTTCACGTTGGGCTTCGAGGGTGTCGAGGGTTTCGCCACTCTGGCTAATCGTCCAAACAAGGGTATTCTTATCGAGTGGAGCGTTGCGGTAGCGGAATTCGCTCGCATACTCTACTTCGACCGGGATGCGGGCATACTTCTCGATCAAATATTCAGCGATGAGACAGCTATGCCATGCCGTTCCACAGGCCATGAAAAGGATGCGATCAATCTGGCGGATATCGCGCGGTGAGATGTTGAGGCCGCCGAATTTACAGGTGCTGCCATCGGCCGAAAAACGGCCACGCATCGCATTCTCAAGTGCCTGAGGCTGCTCGTAGATCTCCTTGAGCATGTAGTGAGGGTAATCCCCCATCTCACTGTCTTCGCTATCCCAAGTGATGTGGTCTACGGTGGGCTCGACCGATTCGTCTTCGAACGTGCTCAGCTCAAAATTGTCGGGCGAGATGAGCGCAAGCTGTCCATCATCCAGATAAACGACGTCGCGCGTCCGCCCAGCGAAGGCCGAAACGTCGCTTCCGATGAAGTTCTCGCCTTGGCCGATGCCGAGGACGAGCGGGCTGCCTTTGCGGGCGCCGACGATGGTGTTAGGCAGATCGCTGCAAATTAATCCGATACCATAGGTGCCCTCAACCTGTCGGAGACTCAAGCGCACCGCGGCCATGAGCGCTTTGGTCGTTGTGACCCCTTCGTTTTCTTTCTCCAAGCTGTAATAGTAAGCGATCAGATTACAGAGGGCCTCGGTGTCAGTCTCGCTTTGAAATGCGATGTCCATCGACTCAAGCTCGCGGCGAATCGAGTGGTGGTTTTCGATCACGCCATTGTGGACGATGCAGATTTTCCCGTCTTGGCTGAGATGGGGGTGTGCGTTTTCGTCAGTCACATGGCCGTGCGTCGCCCAGCGGGTGTGTCCAATGCCGGTTTGTGAACTAGAGGGGGATTGATTGACGAGGCGGTTAACAGCCTCAACCCGGCCGATCTTTTTCTGGAGTAAAAACTCCCCAGTGTCCTCGAGCAAAGAAACGCCAGCTGAATCATAGCCACGGTATTCCAAACGCTTCAAACCTTCGATCAGGATAGGGCTAGCCTTCTGTGGCCCTACGTATCCAACAATTCCGCACATATGAGGTTGCAATGCATCAGAGGCCTGACCAGCATTCAAGCTATATCCCCCAGACGCTATATTAATTCCTAATAATGAAATCTAAAGTCATCTGTATTATCATGGGTGGTGGACGTGGTTCACGCCTCTATCCGCTGACCGATGAACGCTGTAAGCCTGCTGTTCCCTTGGGCGGCAAATATCGTATTGTCGACATCCCGATATCCAACTGTCTGAACTCGAGATACAATCAGATTTATGTTCTGACTCAGTTTAACACGGCTTCGCTCCACCGCCATATTCAAGAGTCGTACAAGTTCGATCCCTTCAGCAAGGGCTTCGTCGATATTCTTTCAGCAGAGCAAACTCAGGCAGGAGAAAGCTGGTATCAGGGAACAGCCGATGCTGTGCGTCAGAATATGCACCACATCAATGGGGATGACGACGATTTGGTTCTGATTCTTTCAGGCGACCAGCTCTACCACATGGATTTCCGCGCCTTGGTCGAGCAGCACCTTAAGACCGACGCAGGCGTCACCATGGCCGCGAAAGCGATGCGTACGACAGAGGTTCTTGGCCTCGGATTGATGCGCGTTGAAGACAACTTAAATATTAGCGAGTTCGTTGAAAAACCGACGGACCCTAAGATAATTGAGGGCCTTGCTTTAAGTGAAGAAGTCACAAAAGACCTCAGCGATGTGTCAGAAGATTCCAAATACGTTTTGGCAAACATGGGAATCTATGCCTTCAAATACTCAAAGCTGAAAGAAGTCTTGGACAACGACTTTACCGACTTTGGTAAGGAGATCATCCCGTCTCTTCTAGGGAAGCTTAAGGCATCTGCTTTTGTCTTTGAGGGCTATTGGGAAGATATCGGAACAGTTCGTTCGTTTTTCCTCGCGAATCTCGATCTGGCTCAAGCAGTGCCCGCATTCAACTTTTTTGACCGTGAGCATCCGATCTACACTCACGCTCGCTACCTTCCGGCGAGTAAGGTCAACGGGGCGACTCTGGAGAAGGCTGTTCTGGCCGAGGGTTGTATCCTGAAAGATTGCACGATCCGGAACTCAGTCATCGGCGTGCGCTCAGTCGTCGATGAGGGGACCGTCTTTGAGAACGTCGTTATGATGGGATCGGATAGTTTCGCTACCTTCGAGGATCTGGAAGAGGATAAAAAGTTTGGTCGTCCTCCGCTTGGGGTTGGACCTGGCTGCACGATTAAGAACGCGATCATCGATAAAAACGCGCGCATCGGAGAAGGGGTTGAACTCGACCCAACCGGTAAACCAGATGAATTCGAAGCAGACGGTATCTACGTCCGTGACGGCGTCTTGATCGTGCGTAAGAATGCGGTCATCCCGGACGGGACTAAGGTCTAGGTCCGTAGCAATTCAGTTTCCTAAGCAGTGGCTCGTCGCATCGATGGGCCACTGCTTTTTCTTTCTCTACTTTCGCGGTGTGAATGCCGGACGTAAAGAATGTGTAAGGATCTACAAATACGGCTGTAAAGAGATGATGAAAAGAGTGCGCTTAGATGCCTCGAAGCATTGAAATATCGCTCAATAAAGATCCGTAAGCGCCTCTTTGTGAGTTAGATAAGCCCCTTGTCGTTTGTCGTATTTCTTTTTAGCAAGTTCTTTAAACGCAAGTAGTGGTGGGGGATTCCGAATTTACAGGTCGGAGACTGTTTTACCCTGACGATGCGAAGCCCAAGAACGGAGCGGAGCAACGAAATTAGGACGCAACTCTGACTGTTCATTCGAGATCTATGTTTGTTCCAGAATCCAATCAAGAGGCCCTAAAGTCCTTTCCGAAAGCCGAGGCGCTATCGATCGATCGAGGCAGCAATACGCTGTCTAGTTCTGGTGGATTCGATATCAGTCGAACGAGTCAGTTTTTACCTTTGGTCGACGAAGTTGTGGCTGATCTGGCCGAGCAATTACCTCCCGAGCTAGACCGCCAGGAGGTTGTCTCCGTTGGCACAATAGCCTTAGCTCAGGCTCAGGGCGAATTCGTCGATATTGGGATGAGTTCATTTGAGGACTATGCACGCCAGCGGGTAAAGGAGACCCTCGAGGGAGAATTTTTGGCCACGCCTCGGGCACCCCGTCAGGAGACGAAACCGCCGATGCCGATAAACGAACAGGAAGTTGATCTAGCAGGCTGCAAGATCCTCGTCGTTGAAGACAGTCCGATGATTCGCAAAAAACTCCGCTTCATTCTTGAGCGAGCGAGTTTCGAAGTCTTCGAGGCAAAATCTGGAGAAGAGGCTGTTTGGCTCGCACAAGAAGTGATCCCCGACCTGATTCTCCTCGATATTGTAATGAACCAGATGGATGGCTACGAGGTCTGTCAGCGTCTGAAAGCGATCGAAGAATTTAAAGAGATCCCGATAATTTTTGTCACGGGCAAGACGGAGACGGAGTTCATCGCTCGCGGATTCGATGCTGGAGGCTCGGACTACATCGGAAAGCCTTTTAATCCACATGAGGCGCTTCCCCGGATCCGCACCCACCTCAAGATTCGAGTCCTCTCAAACTTTCGTGCAAACAACATCAATGAACTCGAAACGTTGAACAAGGCGAAGGACCGCCTTTTGCGTATCGCTTCCCATGACTTGAGAAATCCCCTGAGTGCGATCCTCGGCCTGAGCGATCTGATGCGTGATGACATGTCGTCGATGGATTCTAACGCGGTATCACTGGACCTTCAGCCTCTCTGTCCTGAGCAGACCGGTCTTTCATTGGTGAACCTCTTTAAGGTGGCTGCGTCGCAAAAACAGATCGGCCTCGAATTCGAAGGCCGGGGCTCCTTGAGCCGGTTCGATTGCGATGAAAAGAAGGTGCGTCGAATCCTAGAGAATTTCCTCAGCAACGCGATTAAGTTTAGCAGTCCTCAAAGTTCTGTGAAGCTAGTGGTTTGGCAGGATGAAGGCCTCTGCTATTTTGATGTGGAAGACGAGGGTCCTGGGGTCAAGCCGAGTGAACAAGGGCTCTTGTTCAAGGAATTTTGCCGCACATCAAATAAGCCAACTGCGGGAGAAAAGAGCACAGGGATTGGACTTTCGATTTGCCGCTCGATCGCCGAGGCACACCAAGGTGCCGTCTCGATGCAGAATTTGTCCCCGAAGGGGGCACGCTTCCGTCTGGAATTACCATTACAGCAGGCCCTGCGCCCTGTGCACGCCTGCCATGATAATAGCCATCAACGGAGTCATTCCTAGGAATTTGCGTCTTTAGTAAGTCAGAACAATAAACGAACGAACATAGCTATATAGGGCTGCCCCTGAAAAGGGGTAGCCTTTTTTCGTATCTGACTGGAAGGGAATCACTCATATGACGCTAAAGCCTGATCGTTGGCTAAAGAGAGGCTCCAGTTGGGCGATGAACTTAGATACAATCCGTGAACATTCTTATTGCCGAAGACGACTTTATTTCCCGGAAGCTCCTCGTAACTATTCTAGAAGAGCTGGGTCATACTGTGTTCGTAGCGGAAGACGGCGAAGAAGCATGGAATCAATACCGTACCTCGCCCACGCGTTTGGTGATCAGTGACTGGCGTATGCCTCGTATGGATGGGCTAAAACTCGTCGAGAACATCCAGAGAGCAACTACACCTACGTCATCATGTTGACGGCAAACGTGGACCAGAAGGAGAACTACTACGAAGCGATGTGGGTGGGCGTAGATGATTTTCTAGCTAAACCCCTCGACCGCGTAGAGCTGGAAATTCGACTCAAAGTGGCCGAGCGCATCCTATCTGCTGGCTCTCGTATTCGGGAGCTCGAAGATGTTTTAACGATTTGTGCTTACACCAAGAAGATCAATATTCCTGAAGAGGGCTGGCAAACGATCGAAGAATTTATGCGGAACAAGTTGGGGATTACGCTGACGCATGGGGTAGAGCCAGATTACTACGAAAATGTCCTTAAACCTGAGATCGAGAAATTAACTCAGAAGGCAGTGGCTAGGTCGTTTGCTTAGAGCCTTTGGACTTTCTGATCGCCTCGACGATAGTCGGGATAAAGGCGACACAGATAATGGCAACTTGCGAGAATGCAAAGGCCATAAGCCAAAAGAATCCACTCTCGGTGAAACCATAGGAGTGAAGGCCAACGCCGAGCAGGTTCGTTCCGAACCACGACCACGCCGTGATGATATTTCCAGTGATGGCCAGCTGCATGAGCCCAATTGGCTTCGCAACCTTCGCCCATCGAGCATGGAGGATGAGCGCATTCCAGAGCACAATCATGAGCGCTCCGTTTTCTTTTGGATCCCAGCCCCAGAAACGTCCCCAGCTCTGATCCGCCCAGATGCCTCCGAGAATTGTCCCCACGAAACTGAAGAGAAGGGCAAAGCAGATGATGCCATAGACCATCCGTTCGATCGCTTTGAGGTTCTGCCCCTCCTTGCCGGCATACAGGTAATGGAAAATGTATAGGATTGCTAATACACCTCCAAGAAAGGTCGCAGAGTAACCCGCTGTGACGACAATGACATGCGTCGCTAGCCAGAAGTTATGGTCTAACACAGCGCGCATCATTTCCATCGTGTCGCCACTTAAGCTCAAGTGGTGAGCAATGATGAGCGTAGGCACGCCAATGAGCGCGGCGGCTGCGGTGGCGATGCCGTCGCGCCGGAAAAACTCCAATACGAGACAGAGTAGGGCAGAGCCCCAGCCGACGAAAATAGCCGAGGAATACAGGTTTGTTACCGGTGGGCGGTTCTGAATCTCCATCCGTGCCCACATTCCAAAAGTGTGAAAGATGAAGCCGAGGGTTAGGAGCACGAGGCCTCCGATGATAAAGGTGCGGGGCAGAAAAAGCCATCCGAGCAAGACGGCAAAGAACGCGATGAGGTAGATTTCGAGCGTGAAGACGAAGGGCGCGAAGTGGTTGAAACGGTACTCGAGCCTTAAGTCTTTTGAGTCTGCCAAGTCGATCGTATGCAAGACGCCTTCGATGCCATCCAAAGCGGTTGAGAAGGTCGCCTTGTTGCCCTCTTTGAAACTAGTAGCCATCGCCGCGTAGTGCTTGAGGAGCTCATTCGCAGGCTTCCGCTTAGCCATCGCTGCGGCGACAGTCATCCAGTCTTCACTGCCGTCTGGGAAGATCGTGTGGACCTTGGAACGATCTTGGCTTAGATAATGACCTTCCATGAGGCGCCAAGCGTTGGCCGCATTCGCGTAATTCTCATCACCTGGTTCGAGGGTGCGAAGATCCTCCAGTACGCGGTCACGGTTTTGAATCTCGGTTTGTGGATCACCGAAAAGTGGGCGGACGATGAACGTGCTGGCGAGGCCGTCATACACTGAAAGCGCATTGTAGAGTTTTAGCAGTTCTCGCTGGTAAACTGTTCGTCGGGCAGGTTCTTCGTCGATCAAGGCAAACTGTTCTTGCAGCGTCTCGATGTGTGGAGCGATTTCGGCTAAGGAGAAAAACTTCTGTTCTTCATTGTGAAATCCGAGCAAGCCAACGATTTCCGGATGATCGATCCTGAAGATCTTTCTTTGCGATGCACTCTGCTGATCGAGCATGAGTTCAGCGAGCCAATCGGAGGCAGGGACCTTTTTATCCTCTTCGCTGACGTAGTGCTGCTTTCGATTGATCACGAGAAGAGCGTTCCGCGCCACCGTATCCAAAGGCTTAACACGTCCACCCTCGAGGACAGGAAGTTGCATCAATCGATCCACCGCCAGCCCGCTCATAGGCTCTTCTGTGCGCAGGTGGCGACTCAGTGTTCCAAGGGCGAGCAGGAGAAGGAGGGCGAGGGCGCCGATCGTCAGGAGCTTAGGTTTCATGAGGTCTGCGTCCTCCGCTCGCGGGACTTTAGGGCAAATACGATGAGGCTGAATCCGAACTGATAAAGCAGGCCTATCGAGATGATGGCGCAGGCCACATACGGGATTAACCTGCCCGGGTTTTTCACGACTTGAAACATCGACATCGTGTCGTTTTCAGCAAAAGACGCTTGGAAGAAAGTGTATCCAGCGTAGCGCAAGGGGTGGTTCATGTAGATGAGGGTCGAACGCTCGTCACCGCTTGTCTCGCCGATGATGTTCACCTTGCTTGAAAAGTTGAAGGGTATCTCAGTGCCCGGATAGCGATCGTGCTTAAAGTCGAGAAGCTCTATCTGTGAGGGTAGGTAGGCGCGTTTGAAGCGTAGCGCGATTTCGTATTCGCGATTTTGAT
Organism: uncultured Puniceicoccaceae bacterium; assembly: GCA_963933835.1. Classification (GTDB taxonomy): domain Bacteria; phylum Verrucomicrobiota; class Verrucomicrobiia; order Opitutales; family Oceanipulchritudinaceae; genus CAWVVV01. The sequence continues at coordinate 183,898 of CAWVVV010000003.1, read as the reverse complement.
ACACGAAAGTCTGTGGTGAGGTTGGAACTCTCACGGGTTGGGCCTGACGAAAGATATTCGAGACCATCCACTGCCCGAGGGAACCATCCGCTCCGATCACTTCTACAGCGGCCGTCATGCGATTGCGCTCACCATCAGCGTAGGTGGGGGGGAGCTTTGTCATGCCAAAGTTGCGCCGTGAAGCGAGGCCTCGGTCGAATCCGCCGATAGCGCCCGATGCCAAAGCGTCGATCGGGCCAATTCCGGCATTGAGGGCATAAGCCTTGATCTTCAGCTGAAAGGGGAGCATCGGGTGCTGAAGGAGCGCATCCCCGCTTTCGAAGGCCGCGACGGGCCAGCTCACGATGCGGTTCACTGCGTCATCTGATCGATCAATCACGACCAATTCATCTTCGTGGAAGGATTCAAGGTAGTTCTTACGCTCGCCTTCTGAGAGCCACATGAAGCTATCTTTTTGGGAGGTTTGAGTAATGAGTTGTCCAACGAGCAGAGCGATCACGCCAAGGTGAAGAGCGGCGATCCCGAGCTTTCGCCAACCCATGCGGTAGTAACGGAAATGAGCCGCAAGCAGATTCAGAATGAGGAGAGGTCCGATCAGGTAGCCTCCCGGTATTGGCAGCTGAAACCGCCCCCGAGTGAAGATGACGAAGACATGCTCGTAGTAGCGTTTTTGGGCCAGGTAGATGCCGTCTTGAACCTGATCCAGTGTTCCCACGAAGATCAGGAGAGTGCTCGCAAACAGAAGGTAGACGGTGAGCCGGATGGAACTGAAAAACTTGAAGGCAGGGTTCATCAGGCTTTTTGAAATAGATGCGTGATCACCACTGGAATGAAGCCGATGGCGAGCAGGAAGACTGCGTTGATGATCAAACCGACGGCGTCTTGAACGACGGGAAAGATCGGCAATTGGAGGCCAGTTAGCCCGAAAAGATTGCCGAGCGCGATCAGCAGACCGCAGGCGGCGAAGGACCACGGTATGAGGCTATAGATGGAGGGCTTTTTGCGTTTCATCTGAAAGAGGAGAGCTAGTGGCCGGCGAAATTAACGCCGCGTACGACGGTGAGGAAGTCTGCGCGTTCTTTTTCGATCGAGGCGGTTGGTCCTGATATCTTGAAGAACCATGAATTGCCGTCGTGCACAAAGGTAGCTGCGAGGGTAGACTGCTGTGCTCCGATCAGCTCGGTGTAGAACCCAGGTTCCATTCCGTCGAGAGGGGCGTAGTAGGGGTCGAGATCGGCTGCGCTGAGCGGACTGAGGCCAATCTGCTGTCGCCAACGGTTTACGTTCGCTAGCGGTCCTCCGACATCCCCAGGAAAGGCCGATACCGAAACATCGAGCGTACCCTCAGGGTGGGTGACGGCGTAGCTTGCTTTTCGCATCGCTGAGCCTGGGGAAGTTTTCCAATCGTCCGGCACGGTCCACGAGGGCGCATGTCCATTCATCCCTGCGACGGGCGGCGTGAAGCTGGAGCCGGCCATGTCTCCCGCGGGCGTTGGCGTCGAAGGCGTGACAGTGGCAATTTCGCTGTCTTTTGGAACCGAGTAGACGGTCGGTTCGGTCGATTGTTTACAGCCGCTGAAAAGTGCGATGAGTAGTCCAGAAATGAGAACGAGTTGCAGACGCATGTTCATATCAGTGTCAGGCGAGAGCCCTTTAACAAGCAGAAGGGGCACTTATTGCGCCGATTTCTGGCCTAACTTGTCTTATTGAAACGAAACTCGGTCACGTCTCCATCCTTGAAAACATAGTCTTTGCCTTCCATCCGCACCTTGCCGGCTTCTTTCGCCGCCACTTTATTTCCGGCCGCTACGAGGTCTTCGTAGGCGACTACTTCGGCTTTGATGAAGCCGTCTTCAAAGTCAGTATGGATCACTCCAGCACACTCGGGTGCTTTCATGCCCTTGCGGATCGTCCATGCGCGTGCCTCCTGAACACCCGCTGTGAAGTAGCTAGCGAGGCCGAGTAGATCATAAACCGAGCGGATCAGCAGGCTCACGCCGCTATCCTTCAACCCCATGTCTTCGAGAAAGATGCCCACTTCTTCGGGTTCCATTTCGCTCAGCTCTTCTTCGAGGCGGGAGCAGATCACGACGGACTTTGCCTCGTGCGCTTTGGCCACGTAGTCGGCAACAGCCTTGACGTGCGGATTCTTTGAAGGGTCAGCGAGGTCTTCCTCCGAAACATTACAGGCAAAAATGATTGGCTTGAGGGTGAGCAGGCCAAAGGTCTTCAGAATGGGCGCAGCTTCTTCATCAGCGTCGATCAGGTAGGCTGGCTTGCCCTCGTTGAGAAGTGGCTTGAGCTTTTCTAAGAGAGCGACCCTCGCGATCGCTTCCTTATCTTGCCCGCGCGCCTTCTTGATCTGCTTGTCGTATTGAGTCTCCACACTTTGCAGGTCGGAGAGAATTAACTCCGTCAGAATAATCTCAATATCGCGGATTGGATCGACTGAGCCCATCGAGTGGATGATGTCGTCGTTCTCAAAACAGCGCACCACTTGCACGATCGCATCGACCTCACGAATGGTGTGGAGGAACTTGTTGCCGAGGCCTTCACCCTCCGAAGCGCCCTTCACGAGCCCCGCAATATCCACGAACTCGATCGCCGCTGGAATGATCTTCGCCGTCCCAGCAATCTTCGCCAAGACGTCCAGACGCTCATCCGGCACCTGCACGATTCCGATGTTCGGTTCGATCGTGCAAAACGGATAATTGGCAGCCTCCGCCTTCCGTGTGCGTGTGACCGCGTTAAAAAGCGTGCTCTTTCCCACATTGGGCATCCCGACGATTCCAGCTTGCATAAGGAAACACTCTAAAAACGTCGTCTATGCCCGCGGCGAGCGAAAAGGGGGATTTTGTTTCCGAGAACGAATCTCAATTTCATTTTGACTGTGGGCGGGGGTTGAGCATGGTTTTGGGAATTATGGTGGCGGGTAAAACAACTTTGTCGGAACTGAATCCAGGGCAGGCGGCTCGTATTCTTGCCTACGTCGGTGGGCATGAGATGCATTTGCGCTTGATGGAGATGGGCTTGATCCCAGATACCGAGGTTCGCTGCGTGCGTATTGCGCCGATGGGTGACCCGCTTGAAGTTGAGGTTCGCGGCTACATGCTTTCGTTGCGCCGCGCGGAAGCCTCGAGGATTGAAGTTGAACTGCTCTAATTTTCCGAAAAGGGCTGAGTGATAGCGACAAAGGAAGAAGAGAAGTCTGCTCAACGGCCCCTCAAGGTCGCACTGCTCGGTAATCCGAATTGCGGTAAAACGACGGTTTTTAATGCGCTGACCGGGCTGCGTCAAAAGGTAGGCAATTACCCAGGCGTGACGGTAGAGCGCAAAGAGGGCGTCGCTTACACCCAGCACGGAGTGCAGATGAAGGTGATCGATTTGCCGGGGACGTATAGCCTGCACCCGCGCTCACCGGATGAACAGATCTTGGTCGATTTTCTCCTTGGCCGCATTGAGGGCGAAGCCCCGCCAGATGTCGTGGTTTGTCTGATCGATGCGAGCAACATCGAGCGTAATCTCTTTTTTGTGACGCAGGTCGTAGAGCTGGGATTTCCCACCATCGTGGCCCTGAACATGTTGGACATCGCAGAGCGGCGCGGAGTGCGAGTGAAAGCTGACGTCCTCGAGCGCAAGCTCGGCGTTAAGGTCGTCGAGCTCGACGAGAAGGACGATAAGAAGGTCATTTCGCTTCGGGTGGCGCTGTCACGTGCGGATTTACTTCGAGCAAAAGAACTCGTGAGCTATCCAGAGCTCGTCGAAGAAGCAGGTCGCGATCTTGCACCTTCATTTCAGCGCCCGGGCATGTCGCATGATTTTGCCCACGCGGAAGCCCGCTTGGCCTTATCGGCGAGTGAGGATCGGCTTGGTAGTCTTAATTTAGGCCCGGCGCGGACCCGTCTCGAGATTTGGCGACAACGCCTTGATCGCGAAGTGCCGGGCTGGCAAAGCGGAATTATCACGGCGCGCTACGCTTTTATTGGAACGATCCTGCATGAAGTCGTTCAGCGCTTTAACCCCAATCGCGTGACGACGACGGAACGCCTCGATCGAGTGTTGCTGCATCCCGTTTCAGGTTTTGGCGTCTTCGCCTTCATCATGGGGGTGCTTTTCTATAGCGTTTTCAAACTCGCAGTACCCTTCATGGATTGGATCGACGGGGGGGTAGGCTGGGTCGCTGAGCAAGTGGCTGCGGTGATGCCAGATGGTCAGCTGGAGAGCCTTCTTGTTGACGGCGTGATTAGCGGGATCGGCGGTGTAGTGATTTTTCTACCACAGATTTTGATGCTCTTCTTCTTCATTAGTCTGTTGGAATCGAGTGGATACATGGCGCGGGCGGCGTTTATCCTCGATCGACTGATGAGCAAGGTTGGCCTGCATGGGCGCAGTTTTGTCCCTCTACTTTCAAGCTATGCCTGTGCCGTCCCGGGAATCATGGCGACGCGCACGATTGAGAGCCCGAAAGATCGCCTTGTCACGATCATGGTCGCCCCGTTCATGAGCTGCACGGCGCGCCTCCCGGTCTATCTCGTTCTCATTGCCGCACTGCTTCCGGATATGGAGTATCGTGCGAGTGTGCAGGCCGCGCTGCTCTTTGGTCTCTACTTTATTGGAACAGCGGCGGCGCTTATATTTGGCCTCATCTTCAAGCGCACTCTTCTCAAAGGGGTGACTCCCACGATGGTCCTAGAGTTGCCGAGCTACCGGATCCCACGCTGGCGTTCGGTTGCGCTGGAAATGTGGGATCGATCGAAGGTCTTTTTGCGCCGAGCCGGAACAATTATTTTTGCCCTCAGTATCATCCTTTGGTTTGGGATGAACTACCCGCAGGTTGATCTCGTGGTTGAGTCTGAGAACGGCGAAGAGATCATTGAGACGGTCAGCTCTTTGGAGCACTCCTTTGCAGGGAAGATCGGACAAGCCGCCGAACCGATCTTTGCGCCCCTAGGATACGACTGGAAGGTGAACGTCGGTGTCCTTGCGAGCTTTGCCGCGCGCGAAATCTTTGTTTCCACAATGGCGATCATTTATCAGGTGGAAGACGAGGAAGACGTCGATTCGGTCGTCGATGCTTTGCGTTCACAGACGCGCTCAGATGGTTCCCCGCTCTTCACTCCGCTGACTTGCCTCAGCCTGATGCTCTTCTTCGTTTTTGCGCTGCAATGTATGTCGACCGTTGCGGTGGTAAGGCGTGAGACGCAGTCGTGGGGCTGGGCCTTGTTCCAAGTCTTCTACATGTTTGCGGTTGCTTGGCTTTCGGCCTTTGCTGTCTACCAAGGCGGACTGATTCTGGGCTTCAGCTGAGTCACACAACCCTTTTCTCATGCCACTCGATTTAGAACATTTCTTCATCTACGCCATCGTCTTGCTCGCGCTTGCATGGCTATTTCGTGGTCTATTCAAAAAACGCAAAGCGAAGCCGGGTTGCGGTGGTGATTGTGGGTGCGAAGGGGTGAAACGTGACCCCACAATTCAGCAGTTTCTCGACAAACGCGAACCATAGAGCACGCGTTCCTCGGTAAGTATCCAGCCGAGTGTAAAACTCGAGGGCAACAGGCTGTAAAGCGTTCTAGTAAAGCTTTCGAGGCTGTCCTGTGGTTTTGGAAATCGCCTCGTATTGAGGCTATTTTGGGCGCTAAATTCAGTCATATTTGATAATGAGAACCTTTCTCATCTAATTTATTGACATCGTGTCGCATTAAACCCGTTCTGGGTGCGAATGAGACACTATCTAAATAAAAAACACCCGGTTTTAGCACCCAATTTTCGCTCTACGCTCGTTGCAGGGCTCACCTCTGCCGTCGTGGGATCTATGGTTGTGACCGCTCAAGACACTTCGGGTGATGTGGTTGAGTTGAGCGCCTACCGTGTGATTGGAAATGCGGACGATGCATTCCTGCAGCCTGGCTCAGGCTACGTGATCACGCAAGCGCAAGTGGAGGCCTTTCGCTTCGACGATATTAACAATGTGTTGAAAGCGACGCCGGGGTTATATCTCCGCCAAGAAGATGCCTTTGGGCTGTTCCCCAATATCAGCCTGCGTGGAGCGGATTCGAGCCGTAGTGGAAAAGTCACGCTATTGGAAGACGGTGTGCCGATTGCTCCAGCCCTGTACTCGGCGCCTTCGGCTTACTTCGCTCCTAATGCGGGTCGAATGGAGGGCTTTGAGGTCCTTAAAGGCTCATCGCAGGTGCGCTTTGGTCCCCACACTACGGGTGGTGTGATCAACTACATTTCACGTTCAGTTCCGACGGAATCTACTGGGCGTCTCGATCTTTCGGTTGGGACTGACGAAGACTACCGCGCCCACCTCTGGTATGGAGATGAGTTCGAAGTGGGGGAGGACAAATCCTTGGGTTATGTCGCGGAAGTCTACTACCGCGATGCTGGTGGCATGCGCGCGATTAATCCAGCTCTGGGTGGGGGTTACGCAGGATCGGATGATACGGGACTAGAGCGGACCGATTATTTGTTTAAGACGCGTTACCGCGCGGGTGATCACCACACGGTTGAGGCGAAGATTGGCTTTTCTGATATCGACTCTGGAGCTTCCTATCTCGGTTTGAGCACTGAGGACTTTGCTCTTGATGCGCAGCGTCGCTATGCGGCTTCACGAATGGACAACTACAACGCGGATCAGACGCGCACCTACCTGCGCCATACCGCCCGGACGGATGACTTCGGAGAATTTGTCACCACTGTTTACTACAATCACTTTAAGCGAAACTGGTATAAGCTTGATAAAGTCGATGGAACGACGCTTTCGAAGGCAGTTGTAATTGGTGCACCCGAGCTGGATGTCTTGCGTGGCGCCGCTCCTGGTCAGCTAAAGGTGAAAGCAAACAACCGGAGTTATAGTAGCTCAGGTGTAGAGACGAAGTGGCTACATGATATAGTGGTCGCGAATCAGCACCATGAGTTCGAGATCGGTGTCCGCTATCATACAGATTATATCCGCCGTTATCAGTGGTCAGATCTCTACGATCAGGATGCCACCGGCGCGTGGACTTACAATTCGCGTCTAGGCCCAGATACCCAGGGTGATCGTCGCCAAGAGAGTGATGCATGGAGCGTTTATCTCGAGGACTCGATTTCCGTCGGTGCCTTGACGCTTAAGCCGGGGGTGCGCTGGGAGCATGTGCGCTGGGACTATTTTCGTGCTGATAAGCGCGATCCGGCTCAAGTAGCGGAAGATAGCTATGATTATTTCGTTCCAGGGCTGGGTGCGACCTATCTGTTTAACGCTGATTGGCTCGTTTTTGGTGGAGCTTATCGTGGCGTGTCGCCGACCTCGCCATCAGGTGCCCTGAAAGGTCTCAAAGAAGAGAGCTCAAACAGCTTTGAACTTGGCCTTCGTAAGTCTCCGAGTGATGCGGCGTGGTTTGGCGAAGTCGTCCTCTTTCGCTCTGATTTCAACGACCTGATCGTAGCCGAAAGCATTGGATCCGGGACGAGCGACGAAAATGTGGGCGAAGTCATCGTTCAAGGCATCGAACTACAGGGTGGCTTGGATCTGCACTCCGTTTTTGACCTCGGAGAGTGGGAGATACCGCTGACTTGGGGTGTCACTTATACCGACGCAGTGTTCGACGGTGCCTCGGCCTCGACGGATCCTGAATCGATCTTTTTTAATGCAATGGCGGATAACGATTTGCCCTACATCCCCGAGTGGCATTTCTTTGCTCAGGTGAGCGTGCGCAAGGGTCCAATGACGCTCGCGGCGAGCCTATCCTTCGTCGACGAAACCTATGGCACTGGAGATAATCTGGATGCGAGTCCGACCGATGTTCGGGTCGGAAAGATCGATGCGCATACGACGGTGGATTTTAGCGCGCGTTATCAGGTAACGGAAGCACTGGAAGTGTATCTTATCGGAAGCAACGTCTTCGATGAGGTATACGTCGCTTCACGCCTGCCCCATGGCCTACGGGCTGGTCCACCTGCGCGCTGGCGCGTCGGGGTGTCTTGGGATTTTGGTCATTAACGCGTCCCACACGTTTAAAGACCCATTCGCGATCAGTTCCTTGAGGTGCTGTATTACAATCATTCAATTACATGCCGATTTTCGTTTCGACGACTGAATAGACTGAAATTGCGTATTGGAGGGATGGGCTCCGCCCGTCCGCCACAGAGCCTTCATGTGTGCCTTGTGGTCCGGCAGGAGCGGGACCTCCACCTCAGTACGCGGAGCGGATGAGCGCGCCGCATTTGGGCAAAAGAAAAGCCGCTGGAAATCCAGCGGCTTTTAAAGTGGCACACCCGAAGGGATTCGAACCCCTAACCTCCTGATCCGTAATCAGGTGCTCTATCCAGTTGAGCTACGGGTGCATCGGGAAAGCGCAGAACAAAGGCACCCAATCAGTCCTCGGCAAGGACTTTATGAACTCTCGTTACGAATTTTCGAAAAACACCAAGATAAACTAGGTGTATCAACGCCATTCCATCACTCTTGATGACGAGTGATCTGTGGGAACTTCCCCATTTCCACTCTTACAGAGTTGCGAGATTCCTCGGGGTCCATTTCAGCGAGATCCCATTTGAGGAGGCGGGTGTTTTGGAAGGTGACGCGGAGGGCTTGGCGTTCGTTCTTTGGAGCGGGAAGGCGTAGTTCGCTGCGGGAGAGAAAGTGAAGGGCCTCGTCATCGCTTTTCGGCTGGTCGGGTGCAAAGCCCCAGTAGACCCAGGTCCAAGTGCGCGAACTCCAGTCATAGGGCAGGGTATAGTTCGGCGATCCGAGGGCGATGTAGACTGCTTTGTTTGTATCGTTGAGCTGAATTGTCGCCGCGCCGAGGCGTGTTTGTGCCACAGGATCGATCGTTTTCCATTCGGATGAGAACTGCCGGGCGCGGTGTTCCTGCACCGTTCCGCAGGCGACGAGAAATGCCAGAGTGCCACTTCCAACGAGTAGCCTTAGGAATGTTCTCATGAACGGTTCTCGGCTTCGTCCGGAGTCTCGCCTTCGAAGCCGTGCAGCTTGTCTGTCTCGCCGGGAGTCGTCAGCCCCTTGTAAATACACCACAGGAGGAGCGAGGTGACGCCGCCAACTGATAAAAGCATAATGATCCATCCGCCTGTGCTCATGAGTTTTCCTCCAATTCAATGTTCTCGATTCCTTTAAAGCGTCGGGATGCTGAGACCACGACGATTCCAAATCCCCAGACGAGTGCGATCACCGCGATACTCATCCATGCAACTGGATTCGGTTCAATAAAGAGATCCTTGATATAGCTAGTCGTCTGCGCTTCTCCGCCTTGGAGACTGAGCCCGAAGACATTTTGCAAGACCCAGAGGACGAAGATGACCAACAGAAAAAACGGGCTGATCCAGACCATCGTAAATGAGGTCCAGCGAGGGATGCGAATGAGGGCTCCTTCGTGTGCCCAAGAGAGCCCCTTTTTAATCCCCACGACCCAAGAGAAAATGATGATCTCGATTGTCGCCAAAATAAAGATGAGGAAAGTTCCAGCCCAGAAGTCGATCGTGTCGAGGGCCTTGGCATCGGCGCTGAAGTAAACGACGAAGAGGGCGCCGAAAGCAGTGATGAGGCCTAGGATCGCGACGGATTGCTTGCGCCCGATATCGAGTGCTTCTTCGATGAAGGCGATGCCAGGCTGAAGCATCGAGAGCGAACTCGTGACGGCCGCGAGGAAAAGGAGGAAGAAGAAGAGGAAGCCAAAGAAGTTCCCCGCAGGCATGCTCGCAAAAACCATCGGGAGGACTTTGAAGCCGAGGTCAAAGGTGCCGAGACCTGCCCCCACTAGTCCCGCTGAACCGAGGAACATGAAAGCAGCAGGCAGCGTGATGAGACCACCGAGGCCGACTTCGGCAAACTCATTGGCCGAGGTCGCACTCAGTCCACTTAGGACGATGTCGTCCTTTGGTTTCAAGTAGCTCGCGTACGTAATAATGATGCCAAAGCCTACTGAGAGGCTGAAGAAAATCTGCCCGACGGCGGCGAGCCAGAGGTCGGGGCGAAGAAGCTGTGCGACAAAAGACACCTTCACGAGTCGCTTCTCTCCACCCGAGGCGGCGACGAGGGCTTCGTTCGTCTTGAGGTTACCCTTGCCGAGGATTTCAGCTGAGCCGCGGTCCCATTCCCCTGTGCCGGCATCGCGCGTCTCGAGGAAGGTCTTGTTCGGGTTCCACATGAAGCCGAGCCCGTTCTCAACGTTGCGATCAGGAAACGCGGTGTCAGGGGTGCCTAGAGTCAGGACGCGAACGAGAATGACACACGCGAGGACAAGTAACGCCGGCATGGCGTATTTACAGAAGAACTCGATCCCTTTTGAAATCCCGCGATAGATAAGAAAGAAATTCAGCACGAAACAGATCAGAAGAAAGAAGCCGACGCTCTTCAGTCCGAAGCCGATCGCGCTGCCATCTTTTGCTGCCCCGATAAAATCGACCCAGAAGTTTGTTGATTCGCCGACATTAGCGAAGTCCATCGAGCCGGTTGCAAAGTTGACCGCATACCCTAGGCACCACGCCTCGATGTAGACGTAATACATGTAGATACAGACCGGTATGACCATGCCGATGACGCCCAGCCATTTCATCCAAGCCTTGCCCGAGAGAGCGCTGAGGATAGCTGGGCTAGAGTTGAAGCCGAGCTGTCCGCCGCGTCGCCCCATCGTCCACTCAGCCCAACAGATTGGTAGCCCGAGGAGGATGAAGCCGATAAAGTAGGCGAGCATGAAGGCTCCGCCACCGTACTCCGCTACGTTTCCAGGGAAGCGCAAAAAGTTACCGAGTCCGACCGCGCTGCCTGAGACAGCGAGGATGACACCGAGGCGGGAGTTCCATGATTCCGTTGGTCGATCAGCCATGTAGGGCAAAAATGTAGGTGAGGCGCGAATCCTTGCCTAGGAAAAAGTTTAGCTACGCATGCGCTTGGGTGAATTCACGAAAGGTATTGGAAATTTTGTATCTTGCGCTGGAGGGACTGGCTCACGTCGGTCCAACGCATGGAAGAGCTCGTAAAACCGTCCGCGGACCGGCAGGAGCCGGTCCCTCGATTCAAAACCACGGGTAATCCTTGGGCTCACCGCGATGCCACCCAAAGTGCTGCTCTGGCCTACCTCTATTTTACTAGCCAAAGAAGGTAGGGGCCCGGTCGCATTGTCCCAGTATTCTGATACGCTTCGAGTTTGTAGAGATTGGCTGCTTTCTGCTTTTCTGCCCAGGCGCTTACGGCGGCAGCTTCTGCGGCTCCCTCGGGGTGCCCGGGGTAGCAGACGATTGAGAGAATACCGCCGGGGGCCAATAGGGTGCTCGTTGCTTCGAGCGCGCGGAGGGTGTTTGACTGTGTTGTTGTGATCGTCTTGTCCCCGCCAGGGAGATACCCGAGGTTAAAAATGCACGCTGCAACCTTCCCTTGGTGCGTTTTGCAAAGCTGCTCTAGCACCGCTCCATGATTGCCTAGATGGTAGTGGGTATGAGGTGTTGAGCTTTGATCGTTCATTCTCTCTCGTGTTGCTCGAAGGGCACTTTCTTGGCAGTCGATGAGGTGCAGTTGTCCGTCCGCTCCGAGTGTTTGAGAAATGAATACAGCGTCATGACCGTTCCCGGCAGTCGCATCGATAGCGCAACTCGCGGGCGCTAATGAGCTCTGGAGTTTTTCGTGGACGAGAGCAGTGATGTTGAGGTGGGAGGTCATGCGCGAAATATTTTAAAAAATGGCCGTCGCTTTCAGTTGCGTCAGTGGGCTCTGGACTGACAAGTTTTTAGGATGTGGTTAAACAAGCAAAGGCGAATCTCTCAAAGGCACCGTTTATCCTCGGGCCTCGCTGTTTTGTTTGCGCTATTATTTCTCGTTGGCTGCCCCCAGCGAACGCAAGAACTCCTGCCGGAGATACAGGAGCGCGCCTACCGTCGTGGACAGGGTCTCCAGCGTGAAGGTAATCACCGGGAGGCCTTGATTGCTTTCGAAGAAGTCATCGCTGGTCGCGCCAAGGCCCCAGAGAGTCATCTCGAGGTTGGTTTGATTTATCTCAACAAGATCAAAGATCCCGTCTCTGCCTATTACCATTTTAACCGGTATCTCACGATCAATCCGAACGGAGAACATGCGAATCGGGTAAAAGAGCAGGTCACGACGGCGGTGAAAGACTTTATGCGCAGTCTCCCTGGTGAGCCTTTGATGGATGAAGTCGAGCGCCTCGATGTCTACACCCGGCTGCAATCCGCTGAGGAGCACAACACCACGCTCCGGGCTGAACTTTCTCGCCTACGGAGGGAGCTGGCACAATGGCAGGAGCGCTCTGGTGTGCTCGAGCAACAGGTGGCTGCTGTTCGTAATCAGCCGACCCGACAAGCTCCGCTCGCTCCGATCGTGGTCGAGCAGCGCACTATTCTTCCTAATTCACCCGCTGCTCAAAGTGGACGCACCTACGCCGTTCAGGCTGGCGATACGCTCTCGAAGATCAGTCGCGAGATATATGGAAATGCCGGAAAATGGCAGGAAATCTTCGAAGCGAACCGAAATTTGCTCCCATCACAGAATGCGCTCCGCCCAGGGCAGGTTCTGAGAATTCCTTGAACTGCAGTTTAAGTTCTCCCGCGCTTGTGTAAAAACTTGCGGATTTGGCCCAGGAAAATCCCCTAGATGCTTCATCGGATTGCTGCTCATCCGATAACACTCTTAAGGGGAATTTGTGACTGATCTCAGTCCGTTCCCTGGATGGACCTTTTTCGCATGAAAATCGACGAACTGATTAACTGAGCTAGCTAGATGGAAGTGAGTGAAAGCCTTTCACACTACGGCTCAAGTGTGACCAGTGAACTCAAGAATGTGGGCGAGCGTGTGGGACGATTTGAAATCGTCGATCAGCTCGCTGTCACCTTGCTTGGGCCTCTTTATCGCGTACGCGTGAATCGTGGGGTTGGGGTGCGGCTTTTGCAGGTTATTCCATCCGGTCTGGGCAAGGACACACAGATGCGCAAGCAGCTGGTGAAGCGAGTCGAGCAGCTTTCGAAGGTCGAGAGCGATCTCCTCCTGCAGCCCGAAGAGGTCGTCGATTTCGAAGATACGATCGCAATCCAATATCCGGATTGGTCGGGCCGGACGCTTTCTACTCGTCGCAAAGCTGAACGTGCTGAAGACGAGGAGGCGATGACGTCGCCTGAGATTAAGGGCCTCATCCAGCGGACGATTCTTTCAATCGAAAGCGCCTCCGTAGTGAAGGTTCATCACTATGGCATCACCCCCGATTTTATTCTAATCGAGGACTCTGGGGCGATCAAGGTGTGGGGCTTCGGTGTCCTCCAGAGCGTCTCTCGGCGGAAATTCGAGATTTTTGTCAGTTCAGCTATCGTTCCGCTTCAAAGAGAAACGAGTGACGGCCCAAACTACACCGTCCTCGACGCCCTCAGCCCGGAATGGCGAAACGAAGAGCCTGCCGACGTTCGTTCCGACCTTTTTTCACTGGGAGTCCTCAGCCATAACCTTCTCGCTGGCCATATTCGCGAAGTCACTGGTGGTGAAGATGCCTCCGTCGACACTGAGATACATCCTGGCTGGGCGCTCTATTTGGGACGGCTTTTAGAAAACGATCCCGCCGCGCGCTATCAGACGACGATCGCTGTCGCGACTGACCTTGAGCGAGTGGAGCACCTCCACCTCGGTCCTGAACGGGTGCATAAGCTTGATCGGGTTCCCCTGCCGAAGTCGGTCGAGAATCGGGTGAACAAGGAGGTTGGGCGCTATATTCGGATCGGTGTTCTGGTGATTTTTGGCCTTTGCGCCGTTGCGACTGCTTTCCTCCTCTATAGCGTGCTGGAGATTGATAGTGGCTCAGCATCAGGTCCGCAGATTTTTGCCGCGGGCGAAAAATCGCCCCAAGTCATCTTCAAGATCAGTCCAGCATACGCACAGGTGAAGTTCTTTGGCGAAGGCGTCGCAAGTTTCATTACCGCCAACGGTGAAGTCGCGCTCGTAGGGAAGAGACGCGAATATATCGGAATCGTTCAGGCGCCACAGCACATCGCCGAGCGCATCGCGATTACGCTCACGGACGAATTACAGACAAAGGAGATCAACCTTCCGCTTGCGTGGGCTAACTTACGACTCGTCGCTCCGAGCGGTAGTCGTCTCGACATCCGGCAACCATCCGGCGAAAATATTTTTCTCGATTACGTGCCGGAGGGAGACGTCCTCGTGGTTGAGTCACGGCTCTTTGCCCAAACCTATACCATCGTTGTCAGCCGGCCGGGGCATGAGACGGTTGAGTTTCCCGACACCGTCTTAGGCGAGGGAGAATGGACCGAGCTTATAGCCGAGCCTGTTCCCCTTCCCGCGAGCCTCAAAGTGGTCTCAAATCCTGCCGGTTTGCCTGTTCGCATCGATGGAAGCCTCCTCGGAAAAACGCCACTGATACTCGACGATCTTCTCTGGCCGGATCCGGTGAAAGTCGTCGTCGGGGGCGGAAACTTACGCACCCGCGAGAAGGAAGTGATCCTCTTCCCAGGGCGGGAAAATGTCTTGGATTTTGGCAACGTTGAGGCTGCTCAAGGAGACCTTAAACTCACCGTAACCCTCCGCGGGCGCGCAGTCGACGAAACCGTCCTCGCCGGTCTCCGTATCATCGTCGAAGACCGCATTTACCAATCCATAGCCGATCTGCAGATAAGTCTACTAGCCGGCTCGCACACCGTCCGTGTCGAGCATCCTGACTACCTGCCGCGCGGTGGACCGATCTCGATCGTCGACGAAACGCTCAAACGCCTAGCGGTCGACCTTAGGCCACGGCCTGCCACGGTTAGTGTTCAGCTGCCTGAGGCGGCCTCGGACTACTGGGTTGAATGGAATGGCGCGCGGAAACCTCTCGTTGACGGCCAATTTCAGGCCTCTGCAGGCGAGCCCCTTCGCATCATCGTTGGATCGCCTGACCACTACTCGGTTGGAAAAGACTTTCTCCTCCCAGCCAATGGAAGCGCTAAGTGGGATCCCGCCCTCCGAAGTTTGCCTGGGCCAAACATCGGTGAGTCCTGGACCGCGCCGAACCTTCCCCTCAATATGATTTGGATTTCCAGTGGTACAGGGCGATTTGGTAGCCCGGTCCGCGAAGCCCACCGTCGCCCAAATGAAGATGAGCTCACGCGCGCCAGTTTCAGCTCTGGGCTTTGGGTTGCGTCAACTGAGGTCACGCAGGCGACTTACGAAGCCATCATGGGCTCAAATCCGTCACGCTATCACGGCTCGCAGTTCCCCGTTGATAGCGTCAGTTGGCACGCCGCCATAGAGTTTTTCCGGCGTTTGACAGAGAAGGAAAACGCCTTTGGGCGCTTGCCAAAAGGGTATGTCTATCGGCTGCCAACCGAGGCGGAGTGGGAGTATGCCGCCCGCGCTGGTTCGACGACTCCGTTTTACTTTGGTAAAGAAGCTGATGGGAAAGACAGTAATTTTGTTGGTGAGTATCCCCGCGACTACAATCAGACAGTGAGTAATCGAGGAAATGTCGGTAGCCTCGCTGTCGCTAGTTTTGCCCCGAACGCATGGGGCCTTTATGATATTGCGGGCAATGTTTCCGAATGGGCCCTTGATGCTTACAACGAAAGGCTTCCGGGGGTAGCGTAGAAGACTTTTGGCGCGATGGAGTGGGGCGCGGGCGCCCGATTCGAGGCGGTTCTTGGACAGATCCTGCCGACCGCTGCCGATCTGCCTCTCGTGATGCACGAGACCCCGAACACGTCTCGCCTTCGATTGGCTTCCGCGTCGTTCTAGCTCGATCCCTCGACTAGAAATCAGCTTTCGAAATTCGAAAAAAGGAAAGAAACTTTCGCCCAAGGTGAAAAACGACTTGGCAAGACGCTCAACCATCCTTTCTTTCCTCTGCTTTTTCCCACGGTGGGATATGCAAGTGGCTAAAGCACGGAGACTGTAAATCTTCTCGGGTAACCGTTCGCTGGTTCGAATCCGGCTCCCACCACCACTTTATGAAAGCCCTGACTCCGGTCAGGGCTTTTTGCATTCTGAAATACGACGACAGTGCGTTGTCCGCAGGCGCTTCGCGCTTCTTCCTGATATCCTTGCAGAGGAAGAGGAGCGGGCTAACTCTGATCGGTGATGCAATCTTTGACGTGGCCGGTAGTGGTTGAGAATCTAGCGGAGCGCTTGGCGGCTTCGCAGAGTGGGGTGGTGCACCCGGTTCAATTGCTGCCTTACGTGCCAGTGAGCCTGTGGATGGTTGAGCAGGTGCTCGATAAGCTAGCGACGAGTGACTTTGTTGAGAAAGACCGGGTGGGGGATTTTGTTAGCTACCATTTTCCACAGTTTGTTGATCGCCCACAAACCGCCTTTAAACCTGAGCGCTGTGTCTTCTCAAATGCGCCTTTACCGGAGGACTCAGCACAAGTCTTGAGTGAGGATGTGATCCGTGAGGTGGAAAATGAGCTGCGCACCTTGGCTGAAAGTGATCCGTGGCCAGCGAATGCAAATTGGCAACATGAGCTCGTCTACTTGATGCAAAACCTCTCTGGCTCAGTGCGAATCAGTGATCTAGCGGGGCACTCGCGGATGGCCTTTCGTCAAGTAGAGGAGAAAGTGAAGCAGCTCGCGAAGCTCGGCGCAGTGAGTCTGGACCCGAATACGGGCACCGTGGAGTTGCCGCCGCTCGCGTATCCACAGAGTCAATACGAACGACAAGCGGCTTTTATCCGGCTTTTCCCTGGGGCCTTGAAAGAGGAATACGAAGTGCGACTCGTGAGGGCACTTCTTTACGTCATCGGTATTATGGTTCTTTGCTTCCTCGCGGCGTTTTTTGTGCGCGTTCCGTTTTTCATCTTACTCATTTTCGGAGTAGTGACTTCGGGTGTGACATTTCTACGCATCCTTAGGGCAGCACCACAGCCTTTGCCTAAGACTTGAGCACTCAGGCTCGATCCCTATTCGTTCGAGGAGCTGTATCAGTTTTCCTGCAGGCTGAATAACTTATTGTTTTCAAGGTATGCTTTTAGGTCTGCTAGCGAGGAAGGATAGGAGTGTCTCGTAGCCAACTGCTGATAGAGAGCTCTACACTCGTCGTGGTGGCCGGCATGGTAATACATCATGCACTGTGTGGCGTCGACTTGGTGGTGATGAGCCTCCGGAATAACGCTACGGCTCCAGTCAAAAGCGTCGTTGATGAGCTCAACCGTTAATTCTTCGTTGTTCGCCAAAAATTCCAACTTTTCGGGGTTGGGACTTTGGGTCGCTTCAAAAATCACGGTATCACCTTCTGGTAGTGCACTACGAAACTTAAAGCAGTCTTGCATTTGATACATACTCAAGGTGATCCAACCCTCATAGAAATGGAGGTAGTCTTGGTGGAAAACAAGCGAACCGGCGCGGAGCGAAGGAAAAAACTCACGCAGTATGTTTGTCACCAAAGCCGGATATTTCATGACATCTATGACGAGGAATTCGATCGGCTCGCCCGAGTAATCGCGGCGCGTCAAGTCCGCCTGAGTGACCTCTACTCGATCAAGGACGTGTGCGTTGTAGTCTTTATAATATTGGATGTACCACGTGCCTTCCGTCGGAGCATCTTTGATCTCATAATAGTCAGCGAACTCAACCATCATAGAGTTCCACCTGAAAAGGTCATAGACGCGGATTTTGTGGGCGGCTGCTGTTTTAGAAGGGTTAACCCTGAGCCCGCGGACGCCTGGAACCGTTAGCGAGCCGAGAAAGGAGCCTAGTTCAACCCACTCTCCCCAGCCTTTAAAGGCATGTGCTCCATACCACTGACAAAAGGCCTGCTCGGACGGCTCCGTCATTCCTAATTCTAGCGAGAAGGGCTCAGCTCCCTCAATTAAATCAGGTTTTTCCAGAAGTAGGGTGCAGTCGCTTATTCTGTTGAGAGGATTGGGTGCTCCGTCTTTCAGCCAGTTTTCGTAGTCTGCTAGGCGGGTTGAGGTGTATTTTTTTGACATTCGGGCGCTTGATTAAGGTTTTAGGTGCCTCTAAAGATCAAGCACATTTCATCGCAATTGACCGGGGATGCTTCACCCTAAGGGTAAGTTAGGAGCCCGTTTTGTAGGCATCCGGTTCCTGCGTTATATTACCTAGCAGGCCATCTGGACGTCATTTTAGATCTAACTGAGCTCCAGAATGACATGAGGTCAGAGCGAAAGACTTATTCTCAATACTTCATCCTCGCCTTTGTTGAGCACATGTTTCTTCTACGCTCAGAGAACTCATTTTATTCATCACACTAGTGCCATTTCATAGTGCTGACCAATCCTTCATCAAAGTCCGGAGTTTAATGGACCGTCACCTCAGTAAGCCATGTCGAATAAATCTACGATAAATTTCAACCGCCCGGGGGCGAATGCGCTGCAGAATTTCAGCGGCCCCCTCATTCTCTTTCTTGTCGCGATCATAGCGACGATACTCTTCTTGCTTGTCACCGTCCGCGTTCAGCGCGTCGAGGGCACGGAGGTCGGTGTTAAGATCAATAACCTGACGGGTGTTGTGAATGTTGTTACCGAATCAGGGACAACGATCTACAATGGAGTTTTTAATTCGTTCCATATTTTGGATACGACGACGCAGCGTCTGGAGATGTCGGCCGACGTCTCCCGCGGTGATCGTCGCAACAAGGATGATCTGCGGATCAAGACGATCGACGGCAGCGATGTATTCCTCGACCTCACAATCAACTACCGTCTACGCCTCGATATGATCGAGGAAGCAGTGGCGAGCTCTGGTCTAGGTGATGCTTACAAGATCAAGTGGCTGCGCGACTATTCACGTTCGGTTTGCCGCTCAGTGTTCGGCGAGATGACGACAGAGGAATTTTACGACTCGAGTGTGCGCGATGACAAAGCACGCAAGGCGATGGACGAGCTCAACGCTTCCCTACGTTTCTCTGGTTTGCAGGTGGAACGCGTCGTAGCCGAGAAGTTCCGCTTTCACCCAGAGTATGAGGAACGCATCCGTGAAAAGAAATTAGCCGACCAAGAAGTCGAGGAGCAGATTTCAAAGGCGAAAGCTGCCGAGCAGAACCAAATCTTCCGCGTCGTTGAAGCGACGAAGAAGAAGGAAGTCATCCTTGCCTCCTTCGATGGAGAGATGCGTAAACTCATCGTTGGTGCTGATGCTGAAGCCGAGCGTCTTGTGCGTGGAGCTGAGGCCTATGTCATTGAGACAGAGCTGGGTGCCGATGCGCGTTTCTATGAGCGCGAAAAGAATGCTCAGGCGATCCTTGCTCAAGCAAAGGCTGAGGGTGAAGCGCTCACTGAACTCGCAAACGCCTACACTGGGGAAGGGGGCCGCACGCTGGTTAAGAGAGCCTACGCTAAGAAGCTCCAAGAGCTGAGTGTGAGCGGGCAACCTTTTACTCTCGAGAGCTCCACTGAGCGTTTTTCTCACACCCAGGAAGCCGCTAGTCGTCGTCGTTCCAACACAGAATAGTTCTCAAAGAGATCCACTATGAATTTTATCAAATACCTTTCTATTTTAGTTATCCTCGGGATCGTCGGCATCTTTTTGGCGGCCCAGTTTTTATTCATCCGCATCGAACTCGGTGAAGTCGGAGTCCGCACTCAGCAGTATGCCTTTCTCGGTGAGAAGGGTGTAGTGAAGAAGGACTTTGCTCCCGGTTGGCATCGCAATCTGCCCCTTTTCGACTCATGGAATATCTTTGATTCGACCGTTCAAACAACGGAGTTTACCACCGCTGAGGAGCGCAAGATCCAGCGCGATCGTTATAAATTCCTCTCGACAGCTCTCCGTTCAAGTAGTCCTGCGATCAGTGGACCAGATCAGATCGAATTGAAGTCAAAAGATGGATACACGGTCAAACTTGACGTCACTGTTAAGTATCGCATTTCTCCAGGTGAGACTCATTCGCTGTATCGACAATTCAATACAGAGGCTCGCTACAAAGGTATTGTAGGAGACCAAGTGCAGGAAACGATTCGTGGCGTCTTCGGCCTTATGCTCACAGAGGAGTTCTACGATCCCAATGTGCGTCGCGTGAAGACGGATATTGTCACTGAGGGGCTCTCCGTAGAGTTGAAGAAAAACCACATCGAACTCGTCGGTGTGCTCATTCGTGATATCGCTTTCGACCCCTCCTATGAGCGGAAGATTCTCGACAAGAAACTGGCTGACCAAGATGTGGAGTTGAATAAGTCCCGTGCCCTTGCTGAAGAAAAGAAGGGTAAAACAAATCGCATCGCAGCTGAGACTGAAGCGAAGGTTCGCGTCATCGAAGAAGAGATGCGGGCTGCGAAGCTGACCCTGCAAGCCACGACTGATAAGCAGATGTCGCAGATTCGAGCCGATTCAAGATTTGCCTCCGCAAAACTCCAGGCCGATGCCGATCTCTACGCCGCCGAATTCTCCGCCAAAGGCCAGCTCCTCGAAAAGCAAGCCAGTGCAGAAGGTGAACGCCTCAAGGCAGGCGCGTTGAACACTGCAGGGGGAAATAATCTCGTCGCTTTCGAACTCGTCCAAGGCCTTCAGCTCAAAGACATCACCGTTTCAACCCTCGAAATCGATTTCCTCGATGTCGATGCGATGGTGGATAAGTTTGGTGCGGAGTAGGAAATCCAATACAGAGAGGATCCCCGGATTGAGCGCTCTCAGTTCTTCAGGCTCCGAAGGATTTAGCTACCTTTGCTAACCGTTTATCTAAGGTCCATAGAGGGACAGATGCGATTAATGATGAGCAGAGTAGGTGGAGGTCAACATAGCCGATGCCTTTACTCCACATTCGGTTCTTTTCGATAAATGCGATGACTTCGTCATGGCTTGCTTCCTCGGCTGTCGGAAGGTTTCGAATGAGCTCAAGGAAGGTTTCTCGCTTCGAGATATTTCCTAGAGCTAGTTCGCCTAAAACGAGTGGGTGAGTCACGACGCGGTTTTGATTGAGCAAATCCGATAGGAGCTCGTTTCCTTGCCGTAGGTGATCAATCCAAACGGACGTATCGACTAAGATCATCTCCTCGGGATGTCTTGGATTTTCGGAGAGGTTGCACCTAGTTTTGCTAATCGTCTAGAGCTCTCCGCGGCAATGAGAGCTTTCAATCCCTCATGTAAAAGCGACGTCTTCTCTTTGATGCCGGTGAGTTTTACCGCTCTCTGATAAATTTCATCGTCTATATTCAAGGTCGTTCTCATGCATACACGTATGCATATAATCGCGCATCTAGCAATGCCTAGTTACTCTTATTCAGCCTTACCCACGCAACCGCTCCGGTTGCGAGGCCGAGGCCGAGTAGAATCTTTACGAGGATAGGTGGGCCGAAAGCGGTGAAGTGGATGAGGACGGCAAGGTTGATGATGGCGAAGGTCGCGATGCCTAGGCCAAGGGCAAGGCGGTCGACGGGCTTTGCTGGCTGCTCATTGATACAAAAGGATGCAATGGATCCGCTGACCCAAGACAACTGTTCCTTTGCAGGCTTTGAATGCCTGCGAGGATTCTAGCGTCTAGCCCTGCTCTCGGAAGGTAATCAGTGAATGCTGAGATTGCACGAGGGTATCGGTTGCTGCTGCGAGGCGCGTCGGGAGCTCTTGAAGGAGTTTCTTCACGAGTCGTGGATTCTCTGCAATGAGCTCATCGATGGTTTGATCGAGCTTTAGGATGTCGCATTCGCCGGAGGCTGTAACGGTGCAGTTCCGCTTTTCTCCTAAGATAGCTGAGATTTTACCGATGAAAGTCCCTTTTTCGCTGATACGTGCGACCTCTGTTCCATCTTTGGAGATGACGACGGTTCCGGTTTGGAGAATGAGAAGATGCTCATCCACAATGCCTTCACTGATGACAACAGCGCCGTCGGAATAGTTCAGTAGATCAAACACGGTCTGATTTAATCGCAAACAAGACCGTAAAGACAAGGCTAAGGAGCGCATTGGGAGCAGTTAGATGTGCTCTTTACTTTGCCTAAGGCCTGCACCCGAGGCGGCTCTAAAGGGTTTCCTTGATTTCTCACAGATGACCGAAATCTTCAAATCCGGTCATTTTGGGCTTGTTTGCCTGTGCCGAAAGCCATCTTCTTTGAGCTTCCTTTTTAAGGGGGCGATTAGCTCAGTTGGTTAGAGCGGCTGCTTTACACGCAGCGGGTCGGCGGTTCGAGTCCGTCATCGCCTACCATTTTTCAATGCGTTGGAAATGGTGGCAGCCCCCCGCAAGTTTGAGCTTCTTAGCTCTGCACCCGCACGAGGCCCTTGGCATGCAAGGCTTCGGCAATCTGCACCGCGTTGAGAGCAGCTCCCTTAAGGATTTGATCTCCGACGACCCAGAAGCACAGCCCGTTGTCGAAGGCGAGGTCTTCGCGTAATCGCCCGACTGCACAGTCGTTAAGGCCTGCTTGGTTGAGGGGCAGCGGGTAGCTGTTCTCATCGGGATTGTCGATGAGCTGAACGCCGGGGAAGGCTTCGATCGCGGCACGGGCAGCGTCGAGATCAACCGCCTTTTCAAATTCGGCACTGATTGCAACAGAGTGGGCGCGCATGACGGGAACGCGGACACAGGTCGTCGAGACGCGGAGATCCGGTGTGCCCATGATCTTGCGGCTCTCATCTGTCATCTTGTGTTCTTCCTTGGTGTAGCCATCAGGATAGAAGACGTCGACGTGAGGGAGGACATTGAAAGCGATTGGGTGTGGGTAGGTCTCGGGCGCGGAGGTTTCGTCGGCAGCCCATGCGCGGGTTTGCTTTTCGAGCTCCTGCATGCCTGCGACTCCGCTGCCTGATACTGCTTGATAGGTGGAGGCAAAGAAGCGCTTCACGCCGAAGACTTGGTGGAGCGGGTAAAGGCCCATCAAGGTGATTGCAGTCGAGCAGTTCGGATTCGCGATGATGCCCTTGTGTGCATCGAGCGCATCGAGGTTCACCTCTGGTACGACGAGGGGCACCTCTGGATCCATACGGAAGGCGCTGGAGTTATCTACGACGACACAGCCAGCTTCGACAGCCTTTGGCCCCATCTCCTTCGAGAAGCCACCACTGACGGAGAAGAGCGCGAGGTCGAGCTCGCTGAACGCACCGGCGTTGGCTTCTTCGATCGTCCATGTTTTGTCGCCAACGGAAGCGGTTTTGCCGGCTGAGCGAGCAGAGGCAAAGAGCCGGATCGATTCTGCGGGAAACGATCGGTTGACGAGAAGTTGGAGGAGCTCTTGACCAACTGCGCCAGTGGCTCCAAAGATTCCGATACGGTATGACATGGTCTTGGAAATCAGTATGTGAGCCTTTCGAAAACGCAATTCAGCGCCTCCGAAAGGAAGTCACGGACGATGTTTTGCTCGCCTTCCTTGGCGAGAAAAAACTTGAGCACTGGCGGCGCAGTAAAGGCGATGCAGGGTGGACCTTGTCAGCTACCCACACGTTTAGCTCAGGCAAAAGACCGCCCTCTTGTGCTGAGAACTCAGGCGGGTCTCCACGGGGCCTGCACCATGTCGCGGAGAAATATGGCGATGGAGCCGAGCCCGGTATGGTCTTCATCAGTCGTGAATCGACGAACCAGCGCTTCGATGAGCGCGAAGATTACGGCCCTGATCAGAGGATGTTCGTCACGACACGCATATTGCGCCTTGGCGGATTGGAGCCGGGCCTGAATGCAGGGGAGGGCGTCGATACCTTTGACCGCTACATCTATATCCACGGGACGACTCGACCGGAGGAATTCCCTGAGAATCAGAGTGGTGGCTGCCTCGTCTTGATGGATGAGCCTTTAGTGAAGCTCTATGACGAGGTGCCAGCGGGTTCACTCGTCTGGATTGAGCAGTGAACCGGTAGAGTCTAGTCTGGAAGGGTTAGATCATGCCCTTGAGCGTCATAGGGAGTCGGTTCAAACTATGCTTGAGCGATGCCATGACGATGGCGTGATTGTTTTCATTACGACCGAAAAGAATTCTCCAGCCTGGAAGCTCTTCAGGGCTATTAGCCTCCGGCTCTTCAATCGATTCGAGGCCATCGATATCTGCCGTGTGCAATAAGTATTGGGCGATTTGAATCGCGCCCGCCATCGGAGCATGGCGTTCAGCCTGATCTGGCATACACTGCCAGCGGACAGCGGCGATGAGCGGCTTATCGAGTTTGTTGCGCTCGAGGTAGTAGGCTCCCATCTGAGTGTAGTCCCAGCCAATAAGCTCTCGCTCGCGCATGCGCAGATCGAGGTCAGTTCGGTAGGTCTCAGCGTGGATGTTTGAAAATTCTTCTGGGAAGGCCGAAGCCATCGCGATTTTACCGACCTTATGAAGCAGCCCGACGAGATAGTCAGTGTCATCTTCGTAAGCGGTGTCGGTGTTGTTTAGAATCTCGCGAGTGAGTAGGGCGGCCCCGATCGATTGCTTCCAGAGGAGGCTCCAATCGAATTGCGTTTTGGTCGCCCCCATCGCTTCAAAGTCTTCGATCACAGGGGTAGCGAGAGCGAGCTCCCTGATCTGGCGAACACCTAGGTAGAGAACGGCTTCTTCGATGCTCGCCACCTTTTGCTTGGCGCCAAAGAAGACCGAGTTCACCAAGCGCAGTAAGCGCGAGGTGAGCGAGGGGTCACGCCGGATGATTTCGGCGATTTGGGCGGTTAGGCTATACTCCGCGTTGAGCAGCTCGGTGAGGGCCTTGCTGATCGAACGCAAGGAAGCGAGCCGAGGGATCGCATTGATCCGGGCCTCGATTTCCTCGTCGGTGTAGGGCGTTGTTACGGCCGTTTCGCTCATTCGCCCTGGCGCCGAATGGCTCTGGAAAGGAGTTCTGCAACCTTGTTGACCACTTCGGCCGGCGGATACTTAGGGTCGTTCACTAGTTTACGACCAAGCTCGACCATGCTCTCACGAATTTCCGGCTGAGAGATCAGTTGGTCGACCATGTTGTGGATCTGCGCCAAGGCGATTTGATCCTCTACATTCGGTCCGTCCTGCGAACCCGTAGAACTGGTTGCAGGTTTGCGCTTCGCCGCACTGACGTCGCGGACATTGTTGCGTTGATTGGGGGGATCAATTCTCACGGTTATATGTTTTTTGGTAGGGTTAAAGCGATCGACTCCACTAAGTGGTAATAGAAATACCTCGGACTGATTGTAGCTAAATCGAGGTTACTTTTGCGGGAGTCTTCAAAGAGGGTGAAAATCTGACTCAGCTTCCTTGGGCGGGCTTCGATACGGCCGTTCGGGCGTTGGCTCCAGACGCCGTCGACTCCCCAGAGGAAATCACCCCCATGCCATTCGAAAAGCTTTGCCCGTAGGCCGATTTCGAGTGGCTGGTAGGATTCCATGCGGGTGAGGTCACAGAGCATGACCGCGTCCGGCTGGTAACGCTCTTCGATGCGTTTGCGCAAGCGATCAGGTAGAACATCCGTCGACGACCACTGAGACCGCCCTGTCCATTCAGCGATCTGTTCGCGACTGAGTAAAATGATTTCAAAGCGGTTCTGACGCTGGAGCGCTTGGGCCCAGAGCTCGTCTAGGTAGGAATGAACGTCCTCCTGGAAGGCCGGATAGTGCACCGGCAGAACAACGACGCGGATGATCGCAGGGTCGATCGGGGCCGATGCGTAGAGATTTTGAACCTCTGCATTGGGTTTCGTCGCAGGCTGTGTTGTGCTGACCTCCGAGACTTCAGTCTTGGCTACACTGCTGGTCTGACAGCCTGTGAGAAGGCCGAGGCCCAATATGAGCCCAGCAAGAAGACCGCGAAATTTGATCGCAGTCGAATGGCACCCAGAACGGGGGCAAAATTTTAGGCGAATGGTGATTGGGTAAAACTCGGCATAAATGTCCGGTTTTTGACCCTTTTTTACAGAAAAAACCAATCCAACTGCCGCACGACCACGCGATTTGTTCGGGGCGCGGCCTAGAAGTAACGAATGTAAGCCTTTTTCCGCAGGCGCGGCCTAGAAGTAACGAATGTAAGCCTTTTTCCGCAGGCGCTCCAACCATTGCTCCTGAGTCTGACGTCCGAGCTGGGAGGACAAGATTTCCTCAATATTGTCCCGAACCTCGACAAGGTCCTGAATCCCTTCCTCACGGTAGTCCTCAACGAAGAGGATCATCGTTTGGTTATCGACGTCAATCGGCTCGCTATGTTCGCCCACGACGAGGGCAAAAGCTGGCACAGCGAGCTCTTCTTTGAGGTCTCCCCGTTGGATCCAGCCCCAGTCACCACCGCGTTCACGGCGAGAATCTTGGCTGTGCTCCTTCGCGACATCTTCAAAGGGCGTTCCGCTGTCGATTTCGGCGAGGACCTTCTCGATATTTTGGCGCATCAGGTCGATGCTTTCACCGGCGATAGGGCGCATCGTGATGATGCGTAGCTTGACTGCTTCGTCTTCGTAGAAGTGAAGTTTGTTCTCGTTGTAGAAATTCTCGATCCGCTCTGGGCTGATCTGCGATGCAGTGCGCTGCTTCTGGCTGCGCATGATTGAGACGATAATTTGCTCGTAGAGCTCTCGGCGGAATTCTCGGACGTTCTTGCCCTGAGACTTTAGAAACTCGTGGAACTTACCGCGGTCGTTGTCGAAATCCTCGAAAAGCACTTTATCGAATTCATTCTCAATCAAGGACGGGGGAAGGTTGAACTCCTTTTCTTTGAAATCCTTCATGATCAGCACGCGATCGACGAGCGACTGTAGGACTTCGAAGTAGAGCTCCGACATCTGTGTGTCGAATTCGGCCTTGTTTTGTGTGCCTTCGCGAACGCGTGGAACGAGCGGCAGGAGCTCTCGGCGTAGCTCTTCAAATGTGATGATCGAGTCTTCGACGGCTGCTGCGATACCGTGGCTGTAAGGTGGCTCCCAGATCTTGTGAGCCTCTTGAGCCTGCAGGACGGATGTAAGTGAAAGAAGAGCGGTGAGGCTCGTTAGGATAGAAAGTCGCTTCATTACTGTCTTTTGGGACGATTCCGGAGCAGGAATTGTTCAATCTCACGCAACCTACGGAGGGGATTTTTTGCGGTCAAGCGGGGAAACCGAGATCCGTTTTTAACGTAGTCGTCTCGCTTGCCGCTTGCTCTCCGAATCTTCAGGCGATTCCCCTCCGATTCCAAATGCCCGTAGCCGCATTCCTGAGCGAGGGTGCGGATGCGGGTGACGAGGAGGAGGATTTCGACGGGTCGCACTGGCTTGCCAAATCGGTCGGTCAGCTCGTCTGCGATTTTGTCGACTTGAACGGTCGATTCGGCGAGTGCGAGCCGGCGGTAAATGTCGATCCTGAGTTGTGTCTCAGAAAGGTAGGCCTGAGGAATCGATGCGGAGATCGTTTTGACATGCGTCTGATCGAGCTCAGCGGCCTTGAGCGCGGCAAACCCCGAGTCGACGGATCGCCCTTTGGGCGTGCTCGCCGTCCCATCGCCAGCACTGACAAAGTCAATTTGCACCACCGCTCGAATATAGGATGCGCTCTCTTCGCCCTTCAGCCGAGCGACGCTCTGGCGTAAGAGTTGGCAGTAGAGCTCGAAGCCCACTCCGGCGATGTGGCCGCTCTGCTGTGGACCGAGAAGGTTGCCCGCGCCGCGAAGCTCGAGATCGCGCATTGCAATCTGGAAGCCAGCCCCGAGCTGGTTGTGCTGCCGCATCGCGGTCAGCCGCTCTTGCGCAACCTGGCGAATACTCGTGCGGTTGTGAAGTAAGAGATAGGCGTAAGCCTGTCGGTTGAAGCGTCCCACGCGCCCCCGCAGCTGGTAGAGCTGGGCGAGGCCAAAGCGATCCGCACCCTCGATGATAAGGGTGTTACAATTGGGAATATCGAGGCCGTTTTCAATGATCGTCGTGCAGACGAGGACGTCGTGCCGTGCTGCGACAAAATCAGTCATTACCTGCTCAAGACGGGCTTCATCCATCTGCCCGTGACCAACCGCGATACTCGCTTCTGGATGCCATTGGCGGAGTCGTTCCGCAACCGCCTCGATCGTTTGCACGCGGTTGTGCAGGTAGAACACCTGCCCGCCACGATCGATTTCGGACTGAATAGCCTTACGAATGAGGTCCTCGTCATAACCGCGGACAAAAGTCTCGATCGGTCGACGGTTGGAGGGCGGCGTTTCGATCGTGCTCAGATCACGAGCGCCCATGAGTGCGAGGTAGAGTGTGCGAGGAATCGGTGTCGCACTCATTGTCATTATATCGACGTGGGTGCGGAGGCGTTTGAGGCGCTCCTTATGACGAACACCAAAGCGGTGTTCTTCATCCACGACGATGAGTCCAAGGTCAGCGAAATGGACGTCCTTGCTAAGCAGGCGATGTGTCCCGATGACGATATCGATGCCCCCGTTGGCCATCTGTTCGAGGATGACCTTCGACTCCTTGGCCGAGCGGAAACGGTTGAGCATTTCGACGACGACAGGGAACTCCGCCATCCGGTTGCGAAAGGTGTTGTAGTGCTGCTGCGCAAGAACCGTCGTCGGGACGAGGATGGCCACTTGTTTCCCGTCCATCACCGCTTTGAAGGCCGCACGAATCGCGACCTCTGTTTTTCCAAATCCGACATCACCGCAAATCAGGCGATCCATCGGCCGCGGTGCCTGCATGTCGAGTTTGGTCTCTTCCACCGCGATGGCTTGATCGGGTGTGAGGTCATAGGGAAATGCTCCCTCGAACTGTTCCTGCCACTGCTGATCCTCTCCAAACGGAATGCCTTCGACGGCTTGGCGAACGGCCTGCATGCGGAGCATCTCAGCTGCAAAGTCGAGGGTCGCCTTTTCTGCTTCGCCACGGGTTTTCTCCCAGCTGCCCGTGCCGAGTCTCCCGAGCTTGGGTGAGGACTTAGCTAATCCGACATAGCGGGTAAGAAGGTGGCTGTCGTGCAGCGGGACGTGTAGAGTGATGTTACCTGCGAATTCGAGCGAGATGACCTCGTCTTCGCTATCGCCCAGTTCCATGCGTGAAATACCGCGAAAGAGGCAGACGCCGTGGGCGAGGTGGACGAGTGGGTCACCTTCGGCGAGCTCGGCAAAATCGAGCAAATGGTCGACCTGGGAGCGCTGCGGCAGCTTGCGCTTCGGGCCCCGGCCGCGAGCAAGTGCCGAGCGCCCGAGGAGATCGTTCTCGGACAGAACGTTGACTGCCTTGGCACCTTTCGGAAACCAGTCGATCGGCGCATCCGGTGTCTGCACGAGACGAAAACCGTGCTCAAAGAGTCCAATCCGAAACTCGATTTTAAGGCGTGGTTTGCCGGCTTCCTCCTTGATGAGTGTTTCGAGGCGCGAAGCTTCAGCTTCATTGTGCGCGATGAGAATGAGCGCTTCGTCAGCTTTTTGGCGCAGGCGGAGTTCGGCGTAGATGCCTTCGCGCACGGCGAGCTCTTTGGCGCTTCGATCAAGACCAAGCCCCAGCGATAGATCGCGCCAGAGATGGTCGAACCCTCCCGCATCCCATTCGAGTAATGGTGTCGCCTCGGGGAAGAATTGTGGTTTCAGGGCTAAAGAGTCGAGAGCACTGAAGTGGTCTTTTAGGCCTCGAGAGCGATCGAGGATCTTCCCGAGATGCGGGCGCTTGTCGGCGATGTTCTCAAATTGCTGAAAGAGTTCCGGGGCTTCGCGCGCCTGCCTCTCGCCCTCGAGCCAGACCCAGTGAATGGGGCCATCGAGGTAGTCGAGCATCGTCGCATGATTGCCCGTGTTCTCTGTCTCAGGAGGCGAGTTGGGGGCGATCGTGGCGATCGCAACGAGGTCCTCGGAGCGCTGACTTGTTGGATCAAAGGTGCGGATCGAATCGATCTCATCGCCGAAGAAGTCGATCCGTAGCGGAGCAGAGAGGTTGGGCGGATAGACATCGATCAGTCCGCCGCGCACGGCATATTGCCCCGGGTATTCGCAGACCGCTTCGGCGTCGTAGCCCAACTCGCCGTCGAGGAGTTGCCGAAGCGAGTCGAAGCCAAAATTGTCACCGCTCGATAGGCGGATCGACTGCGCGTCTAGAGTTTCAGGGTGAGGCGCGCAACCGAGCACAGCCGTCAGCTCTGTAAGAATAATCAACGGAGAGGAAGTATCCTCCCGCGCACGTTCTCTTAGTTGAGAAAAGATCGGAGCACGGTCTAGGACGCGGTCACTTGGGCTCTGTCCGCTGTGGTCCTCTTCAGGATCTGGTGGTTTTGGGAGCGTCGCGACACAGAGTGGATGAGTGCGCCCCGCGAGCACCTTTGTCGCCGATTCAAGCTCGTCGCTCAGCGCTTCGACTCCGCGCAAGTGAGGGAGCAATACAATCGTGGCAAAGCCTTTAAACTCTGCCGCTAGTTGCTCCAGTGCAACCGCCCGAATACTCGGGATGATGCCACTGATGACCTGCGCTGGGCGGTCCGCAGCTAGCTGAACATTACGCATCTTCGAATCGAGCGGCGATGACTTCGCCTAAAATTGTTTCAGGGCTTGGAAGGCAGCGTTTTCCTCTGCCTCTTTCTTCGAGCTTCCGCTCCCAGAGCCATAGGATTTTCCTTCGATGATAACCTCTACTTTGAAGACGCGGGCGTGGTCGGGTCCGTCGGCTTCGATGATTTGGTATTCGATCGCGGTGTTGCCTAGCGTAGGTTGAATAATTTCCTGCAGCTGGCCCTTGGGATTGTGGACCTGAAGGAGTTTGCGAAGGCGTTTATCGATGTCTCCGATCCATTTATTCACTACGCCTTTAGTCGTCTCTAAATCACTGTCGAGGTAGATTGCGCCGATGACGGCCTCGAGCGTGTCCTCTAAGATGGAATCTCGCTCGCGGCCATCGTTCCGCTCTTCAGCAGCACTCATGCGAATCCACTCCTTAAGTCCAAGTTCATGGGCTAGGGCGCAGAGTTGCTTGCCTTTGGCGAGTGCCGAACGGCTACGCGTTAGCTCGCCTTCGCGTTCGTTCGGGAGGTGTCTGAAGAGTTCGTCAGCGAGGATAAATCCAAGGATGGCGTCCCCCAAAAACTCTAGCCGTTGATTATGCTCAATCGGCGTTTTTTGATCGTGGCAATAGGATGGGTGGGTGAGTGAGCGAACGAGAAGCTCGCGATTCCCAAAAGTATGCCCAAGTTGCTCTTCGAGCGTAGTGTAGTTGGTTTTTTGTGACGAAGTAGACATCAGAGCTAGGTAGATTGCTAGAGCTTGAAGCGTTTACGGACTTCTTTGCCCAACGCTCGGTAAGCGGCGGCGCCGGCAGAGCCCTTGTCATACTCAAAGATGGTTTGACCAAAGCTGGGAGCCTCGCTCAAGCGCACCGTGCGCGGGATGGAGGTTTTGAAGATCTCATTCTTGAAATGCTCCTTCACTTGGGAAACGACTTCACGGCTGAGGTTTGTCCGCACATCAAACATCGTCATGATGATGCCACCGAGCTCGAGATCACTGTTCACTCCTGTATCGCGCAGCTGATCCTTCACTTTGAGAATTTGGCCCAAGCCTTCGAGCGCGAGGTATTCGCACTGGAGAGCGATGAGGAGGTAGTCTGCCGCCGCGAGGGCATTCATCGAGATGAGTCCAAGGGCCGGCGGGCAGTCGATGACAATGGCTTTGAACTGACCACTTTCTCGTAGCTCAGCAATGACGCCCCTGAGGACGTGGAGATAGCCATCGCGCTGGCTGAGTCTGATTTCAAGGGTCGCAAGGTCGACTTCTGCCGGAATCAAGAAGAGGTTCTTGCGCCCCGTATCGACGATGAAGTCACTCGCATTTCCCTCGCCTTCGAGCGGGCCGAGGAGGCTGGCTCCTTCATGTTTCTCAACGCCCAGAGCGCTTGTGGCATTAGCCTGCGGGTCGAGGTCGATCACAAGCGTAGGCACCTTGAGGTCGGCCAAGGCCGCTGCCATGTTGATAGCAGTGGTGGTTTTGCCAACGCCTCCTTTTTGATTAGCGATCGTGAATACTGTGGCCGTCATTCAAAGGATCATCGAGAGCCCTTGAGGTGAGTCTAGACCGAAATTACAGTGAATAGCCGTCAGACCATGCCTGATGTCGCCGCTTTCGGGTTGACGACAGGGTTCGCTTGGCTGAATTTCCCGCTTCTTCAAAAGGCGCGGTAGCCAAGTGGTAAGGCCGGGGACTGCAAATCCTCTATTCGTCGGTTCGATTCCGACCCGCGCCTCCAGATTTTTCTTAACAAAAAGCCGATTCATTCACGAGTCGGCTTTTTTGTGGATCGGAAAGATTGAGTTTGGACGGTCCATGCCAGCGCTGACGTCTTCCTCAGTGGAGATTCCTAAAAACAGGGAATTTCAATGTTAAACAAGATCGCTTATTAAACCCAGCATAAGGGGTGGAAGCTAAATCGAACGCAGCGGACAGCTGAGACAGCTGTCCCTACCATTGATCACTTTCTAAGAGGTAGGGCCGCCTGTCTCAGGGGGCCGAGCAGTGGCGCGAACGGGCACTGAGGATTGAGTCCTTAGCTTCGATAACTTCGTTTCCTTCGTGTTGAGTAAGTAGTCTGCGTGCTCAGTTTTTAAAACGCAATTGGGTAGAAGACAGCTGTCCCTACCATTGATCACTTTCTAAGAGGTAGGGCCGCCTGTCTCAGGGGGCCGAGCAGTGACGCGAACGGGCACTGAGGATTGAGTCCTTAGCTTCGATAACTTCGTGTCCTTCGTGTTGAGTGAATAGGCTTCGTGTTCAGCTTTAAAACGCAATTTGGTTTCAGAAATGATCTCTCTGCTGCTCAAGTGAGTAGCTTTGCGCGGATCTCCGCGACCCGCGAAGTGTTCTCTTCGTCGTTGAGGAAGAATTTTGCGTCCGCATTTCGGCTGAAGTGAAAGATTACCGCACGCTTGAAGGTTATTTAGAGCGGCTGAACAACGGGGAGTTTCTCAATCGGTTCTACGAGAAGTTTATTCACTTCCCTGGCACCGTCGCTGAAGCTGACTCGAAGCGGATACTCTCCGCCTACGATGTGGGTGACAATGAGACGATTAACCAGATTCTCGACCGTCAGCGTATCGAGAGCCTGCGCGGTTTTCCCGCATCGCAGAGCTTGTTCACTTATCTTAGAGGGCTGAGGAAGGAAGGTACACTCGAAAATATCCGCGAGGTAGAATCTCTCGTCGCACAATATCCCGGTGTGATCGATTTCCGCGTATCGCTAGCGTTGAACTATTTCCAGGAGGGCTACCTCAGGGAAGCGAGTGAAGTGCTCAACTGTGTTGTTGGCAAAGGTCTCGGACAGGTGCCAGGGATGCTTGCAGTTTACGAAAACCTTAAGTGGACGACAAGCAGTCGCTTTGGTGAAGAAAATCTCGAACTCGATCAGTTTAGTGAGTTGCCGATGCTTGAAATTGAGCGGGAGTTTTTGGAAAGCCTGAAAGCCCTTAGGGGATACTAGCGGGCGACTCTTAAGACTGAATGGTCGCCAAGCTGAGTATTTCTATACGGCGGCTAGTTCCAGTCCTCTTTGTCGCCAAGCCCAAGCCGTTTCTTGTATTCGGGAACTTGCTCAAGCGCGTCCTTAAATTCGTCGACACTGAAGTCGGCTACGACGAATTCATCCCACTCAAATGTAGGGGTTAGGCTCTGGCCACTGATCTCAATCATCCGGTGCATGTCCGCTTTCGAAGACAAAACGTCGCGAATATCGAGGGCGACGCCGTGCTGAGAAAAGAAAGAAGTTGCCTCTCGGCACCATGGGCAGCCCGACTTTATGTAGAGTGTAGGTGATTCGCTCATAATTCAATTATAGTGATATCCCCCGCGCCATTGGAATGCAAACAAAAAACTCTAGACTGAGTACCTATTCAGCGCTCTTTTGCGCTAGTTTCGTTGCTTTTGGGTGAAGGGTGGGGATTCTTGCTTCCGAGAACGAGTGATGACGGCATCGATACACATAAAAGGGGCAAGAACTCACAATTTGAGAGGCATCGAGCTTCGGATTCCTCGTGATGCATTGACCGTCATTTGTGGAGTGAGCGGTAGTGGAAAGTCGTCGCTCGCTTTTGATACGTTATACGCCGAAGGCTACCGTAAATACATCGAAAGCTTGAGCACGAGTGCCCGCCAGCTGCTTGAGCAGCTGCCTCGGCCAGAAGTCGACTTTATCCACGGCTTGAGCCCAGTCATAGCTGTCGAGCAAGACAACTCAGTGGGCAACAACCCTCGGAGTACTGTTGGCACAATCACGGAAATAGCAGACTATGCACGCCTGCTATGGAGTCTGCTCGCAGAACAACGCTGCCCGCTAGATGGTGGACGGATTTTAAAGCGAACGCTTGATGATTGGGTTTCGTCGATCCTTTCGGAACACGGCCAGCATAGTCGCCGATGTATGCTCATCGCTCCGTGGTTAATTGCGAGACCGAGTATAATTCGAGGAGAATTAGAACACCTTCAACAAAGAGGTTGGGAGCGACTTAGAATCGATGGGGAAATCGCTCGTATTGATGAAGTGGATACGATTCTAAAAGGTCGTGATGCTGTCGACGCAGAGATCGTTGTCGACCGTATCGTCCTTCGTGAAGACCAGCGTTCGCGTCTCACCGATTCGCTTGAAATGACATTTCGAGAGGGGGGTAAACAAGCGAAGCTTTTGGTAGACGACGGGAATGGTGGGTGGTCCGAAACTCTCATCACGCAAGATCTTGGCTGTGAGGTTTGTGGGACAGTCTACGCCCCGCTTACCCAGAAGTCGTTTTCGTGGAATCATCCTTCGGGTGCTTGTGAAACATGCGGTGGAGTGGGCCTCACGATGCAGTTTGCACCTGAGCTAGTTGTTCCGAATCCAGTCCTTTCGCTCAAAAGGGGTGCGATTAAGCCGTGGCGTTTGGGTTCCAAGCGCATGATAATCCAGCGCAATGCGATTCTAAAGCAGCTCGCTGAACAAGTTCCTTATGATCCAACCGTTTCTTGGGAAGACTTAGAGGAAGATGTCCGCGATCTAGTCCTTCACGGTTCCGAAGGCCGGGAGTTCCTCTTCAAGTTGAAAGCCGGTCGAGCAAAACCAGTTCCTGTCCTGTTCGATGGTGTCCTGGCGGACTTGGATAATACGCGCCGAGAAACAAGCAGTGATGGCTTAAGGGCGCGCTTAATGGCGTATCAGGTAAGCCAAACATGCGTGGGTTGTGACGGCAGGCGACTCAATGCGCCTAGCCGAGCTGCTCTTTTAAATAGCGAAGCATTTGACGCTTTTATGTCTCGCCCGCTGGCCTCTGCACTAGAGTGGATCCAAAATCTGGATACGACAAAATTGGATTCAAAGCTCGGTGATCATGCTCGCGAGATTCTCGATGGTTTGCGCATGCGTCTACACTTTCTCGTCGAAGTGGGCTTAGGTTATTTAACCCTTGATCGCAGTGCGCATACCTTGAGTGGTGGCGAAAGCCAACGGGTCCGGCTTGCGTCACAGCTAGGAATGGGGCTCGTAGGCGTCACCTACATTCTAGACGAACCCACCGTGGGCCTTCATGGCTGCGATGCTGAGCGATTGCTGAAGACGCTGATCGATCTTAAGTCGCGAGGTAACACCGTCGTCGTGGTTGAGCATGAGGAACAGATCATTATGGCAGCCGATCATCTCATTGAGATTGGCCCCGGTGCAGGTAATAGAGGTGGCGAAGTGGTCTTTTCTGGATGTCCTAAAACCGCTGCGAAGGGCCTCGAGTCGCCTACCGGAATCTATCTTTCAGGGAAAGCGAAGCTGACCAAAAATGTAGATACAAAAGTGCCGGATAGGTGGCTCAATGTTATCGGAGCCTCAGAGAATAATCTCAGAACAATAGATGCGGCATTTCCTGTCGGGCTCTTTGTCGCAGTGTCAGGAGTGAGTGGATCGGGTAAGAGCACACTTGTGAATGATGTTTTGGGACAGGCTGCAGCTTTTAAGCTTCAGCGCGCAAAGGCAATTCCTGGACGACATAAGGCAATCAAAGGACTTGAGTACTTTGAGCGAGTGATACGGGTGAACCAGGAACCGATCGGGCGTAGCCCTCGATCTAATCCAGCCACTTACACAAAGCTTTTCGACGAACTTAGAAAGCTCTACGCGCAATGCTCCCTCGCCAAGGTGCGGGGGTACAAGCCGAGTCGATTCTCTTTTAATATGAGAGGCGGTCGGTGTGAACGTTGTCAGGGAGATGGGCAAATCCGGCTCGATATGCAGTTTTTGAGTGACGTCTACGCGGAGTGCCCGAGCTGCCAGGGAGCACGCTACAACCGAGAGACGCTCGAAGTTCGATTCAAAGGACTGAATATCGCCGATGTCCTCGCTTTAACGATCGAGGAGGCAGCCGACTTTTTTGCGAATAACCCAAAGGTTCATCCTCGGCTGGAGACGCTCGTGTCGGTTGGACTTGGCTACTTAAAGCTTGGGCAAGCAGCCAACACTCTGAGTGGAGGTGAAGCTCAGCGCCTGAAGCTTTCGCTAGAGCTCGGAAAGCGGGTGGGCACCTCAACTCTCTACATTCTCGATGAGCCAACGACGGGCCTGCATTGGGCCGACATCCAAAAGTTGCTAGATCTACTCTTCAGACTGCGCGATGCAGGTAACACGATCATCGTGATTGAGCACCACCTAGATATCATACGTTTGGCCGACTGGGTGCTGGATCTCGGGCCAGGGGGAGGGGACGCTGGCGGCGAACTGGTTTACGCTGGTGAACCAGCTGGAATGCTTGAGTGCAAACAGAGTGTAACAGGTCGATGTTTGCGTAGCTGAGTGGTTGAATAAGTATCAACACTTGCTCCTAGGCGGATGCTGTTTCTGAACTTGCTTCAAGCTCTTCTTGCCACTGCTTCAAGTGGGTTTCGAGTTCTTCCAGTTGCTGTGCCTTTATGATCAGGGCTTCTTCGCTGGCTTCGATGTAGGCTTCCCGTTCTTTACTGATCGAAGCGGGTTCTTCATCACTGAAATCCTGACTCTCACTCTGCGGATCAGGCGCAAGGGCTTTCTGCGCTTCCTCGATTTCGACTTGGTCGGCACGCAACTCTTTGATTTGGAGCGCTATTTCAGCTTCGTGCCGCTTTATGAGCGCCTCACGTTGCTCAAGAGTGATTTCGACATCGGTCTCGTTAAGCGACGCTTCAATCTCAGCGACTCGCTGGCTTGCTTGCCCCGCGTTGGATAGCTTGAAATCCCGTCGGTCAGTCGATGCTTCTGAAAGCTCAATTCCTGCAGGTGGAGGCTTGGTTATCTGACGTCTCCTTAGACTGACCTTCATAGCCTAGCCTCCGAAAAGGCGATTCAAGAAACTCTTCTTCTTGGTGGCGGTGGCTAGATCTACGAGTTCGAGCGACTCCCGCACGAGCCAGATCGAAGCTTTCTCTTTTTGCACGTCTTCTAGGGGGACTAATTTTCGCTCGAAATTGGAGGGCCCTTAGGCATGAGCGTTTGCGAATTCGTCCCGACTGCCAGCAAACCAGTTGAAGATAACTTCCATATGGTGGCGCACCTTAGCGATTACAGCAGATTGTTGTTCGTTGCTAAGGAGAAGTGTTTCGCGTCGATCTCGTGCTTCTATCGGCGCTCCCGAGCGCTCGAAGAGGAAGAGGCGCTCGGATGGATCGAGCAGGCAAAGTGTTTGAGCGATCGCTTCGGCAAGTTGAAGACCTTTGTGGCCCGGGCGGTAGGGAAGGAACTTTACGATCGTGTTCTCTTCTGGGTGCGCTAGCGCATTCAGAAACGCGCGGAAGTCGCCACCAACAATAATTGATTGAGCCATGCTTTGAGAGAACTCGATGAACTCACCCAGTGTGTGTATCGACTCTGCACGGATGAATTCGCGCGTCTCTTTGCTCAATGCACAGAGTTGGATCGGAAAGTCTATCGGTACACCGAATTTCTTTAAGGCCTTTTGCGTGCCGTCATCTTTCTTCGAAGACGAATCCACGTACTCTGCCATGTCACTAAAGGGGTCATCAAAGGCGAGCGTCTCGCTGAGAATTTCGACGAGAAGTTGAATGCGCTCCGGTGCCTTCGCAATTCCTGGCATGAGCACAACTTCGTCGAGTGTGAGGGGTAGGTATTTGAGTGGAACCTCTTCGCGACCGCGTAGTGGCCATGAAAGATCGAGGTTTTGGGCAAGTTTGCTGATTTCGGTCTGAGCCATCATCGACGCTTTAAACCGTTCACGGACAGAGTTCCAGGATTCGGCCGAAACGGGAGAGGATGTTGTGCTAGTGCTCATGTTTTTTGCTGAGTAAATTGACGGCGTTCAGGTGGTATTAGACTCCAGCGGCTGCCGTAATGGTTGCCGGGTCGTGTTTGATGATTTGCCGAGTGATGTTTCGGTAGTCATCGAGGATGCCTTCGGTTCCAGCCGTGTGGCCGAGACTACAGACGGGTAAGCCGAGCGTGACGGCGCGGCGAACGACGACGGCGTCTCGAATTGAGTTACTGAAAATTTTGGCGTTGGGATCGACCTTATGCTTCTTCCGGAACTGGTTTAGACGGAATTGC
This sequence comes from uncultured Puniceicoccaceae bacterium, assembly GCA_963933835.1. Taxonomy (GTDB): domain Bacteria; phylum Verrucomicrobiota; class Verrucomicrobiia; order Opitutales; family Oceanipulchritudinaceae; genus CAWVVV01. The sequence goes on along the minus strand of CAWVVV010000003.1, from coordinate 145,638 downwards.
ATGCGCATTTTAGGCACTTCGATATCGACGTTTGCCTTGATCGCGTTGAAGAGGATTCCAGTAATGGCGGCGGGTCTTCCCATGCCTCCCTTTCGGAAACTCGCAGAACGCTCATTGAACTGAAGAAGCTTACCTGTGAGGAGCGTAAAGCCGATCAGGCTCAAAGCATCCGGGTTCGCTGGGACAATAACTTCATTACTACAGAAGATTCCACACTGCGAAGCCCGCATGACGTTCGGTGGACAGTCGAAGAGAATGTAGTCATAGTTGTCTTCTATCTCAGCTAGCTGTTCTTGGAAGATTGCGTAGGCGGGACGCCCATCCGGTGACTGGTATTCATGCTCGACGTCGACGAGGTTAAAGGTCGTCGGGATTATATCCAGACCTGGCAATATCTGTTTGCCTTGGCGGTCCCGGACGACATCCTTCACGATGATATCACGCAGACGCACCCCATTGTTTTCAAAGATTGAGTAGACCGCTCCCTGCCCGTTGACATTGAGTTGGTTCCAATGCTCCAGCTTCATGAGCCAGATACTGGAGTTGCTTTGCGTGTCTAGGTCGATGAGGAGAACGCGATTGCCGGCCTCAGCCAGGCATGCCGCCACGTTCACGATGCAGGATGTTTTCCCGACACCTCCCTTGTAATTTACGAAACTGAGCTTTCTTGCCATTTTGAGAATTCTACTGCCGAGAAGAACTCTCAGCGGCTATCCTCTTTATCGGTCGTGGTCTTGTGCTCTTATATAAGGGACTAAGATTTGAAGAAAAAAATCACAAATGGTAGGGTCTTTCCTTCTTCGGCTCTAGTAAGACTTTTCGATTTGCTCCTAGAATAGGCCCCGCGCAGAGTCGTACTTGTGAATTCGCATTCAAAATTCGCTGTTCCGTCCAGTGATGAAATCAAGGCAATGGTGGCGAAGATTGAGCCGGAGGTGCGAGCTTTTCGACGAGATCTACACCGGTATCCAGAATTGGGATACAAGGAGTTTCGTACCGCCGAAAAAATCTCCGCTGAGCTCTCATCCCTTGCTGGATGGGAGGTGAAAACGGGTTTGGCCGAAACAGGTGTGATCGCGACGCTTGGGGGCGAGAAGCCAGGCCCTGTAGTTGCACTGCGTGCAGATATTGATGCCTTGCCCATTCATGAAATTAGCGGCGTCGCGTACGCCTCTGAAAACCCCGGCGTGATGCACGCCTGTGGGCACGATGGGCATACCGCGATGCTCCTAGGTGTAGCAAATGTGCTTTCTGGAATCCGCGCATCGCTGGAGGCCCCGATTCGCTTGATCTTTCAGCCTGCAGAAGAAGGCGGCGCGGGTGGCAAGCGAATGGTTGATGAGGGAGCGTTAGAGGCCCCTTTAGTTGATGCCGTATTCGGCCTTCACAATATGCCGATGGCTTCCACCCAGGTTGGTCAGATTTGTCTCTGTCCTGGAGCAGCGATGGCGGCTACGACCAGTTTTGATATCACCGTGAGAGGCAAGGGTGGTCATGCCGCGATGCCACATGTGACGATTGATCCGATTGTCATTGGCAGTCAGATCGTTGCGTCCCTGCAAACAATTGTCTCAAGGCAGGTTGACCCCATCGCCTCGGCCGTAGTGAGTTTTACGCAGTTTCATGCTGGAACGGCCTACAATGTTATTCCAGAGACAGCCCATATCACCGGCACTATTCGAACCTTGGATGATTCAGTCATGGCAAGTGTCTGTGCCTTGCTCGAAGGGGAGGCTTCTCGTCTTGCCGCGACGTTTGGGGCCGAAGCGGAAGTGCGTATTCAGGGTGGCTATCCTGTCGTGCGCAATCACCCCAAGACGGATGCACTCTTTCGCACTGTGCTCAGTGAGGTCGGACGCTCCGGTGATTACGTCGAAGTGCCTCCGATGATGGGCGGTGAGGATTTCGCATTCTATCAAAAGCAAGTCCCGGGTACATTTTGGTTTCTTGCCTCGCGCCCCGTGGATCAGGCCGAAGTTCCGTTTTGTCATCATCCCGCGTACGATTTCAATGATGACATCTTGAGCGACGGCATTGCACTGCATGTTGAAGTCGCGCGCCGATTTGCGCACCTTTGGGGCCAGGCTTAAACGGCCGCTTTTACTAGCTTCAGTGGCGTCTTGATCCCGCCCAACTTACACACTTCGAGGAAGTGATTTTTATCCACCGGCTGGATCGATAAGCGCATCCCGCGCTGTACGACCTTCATCTCGCTCAGGCTTTCCGTGGCCTTCAGTCTCGGGAGATCGATCTGCTGAGGAAAGTGCGCCACATAGCCGACCCGTGCGGCCACCCAGCGCGGATCTTCCGGCTTCGACTTCGGGTCGTGGTATTTAGACTTTTTGTCGAACTGGGTTTGGTCAGGCTCCGCCTCGCTACTAGCGATGTAGGCAAGCCCTACGACACCGGGAGGAGTGCAGTTCGAATGGTAGTAAAGGACTCCGTCGCCGACGCTCATTTCGTCGCGCATAAAGTTGCGTGCTTGATAATTACGAACGCCGTCCCACAGCTCAGATTTCGGCGAAATCGCCTTCAGGTCGTCGAGTGAAAAGGCGTCGGGTTCCGACTTCATTAACCAAAATCTTTGGACCTTAGGCATCAGTTTTGTCGAGAAAATGAGAAATCAGACCTAGGCGTTTGGAGCCATCGGCAAGGTAATGAGAAAGAGCGTACCTTCGCCCATCACGCTTTCAAATGAGATCGTGCCTCCATGTGCCGAGATGATCGATTTCGCAATTGCCGAGCCCAATCCGGTGCCACCGGACTTTCCATGAGTCACAAAGGGTTCAAAGAAGCGTTCTCTGATCGATTCAGGGATGCCGTCAGCATTGTCTCGGACTCTGATCTGAACTTGCTCCTTCAGTTGGTTACTCTCGACCGAGATTTCGATCCGGCCCTTTTCTGCTTCCTCGAGTGCTTCGACAGCGTTGCCAATCAGATTTTGAAAAACACGAATGAGCTTAGAGCGCTCGCCGAGGACAGACACCTGAGGAATCTTCAGGTCGATCTCGATGTTATCCATATCGAAGAAAGGATAGTTAAGACTGCGAAATTCGTCGAAGAGTCCGGGCAGATCGATCGTGATTGGGTCTAGTTGATACTCGCCCTTCGAATAGTCTGCGAGGTCAGCCGCCATCGCGAGCATGCGGTCGACCTGCTGTTCGACATTTGCGCAGAGGCGCACGGTCTGGTCGTCATCATGTTTCTGCCGGAGGAGCTGGGCACTCATGCTGATGACGCAGAACGGGTTTTTGAAGTCGTGGATGATCGTGTTCATCATCGAACCAACGACGGCCATTTTCTCTTGGTGCACCATGTCATCGACATAGTGTCGCGTCGTCTGGTGAAGGTGGCGAATCACGCTTTGTAGCAGTGATTCAGCTGGCCCCGGCATATCCTCGATGAATTTGAGCAATGCCCCTCGAGGGATACGGACGATTTCTGCAGTGCCGTGAGACTCCACTCGCAGGGCGCGGGCATCATGCGTCAGCACTCCAATTTCTCCAAAGAATCCTCCCGCTTCGCCTAGACTGACAGTGAGAAGGTGTTTGGTCGGGAGCCGTTTTCGGAAGGCGACTTTGCCCGCCAAGATTAGAAAAATTGCGTCCGACGGACTGCCTTCTTCGCAGATCACTGCCTCGTGCTGAAAGGTTCGAATCGTGCTCGATTCGATCAGAACTTTGAGCTGATCCTTTTCGACCTTCTTAAAAAACGGGTGTTTTTCTGGCTGCATCGATCTGTATCCCACCAGAAGGCATGCGACCGGACAAGCTGCATTTCAGCACCGCCCGCAGCAGTGCTATTAAAACATAAAAAAGCCGACTCCCACGCGAAGCGGAAGCCGGTATGCTCTTGGTGTCTCTCTCCTCCTAACTAAAGTTGTCCCTTAAGAATCAAACCTACGCTCCCAGGAATACTTGGGGGAGGTGACGACGCTTTCAACTTGGCGTGTCCGGCGTTCAAGGGCTTCGAACTTCTCCTTTAGGCGTCGTAGGGCGATGCCGCGGTTCGAGGTGTAGGTCTGATAAAACTCCCAATCTTCGGTGTTCTCCGGCTCGATGATCGGCTCCGGTTTGATGAAGATCGCTGCCACGATGTAGATTAAGACTAATCCAGCCGGTCATAAAGAGAGCTATGAGCGCTGCCACGCGAATCCAGAAGGTGCTGAAGTTTGTATAGTTTGCGATGCCTTTGCAGACTCCGAAAATCATCCCATTGCGAGAGCGGTATAGTGTTCTGAAAGTATTCGTTGATCGGTGATTTTGCATGATGCGTAAAGTTTAGTGAGTTAGCGTTTGCGTTCGTTTTGTAGGACGATCGTTTCGAGGGATCCGAGGCGTGAGAGGCTTTGATGCATTTCTTGAATCAAGCGTGTCTCTTCATCGAGGTCGGCCTTGCTCTTGTTTCTGGCGCGAAGTCCTCTTCCGCTCCCGTCATCTCCTATGAGGAGTTTGGCCAACTTAAGTAGGGTGCCGCATATAATTGGGATGCCTACGACGATAAATACAATGAGGACGGGTATGAGTTCTCCGGGCATAAGTGTGATTTCTAGTTAATTAGTATACACTGAGTGAGATGCTTAGGTTACAGATTTCTTAAGAAATAATCTCATCTGGTTTTTGAACCTTTTGCTTTAAGGAGGCTAGTTCCTTTTCAATCCCTTCATCGCGTTCTAGGGCCTCGAAGTCAGATCTCTTCAAGGGGCATTGGCGAAAGCGCAGTTCCGTCAGACGGAGGCCGCAAATCTCCTTGGACTGACTTATCATCAGTTTAGAGCCCTATACCGGAAACATAAAGCGACCCTGAAAATTGAGAGCTAAGGAGAGCGAGCTCAGATCCAGTATCGCCCTTGAATTTTTATTAGGGGTAGAGCAGGGGGGGGGCGTTTTGTTGATTTCCAATTTGCAGCGAGTGGGCTCGAAGTGACGGTGAGCTAGCCTCGGTGTCACTCCTGGCGATCGAATTTTATTAGAAAGGAGGCCAGGCGTTTTTGCCCGTGCTCCCTTGGTGAGACTATTCGGTGGGCGTTTCGGTGGGCGTTTCGGAATAGAGCACTAGCGCCTTGCCCGTTAACCCGATGAACTCGGCTCCGAGCTCTTTGGCGACGGTTTGTGCGAAAGCTTGGCGTTCTTTGCGGTCGTTCTGCTCTATGCGCACCTTGATCAGCTTATGTTGTTTGAGAAGCTTGGTCAGCTCGAGGACAACGGTTTCGCTGAGGCCGTTTTTGCCGATTTTAAGGATCGGTTTAAGGCGCATGGCTTCGCCGCGAAGGCGGACGGTTTCTTTGACGGTGAGTGACATTAAAGGGAGTCCTTCCATGTGGCGAGGGCGGTCGCAAGCTTATCTGGTTCGGTGCCGCCGCCCATCGCGAAGTCGGGTTTGCCTCCGCCCTTGCCGCCGAGTTCAGCGGTGAGGCTGTGGATGATGTCGCCGGCTTTGTGGCCAGCCTTGATCGCTTCATCAGACGCGAGGGCCATGACGGTGACTTTAGTTCCAAAGGTGCCACCAAAGACAGCGAGGCCGTTCTTGAGTTCCTTGTGGATAGCAACGGCTTGAGCGCGAAGGTCGTTCGGGTTGTCCGCTTCAAGGACCTTAGCGACGACTTCGATTTCGCCGACGGTTTTGACTTCGCTGCCGATGTCGCTGGCCGCTGCTTGCGCGAGTTGGGCTTTGGCTTGCTTGAGAGCGGTCTCGGCTTCGGTGAGACGGGCTTGCATGGTGGCGAAACGCTCAGTGACGAGTTCGGGCTTGGTTCCGAGTTCTTTCGCAAGCGTATCGAGAGCGGTGAAGCGATCAGCGACGAGGCCAACTGCAGCTTCACCGGCAACGGCTTCGATCCGGCGAGTGCCGGCGGCGATGGCGGACTCAGAAACGATTTTGAAAAGCCCGATTTCACCAGCGGCTTTAACGTGCGTGCCGCCGCAGAGCTCTTTGCTCCAGCCACCAATGTCGACGACGCGGACGACGTTGCCGTATTTCTCGCCGAAGAAGGCGATGACGTCTTCGTCCTTTTTATCGAAGGGGACTTCGAACCACTTAACACCATCGTTGAGGAGGATCTTGTCGTTACAGAGGCTTTCGATTTCTTCGATCCGCTCGGCAGTGACGGCTTCAAAATGTGCGAAGTCGAAACGGAGACGGTCAGGCCCAACATAAGAACCCGCTTGGCGGACGTGGGTGCCAAGAACCTTACGCAGTGCCCAATGGAGCACGTGAGTGACGGTGTGGTGGCGCTGAATCTGGCGACGCCGCATGACGTCGATCGAAACGACGACAGGACTGTCGGCCTTGAGCTCGGCGGAGTCGAAGCCCTCGGGTAGTTCTAAGAGATGAAGGAAGCGTCCGGCGCTGTCTTTTGACGTGTCGGAGATAAAGACTTCTGTATCGGAGAAACGGATACGGCCGCAGTCACCGACTTGTCCGCCCATTTCAGCATAGAAAGGGGAGGCGGCGAGGATGGCGTAAACCTCGTCCTCGTTTTCAATGACTTCGAGAAGCGTTGTTTCAAAGGATTCCCAGCGATTGTCCTCAAAACCAACAAACTCGGTCGCGCTGGCGGAGTCGTCACCTTCGCTGACGCGAACGGCTTCTTTTTTCTGTGAGGCGCGTGCACGTGTGCGCTGTGCTTCCATTGCAGCTTCGAATCCAGCAGTGTCTACCTTGAGGCCGCGTTCTCGTGCGAGCAGCTCAGTGAGATCGAGTGGGAAGCCGTAGGTATCGTAGAGGGTGAAGGCAGTTTCGCCGGAGAGGTCGGCATTGGATACTTTTTCAAACTCGGCCAGCCCTCGATCAAGGGTGCGTTCGAAAGAGGCCTCTTCGCTCGCGATAACTTTGCGCACGAGGGCTTGGTTGCTTTCGAGCTCGGGGAAGACGGGGCCTAAAGTTTCGAGAACGGGGTCGACGAGCTGGACAAAGAAGCCGGGCTTGAGGTCAAGGCGGCGGCCCCAGAGGACGGCTCGTCGTAGGATGCGACGGAGGACGTAGTTGCGCCCCTCGTTTCCAGGAAGGATGCCGTCGGCGATGGCGCAGGAGAGGCAGCGGGCGTGATCGGCGAGAACTCGGAAGGCGATGTCTTTGAGTTCGACTTCGGTTGGTTTGGCTGGATCGACGGGAAGGGTGCGACCGTAGGTGTGGTCGCACATTGAAGAGAGCTTCGTGAAGAAGGGAGCAAAGCCGTCGGCGTCGTAGTTGCTCGGCGGGCGGCTGAAGTCGGTAAAGCCATTCGTAGTGGCAAAAGCTCCGGCGATGCGCTCGAAGCCCATCCCGGTGTCGACATGCTTGTTCTTCAGTGGACCGAAGCTGCCGTCTTCCTGAGCGTTGAATTGAATGAAAACATTGTTCCAAAGTTCAATACACCACGGGCTGTCGGCGTTGACGAGGTCACCTTTGTTTTCGGGCGTGAGGTCGATGTGGACTTCGGAGCAGGGACCACAGGGGCCGGTATCACTCATCATCCAGAAGTTGTCCTTCTTGTTGCCGTTGATGATGTGTTTGGCTGGGTCGAGGCCGGCTTTTTCGAAGATGTCTTTCCAGATGCCGTGGGCTTCGTCATCGAAGTCTGCAGGTTCGCCATCGCCTGGCATGTAGACGGTGGCATAGAGACGCTCGGCGGGCATTTTCCAGACTTCAGTGAGGAGCTCCCAAGACCATTCGAGGGCTTCCTTTTTGAAGTAGTCGCCGAAGGACCAGTTGCCGAGCATCTCGAACATTGTCTGGTGGTAGGCGTCGAACCCGACGTCCTCGAGGTCGTTGTGCTTACCGCCCGCACGGATACACTTCTGGGTGTCGGCAGCGCGCGGGTAGGGCGCATCGCGGTCACCTAGGAAGTAGGGAACGAACTGATTCATCCCCGCATTCGTGAAAAGCAGGTTTGGAGCCGTCGGCATAAGGGAAGCCGAGGACACAATGGTGTGCTGCTTAGAAGCGAAGAAATCGAGGAAGGACTGGCGGACTTCGGCAGAGGTCATGATGGAGGTCGGGAAAAGTATTTCTTACCGCGAATGGACGCGAATAGACACGAATTTGAGTGGCTTGTTAATTGGGGAATAGGTGCGAATAGTTTAGGTGGTAGTGAGGATGATATGTTCCCATTCTAAGCGAGGGCCTTTGAAGTTGATGAGGAGGCCGATTTGCAGGCCTGAGATACGAAGGTAGTTGAGAACTTGGCCACGTTCAATGTCGGTGATGCGCTCGATTGTTTTGGCGTCTATGATGATGGTGTCGTGGACAATTAGGTCAGGAACAAATTCGCCGATGTGTTCACCTTTGTAATGAACTTTGAATATCTTTTGCTGTTCGAAAAGGATGTCCCCAAATCCAAAATCAACACATAACGCGTTTTCGTAGAGCTTTTCTTTAAGGCCATGACCGAGAGTGTTGTGCACCTCAAAGGCACACCCGATAATCTCATAAACCTCTTTCCCGAGGATTCCTGAAAATTCGCGGTTATTCGCGTCCATTCGTGGTGAAATATCCGTGTCTCCGTGGTGAATGCTTTTCCTTAAAGGCGGCTGATGATGGCTTTAGTCATTTCCGCCGTTCCGACGGTTGTGCCGCCAAAGGCGATGTCGCCTGTGCGGGTTCCACTTTCGACAGTGGAGCGAACGGCGATTTCAATTTTAGTGGCGATGTCTTCGAGTCCGAAGCTGTAGCGAAGCATCATCGCGGCGCTGAGGATCTGGGCACAAGGGTTTGCAACGCCTTGGCCGGCGATGTCGGGGGCAGTGCCTCCGGCTGGCTCGTAGAGACCATATTTGAAGTCATGGCGATTGTTGTCGAGACCTAGGCTGGCGGAGCAGAGCATCCCGAGGCTGCCACAGACGATGCCCATCTCATCGGAGAGGATGTCGCCGAACATGTTTTCGGTAAAGAGGACATCGAACTGATTCGGATCGCGGGCGAGCTGCATGGCAGCGTTATCGACATACATGTGGCTGAGTGTGATCTCTGGGTATTTCTCGGCGAAGAACTTAGTCACAGTTTCGCGCCAGAGGACGGAAGTGGTGAGGACGTTGGCTTTGTCGACGGAGCAGACCGTTTTACCGCGACCGAGGGCGGTTTGGGCAGCGACTTCAGCGATGCGCTCAATCTCAGAGGTCTTGTAGACCATCGTGTCGATAGCTTCTTCTTCACCGTTTTCGAGCGTACGGCGGGTTTTTGGCTGCCCGAAATAGATGCCACCGGTGAGCTCGCGAATGCAGACGATGTCGATGCCATCAGGGATGCGGTTGGTCTTGAGCGGTGAGGCATCAGTCAACTCTTGGTAGAGGAGGCCGGGGCGGATGTTAGCAAAAAGGGAGAATTTCTTCCGGATGGGTAGGAGCGATGCGCGCTCAGGTTGCTCGGCGGGTGGAAGACTTTCCCACTTTGGTCCACCAACAGAGCCAAAGAGAATAGCGTCGGCGGCTTCACAACCCGCGACGGTTTCTTCTGGAAGGGCTTTGCCCGTGGTGTCTATCGCGGCTCCACCGACGTGGAACTCGCTGTATTCGGTCTTATAGTCAGTGCCTTTGAGGGCAGCTTCGAGCACATCGAGTGCTGCGGTCATGACTTCGGGGCCGATGTAGTCGCCGGGGAGAACGGCAAATTTCAAGGTATTATCCTGCATAAGCGCTCGAAAACAGGCTCGGCTAAGGGTCTTGGCAATTTTCTTTTCTGCCAACGGGTTGATTAGCCCCAGTTATACATCGAAGTTTGCGGTTCCAGCTTGTTTGAGTAGATACCCTCTATGCGTCGCGTTGTTCTGCCTGAAAAACTGGACTCTCTTCCAGAAGATGATCCGGGGGCGGTGGCAAATCGACGGGATTTGCGGAAGATCAATTTCTTGATGGGAAACTACCGCTGGTTGCGAAAAGTTCTCAATCGGCGCCTGATCCGTAGTGACAGCGTCTCTGAGTGGGCTGCCGGCGACGGAGCTTTTGGTGCTTCTCTGGCGAGGGCTGGCAAGGGTGTGGTCCTGAAAGGGGTCGATCTATGCCGGCGTCCAGATGAGTGGCCGTCGGATGGGCGCTGGCAGCAGGCAAATCTTTTAGATCTTCAATTAGATGATATTGGAGATGTTGTTATAGGGAACTTTATCCTCCACCAGTTCGAGGATGAACAACTTTTCAAACTCGGTGAATTACTGAACGCTCGTGCTCGCTTAGTGGTTTTTAATGAGACGGCACGAAGCCAGACAGCGATTATTCTATCACGACTGACGGAGTTTCTATTCGCGATGCACGCGGTGACGAAACATGATGCTGAAGTGAGTGTGCGAGCTGGCTTTCGAGGGAATGAATTGCCGGTGTTGCTTGGATTGTCGTCGACGACGTGGCGCTGGGAAATCACAACGACGCTGCGAGGGAGCTACCGGATGGTGGCTGAGAGGGTCCAGTCTTGAACCCAATTAGGATCGTCGGAGGTGGCTTGGCGGGGTTGAGCTTGGGGTGGGCTCTTGCTCATAGGGATATTCCTGTGACAGTGTATGAGAAAAGTCACTACCCGCGCCATAAGGTGTGCGGAGAATTTATCACAGGATTGGCTACTGCAACGAGAGAGAAGCTCAATTTGAATCCAATCTTTGAGGGAGCCCTAGAGCATCGAAGCTCGGCGTGGTATTTTCGCGATAAGCGTCTCTTCACTCGGGAGCTTCCGCAGCCCGGCGTGGGTATATCACGCTGGCTGCTGGATCAGCGATTGTCAGACGCAGCGAAGAGCGAAGGGGTTGAGCTCATTGAAGGCGTTGGCGTCCAAAGATTTACTCAATGGGAAGCCGAAGAAGGCTGGATCGATACGGCAGGAGTTTCTCGTGGAACGCTTGCAAAAGGAAATGAAACTGGGTGGCTCGGCCTGAAAGTCCATTGCCGTGGTTTTGAGATGATTGCCGACCTTGAGCTTCACTTAGGTCATCGCGCCTATGCCGGGATGAGCAAAGTGGAAGATGGCCGAACTAATGTATGTATGCTCTTGAATGCATCTGCCTGTGCACCGGCAGATCGAAGGACGATCGAAAGCGCCCTCGAGGCAGTGGGCTTGTCTCATTTGAGGCGACGATTGATGAGTGCGGATGTGATCGATGCCTCACGGACTGCGACGGCAGGTATTGCAATGAGCCGGTCGCGTCACTCAGGACAGGCGCTTGTACTGGGTGACGGTGCTGGAATGATCCCCCCCTTTACTGGACATGGGATGGCGATGGCGTTTGAGTCTGCAGCGATTGCGCTTGAGCCCTTGATAGGCTATAGTCGGAACGCGTTGAGTTGGTGCGAAGCGCGTGCGGAGATCGAATCTTTGCAGGCGACGGCGCGCTCGCGAAAGCTACGCTGGGCAGGTCTTCTGCATCCTTTTCTTCTGCATCCTTTTCTTCAGCGAGCAAGCGCCGCTGGGAGCCGTTTACCGGTTTTTCCCTGGAAACTTCTCTACAACCTTACCCACTAGTCGAATTTCTATTCTATGAATCTCATTTCTCTCGCCTGTGTTGTCCCAGTAACTCGATACAAACAGTCAGACTTGTGGCCTATCTATGCGCGACAGCCGTTGAGTAAAACGCTGCGTGATGGCTCAAATCAGATGATGAAGAAACTTCTTTTGCGCGAGAATGGCGTGAACTATCGACACTTCGCGCTCGATGACATCGATGCATTACTCAAGCTCGATGCGGAGGGACTGAATCATGCCTTTGAAAAAGCTGCACCTGAACTTGCGAGCGAGGCTGTCGCAAAGGCGTTGGAAGAGAGTGGCCTTGATGTGGACAGCGTTGATGCCCTTTTCGTCTGCACGTGCACAGGGTATCTATGCCCAGGGCTGAGCAGTCATGTCAGCGAGCAGCTTGGACTGCGGAGAGATGCTTATCTGCAAGACTTGGTTGGTATGGGCTGCGGAGCGGCCATACCGACGCTTCGCTCTGCGGCTGCTTTCTGTGCGATGAACCCAAAAGCGCGAGTTGCGGTAGTAGCCGTCGAAATATGTAGCGCCGCTTTCTATTTAGAGGATCAAGGTGATGTGATCATCAGCGCCTGTCTTTTCGGTGATGGTGCTGCAGCGGTCATTTTAGCTGGGGACGATGTCAGCTCGAGTGAAGACAGCTGGCAATTCAGTGATTTTGACACAATCCACGTGCCGGAAGAACGAGAAGCCCTTCGCTTTGTTAACGATGGCGGAAAGCTAAAGAATCGACTGGCTCGTAGTGTTCCCGAGGTTGCGGGCAAAGCGGTCTCCAAGCTCTGGTCCCGCCACGAAGAAGAGAATGGTAGCGCCTATGAGATTCTACCACATGCGGGTGGTCGACAGATTTTGGCGGCACTTGCCGAGGAACTTCCTCAAAAAGATTTCGTGGAGAGTGCTTGGGCTTTAGAAAACGGCGGGAATATGAGCAGTCCGTCGGTTTTGTTTGCCCTGGGTGCGTATCTAAAAAACCACGACAAGGATGTACCGGTAAGCCTTCCCAGTGACTGGGGGAAGGCGCCCGCCCGTGCCGCGGTCAATCCTTCGCAGTTGTGGCTGACGAGCTTTGGGGCTGGATTCACTGCCCATTCCTGTACGCTTTCAAAGTAAAGAGGGCCGTGCGAATGAACGCACGACCCTTTGCTAGAAAAGACGGGGTGATTACGTTCTATTCACGCGTTGTATATATCCACACTCCAGGGTCGCTTGGCGCCAGTTCTTTTGAGATGTAAAAGATATTGTCGAGGTTCAGCGAGTAGGCCCAAGTGGCACCACCGTTCGTATCAAAGAGGGCCAGCCAACCTAACCAAGAACCGGTGTCGATCCAAACGTCATCGACAATATCATATCCACCCCACGTCGCTGAGACTGTTGCTGGATTGATCGTGAGCGACTCAAGGTAAACATTGTCTCCGGCTTGATTCGCACCATTGCCGTTGGCGGCGTTTGCTGCTACAAAAAAGGTAATGGGTCCTACATCTGACAAGGGTGCGGTCCAGCTAAGCCCAAAGGTGTAGATATCATCTGCGAAAGGGGCGTCTTGATGTCCGACGTGGTCGCCGCCGTTATAGACTTGAGAATCGTTTCCTGCTGTCCACGTCCCGGTAGAGATGGTTGGGTTGCTATCTGTTCTAGCAACCATGGAAAAGCCAAAGCGCTTCTGACCAGCGTCATCAATATTGGCATCAATCATGTATGTTTCACCGGGCTCATACGTGAGGGTAGTGTTTGAGAAATCAAGGTCTAGTGTGCCTGAGCCAACACTGGTGTGGCATGTTGCACAGGTGCCTGCGCTACCAGGCGCCCCTGTTCGGCCTGTTGGCGGAGTTCCAGAAAACGCATCAAGATTTAGAGGCAGAAGGGCGGCTGCGAGGAGCGCGGCGCAAGTGCCTTGTAGTAAGACGGAAGCGCAGGGGTGGCGTAGGTTTTGATTTCGAGCTGTTTTCATGTCAGGAGTTGTAGCAGGATGAAGGGAAAGCTTATGGCAACTAGAGCTTTAGGTTGAAAGCTAATCGGAAATTTAAGAGTGCGTCGTTTTGTTGTTCGGCACCTTGTGAGCGTCGCACGTCGAGCGGGACGTATGCCATGATCAAGGAGGTCGACAGGTTTTTAGTCAGTTGGGTTTCAAAACCTGTGCTGACAGATGTAATGTAGCCATCGGTTACTTGATGGCGATTTTCGTGGAAGCCGCCGAAGTAGACGGCATCGATTTCAAAATCTAGGTCAGCATAGCTGCGGGCCAAACTGAGGGACCAATATGTAGGGTTCTTGATCGGTAGTCGCAAAAAGAAACTCGCTTCAAAAGTATATGTCCAGCTGGTGAAGGTGTCGTTAGATGGTTCCGCGAGGCCGAATGGGTTAATGTTGGGATCGGTGCTCCCAGCAATATCTTCACTTGCGGTGAAGTCGCCTTTAGCTTGTGTCCACTGTCCGTAGGCTCGGAGCCGGACGATGAAATTCTCATTTTGATAGGCGATGTAATTAATGGATACGCCCGCCATATGAGTGCGCAAACGATCGAAGACCTCAATGGGGGGCACGTAGGTCGCGGTGACGGATAAGTCTTTGAGGATGCCATAGTGCACCATCGGACGCAGAATGATAGGTGACTTGTTAAGGTTTTCGTCTTTGGTTCCATAGAAACCGACGGCGCGATTTTCTTTCGAGATGTAGGGCAGATTGCTGATTTCGGTGCCGAGTGATAATTGACCTTTTTCTAGTCCGATGGGGGCAGCGTTCCCTTGCATCAGGGCAGCACCTGCAAAGTAGCGCATTGCCCATGCTTCGGGACGATCGAACTCGAGAACTTCATCCGGAGTGTTTTGAGCGTATGCGTAATGGCAACCAACTACGAGGAACAGAGAGAGGGAGCGGATGAAGAGATGTCGTATCAACATTTCAGGGAATTAGGGAGTTCTTGATTGTTGTGGTGCGAGAGTGGCGACCAAAAATTTAATCTGCACCGACTTTCCTGTCTTTACGGCGCCAGCGAGGGCAGAAACAGGTTTAATACCAAAGTCCGCCAGTTCCAAGGTAGTCTCGCCCTTCACGGATACGCCGCCATTGGGCAATTCGTAGATGTCTGCATCGAACTTAATCTCGGCTTTTTGGCCGGCGACAATGAGGGTGCCTCGCACGCTAATTCGCGTATCGGTCGATGCTTTTACTGATGAAGAGGTAAAGGAGATGGTTCCAAATGATTCCGCGTTAAGAACGTCAATTGCGTGCATGTGCTCGGTTACGGTGGCGCGATCATCTGCGCCTAGGCTTGGATCCAGAACGGTGAGTGAAGTCACCGGAATCGAGAACGAGACCCTGTTTTGTGCCGGTTGATCAGCGTTCAGGTTTAATCTGCCGGAAACAGAATCCGTGCGAATGGAGTGCTCATGCCCTACGAAACTCAAAAGCCCGGCCTTGGGGACGAGAACCTCAACCGTAGACTGGGCTGGATCGAAGGGATAAACCTCTCCGTAGCATAGACTGACGGTTAGCGCGGCTAGAAGGGGTATGAGGAAGTGACGATACCGCATTGGCAGCATTAATGTAGAATGTCGGTCAGAATGGGAATTCTTTTTTACGTCCACCTAGTGTGACCCTGATCCGTCGTGTTTATTCCATTTTTGGTGCGATTTGGGGTCATGAACAGCATGACGGTTTCAATTTGTCTTCATCTCAACCATGCTCAACCTCGCTGTCGTGTTAACTTTTGAAGCATTAGAACTCCCGCCGATTGGGACAAACGCTTACCTGATTCAGAACCCTGAGACATCTGAAGCTGTCTTGGTCGACGCTCCGCTGGATGCTTATGATGAGGTGACGAAGGTTTTGGCGAAAAAAGGGGTGCGACTGGTTGCTCTGCTCATGACCCATGGACACTGGGACCACCTTCTTGATGGCTGGCGTTTTATGGCTGATGAAATACCCATTTATGGGAATAGCGAAGATCAGCACTTTTTTGAAGACCCTGCAAAGATGGCATCCTTTGCGATGCCAGGGATCGATCTCAAGCCGATGGAGATTACTCATTGGATCAATGGGGGTGATACGATCGATCTCCTCGGAACGTCATTTGAGGTGAGGCATGTGCCTGGTCACTGCCCCGGAAGCCTTCTTTTTTGGTTGAAAGATCAAGGGATTGCTCTTGTCGGAGATGCTATTTTCGCCGGCAGTATCGGTAGAACGGATTTGCCTTTAGGAGATTTTAGTGTGCTCGAAAAGTCAATACAGGAGCAGATCTACACGCTTCCAGAATCAACCGTCCTCTGTCCCGGTCATGGTCCAGCAACGACGGTTGAAAGAGAAATGGCCTCAAATCCTCATGTCCGCCCAGCGAAATGAGTGAAGCCGAGCAGTGGATGCAGGTTGCGCTGGAAGCGGCGCGCAAGGCGTTTGGTGCCTGTCACCCGAACCCTGCCGTGGGTGCGATTGTCGTTCATGATGGTCGCTTGGTTGCGAGCGGACACACCCAGCGCCCTGGATTGGCCCACGCAGAAGTGATGGTGTTAGAGGCTTGGCGGGCAGTCGGGGCTCCTCTCGATGAGGGCACGACTCTCTATGTTACGCTTGAGCCTTGCTGCACGCACGGCCGCACACCGCCTTGCACGGAAGCGATTCTTTCCAGTGGGATCCGGCGCGTCGTGATTGCGGCCACGGATCCAAATCCAGCCCATGGGGGTAGAGGCTTTGAAATACTGCGTGAAGCGGGTATCGACGTTCAAGTGGGAGTGCTGGAGAACGAGGCTGCTGACCTGAACCTTGTCTTTAACTTCTGGATACAGAATGAGCGCCCGTTGGTTGCGGCCAAAATGGCGATGACTCTGGATGGATTTACGGCGACCCGGACGGGGCATTCGAAGTGGATTACGGGTGAAGAGGCCCGCCAGAATGTTGCCCAATGGCGACGTGCCTTTCCCGCGATTGGTGTTGGTGCGGGCACGGTGATTGCGGATGATCCGCAATTGACGTCCCGTGTGGATGGTTTGGATCCATGGTGTCCGGCACGTTTTATTTTTGATCGGAGGGGTCTCTGTTTGAAGACGCCGGAGCGGCAGGTGTTTACAGATAAATGGGCGACGAACACGTTTTATCTTACCTCTGAGAAATTCATTGAGGCTGCCTCGAAGGTCTGGTCTGGGAAAGGTGTCGGAATTCGAGCAATCAATTCTCCGGATGCGACTATTGAGCTTTTGAAAGAGCGTGGGTTGAGTGGGCTCTACCTCGAAGGTGGACGAGGTCTCTGGGGTGATTTCTTTGAAGCGAAATCAGTCGATTACTTATTTTCTTACCAAGCCCCTAAGATTCTAGCGGATGGGCAGGGAAGGAAGGGTTGTGAAACACTTCAGGTCTCGGAGATGTCAAATGCACTCCACCTCACTTCCTTGCGGCGCGAGACCTTTGGCGCTGATCTTTTGACACGTGGCTTCATTCAATACCCACAATGAGACAGCTTTATCTCGCGAGCGGGAACGCGCATAAACTCGAAGAACTCCAAGCGATGGCGACGGCTGCAAAAGCCGACTTTGCGCTCCACTCCGCAAATGCGGTTGGAGGTATGCCAGATGTGGTTGAAGATGCTGAAACTTTTATCGGCAATGCACGAAAGAAGGCAGTCGCTCTCGCTGAACTCCTACCGCCAGGAGACTGGGCTTTGGCCGACGATAGTGGTTTGTGTGTCGATGCCCTTGATGGAGCGCCCGGTATCTACTCAGCGCGATTTGCCGGAGAGGGTGCGAGCGATGCGGAGAACAATACTAAGCTTCTATCCCTTCTCGAGGGGAAGACAGCTGATGAGCGGAGGGCAAAGTTTGTCTGCGTCCTCGTCGTTCGGAATGCAGAGGGCGAAGAATTCGTTTTTGAAGGGGCGTCGAAAGGTAGGCTTTCCGAGGTTTTATCAGGCGTAGGTGGATTTGGCTATGACCCGATGTTTTGCCCAGATGGCTTCGAGCAGTCATTTGCCGAACTCGGAGCCAAAGTGAAAGCACGCCTCTCACACCGCGCGGTGGCGTTTCAAAGGCTACTTGGGGCGTTTTGAGGGCAACTCGATCTTTCAACGATATCTGGGCCGGGGTTTGGCTATCGCCTCGACGAAATCAACCGTTCGCTTCCGACGCCGGATGCCGTCTACGGTGCTTAGAGCCGATTGAGGGCGATTACGCCGCTTCTCGCCTAATGGCCTGAAGGAGCATTTCCGTTGACCCTTCGAGGCCGTTCCTTCCCTTTCAATCGCTTTACTTTTACCTATGAAGAAGACCTTCTACATCACTACCGCGATCGATTACGCCAATGGGCGTCCGCATCTAGGCCACGCCTACGAAAAAGTGCTGACTGACGTTGTTGCACGTTCTCGTCGGCTGATGGGGGACGAGGTGCACTTTCTCACTGGGATCGATGAGCATGGTCAAAAGGTGGTGCAGACGGCTGAGAAGCAGGGTAAGACCGCTGAGGATCTGACTAATGAACTGGCCCCGTTTTTTGTGCAGCTATGTGAGACGCTCAATATTTCTAACGACGACTTCATCCGCACGACTGAAGAGCGCCACAAGAAGGTCGTAAGCTCAATCTTACAGGATTTATTTGATCGCGGAGAGATCTACAAAGACGCCTACAAGGGCTACTATTCGACGCGCCAAGAACAGTTCGTTCTGGAGAAGGAACGCAATGAAGATGACTCATGGCCGGAGATCTACGGCAAAGTAGAAGAGATCGAAGAAACAAACTACTTCTTTCGGCTTTCAAAGTATCAGGATTGGTTGATCGATTTCCTTAAGAACAACGAATTCGTTTTTCCTTACTACCGGCAAAAGCAAGTCCTCGAGTTTCTTAAGGACCCAATCAACGACCTCTGCATCTCGCGCCCAGTGGAGCGTCTTGACTGGGGCATTCGTCTACCCTTCGACGAAGGATATGTGACTTACGTTTGGTTCGACGCCTTGATCAACTACATCACGGGTGCTGGCTATGGGACCGACGATTTCGAGAAGAAATGGCCCTGTGATTTTCATGTCATCGGTAAGGATATTCTCGTCCCAGCTCATGCTGTATACTGGCCAATCATACTCAAAGCGATCGGGGTTGAACCGCCGAAATCGCTCCTCGTTCACGGCTGGTGGCACATCGGTGGTTCGAAAATGTCGAAGAGCAGTGGAATGACGATCGATCCGCTTGAGTTTGCGGACAAGTATGGTTCTGATGCTCTGCGTTACTATCTGATTCGAGAAATGAGCGTGGGGCAGGACAGTGATTTCACTGAAGAATCCTTTCTGATGCGCTACAATGGGGACCTGAGTAAGAATCTTGGGAACCTTGTCAGCCGCCTCCTGAATATGGCTAGCAAGAGCGCGCCGGAGGGTCTCGCTGCAGCCACGATCAACGAGTCTCCTGAGCAGACTTTAACCCAGGCTTGGGGCAAAGCCTCTGGTGAGATACTCGACGCTTACAAAGGCTTCCAGTTTCACAAGTCGATGGATCTCCTCTTTGAGTTCTGTAACGAGATGAACCGTTACCTAGAGGCGCGTCAGCCTTGGATGCTGGCTAAATCCGAAGAGGCGAAGGATCAAGAAACACTCCAGACCTCGCTCACGCTCGTGGCCGAAGGCCTGCGCCTGACGGGCGTATATCTCAAGCCTGTCATGCCAGGTATGTCAGATCGTATTTTGGAGCTTCTTGGGCAGGGGCCTGTGACGCGCTGGGAAGGCGAGCTCGACTGGAGCACTCGTCTTGAGGGCACGGTCCTTGGCGAGAAAACGATTCTCTTTCCTCGGCCAGAGAAAGCCTGATCGTTTCGGTATTGGGCCCGATGGGGTGGACTTTATGTATTACGCTCGACGCTTTTCTTAGCCGGGTTAGGGAGTAGTGCGTCGAGGCGGACGGCTGAGCGGTAGTTGCCGCCAACTAAATCGGCCGAACTATTTTGCGTGTTGCTTGCACAAGAAGGCGGGAGGCATTTGTGTAGGTTATGGATTGGCAGATCGTATCAAAGTTTAGCTTCGAAGATATCGTATACGAGAAGGCGGCTGGCGTCGCTCGCGTCACGATCAACCGTCCGCACCGCCGGAATGCTTTCACTCCCGATACGGTGAGTGAGATGATAGCAGCTTTTACCGATGCGAAGGATGATACTTCGGTAGGTGTCGTCCTGCTAAGAGGCGCAAATCCGCAAACGGACGGGAAATTTGCCTTCTGTAGTGGAGGTGACCAAAAAATCCGCGGTGAGCAGGAGGGTGGATACATCGGTAAAGACGGTGTGCCTCGTCTCAATGTGCTGGATCTACAGAAACTGATCCGCGGAATGCCCAAGGTGGTGATCGCATTGGTTGCTGGCTACGCAATCGGAGGCGGGAACGTCCTGCAAGTTGTCTGCGATCTCACCATAGCAGCGGATAACGCAATTTTTGGTCAAACCGGACCGAAAGTCGGAAGCTTTGATGGTGGCTTTGGCTCTAGCTATCTTGCTCGTATCGTTGGGCAAAAGAAAGCCCGCGAGATTTGGTATTTATGTCGTCAATACGACGCGGATGAAGCGGAAAAAATGGGCCTTGTGAATAAGGTTGTTCCCCTCGCCGAGCTCGATGCCGAAGGTGAGCAATGGGCGAGTGAGATTCTCCAGCACAGCCCACTTGCGATCCGCTGCCTAAAGAGTGCTTTTAACGCCGACGTCGATGGACAGTCTGGCATTCAAGAGCTGGCGGGCAACGCGACCTTGCTCTACTACCTCACTGAACAGGGAGAAGAAGGGCATAAAGCCTATCTTGAAAAACGGAAGCCCGACTTCGGCCAGTATCCTTGGCTCCCGTAGATCAGGGCTTATTCGTCGCTGGGAACTGCTCGGAAACCTTTGATCCATCTAGGTCTACGGGGCCCAAACCATAGTTTCGACAGAAATCAAGCATGTCTTCGAAATGTTTTGGCAGGAAGCCATAGCTCAAGAAATAGTCGTATCGCTCACGTGCCTCTTTGAATTCACCTTTGTGCACGCGTGCTACGAGATCCTTTGCTTGAGAGAGGTCGGTGATTTCTGTGACTGTGGTTGTATTCATGAAATGATTAGTTAAATGCGACGGCGTTATTTAGGTTTTTTGGAAGCGTCTATTCAAGGCTAAAGGGAAATGTCTAGGTAGGCTCGATATGGGCACTCTGTGATATAATCTACCACATTCTGAATGTGGAAATCATCGGATGATCTGGCCAAGAATGCAGGGAAAATGATCAATTTGCGTTTCTCGGGTCGACTAACTAGTTCGCTACAAAAACACGGGAATCCGTATCCATGCCATTTCACAGGCATCAGCGGCTTCGATGCCGAGCTCGCTGCCTTCCAGAACGCAGCAAGTGGACGGAGCGACTCCGAGGTCTTTAGCCGCTTTCAAAAAGAGATCTGGAGCGGGCTTACCATTCTTTACATCATCGGCAGTGACGACAGTTTGAAAGAGGGTGCTAACGCCGATGATTTCGAGGGTCTGCTTGACGTCATCGCATGTGCTGCCCGAAGCAACGGCGATCGGGATACCCGCCGCGTGGAGCTCTCAAGCATAGGCCACGGTGGGCTCAAGGGGCACGATTTCGATCACCGTATCTGGGTCGATCTGAAGCTGATGGGTTTGATTCCAGTGTTCGACGGTTTGGCGAAGCGCCATCCCAGCGACACTCATAAAGCTGTCCTTTTCGAGGCGGAAAGGGGCGCCATTTGCTAGGCCCGCGTTCCAAACTCTAAGATGGAGCGGCATGGAGTGTGCCAGTGTGCCGTCAAAATCAAATATGTAGGCGGCGTGGCTTTTTTCGGGACGATCGGGAACAAACATGGCGGCTAGGTGAGAGGATTCTTGTCTGAGCAAAAAAGACGCCGACCCTTGCGGGTCGGCGTCAATAAAAACAAATCAAACTGGAAGGTGAGACTGTCCTAGACCGTGCCGAAGATCGTCTTGCCGTTGGAGCAGAGATCTTCGCAAGCCTTGACGAGGCGGGCGGCCATATTCATCTCAGCTTTCTTCAGGTAGCCGCGCGGATCGTAGCTCTTTTTGTTACCAACTTCGCCGTCGATCTTGAGGACGCCTTCGATGTTTTCGCAGATGTGGCTCACGATCGGGCGGGTGAAGGCATACTGGGTGTCGGTGTCGATGTTCATCTTAACGACGCCGTAGCCGAGGGTTTCGCGGATGTCGCTGAGCTCGGAACCGGAACCACCGTGGAAAACGAGGTCCATGAAGGCTTTGTCACCATGCTTATCCGTCACAGCCTTTTGGCCGTCGCGGAGGATCTTTGGCTGGAGCTTCACGGAGCCGGGTTTGTAGGCGCCGTGCACGTTGCCGAAAGTCGCTGCGAAGATGAAGCGGCCCAGTGGCTGGAGGGCTTCGTAAACTTCGACCATGTCATCCGGTGTGGTGTAGAGCTTCTCGATCGGTAGGCCAGAAGTGTCGTGTCCGTCTTCTTCACCGCCAACGCAGCCAGCTTCGACTTCGAGGATGATGTCGAGCTCGGCACACTCTTTAAGGAGCTCTTTGGAGATCTTAAGATTCTCGTCGAGTTCGACGACCGAACCGTCGAACATGTGTGATTGAAAGAGAGGACCTTTGCCTTCGGCGATGCGCTTGCGGGAAGCCTCGAGGAGAGGCTTGAGGAAGCCGTCGACCTTGGCGGGGTGGCAGTGGTCGGTGTGGAGGGCCACGAGCACGTCGTGTTTTTCCGCGAGGAGGTGTGTCGCTTCAGCGAGAACGATGGCACCGAAAGCGGCGTCGGCCACATTGACGCCGGAGGCGAATTGACCACCACCGGTGGAGACCTGGATGATCCCGTCGGACTTGGCGTCAGCAAATGCCTTCAGGGCAGCGTTGATCGTGGTGATAGAGGTGATGTTAACGGCCGGGTAGGCATAGTCGCCCTTCTGGGCGGCGTCGATCATCGCTTCGTATTGCTTGGGTGTTGCGATTGGCATGGTCGGGTCTGGTAAGTGTTAATGGTTTCTAAATAGCGCACATTTGGCTCGGGGTAATGATTCTTCAAGGTCTATTTCGTCATTAATATTCGGCCTGAAGCACCCACAGATTCGCACTCACTCCTCTGCTTTCAGCGAAGCGCAATTTTCATGTCCGTTAGCCGGTGCCCGTTGAGCTGGAGTTCTATCCGATGCACGCCTGCGTAGAGCTGGCGAATCGTCGTGAGTTTAAAGGGGTGTTTTTTGTGAACGGTCCGCTTGCCACCAGGTGCTAGGGTGAGCTGAGTCCATTTAAATGTCTTTGCTCCGGTCGATCCGTTTTTTCGGACGAAGTGAACGATATAGTCGAGCAGAAGGCTTTGTTCGACGGCTGAGTGTGATGAGAGTGAAGCGGTCAGTTGGATCGAGTCACCTATCTTTGCCTTCGACTGATCAGTTGTGAGATCGACACTGATGTCGCAGGGGGGCTCGAAACCAATCAGGGCGAGGGCGTCAGGTTGTCCGTCTTTTATCAGGCTGCGCAGGGCGTGTTTGATGAGGCGTGAGCGCTCGGGAGTCTTCTTTCTGTTCCACTTTTTACAGCGGGCGATGACGAGCTCAGGGTGATCCTTTGCGATGTCGTTTAGGTTGTTCGCAACGGAGCGTCGGACATACCGTTCGGGATCATCCTTGAGTGCTTCTAAAATTGTCCAAAGCGGAGTGGGGTCATTGACAAGTGAGTTTAACCGTTTGCCCCATGGCAATCGTGGTCGAACGCCTTCACTGCACCACCGGCGCACATGCGGATTCTCGTACTCGAGTAGGCTGTAAAGGTAATCGAAGGTTCTTGTCGGTTGAGCCTCAGCAAATGCTCGGATCGCAAATTCAGCGCTGAAGCGCTGGGTGTATTCTGTTAAGAAGGCTAGAGATAGATCGAAATGGTCGAGCCCATGGGTCGCGACGAAATTGGCGATGGGCCATTGTATCCAGCCGACAGAGAGTTCTTCACAGTCAGTCAGTGCAGGCGGTAGGCTACGCTCAAGGATGGCAAGGGCTTCGGGAATGTCGTCGGGAAGGCAGGCCTTGAGCGCCGCTGCGAAATGATCGACGCGGGCGAGAAGCTCTAAAGAAAGCAGGCCCTTGGTTGCCAACGCGACGAATCGCTTCTGATCAAAGTCAGTGCAAACGTTTGCGACTTGAGCCGCGAGTGCTTTTGCCGTCCGGAGATCAAAGTGATCTTTGAAGAGCTTTGGTTCGTCGCTCATGTAGCGAGTTTACCAGACATTGACGTCGTCTGTCTTTAGACTGCGGGTAAAGGCTTCTAAGAGCTGGACGGTGCGTTCGATGTCTTCGAGGTCGACGATTTCGGAAGCGGTGTGCATGTAGCGTAGTGGAATACTGACTACGCCGGTCGCGACGCCTCCTCCGCCCATCTGAAGCTCACGTCCATCCGTGCCGGTCGGGCGAGGGTCGGCCTCAATTTGATAGGGGATTCCTTGGTCTTTAGCGCAGTTCACGAGACGATCGAAAACGAGCGGAGAAATGTTAGCACCACGCGTGATGATAGGGCCTCCGCCTAGCGTGAACTCACCAAATTTCTTGTTATCGCATTCTGGGTGATCCGTCGCGTGTCCGACATCAACGGCAATGGCGAAATCAGGCTGGATGCGATTCGCAACCGTGCGCGCGCCTCGGCAACCGATTTCTTCCTGGGTGGTTGCGACAGAGATGAGTTGAGCTTCAAGACCATCGCGTTTGGCGGCAATTCGTCGAAGCGTTTCCATGATTGCATAGCAACCGCTCTTGTCGTCAAACGCTCGGGCGACGCCGATAGATCCACGGATAAAATGAAATGCATCGGTGTAAACCGCGACATCGCCAATACCAACGAGAGAGAGCGCATCCGCTTTGTTCTTCGCGCCGATATCAATCCAGAGATTTTCCTTCTCCGGCACTTTTTTGCGTTCGGCTGGCGTGAGGAGGTGGATGGCGCGTTTTCCAGTCACGCCCGTGACGACACCCTCTTTTGTTAGAATTGAAACGCGTCGACCAGCGATCGTGTTGAGGTCGATTCCTCCGACGGTGTCGAAGTAGAGAAAGCCTTTGTCATCGACAAACGTGATGATGAATCCGAGCTCATCCATATGTCCGGCGAGGAGTAGGCTGGGCTGCCCCTCGGGGTTGATCGTCGCGATGCGCTGGCCCATCGGGTCGCGCTCGTAGACATCAGCCACATCTGAGATATAGCGATCGACAACGGCTTGTGCTTCCGCCTCGTAGCCTGATGGCGAACGTGCTTCGAGGAGGTCGACGAGAAATTCAGGGGCTTTGTAGGTATCAGACATCTATGCTTTGTAGTTGAAAATGGTTACGTTTGGCTGAGGAGGCCTTTCAGGTTGTCTTCGCTAAGAATAGAGACGTTGAGTTTTTCTGCTTTGGCAAGTTTACTCCCAGCGGCTTCTCCAGCAACAAGGTAGTGTGTCTTACTGCTTACGCTGCTGGTGACTTTTCCGCCTACGCTTTCGATTGCTGCTTTAGCTTCATCGCGTGTCCACGTCGGGAGGGTGCCGGTGAGAACGAAGGTTTTGCCCACAAGTGGAGCTTCGCTCATGTCGGGTTTGTCTTCGCCTTTGAAGTTGAGTCCTGAATCGCGGAGTTTTTCGATGAGGCTCTGGTTTGATTCGCTCTTGAACCAGCTTTCGATGGCTTGAGCCATAATCTCACCAATGCCATGCAGATCTGCAAGTGAAGCGGCGTCCGCTCCCGCAAGTTTGTCGAGGTCGTCGTAGTTTGCAGCGAGGAGTTTTGCGGCTTCCGCGCCGACATGCGTGATGCCGAGCCCGTGAAGCAATCGCCAGAGTGGATTGCTTTTTGAGGCTCCGAGTGCGACAACGAGGTTGGCGGCGCTTTTCTCTGCGAAACGTTCCAAGGATGAAAGCTGCTCAACCGTGAGTTGATAGAGATCGGCGCAATTATGGATAAGCTCTTTCTCAACAAGCTGAGCGATGATTTCTTTGCCGAGGCCATCGATATCCATCGCGGTGCGTCCACCGAAGTGAACAAGCTGCCGGTGAAGGAGTTCGCGACTGCTGCCTGCTTTTAGGCGCCATGCGGCTTGACCCGGGATCTGTTCGGCATCGTGCCCAAGCTCGCGGAGGCGAGCGGGGAAGTCGAATGGATCACTTTGGCTCGGGCGCTGGTCAATGAGCACGCGAATGACGGCGGGAATGATTTCGCCAGCCTTCTCGACCACGACGGTATCGCCTTCGCGGATGTCTTTGCGGGCGATTTCTCCGGCATTGTGAAGGGTTGCGCGCTTCACGGTCGTTCCTGCAAGAAGGACGGGTTCGAGTTCGGCGACGGGTGTAAGCGCTCCGGTGCGACCGATTTGGATACTGATTTTATTGAGTCGAGTTTCGGCCTGCTCGGCTGCAAATTTGTAAGAAATCGCCCAGCGCGGGGCCTTTGAAGTAGCTCCCGCTCGGCGTTGGCCTTTACGGCTGTTCAATTTGAGGACTGCGCCGTCGGTTGGAAAAGGGAGCTGGGCTCGCTCGGCGTCGATTTTTTCGATGGCATGCCAAGCGGCATCGATATCAGGAACTGCTGCGATGGTCGCAGGGGTAGGCAGGCCCCAAGCATTTATAGCTTCAAGGATTTCGCTCTGACTTGTTGGTTCCCAGCCATCGCAAGCGCCCAGACCGTAGAGGAGGATCTCGAGGTTACGCTCTCGCACGATTTCTGGGTCGAGCTGCTTGACGGTGCCCGACGCGAGGTTTCGCGGGTTCATGTAGAGGGGGTCGCCAGCTGCCTCTCGAGCAGCATTGATCCGCTTGAACTCATCAAAGCCGAGATAGATTTCGCCTCGAATCTCTACTGCGCTAGGAAACGGGTAGGTCTCGGTGGCTTTCAGCGACTGAGGTAGTCCAGCAATCGTTCGGATGTTGGCTGTAACATCGTCACCTTCGATCCCGTTCCCGCGCGTCACGGCACGAACCAGCAGGCCATTTTCGTAAGTGAGGCTGATTGCAAGGCCGTCGATCTTGGGCTCGACAATGAGTTCGAGGGAAGCGCTTGAGGTCGGTGCAGCGGAGAAGAGATCAACTTGCTCGGTACTGGTGCTTGGAAGGGTGGGGACTAGCTTTTTAAGCCGATCATACCAGTCGATCAGCTCGGCTTGATCGTAGGTATTGTCCAAGCTCATCATCCGCTCTCGATGCTCGTAAGTTTGAAAACCACTTTGGCGATCGTCGCCGACCTTTTTGGTAGGACTCTTGTTCGTCCCTAGTCCGAGGGATGTCTCGAGCTCTGAGAGCTCGCGGAGGAGGCGATCAAAGGCTTGGTCAGAAATCTCGGGAGCGTTCTCGACGCGATAGAGGTGCTCGTGCCGTGCAATTTCGGCGCGAAGGAATTCGATGCGTTTTGAGTTAGCGGAGTCCACTGAGTGCTGAGCTTGTATGGTGGCTTGGAGAAATCAAGCGAGCGGCGAGTTCATCTTACGGCCCCACAGGCGCCACTCCAAAACGCGCCGATAGAGCGGCCACAAGAGATAGGTAGAAGTGCAACGCTCGTGCCCGCAGCATCAGCCACGAGGTCGGCGAGGGAGAAGTCGCGGACTGGGTTCATCGATTGGATGGTTTCATCGACCATCCCGAAGCCGACCGTTGAGGCCCAAGCAATGCCGAAGATAGACGGGCACTTCAACTCGCCGGTCAGTGCTCGGGCGATCAGGGTTGCGAGCAGCCCGTAAACGGGAAAATGCGCGAGCTTATCAAATTCGAACAGATCCCAGCCAGGCATTGCCGGTGCTACGTGCCAATGCGAAGCAAAGCTTAAGGTCCCCATGAGCAGGAATGCCCAGATTAGGCGCATGCGCTGTATACCAATGCTCATCCTATCGGAGCCAATGCGCTGGGGAGAGAAGGGCGAGGAAAAGATATGAGTTTTTCCGAGACCTCTCAAAAAGTCTCTGAGTCGGTCTAATGTTCCCGGTCTAGCTGACTTATTGAGATGAATATGAGTGCTTTATTACGTCTATAAATAGGGATTTACACTGATCAATACATCTACATTCTAAAAGGCTTCTTATAATTATAAGTAACTCTGTGTTGCTTGAATTTCAAACTCTTAGCTAATGCCCGCCTCCGAAGATACTCAGCAGATTGAAGAAGAAATTCGCGATACGATGAAGCGTTGTTCCGATGTGTCGGTCAAAGCGGCTATCCAATACTCCCAGAAAAAGGATGCTGATCTTGTTCCGGTCATCGTCATAGGGATAATAGAGCGCTTTGTTGAGCCAGGCTTACGCGGGCAAGTGAAGGAACTCGGTAAGCAGGCGCGCCTCACTGAGGACCTGGGAGTCGATTCCCTCCTCATGGTGGAGATCGTTATGACGGTTGAAGCCGTTCTCGATATTGCGATCGAGAATGATGAGCTGAAGGGATTGCGCACACTCGGCGATATTGAATCCTTTGTTGCTGCGAAATTGAAGGGTGAACCTTCGCCGCATGTGAATAAGGTCTTTGGTCCGGAGCAGATTGCTGCGACAATGCCGCATAAGCCACCCTTCCTATTTCTACACGAAGTCCGTGTGAACGGTTCGAGCGCAGAGGGCACCTATACGATTCCACACGATGATCTCTTTATGGAAGCACACTTTCCTGGAGATCCGATTTTCCCGGCCTCGTTGATGATTGAGGCCTTGGGACAACTAGCGGTGTTCAGCATTCTACGCAGCGATCGGCCGGAGTTTGCGGCAGGCTCTCCTGAACGTGTTCTTTTTGTTTCTTCAGATGGCGTTCGCTGTCATCGCATCTGTCGCCCAGGTGAAACACTTAATTTGAAAGTTGAGTTTTCACGTGCTCGATTACCGATTGCTCAATTTTCTGGTTCGATCACTTGCGCCGGGAGTCGCGTAGCAGTGGTTGAAGAGCTGAGCCTCGGAGTCTACGGTTCTGAAGGCGAGGAAGCCTAAGCGAGGTATTTTAATTGAGTAGTGACGCCACTTTTGTGGCGAATATCAATACTCAGGCTCGCTTTTAGTGAGTTCACCTTCTTGGCTGTTAGCTTATGCGTAATGTCTGTGTTACGGGTTTAGGTTTTGCTACCTGCCTTGGTTTAGAAAGGCAATCGGTCGCCTCAAATCTACGTGAATTGAATCACGGTATACGGCCCTATAGTGAGGGTTACCGTGGAGATGCTCCCATTCATGTCGCGGCACCCGTGCCCGGTTTTGAAATCATTGGGGAAGATGCCGAAGATTGGGTCTATCCCGAGGGACTTCATTTTCGGATCGATCAGCTGCGATGTCTTTCGCCAAACGTCCTATATGCCGTGCACGCTTTCGAGAAGGCGCTCACAGATGCGGGGTTAACGCACGAGCAGATCCGGAATCCGGAAACGGGGATGTTTACGGCCTCCGCCGGATCTGCGAAGATGAATCACTTTCATCTTGAGCAAATGAAGCGCTTGGGGCCATCCCGGGCGAAGCCGATGGGAATGATCTCATCGATCGCCGGCACTCTCAGTTTCAACCTAGTTGCCCGCTACGGGATTCAAGGGGCCTCGACAGGATTTGTTTCAGCCTGTGCCTCCAGTGCTCACGCTATCGGAGCCGCGTATGATGCTGTTGCGCTGGGTCGACAGGATCGCGTCATTGTTGTCGGCGCAGAAGACTTTACACCAGAGACAGTCCTGCCCTTCGCAACGATGCGCGTGCTCTCTTTGAATACGGATCCGAATACAGCCTCCCGACCTTTTGATAAAAAACGGGATGGCTTTGTTGCGACAGGCGGCTCCGTCGTGATGGTTATCGAGGCTGAAGACGTGGCTCGCAAACGCGGCGCCGAGATCAAGGCTCGGATTGCTGGTTGGGGACAGGCAACAGATGGCCACCATGTAGCGATTCCACATCCTGAGGGCGCAGGGCTTAGCCGTGCGATGAAGCAAGCACTTGAAATGAGCACAGTTAAAACTGCTGATGTGAACTACATCAATGCGCATGCGACTTCGACCGTGATGGGGGATGCTGTCGAATGTAAGGCTATCAAATCGGTCTTTGGTTGTCGTGATGACCTCGCAGTGAGTTCGACGAAGGCTCTGACGGGCCATGCTCTTTCTCTCGCTGGTGTCATGGAGGCCAGTTTTGTCTGCCTTGGGATGAAGGAAGGCTTCACCCCTGGAGCTGCCCATATCGACGATCCGGACGAGGAAACAGAGGGGCTCTTTTTTCCAAAAGAAAGTCTCCCGGAGGCTCCTCTAGTCGCGATCTCGAATAGCAGCGGTTTCGGCGGGGCGAACGTTTCAATCGTATTTAAGTCGGCTGATTAAACTGGATACGATGCGGCAGCGATGGATGATTCTTACCTCGAGCACGGGAAGCGGCCATGATGTTCGTTCTTATGCTCTTAAAGATTGGGCTGAAAAGTGTCTAGGGGATCGCGTCGAAGTTGAAGTTTGGCATGCCCTCGAGGAGAGCTCGGTTGTTGGGCGTTTCGGGGTTTGGATTTATAATACGATCCAACGCCATCTCCCTGCACTTCACTTTATCTTTTGGCACATCACTGAAGTCTGGGGCTGGGTTCAGGATTTCGGTACGCCTTTTGGTGGCGGAGCTGTTGAAAAGCGCTTCAAAGCGTCGCGACCCCATCTCGTCATCAGTATGCATGACAGCCTGAACGCACCCTATTTTGCACGGGCGAGGGCGGCACTTGGAGCCGATCAGGTTCGGTGTGCAATCTACTGTGGAGAGTGGTCACCCGGCTTCGGATTTTCTAAACACTGGATCGACCCCTCGGTGGACCTTTTTCTTTGTCGGACGAAGGCCGTTGCTGAGTTGGCTGTAGAGCGCGGTATTTCACCCGCGAAGTGTCATGTCTTTCGTGCCTTGCTGCGGCCTACTGATTTTGAGTCGCGGATGGCATGGGATGAGAGGAAACGGTATCGCTCAGAGGTGCTTAACCTAGATTCGGCAACGTTTACTTTGCTCCTGGCCTCAGGGATGAAAGGAGCGGATCGCCATGAAAAGATGCTCGATAGCATCGCCGATCTCGGAGGAAAGGTTCAAGTCATCGCCCTGTGCGGAAAAAATGAGACGACTTTGACGCGAACACGTGCATGGGCCGCGGGGCATCCTGATTTCCGCATCTCGATCCATGGATTTTTGACTGAGGTGGGCCCTCTCTTTCAGTCCTCCGATATTGTCCTCACTCGAGGCGGCTCAAATACCCTTGCGGAATGCGTCCACTTCGTCGTCCCAGCTCTCTTTCATGCCGAACGTGGGCCGATGCCCCAGGAATTTTGCACAAGTCGGTTTCTTCATCGTGAAGGTATTGGTCTGCGTATCCGTTCAGCGCGTGAATTGAAGCAAGCCCTAGCCGGCCTATTGGAGGATCCCGACTCATACGATGGTATGATCAAGCGGATGGGCGCTTTTGCTGCGGCAGAACATCCAGAGACCCTCGTTGAACGTTTGTATGCTTTAGGCAAAGAGGTTGTAGAATAATGCGTTTAGTCCTGCTTTTTTCTACCTTTCCAGTTCGGACCGAGACCTTTCTTCAGCGGGAAGTTGAGGCATTGCTGAAGGCGGACCGTGAAATTGAACTTTGGTCGTTTTGGGGGGGTGAAGTTGAGTTTAGAGGGCGACCGGTTCAGCGCTTCCGGCTTGTCGAACTGTGGCTATTGCTCCTCATGTTACCTTATTGGTTTTTGCGCTCACCGCGTCGATTTTTTCGTGTCTTTCGCAACCTCGTGCGTTTGCGTTGGAGAAATCCGACAAACTTCTTCGAGAATCTGTTGGGCTTTGGTTATGGCATTATTTTAGCCCGAAAGTTTGAGCGAGAGGCAACCGATGATACCGTGCTGCATGCGGTGTGGGCCTCGTTGCCTGCGACGATTGGCTGGACAGTGCATCTGTTGACCGGACTTCGGTTCTCTTTTGCTGGTCACGCCTATGACCTTTTTGAAGACGGTGGAGACGCCCTGATTCGCCAAAAGATGGAGGCAGCTTGTGCGCTCAGAACGTCGACTGAGGCTGGCGCGGCGAGGTTTCTTGAGCTCGGGGCAGACCAGAGTCGGCTTCGTGTCATACGGCGTGGATTTGCCCAGATGCCGTCCTATGAACCCAAGGCGACGCTTAGCACACCACTGCGCTTGGCGGTAGTCGGCCGGTTTGTGCCGAAGATGGGTTACGACCTCCTTGGGGATATTCTTGATCATATTGCCGCGAAGGGAGTGCTGTTTCAACTTTGTATCATCGGAGATGGCCCGGGGAGGCGGGCTTTTGAGATGCGGATGGATCGATCCGTATGGGCTGACCGGGTTGAGCTTCGTGGTGCCCAACCTTTTGAAGAGGTCCTTCGGCTGCTTTCCGCTTCAGATGCGCTTCTCTTTACCGGCACTCTAGCTAAAAGTGGAGATCAGGCGGGCTTTCCCAATGTCATTGCAGAGGCCATGGCGTTGGGCTGTTCAGTCATTGCCTCGCCTGTCGGTGGAGTGACTGAGGTTGTTCAGCACCGAGTCAACGGCTTCGTCGCGGGGGCGCCCGAAGCCTATTTTGAGGCCATCATAGAATTGCAGGCCAGTGATGAAAAACGCTTCGCGCAGCTTGCCAAGGCCAGGAAATGGGTTGAAGAGAATTTCAATGCGCATGCAAACATGGCTGAATTCTGTGATTTCATCGAAGAGAGCATGGCCGAATAGGAGGGGGTCGATCTCAATGACTTGCACTTGGTGGGCCGTCTGTTTTGATAGCCGTAACCTTTAAAGAAAGCTTCCCGTGCCTTTTCGATCCCGCCCTAGTTACCGCAGCAATATCGAACGTAGATGTCATGAAGACGAATCTACGAAGGCACGCCTGAAATATGACCTTTGGTATCGAAGCTTCGACCGAGAAGAGGGCGTTTACGTCTACAAGGGCGACAAACGTTACTTGATGCTTTCGAGCAACGACTACCTCGGACTTTCTCACCACCCAAAAGTCATCGAAGCGGGGCAAAAAGCACTCGCTAAATGGGGCACAAGTACGACAGGGGCTCGACTCGCAAACGGCTCGCGGTCGATCCACGGTGAATTGGAAGAGAAGTTGGCATCATTTCTTGGTAAAGAAGACTGCATGGTATTTTCGGCGGGGTATCTATCCTGCATGGCGGCGATTTGCACCTTCTCGCAGATGGGCGACCTTATCCTTGTAGACCGCAACGTGCACTCTTCGCTTTGGTCGGGAATTAAACTCAGCGGAGCACGTGTCGAGCGATTCGGCCACAACGATCCGGCAGACCTTCAGGATATTTTAGTGAGTGAGAAGCGTGACCGGGCGAAGATTGTCGTCCTCGAGGGTGTTTACTCGATGGAGGGTCACATTGCTCCCATCCCCCAAATTGTAGACGTTGGTCGTCCGCATGGTTGCTTCTATATTCTCGATGACGCGCATGGTTTGGGTGTGCTGGGCGATCGAGGGCAGGGCACTGCGGGCTATCTCGATTGTACTCATGAGGTCGATGTGATCTGTGGAAGTCTCTCGAAGTCACTCGCCTCGACGGGCGGCTACGTTGCTGGATCGAAAGAGCTGATTGAGTATCTGCGCACGCATTCGAAGCAGGCGATATTCAGTGCTGCGATTTCTCCATCACAGGCAGCGATTGCTTCCGCATGTATTGATATTTTGAAGACAGAACCTGAGCATCGCGAACGACTTTGGGAGAATACACGCTATTACAAGCGACTCCTTAATCAGCTCGATGTTGATACATGGGATAGCGAAACGCCTGCGGTTCCTCTTGTCTTGGGTAGTCGAGATCGAGCTTACAATGTTTGGCGTAAATTGCTTAAAAATGGTGTTTTCACAGTGATGGCGATCGCTCCTGCTGTGCCACCGGGCAAAGATCTTTTGCGGACAGCTGTATCTGCACGCCACACAGCAGAAGATATCGATTTTGCTGTCGAAGCCCTAAGTAAGGCGCTTTAGTCGGGTCATCCTCATCCGCCAAAGACACGGATCGCTTTGCGGATACGACGAAACGAAGGTGACCAAGGTGTCACCCATATTCGAGCAGCTACTGACATTTGCTGGATGAAGTAGGCTCGCCACGCCGTCTGGGAGTAGCGTTCGAAAAAGTATTGATAGTCGAAAATAAATTCCCGCAGCTTCGGAGGCTTTACCTTAGTCAAAATGGTGGGCCGTTCTTTTCCTAGGGCATCCGAGAAAACGAGCTGAGAGAGGTAATCTGCCTGCTCTCTCGTTGGATTAAGAGCCATTGAAAGGAACGGGGCTGCTGCCGAATTGGTTGATAGCTTAAGGTTTGGACCGTTCTCCAGATTGGTTATGTCCGTTATAAATGCACTTGCTCCGTTATGGAGTTTCTCGATCTCATCGGAATTTGGATTGATTGAATCGAAAACGGGCGTGATTTTATCTCCGTCCTTTTTGTAGTAGAGGAAGCTTGGTTCGGGGCTTGAGTAAAGAAGTTCGAGAACTGGGATGGCAGCTTCGAGGGCGCCTCGCATGAGATTAGGCTCTCCATCTTCGACGAGATAACCCTGTGTCGTGCCCTTTTTCGCGTGTGAATCTGCAATACTCAAATAGTACCCATGGAGAGATGGGTAGTCAGTCAGAATCGCCTGCAAGGCAGATTGTTGAGTGCCGCGCCACCCTAGATCGAAAAGAGCTGGGGCTTTTGATGTATCCAGTCCTTTGATACGGAGAGACTCGACAAGGTTTGTCTTTTCTTCATGGCCGAGGACTTTGAGAGGGGCTTCGAGGCTTTTGAACAGCAGTTCCATTTGTGGCCGTCCTTCTTTTCGATGAACGACTTCATCTAGGGAACTAAAGCCTGCGCCTTTAACTGCTTCGATATGATCTTCGGGTTCTAGGCCAATCCGTTCTAGATAGTCACGAACGGGGACGCTGCGCCGGTGTTGGGATAGCGTCTTTAGGACGAGAGGACTCATGCCGTCGCCAGCCAATGCTAGTGTGCAAGCTCGCCGCGAGCAGTGAAAATACTCGATTCGTGTATCAGGGAGAAGGCCGTATTCTTTCTGCCATTGTCGTAGGATGGTGTAGGGCATGTGCCCATCTCGGCCTAAACAAAGAAGCAGGTCTGTGCCGCGCTTCTGCATTTCATCAACAAGCCAGCGGCAAAGCCCATAGGCAAAGGGACCAAGGACGGTATATCCAATCTGATAACCCGGTGGAGTGGATGAGTCTGTTCCGATGTTATAGAGGTAGTGCTTTCTTGTCGTGAGTCCTCGGCTGAAAATTGAAGCAGAGTCTATTTGTTTAAAGTGTTTCGCATCTTGGGGAGCTTTGTCCGGTGGGCGCAATGCGAGTGCTTGGAAACCGGCATCTTTCGCTCTCCTGTAGTCGCTTTTTGCATTATCGCCTACATGGATGATTTTGCTGGGTGAGAGATTGAGGGTTTTAGCGACGATCGGGTAAAGTGTCCCTTTGTCTTTGCTGCACAAATGATCTGCTGAACATAAGACGGTAGGTTCCTTGTATCCGTTATGTTGTAGTAACGCTTCGATACGATCAGATCCGAGATACATGTCGGAAACGAAGAGGACGCGTTTGCCTGCGCTTTTGGCTTGGCGGTAGACCTCTTGTCCTAGGGGGTGTGGGCGGCTGACGTGGAGTTCCTCCTCCCATTCCATTTCGATGAGCCGACTGCAACGGTCGTGCCAACGAGGATTTTGTCTCACAAGTTCGGCATAGATCTCTTCTAGATTCACCTCTCCGTGGGCCACTCTTTCGGGAGATGCTTTCCTTGAGCGAGCTTCAGCTTCTATCCGGCAGTCCGCGAACCCTTTGAAATTCGGGCCGAACGCTTCGACCGCACGGGCTTCGACGAGAGCAAAAATCTCTTTGGGATAAACAACTCTTTGCAATGCGGTATCGAAAACGTCGAGCGACACCGCCTCGACGCCTTTCAGGCTCTTTTCAAGTTCAGCGATGACATTGGTGTAATGCCGATTGGTTGCGTTCGTTGTGCCGTCGCCAAATATCTCTAAGGCCGTAGCGCTCCATGAGAATTGTTTGGCCCAGGTAGGTCCTGCGTTTGCCCATTCTCCAAGTTGAGTTTTGTTCGATTGGAGCGCTTCGAGTTTTTTGCTTAGAGACTCCGCTGTAGCGGAGTTTAGAATACATCCGCTTTGATGACTGATGGCCTCGCTCACGCCCCCTGAGTCGATCGCAACAACGGGGCAACCCGCCGCCGCCGCTTCCAAATAAACAAGTCCAAAGCTTTCTACGCTGTTGGGTTCTTCTTTACTGGTGAGAATCATGAGGTCGGCATCGCGCAGTTCTTTCGCGATGGCTTCAGCTGAGTTAGCCAAAATAGGGCCTTCTAGCCTGACGCCAAGTGCCTGTGCTTTCTTCTGTAGTTCGGTAGCAAAAGCCTTTTGCCCGATTCCACCAATTAGACGGTAGGTGGTGCTTTCCCGTAGGTGGGATGGTAGCAGTGCGATGGCGTCGATAACGCGGTCTTGCGCTTTGCGGGGATGGATTCTCGCGAGGGTAAGGACGATAAACTGATCAGTCCTTTTTGTTCTCGGTTTTGTAGCTTCTAGCGCTTGCAAGAGGTCTTGGCGGACTGCGCCATACACGACTTTTGTTTTTCCATCCAATGGGCCGTAACGAGAGACGAGGAGCTCTTTGGTGTAATATGAAACGACGCTTACAAGCTCGGCCTTTTCAAGGAGCTTCGCGAATCGCTTGCGCCGCCATAATTGAGTGGAAAAGCGAAGGATTTCGGAGCCGTGGAGCGTGAGGATGAGTTCTTTTGGTTTTGGCAGGCCGAGCAGCTTTGCATACATCCATAGGCGTTGCGGTCCTGGTTCGGGAAGCCAGAGAGTTATTTTACTCCAATCAATCTCCAAGATGCGAACAGCCTCCCTCATGCGGAGGCGATCGAGCCAATCCTGTTTTCCTGCAACTTTCGTCGGGATGACGCGAAAGCGCTCTTTAGCTTCTGGGGTCGTGTAGCGCGGTGCGAGGATCGTTACGTCCCAACCTTGTTCCCATGCAGCACGAGCAGTCTCGCTCACATAAGTGGCGATCCCGGCGCGCTTCGGTAGATACTCGTGGGTTAGGATGAGGAGCGAAGGGGGCATGGTTTGTCCTTGCGCAAGAAATTGAGTGCCAGCATTTTGGCGTACTTTGGTGATGGCGAGACGAAAGCTCGAAGAGAAGACAGCAATGATTACCGGAGCGAGCGGAGGCATCGGGCAAGCCATCACGCACCGACTAGTGAAAGGTAGGGGTCGGGTGATTGGCATCACACGAAGCCGATTGAATGCCGAACCTTTGGAAGGGGTTGAATGGGTCGAGTGTGATCTCAGCGACCCGCATGCGGTGAACGAACTTCTAAGTTCTGGGGAAATTGATTTCGGCAAGATCGATAGCCTCATCAATTGTGCTGGATTTAGCGACTTTGGTCCGATCGAAAAAGCTCCGTTGGGTGCTGACGAGAAGCACTTGCAGGTCATGCTAAGGACCCCGATTGCGCTCGCTCAAGCCGTCTTGCCGCAGATGCGAAAGTTAGACCGAGGTTCGATCGTGAACGTGACCTCACTAGCGGTCGAACTACCGATCCCATACCTGCCGCTCTATAATGCAGCGAAAGCAGGCCTAGCTGGGTTTACGCAGAGTCTGATGCTCGATCTGAGTGAGACTGCGATTCAGGTTGTTGATTTTCGCCCTGGTGATTTCAAAACCGAATTTTATGCCAGCTCTGTCGTCGCAGACAATCTTAGCCGCCGAGAAACCGAAGCCTGGGATGCCGTGCGTGAAAAGGTGGCAAAGGGATCGAAACCAGAACGGGCTGCCGCTGACCTCTATCGCTATCTCCGCAGTGGGAATACCGGTATCTTGCGCTCAGGTTCCTGGTTTGAATGTCAGGTCGCTTCAGCTGCGGCCCGCCTCCTGCCTTCTGATTTTATGCGCCGTCGCATATTGAAATACTACGGCCTCTAGTCAAATTTTGCGACGTGCGTTTAACGATCATTCAAGACCAGCTAAGGGTTGGTGGAACAGAAAGGCAGAGTCTGCATTTGGCTCGAGCCTCAGTCGAGGAGGGCCACGAAGTGCACCTCATTATTTTTCGCCCAGGGGGGGAGCTATTTCCGCAACAGCGAGCAAAGGATTACACTGTCACCGTCCTGCAATCATGGGATTCTGGTATCAGCGTTTACGCACCAGGTTTGATCGAAGCGATTGAAGCCTCTCATCCCGAGCGCATCCTTTGCATGGGCCGATCGGCGAACTGTTATGCGGGTTGGATTCAGCAACAGTTCCGTTGCACGCCCGTAGTGTCTACCCTTCGGACGGGTAAGCGACTTCAACCGTGGCATCGTTGGGCGCTGAGTCGGGTGAGCGGAATTCTAGTTAACACAGGATGGTGGGCACAGCGCCTGAAGATCCAGAATTGCCTTGGCGAAGCGATCGAGGTGGTTCCAAACGCACTCTTGAGTGATCAGGCTCCCTCTGAAGAAGGAGAGGCTCTTCGGCACACCGAGGGGGTCGATTCTTCGACTACGGTATTACTGCAAGTTGCATCGTTTCGTCATGGAAAGCGTCAAGCCACGCTCATCCGGCAGCTAGCCAACTGGGATGCGGAGGCTGAAGACCGATCTTGGGTCTTCTGGCTAGTGGGTGATGGCCCTTGCAGGACTGAGTGCGAGGTCCTGGCGAAGTCTCTCGGGTTGGAAAGTAAGCTCCGTTTTTTCGGCTATATTGAAAATCCAGCGGCACATTACGCAGCGGCCGATCTGGCGCTCTCGCTTTCTCGTGAAGACTCATTGCCTAACTTTCTGATCGAGGCGCAAAGCTCCGGACTGCCCGTCATCGCAGAGGACTTTCGCGGCGTAGGAGAGGCATTTGAACCGGGGATTGGTGGATTCCTCATCCCTCCCGGTGATCTTCTCGGCTTCCGAAAAGCACTGTCTACGCTCGTCGAAAACCGTAGCTTGCGTGAAAGCATGGGGCGGGCTGCGTGTCGCTGGTCACGGTCGAGGTTTTCGCCTCTGCAACAGGCACGCGCTGTATTGGGATTTCTAGACAGACTTTAGGTCGTAGGGAGTGGCCTTCGAACTTGCCAACCTATCGGCGTCGTCGCTCTATCCAGTGACATGGGTTTTCCAGCGCTCGCTAAGCTATTAATTCTACAGGATCGCGACCAACGGCTTCGTCAACTCGAGACGAGTTTGAAGCAATGGCCACTCGAGAAGGCTAAGGCTGAGAGCGAAATCGCGAAAGCAAAGGAGAGGGTCGCGGAGGCGGAAAGTGCGATCAAAGACCTCGAAGCGAAGCGCTTAGGGATGGAGGGTGAAGTTGAATTGGCACAGGACAAAGTCGTCAAATACCGCACCCAGCAGCTCGAGATTAAAAAGCAGGACGAATACGACGCGCTTGAGCATGAGATCAAGACGATCCTTGGTTCGATCGACGAACAAGAGACAGAAGAAATCGAGTTTCTCGATGAGATTGAAAGATCAGAAACAGTTCTCGCTCGACTGAAAGAGGAGATGACC
Source organism: uncultured Puniceicoccaceae bacterium (assembly GCA_963933835.1). GTDB lineage: Bacteria > Verrucomicrobiota > Verrucomicrobiia > Opitutales > Oceanipulchritudinaceae > CAWVVV01. The sequence continues at coordinate 106,787 of CAWVVV010000003.1, read as the reverse complement.
AAGGCGACGACTACCTTCGAAGCTCAGATCGCAACCATCAACCAAGGCTTAGAGGTGAACGAAGCTGAGCTGGATGAGACGAAGGCGACGGTTGAGAAAGCCCGTGGTGATATCGATGACACCTCTGCGCTTCAGCAATACGACTTTGTCTGTAGACAGGTGAAGGCTCGCTTCCCGATCATCGTCACAGTCAATGCGGCGAAATGCTCCGGCTGTCATATTAAGGTTGAAAGTGAAGTCGAAAGTGAGGCTCGCCGAGGTCAGCAGCTTATCCGTTGTTCGAATTGTGGTCGGATTGTTTACTTTCAGCGCTAGGGCTAGGCGTTCTTAAGCCGCTTAGATAGAGGTGCTGAATTGGGGCGTTAAAAGCCTCTTTCAGCGTTGTAAACTCTTTCGGGGCACTCACCTTCGTTCTATATGGCGATTGATCCTGAAGTCCGTCAGCAACGAGAAGAACTGACCAAGCGATCTGGGTATCTATGGAGGTATCTTTGACGTCCCTGCCCAGCAGAAAACGATTCAAGACCATGAGGCCCGGATGGGCGATGCGGGTTTCTGGGACGACCAACAAAGAGCGAATGCTATCGCCACAGAGGTAAGTCAGCTTAAGTCCTCAATCAAACCGCTCGTCGACTTCAAGCAGCGCCTTGAAGACCTTTCAGCCGTCGATGAATTACTTGAAATGGCTGACGGCGATGAGGGTGCAGAACTGGAGGCTGAGTTCGTTAAAACGGTTTCCGAGCTGGCATCAAAACTGGAGGCACTTGAACTCCAGAGCTTCCTGAGTGGTAAAATGGACCGCAATAACGCCATCCTCAGTATCAACGCTGGAGCGGGTGGAACGGAGAGTTGCGATTGGGCCGAGATGCTTCTGCGGATGTATTCGCGCTGGGCGGAACGCGCCGGCTACACGGTCGAAGTCGATGATATCGCCCCTGGTGAAGAGGCGGGGATCAGCCATGCTACGATTCGCATCATGGGCGAAAACGCTTATGGCTATGCGAAGGCTGAGCGTGGGGTGCACCGACTCGTTCGTATCAGTCCTTTTGACTCCAATTCACGCCGCCATACCTCGTTCTGTGCGGTCGATGTGATCGCGGAAGTGACCGATAATATTGATCTCGAGATCAAGGATGAAGAGCTCCGCGTTGATACTTACCGAGCGTCCGGAAAAGGTGGCCAACACGTGAATAAAACCGACTCGGCAGTGCGCATGACACACCTGCCCACGGGCATTGCAGTACAGTGTCAAAACGAGCGCTCACAGATGAAAAATCGAGCCACCGCCTTGAAGATGCTCAAAAGCCGCCTCTTCGAAAAACGAGAGGATGAAAAGCGGGCTTCGATGGAGAAATTCTACGGCGAAAAAGGTGAGATCGGGTGGGGGAATCAGATCCGATCCTACGTCTTCCAGCCCTACCAGATGGTGAAAGATCTGCGTACCGGAGTGGACACTTCGAACGTTCAGGGTGTAATGGATGGTGACCTTGAGCGCTTCATTCATGCATGGCTGAGAGCGGGCTGTCCCCGTCAGCGCAACAAGGACATCAAGATGGAAGATTGATCGATGCCTTTGACCTTTGAACAGATTCGCACCGCTCTTGCAGGCCAAGAGCTCTTCGAAGACAAGACCTGGAAGCTCTCGCCCGAAGCCTTTCCGATCACTGCACCACAACTGCGTGAGATCGAATCGATCGGGCAGGCGTGTGCCGAATTTTACCGCGCGCTTGAGTTTCTCTACCTGCGTTCGGCGACGGATAAGAACATCCTTCGCAATCGCAAGCTGCGCACGCCTTGGGTCGTTGACTACCTCGATCGCGGGAAACCAGAGGGGCTTTTGCGCCATGCACGCTCGGATAAGGTGAAAGGGCGCTGCCCGGTTGTAATCCGGCCTGACCTCCTGATCACCGACGATGGCTTCGCTCTCACTGAAATGGACTCAGTCCCCGGCGGGATCGGCCTGACGGCGTTTCTTAACCAGCTTTACCTTGGCGACGGGGAGATCATTGGCGGTAAGGACGGCATGCTGGAGGCCTTTTATGGAGCCTTGGCAGGACAACGGTCGGATGTTTCAAATCCGCTCATCGTGATCGTGGTGTCTGACGAAGCCGCGACCTATCGGCCCGAGATGGACTGGCTGGCTCTTCAACTCCAGTCCAAGGGCTACCGCGTCCACTCGATCCACCCGTCTGACCTCATGCCTTTGGGTGAAAGCCTGTGTGCTGACATCGATGGCAACCCTGAGGAAATCGACATCGTCTATCGATTCTGGGAGCTCTTCGATCTTCCCAACCTCGCCCTCAAAGACTTCATCTTCGATCACATCGATACGTCGGCCCTTGTGGTCACGCCCCCGATGCGGCCTTTCCAGGAAGAGAAACTGAATTTGGCGCTCTTTCATCATCCCCGCCTTCAGGACTTCTGGCGCGAGCAGCTCAGTAAACGGGCGCTCAAAACGCTGCGCAAAATCGTCCCCCGCGGCTGGATCATGGATCCTGTCGATCTACCACCGAATGCGGTGCTCGATGCGCCTGAGGTGGGCGGGCATCCGATTCATCGCTGGGAGCAATTGGCGGAAGCGTCACAGAAAGAACGTAACCTCATCATCAAACTCAGTGGCTTCCACGAGAATGCCTGGGGGGCGCGCAGCGTCCTCTATGGCTCAGATGCTTCTAGAGTTGAATGGTCGGACGGTCTCAATGATGCGCTCAGTGAATCAGGAGTGAATCTTTCGATCCTGCAGGCCTACGAGAAACCCCGCCGGATTCAGCACCCGATCTTCGCCGAGGCTGAAAAGACTTATTCAATGGAGGGGCGGGTGCGCTTATGCCCCTATTATTTCGTCGAGGGCGAAAAGACGACCCTTGGGGGAATCCTCGCCACCGTGTGCCCTGCAGACAAAAAGATCATCCACGGAATGCGCGACGCAGCGATGCTCCCGTGCAAGGCGGTTTAGGTGATTTCAGAACGGCTGAAATTTCAGTGAGCTTCCGCCACCCTCTAATTATTAATTCCTTTTATAATTATTAAATATTGCTTTTTGAAGACTCAATGAGCCCTGGTTCTGGCTGTATGCCTAGTTTAGTACGGTTTGGATTGGATGCGGACCCCAAAACAGACTTTTGAGGCCTTCCTCTCGTTTTGTTGTAAAATCGCCGCCCTGAAGGGATTCCTTTATAAATACGCCTAGTTTTACGTATTTTCCGCTTAATTTAGTAATAGTTATCAAACAGTTTCTGGTATCGGTTTGAAAGGCTTAGTCCTCAAACTGTTCTATCTACATGAAGCGTTCTGACTTTTTTCCTTTGCTACTCGTTTGCGCCCTTGGCGTGGGTTGTTGGTATCTTGGCAACCTTATGATCGAAGGGACGAAGCCGAGCGGGGAGAGGGATGAGCCTTCGCAGGCAACCACAGAGACCGTCTATCCTGAGAGAACAAAATCAGTTCCAGTTATAGAATCGCCCGCTTTGGCGCTTCTGAACGACCCGTCGCGGTCTCCGGTTGAAGACGTTCGCCTCTTGGAGGGACTGATCGATGACTATTTGCTTATGGCGAAGGGGAATCGCCGCCCGATAGGGCTCAACGAGGAAGTCGTCCTCGCTCTGACGGAGCCGGGGCGATTTGGCGTGCGCTTTATGTCCCCTGCCAATCTAGCGATTTCTGAAGGTCTCTTGCTCGACCGCTGGGGACAGCCATACCATGTGCATGCGGTGAGGGCTGATGAGCTTGAAGTGAGGTCCGCTGGTCCTGATCAAACACTTTTCACAAGTGACGATATCTTGAATCGAGATGACGAACCAAGCTTGGCCGGATTGTAGTAATCACAATCCCCCGTTTTTCTCGCATCCTAGTCTAGGGGATAAATGGATGCGCGTTTATCCTTAACACGCTGAAGGTTGTCGCGGATTTGGATGAGGCTTTCGTCGAGCAGTGCCCCCATATTTTCACATTTGAGGAATTCGTCGTTTTCGTAGTGATTCGCGAGACCTTCTCGCAGTTCGATGACTTTTTCAGGTGAGGAAACTTGCTGAGTCTTAATACAGCTAATGAGATCGTTTACTCTGGCCCGACTAGACATGATCCGTCGATAAATGGTTGTTTGTTCTTCCTGTCGATACTGCAACGCTGAGGGCACGTTCAACTGTTCCATGCAAAATTGGACGAGTGGATTGTTCTCTTTAAAGAATTGAGGGCGGTAAAAGTTTAATCGCCCCGAATAGCTTTGTTGATCGAAGTCCATTGCTCGAATCTTGATTTGGACTTCTTCGAAATCAGGAGTCATATCGAGGACAAAGTTGTAGGACCGCATATCGCCAAGCAGGCGCAAGAAGCAGCGTTCATTGAACTTCACGAGTTCTTTTGCAAGCCGGATGCGCTTGAACTGAGGCTGGGTCATCCAGTTGTCGATGAACTGGTCGCCGGGGATTCCTACTACATGCTCTTCAATCATAATATCATCAGACACGTAGTAGTGCATCCGATTTGATGAGAGTAGGTGCTCGATTTCTAGGCCAATGATGCGGGATGCATCGAGTTTCTTGATATAGTAGTAGTCCTGATTGTCGTTGTAGGAATTGACGATGCGGATGCGGAACGGATTGCTGTTTCCGAAGGTGCAGTAGTCGATGCGGTCGACAAAGAGGTGATCGCCGACCGAATCATCACCGTCGGTTTTTAGCAGCATGTAGATCGAGGTCAGGTGCTTGTTCAGCCGCTGCATTACCTCAGGTCGATAAATGAGTGTGCGCCAAAGCGTATCCTCTCCATTTTCATCGAAGAGTGGCATCGTCTCATGCCACTCGGTCAATCGGCTATAGCTCACAGGAAGCTCAAAGATCCGATTGTAGTGCGCGAGGTAATGCAGGAGCTTCGGCCCTGGCTTGTACATCGGCTTCTTCTTCGTCGCAAATGGATCGGGGGTAGCGGTCACACGAGGAAATTGAAGGCATCGATGAGCCGAGTAAATTGGAAAAGCAGAGCGTCAGAATTCACTTCAGTTCACTCTTGCCAGCTAAGAGGGGGCTATCCACTTTGTGAGGTTTGTTTCAATTTACCGACGTTTACGTAGATACCAGCCGTGAAAGACGAACTCATTAAAGCCGCCCAGAAGGTCATTCCAGACCCGAATATTCTCATCAATGTGATTTCTCGTCGCGTGAAGCAATTCAAGCAGGGGCAAAAGCCCCTCGTTGAGTCCTTTGAGCGCCTTAGCCCCGAGGAGACTGCTTTGAAGGAAGTGATCGACGGTAAGATCACTTACGAACTCTTCGAAGAAGAAGAGAAGAAAGCATAGGCGAGGTTCGTTTCGACATAAACGACACTTTTTATGGACGCCGGTATCACCACCGGCGTTCGCTATATCTAGACCTCGCCATTTCTCGCGATCGCACTCCCCATGGCTAAGAAAAACGACACTAACCGCTACAAGGAGATTCGAAACTCCAGTGCGCATCGCGATTACTTTATCGATGCGACGCTTGAGTGCGGAGTCGTTTTGACCGGGACCGAGGTTAAATCGCTGCGGGCGGGACAAGGACAGCTCAAGGATACCTTCGTTCGCTTTGAGCGGGACATCCCGATGCTCTACCATGCGCACATCGCAGAATATGCCTTCGGCAACTTTGCTAACCACAAGCCTCATCGCCCGCGCAAGCTCTTGATGAAAAAGAACGAGATTACCAAGTGGCAGCACGAGGTGATCGCAGGGGGGCGGACGGTGATACCGCTGCGGCTGTATTTTAAGCAGGGCTTGGTCAAAGTTGAGATTGGTCTGGCTCGAGGGAAGAAGCAGTTCGACAAACGTGAAGACATCAAGAAGCGGGAAGACCTGCGCGAGGCTCAGCGCATGATGCGTGAGCGGCAGAAGTATTAGGCTGGTGTATTCGAATGGAAGAGCCGCGTTGTCACATCATCCTCTTTAATCCAGAGATTCCTCAGAATACGGGCAACGTGGGCCGTCTATGCGCTTACACTGATATCCGACTTCACCTCATTCGCCCCCTTGGCTTTACGATCACTGATCGGCATCTGCGTCGCAGTGGAATGGATTATTGGAAGACGCTTGATTTGCATTTCCACGATGACTGGGAAGCCTTTTTGAAGTCTGAGGCTTCACCACCGATCGATCGTATTTGGATGTTTACTACGCGATCTAAGCAGAGCTACTGGTCGGCCGACTTTCAACGCGGCGACGGGCTGCTCTTTGGTAACGAAGGTCATGGCTGTCCGTCGTGGCTACATGAAACGATTGAGGAAACGCGCAAAACCACCTTGCCACGCTTCAGCGAAGAGCCTCTGCGCTCCTTGAACCTCTCGACGAGTGTTGGCATCGCCGCCTACGAAGCCCTTCGTCAGATAGAAGGGTAGCGGGTTGTGAGGAAATTTGTCAGACTAGACTAGGGAAACTTATTCATGTCGTAGTTCAAGTTGCCGCTTGGGCGACGGACGACGACTCCTCCAGTTTTTAAAGTCAGGTGGATCGTTCGGTTTTCGAAGCCTCCGAGGTCCGTGTAGGAGACTTCAAGTTGGAATTTTTGGAGCATACGCATCGATAACTCTGTGTTGCGTTGTCCGATTTTGAAGTGGTCGTTTTGATTCTTCTGCGGGTTCGCTCCACCGAAGAGTGCAAGGTTGAGGTTGCGAGGCATCGCGCCCATTTTTCGCATTGCCTGAAAGAACATAGGGATACCGCTGTCGACAAACCGTGCGGGGGACGAGGTCTGGCCAGAGCTATCGAGTCTTCGCGTCGGAAGCATGAGATGGATGATGCCCCCGACTTTTAGTTTTGGCTCATAGCCGACGAGTGCTACACACGCCCCGAGTGCATAGGTGCTGACCGTGATATCCTGCAAATTTGTGACGATGAGCTCACCTACGCCGACGATGAGACGGTCGTTCGTGTTCACGGGATTTGAAAAGGAGGTGCTCACGTTGATTTTCGTAAAGAGATGTGTTCGAAATCCTAGGCCTGCATAGTGAGGGCATCATCTTCGCTAAATAGACGGTCGATCTCTAGCAGCGTAACGATCGAGTCATTGATTTTCGCCAGGCCTTGGATGAAGCGGTTATCAAAATTCGAGCCGATGTTTGGGTTATTCACTACGTGTTCCTCAGAAATATTCAGGACCTCTTCAACGGCATCGACGATCATGCCGACGGGGGCAACGGGGCTTTCGTCGTTGAGGTGGACTTGAGCGACGATGACACAAGTGCGCTCTGTCTCTTCATTGGTATCGAGGCCGACCTTCATGCGAAGATCGACAACGGGAATGACTTTGCCGCGAAGGTTGATGATGCCTTTCATATACGCTGGCAGGTGCGGCACGGGTTTTATCCGTTGCATTCGGATGATTTCCTTTATCTTCAGGACTTCGACCGCGTAGGTCTCAGTGCTGAGTTTGAAGGTCAAAAACTTCCCTGTCCTCGGCTTTTTTGTATCAATTGTAGGGGGTTCAGCGGACATAGATATAGAGTGGTTTCCTGAGAGTATTATCGGTTGGCTCAAGTGACTACTTTAGTCCGTCCCTTGGATTTAGGGGGCCTCACCATAGCGATGCGGGCGGTCTAAGGGGTTGAGATGCGGCCTTTCGGAGGGCTGGATATGTAGGTCCTTGCTTACGAGGCCTTTAGGGGCTTTGGGTGCTTTTCTACAAAAGGGGTTTCTCAAGGGGCATCGAGTGCGTCCGATATATTCATAAGTGAACAATCTTACTGCGAGCTTTCCGGAGGCGTCGGCCGCTACGCTTTGGCACGTGCTTTGGCCGGTCGCGGGACCGGTTTACAGCCGAGGCGGTGGCGAAGCTTGTTCGATACACGAACGTCCAGAGACGCTCCTTCAGGCGCTTAAAGCATCTCCGATGGCTGCGCTTGCGGTACATTCAATCCCTGTCGTGGATGTGGAGAGGCTGCTTTTGCAGGCAAGGCGTATGGGCTGGAATGGCCCATGGGCCGCAGATGCGACTTGGCTCACAAACCATCGCTGGATGGAGCGTGCCTTCGGTAAGGCACTCAAAGTGAAGTCTTGGGACGCCTTTCTCGAAGATCCTTGGCCGGCGGTTGGGAGAGGGCACATCGACCACACGATGGCGCATTCGCTAGCGGACGAGTTTGGGCTGAATCAATTGCCGGGTGCTATGGCCGTGGTCGAGAATGGGGTCCTCGTCCAATTCAATGACGCTTTTTCAAGTCTTGTGGGTATCACTAAGGATGGGCTCTTGGCCTTGCCGATAAGTGATTTTTGGTCAGATGCCGCCATGGCCCAGCAGTTCCTGCTGGAGACATTATCATCGGAAAGTCAGCGGGAGTTGTATGCTGAGGCACATTGGTCGCGGGGTGATCAGCGGGCTATTTCGGTCGAACTGCGGTGTCGTGTTGTGGGTGACTCGACGGAGTCGCGAATGCGGTGGATCATCGCGGTGAATGATATTTCGAGGCGTGAGCGCGCATTGGAGTTTATGCAGTTACAGCGAGAGCTGGTAGAGCGTGCTTCGAGCGCAATTGTGATCCTAGAGATGGGGAAAGACGATGCGCATCCAAGAATCCGGTCAGCGAATCCCTGCTGGGAGCAGATGAGTGGGTATAGCATGGAGGAGACGGTCGGACTTGATCTCACGGCGTTGGATAACGCGGCCGATGTTTCCAGTTTTTCCCAAACCCTCAGCACTGCGATCCAGCTAGGGCAGAGTAACTTTCTTACGGTGCCTTGTAAGAGTCGTTCCGGTTCGGATTTCTGGGCGGATGTTTCACTGTTCCCCCTCGATCTCGCAGAACCGGGTGTTGCTCGCTTTGTGGCGATCATTCACGATGTAAGCGAGCGCGTTGAGGCAGAGAAAGGGCTCCTTGAAGCGATGGAAGCGATGGAGAAGGCAAACCGCGCAAAATCAGAATTTCTTCAAATTGTGGGCCATGAGCTCCGCACCCCGATGAATGCGATTTTAGGCTTCTCTGAGTTACTTCGTGGCGCAGAGAGCAAGGAGGAAGAGGATGAGCGCCTTGAGATGATCGAGGAAGGGGCGCGCAACTTATTGCAAGTGGTGAATAGCGTAGTGGACTATATTGATCTCGGCTCGGCCTCGCCGTTAGAGGTAAGTCAGCCAGTTGAGCTCAGGGACTATTTCGAAGACTCGATTTGCGCGTATGCCGATGCTGCGCAAATCGCAGGACTGGAGTTTCGGACAACCTTTACAGACGAGTGCCTTGAGGCCGTCCAACTGCCCGGGCAGGACTATGAAAAGATCATCGGCTACGTGCTTGATAATGCGGTAAAGTTTACCTCTGAGGGTAGCGTCGACTTCGAGGTCAACTGTGACGTAGATAAAAGCATGTTATGCGTTACGGTCTCCGACACCGGAATTGGTCTTACAAAGGATGAAATAGATACGCTTTTTCAGCCGTTTTCAGCTAGTGACATGTCGACGGACCGTGCTCACGAAGGCCTTGGGATGGGATTGGCGCTTTGCTCAAAACTAGTGGAAATGTATAAAGGTTCCATTACATGCACGAGTCGCCCCGGCGATGGTTCAGCTTTTATTATCCGACTGCCCTACGAAGCCTGAGCATAGAAAATTGCTGAAGGCTGGTCATGGCGCGGGTCTTGATGCCCTTATGTCTTCGGAATTGAGAGGAACCCGTTTATTGACCTCAACAATATACCTAGGATTATAGCCTGAATGTGGATTAAAAGGCTATTTCTCATCGTGAGCTTTGCGCTGGTGCTACCTGGCTTCTTTGCGTTCGTGGCTTGTGGACCAAAAGAGAAGAGCGAACAAACGATTGGATACATGCCAGAGACTCATTTTCCCGAGAAAAATGAATTTACGGGGCCTGGACGTTGTCTCCCGTGTCACGAAGAGGCCGTCGAATCTTGGAAAGCGAGTCAGCATGCGGTTGCAAATCGCCTGATCGATATCGATCACGATGCGGTTAATTTTCACCCCTCTGTTTCAATATCTGATTCCAGCTATGAACCAAAGACGGCAGGTAACGCCTTACGTATTGAAGGCCCTGGTATTAAGGCCTCACCGCTAGGAGAGGCTGAAGGTGTCATCGGGGTCGAACCCTTGATTCAATATCTTAAGCCAGCAGGGGGGGGACGATGGCAGGCGCATGAACTGGCTTTTGATACGAATGCAGAAGAATGGTTTAATATTTATGGTGATGAGGGTAGGCAGCCCGGAGAATGGGGGCATTGGAGCGGACAGGGGATGAACTGGAATTCAAACTGTGCATCGTGCCATATGACCGTGTATCAGAAAAATTATGACATAGATCTCGATGTTTACTCGAGTACATGGGTGGCCCAGGGGGTCTCCTGCTTACAGTGCCATGCGAACAGTGAAGCGCACACGATTGCGGCTGAGAAGGGTGAATACATGGGGGCTGATTTGCAGTCTCATTCGCCCGCTCTGGCGATGGAGAACTGCGCCACTTGCCACTCTCGGCGTGGTCAATTGACCGCAGATAAATTCAAAGCTGGAGACCGGTTTTATGATCACTTTCGTTTAAGTCTTCCGGATGCCCCGAATGTGTTTTTTCCGGATGGTCAAAATCAGGATGAAAACTACGTCTACAGTTCATTCATGTTATCACGAATGGGGCATGCTGGTGTTACCTGCCTAGACTGCCACGACTCGCACAGTCACGATCTCATCTTGCCTGCGAGTAATAATGCTCTTTGCCAGAGGTGTCATGAAACGGGTGCTTTGAGCGCTCCGATTATCAACCCAGTTGCGCATTCTCATCATCCAGCGGGATCAACCGGTAATCAGTGTATCGAGTGTCATATGCCACTACGAACCTATATGGGCCGTGATCCTCGGCGAGACCACGGATTCATCAGTCCGGATCCGGAGCTTAGCAATGAAATCAATAGTCCCGATGTGTGCGTGAATTGTCATGAAGACAAACCTTTGCAATGGCTCGTTGAGCATGCGGACCAGTGGTATGATAGTCCACGACGCGATGAACGTCGTAAGCGAGCACGGACACTCACTCTGGCCTACGACCTTTTTGCGCCTTACCCAACCGTAGCAATCATCGAAGAATTTGAATCTACGGACCAAGCTTACTGGAAAGCGACCTATCTAAGGATGCTTGCTCAGAGCCCGGAGGCCTCACAGTTAACCGATTGGGTGCAACCCTACTTAACCGATGAGGCACCTGTTTTGCGCGCAGCAGCCGTGCAATTGCTGGCAGCAGGCGAAATCTCTAGCAGTCAATTGATGGTGTTCCTACAGGATACAGCGCGCATGGTGAGGTTTGAAGCGATTGAAGTCCTTGCTGCTCGAGGCGTTTTCCCCGCTGAGGGGGAGGCAGACCATGCGGAATATCTTACGGCCAATGCAGATCGTCCGAGAGTTGCCTTACAGATGGCGGCCAGAGCCGTGAGCGAAAATGATTTAGAAAAAGCCCGTCGTTACGTTAAACGAGCAATCGGCTTCGATTCGGTTAATCCGGAAGTCTACTTTCAAGGCGCTATCATACTGGATCAAGGGGGGCGTATTGAAGATGCCTTTGATGTCCTGAGGTCAGCACCAGAGGTCGCTAGATCAACAGGACTTATCTACTATGCCGAAGGCCTTCTGTGGGCCGAGAGAGGTGATTTTGAGCAGTCAGCGAACCGACTGCTAGTGGGCTTGGAAAAAGACCCCAGCCAAGATCGTTGGTTATACAACCTAGCTTTGGCTTATACGAAGCTAAGAAACTGGCCTGCCGCGATGGATGCAATCAACCAAGCTATAACACTCGCGCCGAACAACGCTGCTTACCGGCAACTTAAATACTCAATTGAGCAGAATTTGAGACAGTAGTTTAGAGCGTTTCTGTTATCTATGGGCTGAGGTTGGTTGATTCTTTTCTAGCGTCCCGTTCTTCATCCGATCTATCGCAAGCATGTTTGCAGCTAAGGTTCGGCGCCTGAAATGAGGACGGAAGTGACATCATCACTACGCAGACTCAAAATGGATTTTTTTCGTGTTCTAGCTTGAGTTTCTGTCTCTAGATACACGTAAGCCGTCCAAGAAGAACGGCTTACGAAAAAAATGGCGGGATAGACGGGACTTGAACCCGCGGCCTCCGGCGTGACAGGCCGGCGCTCTAACCAACTGAGCTACTACCCCATGGGGGAAAGATTTGGGAAGCTAGGTTTTGCATGAGTTCGGTCAAGCGGTTTCTCAGAAATTTAGCCGCTACAGCACCGAGGTTGTCACTGTAGATTCTGATATCGGCACGCAAAAGACTTGAAGCAAGGCTTGTAGACACGAATTGAAGGCAGAAACTTTCATTCAGTGTTAGTTCGGCCGAAGCGAAAGATTTTTGGAATGGGGCCACTCTTGTTTGCTTTCATAGCACAGGGGCTTGTTTTGCTCATCGCCGTCTCGGTCGTCGTGATCGGGCCGATTTTTCGCGAAGAGCCTGATTTCACGTCAAAAAAGACAATCTATCTTCCGCAGCGTGAATTAGAGCATCGCGTCTCTGTTTCGGAGTTTCAGGAGGTGGCACAACCGCCAGCCCTGCTCCAACGGCTTGCGGTCGAGTCCTTGAGGCCGCAAAACTTGCCCGCCTTGCCGGACCTGCCATCGGTCGATTTCAGTCCGATCTCGATGAACAGTCCTGTGATGGATACGAGCGCCTTGAGGGGGCAAACGGGATTGATGGGAGGGCTTGGAGAGGTCGGAACGGAGGTCTCTGATTTCTCTTTCTTTGGCCTAAAGGGACGCGCAAAGAGAATCGTGATCTGTTTTGATATATCAGGTTCAGTGAAGAACAAGATCGAGAAGGCGGGTCTCACGATGGATGTGATCAAGCAGGAAACCAAGGCTCTCGTTGAGCAACTCAATGCGAATACACTCTTCGGGTTTATCCAGTTTTCGCGCCAGTATGATCCCTTTCGCGACTTTCTCGTCGCAGCGACGCAAGAGAACAAGGCCTCGGCTCTGGCTTGGCTTGAGTCTGAGTTCCGGACGGATGGGAAGAGTGCCCCTAGTTGGACGAGGGAGACCCCGAATGGCATCCAGTCAGTGATCGGGGCTGCTTTTCGCCTCGATCCAGTGCCGGATGCGATTGTCATCGTTTCAGATGGGAGCTTTCAGCGGACGCCGGATGAGGGTGGAACCGAGAATGTTCCATGGGATGAACTCGAGGCAGACATCATCGAACTGCAGTCGGGCCTCGGAGAAGCGGCGAAGATCCACTTCTTTGGCTTCCAAATGAAAAGCGGCGATAAGAGCGGGATGAGCAAGATTGTGCGTCGTTACCGCGGCCGCTTACGCGAGCTCTAGCACTCGTCGGCCTCAAGAGTGCTTTGCCAGAGAGCAGCTTCATGGGGGTGCCCATGTGTTTTCAATCGCTTCGAGATATCATCAAGCGATGGCTCAATAATGCCTTGTTCTATGTCGCCGAGGAGGTTGGGCCTTGCCGCACAAGCAAGGGCCCATACGGCCCATGCTCGCGCCGAACGGACTTCGCTCCGAGCTCCTCGAAGGCGAGTTGCTTGATGCTGGAAGCTGATCCGTGGATTTCCAGGGAAATTGTCGGAGGTATGCTGTGCCATTATCCAGTGTAAGGCGGAGTAGGGCAGAGGCCACGTCTTCAAAATCTCCTCACTAGCTTCTAGGTTGGCGTAGAGTGCGCGCGTCACTGCGAGAAGTGCCCTGCCGGGGTGGCCTTGTTGCCAGAGGCTTTGTCCATAGCTCAAAGCATCGAGGTAGAACGCGGCATCACGTCGAGCCCCGTGACGACCGAGGGTTGTATGGTCGTGCGGAGAGGCTTTTGGTAAGTAAGGACAGGGCTCAATGGGCATAGCTTAGTTCCTTAAGCTAGGAAATATATACGATGGGGCAAGTTGTGAGGGGTGTCGATTTGCCGTTGCCGGATGTCTGTCCAGACCGATGCTTTAAACCATGAGTTCTGCAACGGAGCAAAAAGCATCGACGTTTTTCGAAGTCGAGGGCTGGCGAAAGGTGGTCATTTGGCCGCTCTCGATCTTCCTGCGGCTCTGGTTTCGGACGTTGCGTTTTGAGGTCGCGCCTGAGGACTTAAAGACCATTGCCGAACTTCCTAAAGGGACCTTTCTCGTCTGTTGGCATAACTGTCTATCAATTGTTCCAGAGATGCATCGCCGCTATCGGGCACCGTATGCTGGATTAGCCGGGATGATCAGCCCAAGCAAAGATGGGGCTTGGCTGGCTGCGCTTTTTAATTCTTTCGGCCTCAAATCAGTCCGAGGCAGCTCTGGCAGCCGCGGCGGTGTGGGTGCTCGCGAACTCGTGCGGGCGTTAAAGCAGGGGGTCGATGCTGGATTGACCGTGGATGGATCCAGAGGGCCTATTTATGAGGCGAAGGAGGGTGCTATGATGCTTGCCCGCCAGAGTAAGGTCCCACTTCTCCTGTTTACGGCTCGTTTTCATCGCGCTGGCCGTCTCAAGAGCTGGGATCGCTTTTTCATCCCTTGGCCATTCAGCCGAGTGACGATGCGGATCGAAACGTATCGAGACACGAATGAGCTTGCGCCGACGAAGGATCGTAAAGAGGCAACGGCGATTTTGACGCAGCGGTTGCGAGATCTTGGTGCGGGCAACGATCCAGAATACGGCATCTAGGCCCTCATGAAAAAAAGTCCCCCGACGCGAAACGCGTCGAGGGACGAAGAAAAATAGAGGTAGATTTCGAGAGCCTCTAGAAGCTTGGATCGATATCTACGCGGTAGCCTGCTTCGACCACGTGATTTGCGCCAGCAGCCCAAAACTCATCATTGATGAGAATCTTGAACTCGACGGTGCCCGTAGCGGTATCAGTGCTCCATACCCACTCATCTGAAGAAGCATTGCCCATGACAACGCCTTTGTCCCAGTTTAGGCCGCCACCACTACCACGTAGGTAGAGAGCGTTGCCGAAGCCGACATCAATCTTAACACCAATAGTTGTAAGCTTAGAGACAGCTTTTCTTCTTGCTGGGGCCTTCTTGGGAGCAGGTTTCTTAACCGCTGCTTTCTTAACTGGAGTTTTTTTCACTACAGTTTTTTTAGCAGGCGATTTCTTCACTGCGGTTTTTTGGATACCACCTTTTTGGCGGCGACTTTCTTAACTACGACTTTCTTGACAGGAGCCTTTTTGGCTGGAGCCGTCTTTTTGACCACCTTTTTGGCGGCAGATTTTTTTGCTTTTGGTGCCATAATGTTACCTTAATTTTCGAACGAATTGCGAACGTTCTAATATTGAACAATCGCGGGTTATGGCACTCTCGAATCAAACTACAATGCTCAATCTGTCGTGTTTTTGGCCGAGAGCCGAGCACTGCATTTCTGCTCTGGAATTTGCGTTCACTTCGAGGCGTCGATCGCATGAACCGATGCTCCAATTAGCCTCATCCAGGTTGCTCTTTCCGGTCAGTAATGAGGAGGCGGTACATGCGGCATTTCGCCGCCGCCTTCCTCTCGGCTTTCGAGCTTCGATTTCAGTTTGTCGAATTCGCGCTGAAGTTTTTCAGTCTGCTTTTGCTGGCGATAGAGCTCTTCGCTGAGCTCTGAGATCGTTTTTTCGATAAACGTAAGCTGTGCTTCAAAGCGGATTTGCACGTCGTTATTGGGTTTCATTATTTCGAGGGATGGGAGTGGGACTCTCTGATCAGTGTGCCTCGGTGGCGAGGAGAAGTTGTTTCTTGCGTTCTGCTGTTGCCAGCCGTGTCTCGCGGGCTAAGCTCACGCGTTTTTTCCAAAGATGAAAATACTCGTTGCAGATAAGATCTCCCAGTCCGGAGTCGATTACCTACGCGCCCAGAGCGATGTCGAAGTGCTTGAAGCCTACGACTCTTCACCCGAAAAGCTTGCTGAGCTTGCGGTGGATGTGAACGGCATAATTGTGCGAAGCGCCTCGAGCGTGACCGCCGAAATCATGGCGGTAGCACCGGAGCTCAAGGCTGTCGGTCGCGCCGGTGTCGGTGTTGATAATATCGACATTGAAGCTGCCTCAGATCGAGGCATTATCGTCATGAACACGCCAAGCGGTAACACGATAGCGACGGCAGAATTAGCCTTTACGCATCTCCTCTGCTCCGCCCGCCCGGTGGCTCAGGCCAATGCCTCGATGAAGAACGGAGAGTGGAATAAGAAAGCTTTCAGTAAGGGAACAGAGCTCTACCAAAAGACCCTGGGTGTGCTTGGTCTAGGTCGCATTGGTAGCGAAGTCGCGAAGCGCGCACTCGCTTTCAAAATGCGTGTGCTTGCCTACGATCCTTATCTGACGTCTGCCCGTGCAGAGCAACTCGGGGTCGAGAAGGTCGAGCTGGATGAGCTCTTCAGCCAAGTGGACTTTATCACCATCCACATGCCGAAAACCGAAGCGACGACCAAGATGATCAATGCCTCTTCGTTGTCGAAAATGAAGGACGGTGTTCGCATCGTGAACTGCGCTCGCGGTGGCCTTATCGACGAAGCTGATCTCGCTGATGCCCTCAAGTCTGGTAAGGCAGCAGCCTCCGGCCTTGATGTTTTTGAAGTTGAGCCGCTCTCAAAGGAGAGTCCTCTGCGCGAATACGGACAGATGGTCCTGACTCCACACCTCGGTGCATCGACCCTCGAGGCGCAGGAAAACGTGGGTCTCGAAGTCGCTGAAATCATGGTTGAGGCTATTCGTGGTGGACGCGCCCGCAATGCTCTCAATGCTCCTTCTATCGATCCAGCACTGCTCAAGACACTGCGCCCTTACCTCGTTTTGGCTGATAAAATGGGCACTCTGATCCAACAGGTGACTCCAGACGCCGTGACTAAGCTGCGCTTAATCTACAGTGGCAAACTAGCAGACACAGACGTCACACCAATAAACCGTGCGATTCAGCGTGGCTACCTCCGTCAAATCACGAACGACGTTAACGATATCAACGCTCCCCGCGTGCTTGCTCGACTCGGTGTCGAGGGTGAGATCGTTAAGACCGACCTCGAACGCGACTACACCGAACTGATTCGGATCGAAGCCTGCGACAGCACCGGCCGTTGTGACGTCATCGAGGGCACCCTCATCGGCAAGAGCCAGACGCCACGCCTCACGCATGTAAACGGACGCGACCTCGAATGTTCACTGACTGAGAAATACCTCCTTGTGATTGAGAACAAGGATGTCCCTGGTATTGTCGGCCGTCTCGGCACGACGATGGCGAAGGAGAAGATAAACATCTCTCATATGTCTCTAGGGCGTAACACTGTTGGTGGCATCGCTTTGAACATTTGTGGCCTCGATAGCCGTCCTTCTAAAGAGCTCATTGATGAGCTTCGCTCGGATTCGGATTTTGAGCGCGTCGCCCTCGTTGATCTGGCAGGTTAGACCACAATGGGAGCTTTGTTTGCAGCTTTGGGCAGTTTGTTGGTTGGATACCTTATCGGATCCATACCTTTTGCTGTGCTCATCGCTCGTGGACACGGGGTTGATATCTTCACTCTGGGCAGCGGGAATCCCGGTGCGACGAATGTGATGCGTAACCTTGGAAAAAAGGCTGGCTACACCTGCTTTTTGCTCGATGCCGGAAAAGGTATTAGCGCGGCAGCGTTGGGCTTCTTTTTTGCTAATCTATCTACTACCCAGGCTAACCCAGAACTCGTTGCGATTTTAGGTCTGATCGGGGCAATCCTTGGACACAGTTTCTCTCTCTTTCTAAAGTTTAGAGGAGGGAAGGGCGTCGCTACCACAGTGGGCGGCCTCTTTGTTATTCTACCCGTTGTTATGCTGATTGGAATCGGACTCTGGGTTTTACTCTTCTACTCGACGCGCTACGTATCGCTCGCTTCGATCGCGCTTGGGTTAAGTCTTCCGTTCAGTGCCTTCTTTCTTGGGAGCGATCTAGCTCTTGGACTATGCCTCGCGCTTTGTGTCCTGATTGTCGTGCGTCATCGGGCAAATATTCAACGACTTCTAGCAGGAACTGAGAATCGCGCGGGATCGAAATCGAAATCGTCATGAAATCTTCACTACCTAAAGTCCGTATCGGCCTCGTTGGCCTTGGCGTTGTTGGTCAAGGAGTTTGGAAGCATGTGCAAAGTCGCCGGAAACAGTTGGCTGCCCATGCCGGAGCCGAGCTCATCCTTCACAAGGCTGCAGTCAAAGATCTCAGTCGTTCCCGCGACATTCGGGTGCCGGCAGCGAAGCTGACCGAGGATGCCTTGTCGGTCGCGACCGACCGAGAGGTCGATATCGTCTGCGAGCTCATGGGCGGCATCAAGCTCGCTAAAAAAGTGACGCTCGCGGCCCTTGCCAACGGCAAGACCGTCGTGACAGCGAACAAGGCTTTGCTTGCTGAGCATGGTGAGGAGATCTTTGCCGCGGCTGAAGCGGGCGGAGGACGCGTGTTTTTCGAATCCGCCGTGGCCGGTGGAATCCCGATTATAAAAGGGCTCCTAGAAGGCCTCGCGGTGAACCAATTTCCAGTTATCTACGGGATTCTCAACGGCACTTGTAACTACATCCTCACCCGCATGGAGCGTGAGGGGAAAGGCTTCGAGGAGATCGTGGGCGATGCTAGGCGCTTGGGCTATGTCGAAGCCGATGAGTCCCTTGATCTCGACGGTTGGGACACGGCTCACAAGGCAGCGATCCTTGCATGGCTCGCACACGGTCGCTGGATCTCAATGAAAGAGATGCCGGTTGAAGGTATCCGAGATGTCAGCCTCGAGGATATCGAGTGGGCGAGTAAGCTGGGCTATAAGATCAAACTTCTAGCAACGATCATTCGTGATCTTAAAAAGGGTATCCTATCCGTAAGTGTTCACCCGACGCTCGTGCCTCAGGGACTCGCGCTATCGCGTGTTGATGAGGTCTACAATGGCGTCAGCGTGACAGGTGATATCGTTGGAGAAACTGTCTTTGTGGGCAGGGGAGCGGGGCGCGATGCGACCGCGAGTGCGGTCATCAGCGACATTGTTGATGCTGCGCTCTATAAGGTCTTCGGAGGCCCTCCGACCCAGAGCGTCTCGTCCGATGAGACGCTTAAATTGGCCGCCCTCGATGAGGTGCGCCAAGCGTTCTACATTCGTTTGACGGTGAAGGATCGCCCTGGGGTTCTCTCGATCATAACCGCCTTCACTGCGAAACACACTGTCAGTATCGAAAGCCTCGTGCAAACTCCAGGGCCCAAAAAGGGCACCTCTAGTCTTGTTTTGACCACGCACGTTTCGACCGAAGAGCAGATGAGCTATTTGATCGCCGACCTTGCGAAAGCGCGTGGCACCGTAATGAAAAAACCATTTGTCCTTCGCATCGCAGGCTTCGGAGACTGAGTAAGAAGATGGCTTTAATTGTCCAAAAATATGGCGGAACGTCCGTCAAAGATCTCGATCGTATTCGCAATGTTGCTGAACGCGTCGCGCAAAGTCGTGCCGAAGGGCATGAAATTGTGGTCGTTGTATCCGCGCGTGGAGGGGTGACGAATCGCCTGATCGCAGATGCTAAGGAGCTGCATCCTCAGCCCAGTGACCGTGAGATGGATATGCTTCTCTCTGTCGGGGAGCAGGAGACTATCGCCCTCGCTTCGATGGCGCTGCAGGCTAAAGGCATTCCTGCTGTTTCGATGACGGGTGCCCAGGCAGGGATCACTACCGACAAAGTGCATACGAAGGCTCGCATCGTGAACATCGATGCCACCGCCATGCGCCGAGAGCTTGATGCGGGAAACGTGATCATCGTCGCTGGATTTCAAGGACAGGATAGCGGTGGCCAAATCACGACCTTTGGCCGTGGTGGCTCAGACCTTTCCGCGGTCGCCTTGGCGTCGGCGCTGAAAGCAGACCTTTGTCAGATCTACACCGATGTGGATGGCGTCTACACCGCAGATCCTCGAATCGTCCCCAATGCTCAGAAGATCTCTGAAATCGCTTACGAAGAGATGCTTGAGCTCGCGAGTATGGGCTCTAAAGTAATGCAGTCTCGTGCGGTCGAGTTTGCAAAAAAATTCAATGTGCCTTTTGAGGTACGCAGTAGTTTTAACCTAAATCCAGGAACGCTCGTGAAAGCAGATACTACCTTGGAAGATGTCGTCGTGCGCGGCGTCGCTTGCGATAAGAATCAAACCAAAGTCCTCGTCACCGACTTGCCGGATCAACCCGGTGCGGCATCCGGCGTATTTAGCTCCCTACACGAGGCGAATGTGAACGTGGATATGATCGTTCAGAATGTCGGGCGCGACGGCGTTGCTAACCTGACATTCACTGTCAATACCGACGACTCAATCCGCGCGGAACAGGCTGTGAACAGTGCCTTGGCTGTCATTGGCAAGGGCAAGTGCGCTGTCGCTGATCCCGTTGCAAAGGTTTCGATTGTCGGCATCGGTATGCGTTCGCATTCCGGTGTGGCGGCTCTGATGTTTACCACGCTCGCTAAATACGAAGTGAATATTCAGCTCATCTCGACTTCTGAGATTAAGATCTCGATCGCGATTGCTTTAGATCAGGGCGACGAAGCTGTGCGCGTCTTGCACGAAGCCTTTGGTCTCGATGCGTCGTAAGGAAATACAGACAAACGCTAAGCGATGAAATACGTTTCTACTCGAGGACAGACTGACCCGCTCACATTTTCCGAGGCAGTCGCTACGGGTCTTGCCCCTGATGGCGGGCTTCTGATCCCGGAAACCATGCCCGACCTCGCTCCTTATTTGAAGGAGTGGGAGGGATTGTCGTATCCGGATCTTTGTGAAGCGTTCTTCAGCTTGTTCGCTACAGATATAGCGCCCGAGACGCTTAAGAGCATCGTTCAACGCAGCTACCTGAAATTTGACCATCCAGATATCGCTCCACTGCGGACACTCGAGAGGGGATTGCATGTTTTTGAGCTCTTTCATGGCCCGAGCCTTGCCTTCAAGGACTTTGCGCTTCAGCTCTTGGGTAATTTTTACGAAGAGCAGATTGCTCGCACAGGTAAGGCGATCAATGTCCTTGGAGCGACCAGTGGCGATACGGGCGCCGCGGCGATTCATGGGCTTCTTGGCAAGAAAGGCGTAAAGATCTTTATCCTCTATCCGGACGGTGGAGTGTCGCCTTTGCAGGAGCGTCAGATGACAACCACGGGGGCCGATAATGTCTACGCCATCGCGATCGATGGTGCCTTCGATGATGCCCAGAACTCGATTAAGGCAATTTTTGGAGACTTAGAGTTTCGTCACAAATACAATTTGAGCGCGGTGAACTCGATCAATCTGGCTCGAGTCTTAGCTCAGTGTGTCTACTACCTCTATGCGTGGTTCCGGCTTCCGGCTGATGAGCGAGAGATTGCTGAGTTTGTCGTCCCAACTGGAAATTTTGGTAACGTCCTCGCTGGCTGGATGGTTCAGCAAATGGGTGTGCCGATGGGAGGCTTCTGTGTCGCGACGAATCAAAACGACATCCTCTGCCGCTTATTTCAGACCGGTTCTTACTCGATGGATGCCGTTGCTCCGAGCCACGCTCCATCGATGGATATTCAGATCGCGAGTAACTTCGAACGCTTCCTCTGGTTCCATGAAGGTAAGGATGGAGCACGTGTTCGTGAGGTTATGGAGGCGTTCAAGGCGAGTGGCTCCTATGACTTCGAGAACTTCGATAAAGGTGCGTTTCGCTCGTGTCGTGCTGACGATGGCGATATCGAATGGACCATCAGAGATTTGTATGAGAAATACGACTACGTCGTAGACCCCCATACGGCCTGTGGTTTTGTTGATATTTCTAAGGAGCGGCCAACCGTCATTATGAGCACTGCGCATCCGGCAAAGTTTGCTGATGTGATCGAAAAAGTACTCGGCAAGCCTGTGACACATCCTGCGCTCGAAGCTTTGAAGGAAAAGGAACAGGTAAAGTATCCGCTCCCAGCGACGGATGAGGCGGTTAAAGATTTTCTCGTGAAACACATATAGGCCCCGGCCAGAAAGAGCGACCATGCAGGAAGAACTCGATTTTATACAAAAATACTCAGACCTCGTTGTCGCTTATATAGCAACGAATGCGGTGCGACTAGCGATCGGTGGAATTATCCTGCTTTTGGGGCTTTATTTCGCTAAGGCGATCAGTCGCACCGTGCTGAAGATCTGCGCAAAGCGGGATGTCGATGTAACGCTCTCTCGCTTCTTTGCCAGCTCAGTCAAAGTCGTTATCATCGTACTGGCAGCGATTGTTGCTCTGAGTAAAATTGGCGTAGAGATCACCCCCTTTATTGCTCTCTTAGGTGCCGGTGCCTTCGGCTTTAGTTTGGCTGTGCAGGGACCCGTTTCAAATTTCGGGGCAGGTATTGTTATCATTCTCACACGTCCTTATGTCGTCGGGGATACGCTTAAAATCCACGAAGTTACTGGTGTCGTTAGCGAAGTGAATTTGGGTCAGACTCTTCTTGGATCTGAAGATGGCGAAAGCATCTCGATACCCAACAGGAAGGTGCTAGGTGAGATCCTGACTAATTCGCACGAGTTTCGTGTTATCGAAGGTGTCGTCGGTATCGCCTATAGCGATAGTCCGGAAACGGCAATCGCAGCTGTGACGAAAGCCGTATCAACGATTCCTACACTCGATACGGGCAAACAACCTGAGGTTGGTATCGAAGCCTTCGGCGATTCATCGATTGATATCGCCTACCGCGTATGGCCTCCAACCGAATCCTATCATAAAACACTCTATGAAGTGAATTTGGCTGTCTTTAACGCCGTCCAAGAAGCAGGTCTTACCATCCCATTCCCGCAGCGCGATGTGAATCTGCGGCAGATGTCGTAGGATATCTACCACTCAAACTGACCGCTGAAGCGCCAGCCGATGCCGGGCGCTGGATACCAAGCGTCTGCGTCTGGGTTAGCAAGGTCGTAAGTGGTCAGCTTGTAGGGAGCATAGTCGCGGTCGAAGAGATTTGTGATTGTGAATTGTAGGGAGACGCGGTCGTTTACTTCGTAATTAAGGTAGGTATCAACGACGAAGCTTTCTGGAATGTAGGGATCAGCATTGGGTGCGCCGAAGGGTTGGTCCCAGTCGGCATCTAAATACTGATCTTCATACTGTTTACTTAGGTAGAGAGCACGGGCGCCGAAGCGGAGGTTGTCCAGTAGGTCGACCTCTGCGCTAAGGTTGACTTGGTGGCGCGGGATGAGGGCAGGCGTGTTGCCATCATTCGGGCCTTCGGTGAATTCAGCACTCAGCCCAGTCCAGCTTGCGGAGGCACGGAAGCGTTCGCCTTCATAGCGTAGTGAAATCTCGATACCTTCGCGCTGGGTGGCGGGGAGATTAACATTCGCAGAAGCAAAGGTTATAGGGTCGGTGTAGAAAGTGATTTCGTCCTCCAGTTCGATAAGGAAGAGGTTTCCAGAAAGAAGGAATTCGCCCGCCGTTAATTGACCTCCGATTTCGTATCCATTTCCTTTTTCAGGACGCAGATCGAGATTGAAGGGTGGGTTGAGGAGAAAGCCTTGGTAGCTCGCTACTTCATCGGTCACTGGAAAGCGGAAGAGGCGATCCCATCGTGCCCAGACTCTGGCATTTTTGCCGATTCGGTGGTTAATACCTACGGTTGCTGCTTGGAGGTCGTGAGTAGCGGCGTCAGCAAAGTCTGGAGCTGCGCTGCCACCCGCAGTCGAGGACGCTGAGGTCTTTACACTCTGATGCCGTATGCCGCCGCGCAGTGAGGTGCTGTCGGTGATTCCATAGGTGGCATGAAGATAGCCCGCGTAGCTTTCCCGCTCTACTTCAGCTGTATTGGAGAGTGTTCCCTTTGATTCGTCAGGGTAGATTGAAACGTCGAGGGTGTCTTTGCTTAAATCTGTTCCAAAGACCCATTCTACGGGACCGGTTGTGTAGTGGAATCGCGGGCTCAGGCTGAGGCTTTCCAGATCATTTTCCGTGTATGAAAAGAAGAAGGTCTCTTGGTCGCGTGCGGAAAAATTGAAGATCACTTCGAGGTCGAGCGTGTCGCTGATGGCCCCACGTACGACTTCGTCGAAGTTGAGGTTCTCTTCACGGACAAAGTCAGTCGTGTTCTGCGCTGCTCGTGGATTGTTCGGAAATCCAAATGAGACAACGGCGCCTGGCATCTCTGTGTCCTGTTGCGAATACTGTAGACTCGTCTCTGTTGTCCAATCGTTGAGTTCAAGTGCTAGAGTCCCGTTGATATTGCTCACGCTGACTTCTGAGTGGTCGCGATAGCCGTCTTGCTGAAGGAAGAACGTGCTTACGCGGAGTCCTCCAGAGGGTATATCTGTTTCGGCAGAGAGGTTGGCACTGCGCAGATTCTCGCTTCCGAAATTAATGCCGAGCGATAAACCGGGTTCAGCAGGACTGATCGTTTCAATCTTGATCAGGCCGCCCATCGCATTGTCGCCGTAGATGACGCCTTGGCCGCCCCGGTAGACTTCGATCCGCTGGACGTCACTAGGGAGGATTTGCAGCCAGTTGATTTGGCCTAGGTCGGGGCGATTGAGACGGCGTCCGTTGACGAGTGTGAGGACGCGTTGGTTGGCCGTTGCAGCCATCCCGCGGATATCAATTGTAGCCTGAGAGGGCGTGCCCGAAAGACTTCGAGTGACAATTCCAGCGCTTGAGCTCAAAATTTCTGGAATCGTGGCAGCTCCGTAGTTTGTTAGATCGCTTCCTTCGATAATCGAAATGGCACTAGGGACCTCGACGGACAATTCAGGAAAGTGCAGCGCTGTCACATCGAAGCTCTCTAGTTCCACTACTTCCTCTTGCGCCATCATGCTTGGAGCGAGAGCGGTAGATAGCGCAGCAGCAGCGAGAAAGACGGTTCGTTTTTGATTCCTTAATGGCATTGCGATGTCAATAAGGCGACCGAGAAGTGATGGAGCAAGCCTAGATGATGAAAAAAATCACTTCTCCTTCAACACGGTGAGCTCTTCGCTGGACGTCTGACCGATGGTCTCGTTGGCTTTGCAATGTGAGAGGTGAAGACCGAGCGGATAAACATTTCAGAGTCGTGCTTTGCGGTGCGAGCAGCGGGCGGATACGACGCTTGAAGGGTTTCATAAAGGGGTCTCATCATGAACCCGACACCTGCTTCCCCGCTGCCGAGGCCTTCATCCGCAAAATTGGTCGTGGAGAGATCGAAGAACTCGCCGAAGGCTTTTTTCAGAGTTTTCGTCATGACTTCGGCTGGAAGAGGAAAGAAATCGCCTGCACGCATGAGGACGCAGGCTCACTGCTCCGTACCCCTGACTTTGAGCTCAGTCTCTCGCTTGATCAAGATTCCAAAGAGCCACGACTTTATCAGCAACAAGTAGAGTTGAGCGGGTTTTCTTCCCTCGAAACGCTGGCAACCGATACCTTTTCACGCTGCTTTCATGGTCACCTCGATACCGTGCGGATCAACTTCACTGAGGCGCTCGATCTCGCTGCGGTGATTGATGAATGGGAAGAAAAGCCTGAGATAGAGCCACTCATGGAGTATCCCTCTGATATCAGTTCAGTTCTCCTAAGACCCTCCGATACCCGCGGTATAGAGCTCCGTCTGCTTAGCCATGAAGCAGAATTCCGGCTAATCCACGGTGGTGATCTGCGTAGTCTTATAGTGGATACGCAGGCGATGCTCAATGAATTGGAGCTAGGGTAGGTGAACTACCCAATAAACGCGACAAGCCCTAACTGAACGACACCGATCATAAAGCCTAAGACAGCGCCGAAGATTTCGATCTGGCGAAATTCGCTGCCGGCGAGGTTCCAGACGACGTCTTCAAGTTTGTTCAGTTCAAAGGCGTCGACGCGCTCGCGGACGATGCGCTGAATATCGATTTGTTCTTCAGCCATTTTTGCAACCTGTGCCTTAATCTTGGGCGACTCTTCCTGCATCGCCTCACGAGCCATTTCTTCGAGGCGGTCAAGGAGCTGGGCATTGATCATAGCTCCGAGGAAGTGGATTGTTTTCAGGCGTGGACCCAGTCGATCGTGAACGAGTCCGTGGACGGATTGATCGAGGAGGAGAGAGAGGTCGATTTTCTCGATTTCACTTTTGAGGGCATGGCCGTGGACGAGCTCCCTAGCGACGATTTCGCCCGTGCGTTCTGCAATTTCGGCATGACGGCGGGGGATGAGTCCTTGCACTTTAAAGAGCCCGAAATTGATCGCTTTGCGCGGATGAAAGAGCATGCGCCTCGCGAGCCGATTAGTTCCCCAGCCGATAAATGCGCTGATGATGGGCAGGGAGACGAGGAGTATCCAGGAGGTTTCTGTAAGAAGGGTTTTCAAAACGACTGTAGGATGAGTTCTTTAGAGCGGACTAGGCCTTCGCGAAGAAAATAAAGTACGCTATCTGTGCGGCGATGTAGGCGAGGATAATGATGAGAATCCACGACATCGGCCAAGGGCGTTCAGAACTCTTCGGTTCGGGCGTAGTGGCTGGTTCAGTGGGCTCGGTCATAGCTCCTGAAAGAGAAGAGCTTCCGAGACGAGGTCAATTCAACCCTCGTCGAAATCTTGCGACCCTAAAGATCTCAAGGATGTAGGAATATTGAATATATGGAGAGTTCAGGCCGCCCTTGACCTCTGGGAGCATTTAGCTAGGTTCAGTAAATCTCCTCTGGAGCGTTCGAGAGGTTTTCAAAGCGCTCTTCTCTGATAATCATTCCCTTGGGAGCTCGACCCGGCTGGGCCGCTGTCATGCCGCACACCGGAAGACAAAAGCTTGGTCGGAAGCACCCACCTTTGCCATACAAAAGGACAAGAGCTTGATTACATTCACGGCGATTCCGGGGGAGACCTTTTTTACTTTTCTGTGCCTTGGGGCGCAGGTTCTATCTCGGCTTTCGGGTAGTTTTCCCTCTTGGCCTGTGTCTCTTTTTACTCAGGATGGAGCCTATCATGACCCGCCCCAAAATCAAAATTTGTGGAATCACCCGTCTTGAAGACATCGAGTTGGCGCTTTCCCTCGGGGCGGACTATATCGGTATCAACGTCTACGAACGCTCGCCGCGTTCTGTTCCGATCGAGCGTGTGGCGGAGTTGCTTGAGGCGATTCCAAAGGGCAAGCGGGTTCTGGTTGATGTCGCGACGCCGACTGATCTTTTAGCGCAATACCGCGAGCTGCCATTCGACTTCTTTCAGATCCACTTCGACCTCGATATTGCAATCGCAACGGTTGCAGGTTGGTCGGGGCTTGTCGGAGCCGAACGTCTCTGGCTCGCACCACGGATCCCGCCTCAAGAACTTCATTTCCCTCAAATCATCATGGAGTTCGCCGAAACAATGTTGGTCGATGCTTATGCCAAAGGTCAGTACGGGGGAACGGGACATACCGGAAACTGGCAGGCGTATCTCGATTGGAGCGCTCTATATCAGCATAAGCATTGGATTCTTGCGGGTGGTCTGAATCCGGCCAACGTCGGTGAAGCGATCTCGATCTGCCAACCAGAGATCGTTGATCTGGCTAGTGGCGTCGAGTCCGAGCCTGGAATCAAAGATCCTAAGCTGCTCAGCGCTCTCTTTGATGCGATAGATCAGGCGACGCCTGATCTTGATCACGAGCGCTAAGGTCGCATTCCTATGATTCGGATCGAAGCGCTCTCGGCACGTCCATCGAGCAAAGGTAAGAGTGGGCTCAGTAAGCTCGATTTCTCGATCCCGGCGCGAAAAGTGGTTGGGCTCATTGGGCCCATCGGCGCGGGCAAAGGCGGCTTACTGAAGGTCCTTGCCGGCGGTCAGAAGGCCAAGGAAGGTCGCTTCTACCTCGATGGCGAAGCGCTTACGCCGAAGGCGCCTCGTTGGCGTCAGGATGTCGCGCTCGCTTCGGCAGATTTAAGCTATCCAAGCGCAGGGACGGTTTGGGAGAGGCTTCTAAGAAAATTGGAGTCGCCGCATTTGAGCCGATCAAAGGTTACACCTTCCGAGCGCGCTGAAGCGGTGCTCAGGGATTTGGAGCTTTGGGAACGTGCGCAGGCATCATTCAGTCATTTTTCTCCAGCTGAGCGCTGGCGTCTTTCGATCGCACTAAATCTTTTGTCGGGTCCCCGTTGCCTACTGCTCGAAGAACCATCGTCGATAGGCGTAGATGAGCTCGCTGCCGCCTTGGGCTGTCTTGCGTCTGTTGCTGCCTCTGGGACGACTTGTGTCCTTGCGACCGCCTCGGATGTGCCATCAGCCTTTTTTGATGAGCTCTGCATTCTGGATGGTGGATGCTTGGTTGCGAACGGTGCTCCTCAAGAACTTGCCGAGTCTCAAAGCCTTCCGCCACAGATCTCGATTCCTCGCAGTCCGGCGAGCGAGGAGCTTGTTGATGAGACGATCATGGAAGGCTTTGTCTGGGCAGATGGCCCTAGAAAAACCTTCATGAGCGCACTCCCTGAGGACATCAGGGTGGAAGATTTCTACGCAATGATGCGGGCACAGGGCTTGGAACGAGGGTTTGCCAGCCTTCAGCCGCCGAGTGTTGGAACCCTCTTTCAAGCGTTCACTGGTCGGGCGCTCGAAGAGAACTCGATAGCGCATTGACAGATCGCTGCTCGCTCTTCGGATTTCTCTGTTTTCAATGATTTCGATCAAGGCATGCTCACCTTCTAAAGTCGCTCTAGCGATGCTTCCGCTTGCTTTTGGAGCCTGTGTGCAGGTGCCGCCATCATCCCTTCCTGAGGAGCCGAAGCCGCTATCGAGGAGTGGATTGAATTCAGTGCAGCCGGAGGTCAAAATCGTGCTGGAACCCGCTCTGGAATCTTTGACTGAGAATAGCCTTCCGCCGCGATTGACGATTCATTCGCTCGCCGGCTGGCCCGAGACTTTTGAGGAATTTTCGCTCAAGACGAATGGGTTTAAAGTCTACCAGGCGGCTTTAGATCCAGATAATCCAGATACGCTTACACATCAGCCCCCGGGGCCGGCATTGGTAAGCGGAGTGACGATCATTCGAAACGATCTATTAAGGGCATATCTCAGAGATAATGCTTTTTCGGCTACGCCCATCGAGATGGAATTTGGTGAACATGCTGATCAAGAGTGTAGAACAGTTATCCAGAATATCTCTGGCGAAATTCTCTATCTCGTGCCGGAGCATAGTGTGGATCCGCTGGTCCTGCTTCCCGGCTATACCGCGTTGAATGTCGATGGTTTTGTGTCAGCTGTTCAATATAATCAAAATGTCGGTAAAAACTACTACAAAGTAATACCGGGTGTTTTGGTTTAATATGAAGGTAGTGGCGAAGTGGATACGGGAGGCTTTGTTTTGGTTAAGTTCGCTGGAAACCTCTTGAACTCGATAGACAAAAAGGAGTCTTCTGGTTGGAACGACGAAATCCCCTTTAGCGGTTTTCGTAGAAGCCTCGAACTGCTCGGGGTGCTCGTTCTTAGGTAGGTCAATCAGGCTTGTTTGGCACCGTCATAACGGCGCTTTTACGGCGAATGAAAATCGCTCCTCCAATAAGAAGCATCGCGAGGAGGATTAAATAATAGATGGGAAAATACGGGATGGCTTTGATGAAGACCGTGTCTTGGAGCTCTTTTCCGGTTAGCGTTGCGGGCTCGGCTTCTTTGAGGCGGACGACAAGAATGGCGTAGGCCTGGCTGGCGGCGGCCATTCCCAAATTGGTCGCGAGCCCTCGGAAACTAAGCATTGTGGCGCGTAGTGAAGAATCTACTTCGTGATTAATATAGGTGCTTTGGAGGAATGTGACCCCCGAAAACATGAAGAAGATAACCGGTATGAAGAGAATGCCGAAGTAGGGGACGGCGAGGCTGAGCCCCACCAGACCGACGAGAAGGAGGGCGGAGAGAATGAAGAGATTTGCAAGGGGCGAGCGTTGCTCGGCTAGGTAGCGATTGACCTTTGCGAAAACGAAGCCGAACGCAGCAAGGCCTGCGCTGAGAAATCCAAAGGCAAACTCCGGAATACTGATGAGCCGGTAATATTCACTCGCGAGGATGACAAACTGCCGTGCCACGCTATCTAGAATCAGTCCGCCGAGGATGACGAAGAGGACAAAGCGATTGCCGCCGAGCCAGCGAACGGCCTTCCAGATTTGTTTTAAAGCTTGGCCGATGCGTGCGAAGAGGTGGCCATCGGAGTTGATCGGCTCGGGCTCTCGCATTTTCCAAGCCGTCCAGATGGCGACGAGGCTATGTAGAAAGGTGAGGGTAACAGGGGCCCGAATAAGCCACTCTTTCGGTATGCTCCATCCGATGGGGTTGATAATAGAGTTAACGAAGACGCTGTCGTAGGTCAGTGCCCCGACTACCATGACGATGCCCATGATGGGTGACATGCGCTTGCCGAGGTGTTCGAGCACTTTCGTCCACGCCGAAGCATCGCCATCCTTTTTCAAGCTATCGTAGGCAAGGGCTTCATCGGCTCCGCTCACCATCGCCTCGGCGAGACCGCTTGCGATCCGATTGATGGCAAAGAGGGTTAAGGTAAGAGTGCCTCCATTCAGTGGTGCCACCAGTAGCACAGCCATCTCGATCATCATCAGGATGGCCCCAGCAAGGAGGAGGTTTCGCCGTCCAACGACATCGGCGAGCGCACCCGACGGAACTTCGGCAAAAACGATCGTCAGGGCCCAAAGGACGTTGAGCATCGTGAACTGCTCAAGTGAGAGTCCGAAGTCGAGAAAGAGGATCGTGAAGATCGGGTAGTAGTAGCGCGCGTTGAAGAATATCCGGAAGCGGACAAAATTGCGCACATTTGGTATATCGAGAGCAGGAAGCTTTGACATCTATCGGTCATTAAAAGCCTCTCAGGAGACAGAGCAAGACGTAGATTTTGAGGTAATCTATCCGATCACTCCCTGATATCCGGGCATAAAAAAATCCATCTCCTAAAAGGAAATGGATTCACCTCGTGAAAGGGTTTTGGGAATTATACCGCAACTAGAAGACGAGTCTAAAAATCGCTCACTGCAACAAAGCAGACGTCCTTAGACGGTTTGGACTTTCTGTGCACAAGGACCTTTTTGTCCTTCGCCGACTTCAAAGCTTACTTTGTCGCCTTCATCCAAGGTGGCATAGCCAGAGACTTGAATTTCAGAATGATGAACGAAAAGGTCTTTACCACCTTCGTCCGGTGTAATGAATCCGTAGCCCTTTTCAGAATTGAACCACTTAACGATACCTGTACTCATATTATTTTTATTTAGTGCGATTAGCCACTTTCCTCAACTGCGAGGGATACGCTGCGGGTAATCTTGCGACTCTTAAGATAGATCTTTCAGCCCACGTCAACCCAAGCTTTTGCTAGTCTGCAATTTGAGTTTCTTCGGGCGAGTGTCCGCAACCCTCTGGGCCGTGGACGTGACCATGGGAAATTTCGTCCTCCGTGGCAGCACGGACTTCGATGAGTTCGACTGCAAATTCCAGGTCGATGCCTGCGAGCGGGTGATTGGCGTCGAGGGTGATCTCGTCGCCATCGACGGCTGAAATCCGCACAACCATGGGGCCTTGGGGGCCGTCTGCTTGGAATTGGACGCCGGGAGCAAGCTCCGCGTCAGCGGGGAATTGGCTGCGCTGGGCAGGGATGGTTTTTTCGGGATCGTGCTCGCCGTAGCCCTCGCTGGCAGGCACTTGCACGTCTTCTGAACGCGGTGCTGCCCAACCAATAATGCGGGTCTCGAGTCCAGGAATTAGATTCCCGTGACCGTGAATATAATTGAGCGGTTCGCGCCCACGGGAGCTGTCGAGGACCTCTCCCTTAGGGTTTGTGAGCTCGTAATGTAGGGTGACGACGCGGTCTTTTGCGATTTCCATCCGGCCAACGTGTGAGGGCTTTCCGTGAGGCTCAAGGCATTAAATCCTCTAAACTAGCGAGGGCGCGAGCAGCGACGCCGAAACGCAGATTGTAGAACGAATGGGTTAATTGACTCACCCCCGTATAACTCAAAAGAGCCCTGATGGTGATAAATCCAGTGGGAATGACATCCGCGCGTTGCACCGGTAGACCAGGGATGGCTTTTCGCGCTTCCCAATCGATGGCTCTAAACTGTTCGATCCACGCTGCAAGGTTGCTCGCTGGGAGTTCGGGTGGGATCTCGTTCAGTTCTAGTCCCTGTCCTTGCGCATACATCGACCGCCACACCGTGATGACGCCCCCGGTTGCGACAAGCGGGGCAGTGATGGGGAATTTCGATGCGATGAAGGCGTCGGTCGTGTGCTTTTCAATGGCCTCTGCTTCTTTCGGGTCGAGTGGATCTTGCGAATGGCTTACAAACTTTTCCGTGAGGCGGTTTGATCCGAGTTGGAGGCTCGCTGAATGGGTGATTTTTGAGGCTTCGACTTTGAGTAATTCAAGGCTTCCCCCGCCAATGTCGGCGATGCAGAAGTCGTCTCCGATCGATGAGAGAGAGGGATCCTCTTGGATGCCGAGCCCGATAAGCTGCGCTTCCTCGATACCGGTGAGCACGCGCACGTCTTGCCCGGCGCGTTGATGGACGAGTTTGCAGAAACTCTCGCGATTGGATGCGTCGCGAACCGCACTCGTTGCGACGATCTTTACGGCGTCGATCGGACCCCGTTTCTGGCATTCGTGGACGAGGAAGGCGACCGCGTTGGATCCAGCGTCGATCGCATCTCGGCTCAGGACGGGTTCTGCTGCACTGATCCCAGTGGAGATACGCACAGGCAGTGATTTCTCGAAGATCGCGATAAGGCGACCTTCAGGGTCTCGAGTAGCGACAAGGCACTTGATCGTGTTGCTACCGATGTCGATGACGGCAATTCGGTTCATAGTTCGTAAGATGCTTTTGCGATGAGGACGACGAATTCTCCTTTTGTGCTGCCTTTGCTGAGCCGGGTCTGGACTTCACCTGCGGGACCACTGAGGACACTTTCGAAGCGTTTTGTGAGCTCGCGGGCGACGCAGATTGTGCGTTCCGGTCCCAGCACTTGAATGATGTCGCCAACAAACTTTTCGATTCGGTGAGTGGATTCAAAATAGATCAAGGTGGCCTCGCTCTCACGGTGCACTTCGAGGTTTTTTCTCCGTGCGGCGCTTTTGGGAGGCAAAAATCCGAAAAAAGCGAACTGATCACTTGGGAGACCTGATACCGCGAGCGCAGTTGTCAGCGCGCTTGGGCCTGGGACGGCGTGGACGGTTACCCCTTCTCGCCGACAGGCACGAACAACACGGAAACCGGGGTCGCTGACAGTCGGCATGCCCGCATCGCTGATCAAAGCGAGGCGCTTGCCTGCTTTCAGTTCGCTCAGGATTTGAGTGGCGAGGGCGGCTTCGTTGTGATCATGTAGCGGCCGAAGCGGTGGGCACGTCTCCTCGGAGGCGAAGAGTTTACGGCTTACGCGGGTGTCTTCGCAAAGGACGGTGTCGACGGTATTCAGAATTTGGCGCGCCCTCGGGCTAATGTCGCCGAGGTTTCCGATCGGAGTCCCCACCACGTATAAGCCCTCGGCCAGTTCCTCGTTTGGATTTTCCATACTCTGGCTAGCTGGAATAGGCCTCATTGGGGGCATCTGACAAGTCCCAAGCAATTCACTGAGCAAAATGGGAATCTGCCAAATTTGGCTAAGCGATCAGAAAGGAGACAATTGTCGTTTGGCTGCATAAATAGAATTAGTATTCACTTTAGCTTTAACTCTCGCTCCTAAGCCGAGTCCAAAAAATTATCTTGGCTAAGAGGGTGTGCTTACACTCTCTTGCAGCGCGCGGAGCTCAATTGATCACAGTTGATTGGTGCGGTTCCCGCTGGAGAAAATATACGCATGAATCGAAGGATACCCAAGAAATCTGGCTTACTCTTTTTGTCTCTTATTACATTCATCTTCGCTCTCAATCTTGCGGCGCAGTCCCCTGCAGAGCGCCGCGATGAAATGAAAGAGTGGATCCATATCCAAAAGATCCTGAGCGAAGAGCGCTCCGAATGGAAAGTGGAGAAGGCGGTCGTTGAAGATATGATCCGTGTTCTCGAACAGGAGAAGGGCGACCTCTCGGATCGTATCGAACTTGGCAAATCGGCTGTGAGCACGGCAGATACGAAGCGCTCAGAGCTAGAGACTTCGAGAGATGAACTGCGTGCAGCGACGGCATCGCTTGAGTCCTCGCTCCCAGCCCTTGAGTCCTCTGTGATGTCACTCTGCGAACGCTTTCCAGTGCCACTCAGAGAGACCGTATCACCACTCTACAATCGTTTGCCAAAACCTGGAGCATCGACACGGCAGTCGTTGTCCGAGCGACTCCAGACGGTCGTGGGTATTCTTTCTCAAGCCGATAAATTTAACTCTGTAATCACGGATCAGTCCGAAAACCGCGAACTTCCGAGTGGCAGCGTAATTGTTCAGACGATCTACTTCGGGCTCGGTGGTGCGATTTACGCTGACCCTGCCGGAGAAACAGCAGGGATCTTAGTTCCGACGCCTGCCGGTTGGGAGTGTCGCGAAACTCCAGAGCACACGGATGCGATCCTTGCCGCTCTCGATGTCTATGCAAGTTTGAGTGAAGCTGCGTTTGTTGAACTTCCAGTCTCTATCCAATAATGACTTTGTCTCGTTTCCTTTTCTCTTCTGCCGTCGCTCTAGCGATTAGCAGTCTCTCCCTGCACGCTCAGTCTACGACGGGTGACGTCAGCACGGCGCTTGCTGAGCTCAGCGACCAACGCGAGGTGATCGCGGACGATAGAATTCCGCTCGCTCTAAAACTCGGCCAACTTCAGGACGAGGTGAATGGCCTCCGCGACGAAGCGGCTCGGACGAGACGGATCAATGATGCCTCGGCGCTCGATTTGAACTCGCTCGTGGCCGACGTCAAAGCTCGCCAAGACGAGATCGACTACCTCACGAATCTGGCGCTCGAATATCTCCGTTCCTTAGAGTCTCGCCTGCACCCAGCAGAGCTTCCTGCGGCGATCGATGCGCTTTCAAAAGCCTTTGTTGCGGTTGATGACCCTGAGCTGGACGACAGTCAAAAGTGGGGGATTTTATTCGATGGAGTGGAAAGTGGTCTCGCCCACGTGGATCTCAATATTGGTGGAGCCGTTATTGATGGCAGCGCTGTTGCTGGAAACGCGGTGCTGGATGGAGAGGTCATCCTGTTCGGTCCTACGGCTTACTTTACGGATGGAAGCACCGGTGGCCTTCTTCTCGAAGGTAAGACAGACATCCCTCGCCTTTACGCGATTCCTGACGCGGCCTCTTCGCTCGCGACGCTAGCAAGTACCTCGGAAGGCTTTTTGCCGTCAGATCCGACCATGGGTCGCGCGATCGCGATTGAAGCAACCCACGAGACTCTGCTTGAGCACATCCAGAAGGGTGGTATCTGGATTTATCCGATCCTCGGTTTTGCACTGGTTTCCTTTTCTATCTCCGTTTTCAAGTTCTTCGAGATCTGGCGAATGAAGGTTGAAAAAGGCGTTTCCGTGCGCGACGTGGTTGTTGAAGTGCGCGCTGGCAACATGGCTGCAGCAGAGGAAAAGGCGAGGGCGCTACCAAAGACAGCCAGCGAAATGATCCTGGCCGGCTTGGAGTCCTCGGGTGAATCGAAAGAGCTTCTCGAAGAAGTCTTGGTCGAGAAAATCGTCGAGATTCAGCCTAAGCTTGAACGCCTGCTTCCAATCGTCCAAGTCACGGCTGCTACGGCACCGCTATTGGGTCTTCTTGGAACCGTGACCGGTATGATCAACACCTTTAAGCTCATCACGATTTTTGGAACCGGGGATGCGAAGCAGCTCTCAGGGGGTATCTCAGAAGCGCTCATTACGACAGAGTTCGGTCTCGTCGTTGCGATTCCTTCGCTCATCGCCTTCGCGATCTTAAACCGCTTTGCGAAGAGTACGCTCTCGAACTTAGAGAAGCTAGCGATGAGTTTCGTGAACGGCATCAGCGCTTCCAAATAGAGGTGTCGAAGAAGGTTCACTAGCGCATTTCGAAAATGGAATTTGTAAATCAGATAGTAGAGATTTGGGTCGCCGGTGGTTGGCTAATGATCCCTTTGGCTATTCTGGCCTTTCTGATGTATTTCGCTATTTTTGAGCTGTGGGTATACTTTAACCGAAATGATTACCAACGGCTTGATGCCAATCATTGGCAGCACTGGATCGAACGTCCGGAGGATTCAAAGGGGCCGACGGGAAATATCATTCGCTACGCTCAACAAGGGGTAATGAGTGAGTCCGAGGTGCGCGGCCGAGTCGCTGAAATACGCTCAACGCATTTCACCCGCATAGCCGCTCGGATTCGATACGCAGCGGTTTTGGTCGGTGTCGCGCCGCTCATGGGGCTCCTTGGAACAGTGGTTGGTATGTTGGCGACCTTCAGCGGGTTGGCAAACTCAGTCGGAGTTCAGGCGGTGGATGTTGTTGCTGGGGGTATTTCCGAAGCACTCATTACGACTCAGACTGGACTCATCTTGGCGATACCTGGATACGTTTTTCTTAGTAGCCTGCGTAAGCGCGAACAAGCCTTCGATGCTTTTCTTATGCAGGTCGAAATCCTCACACTCCGTCACCTGAAACAGGAAGGGCGTATTTAAATCTTTGATACGATTATGGCGATCAAACGCAGATTTTCTGATGACGGTGGTTCCGATGAGATTAATATCTCTCCACTCATCGATATGGTATTCATCCTCCTTATCTTCTTTATCGTTACGACGGTATTTGTTGAAGAGACTGGAGTAGAGGTGAATAAGCCTCAGGCCTCCAGTGCAACGGACCTAGATAAGAACAGTATCCTCATCGCTATTACGGCAGAAGGGAAAGTGGTGTATGGAGGCCGAGAAATCGGCCCATCGGGTGTGCGGTCAACCGTCCGTCGGCTTGTTCAACAAGACGACATGCCTGTTATCATCCAAGCTGATAAAACGGTGAGCGTGGAGCTCCTTGCTCGGGTGTTAGATGAGGCTAAACTTGGCGGAGCCAATCTTGTGAATTTAGCCACCAAATAGCACTTTTGTAGTTGATTTGTAATGACATCGCCAACTGAGCCACCACCGAGTTACGAGCCGCCGAGCATGACGCCGGCGCTGGGTCGAGTGGTTGCCTATGCGGGCATATTGACGGCGCTGATTTTGCTCCTGATACCCTTTACTCAGTTTATTTCGGGATTAGTAGATGGTAAGCCGGAATTGATGGCGATCGATGTGGTTCCGCCTCCGCCCCCGCCTCCGCCAGACTTTGAGGAACCGCCTGAGGAACCCCCACCGGAAGAGCCTCCGCCAGAAATGAGTGAGCCTCCGCCACCTATAAGTCTAGCTCAACTAGACGTTGCACTGGAAGCCGGAGTAGGGGATGCGATGGGCGATGGTTTTGGCTTCGGCGGCTTCGCCGTTCAGCCAAATGCTGTCGAGGATATCATGCTCTTTGACGTCAAGGATCTGGATGAACTCCCTAGGCCTCTTGGTAACTATCGCATGGATGCACCAATTCAGGCGAAGCAAGCGCGTTTGAATGGGCGGTATCGCATTGAGGTACAGATCGACGAACAGGGTATAACGACGGCAATTAAGGTCCTCGATGCCGACCCTACACGCTTTTCGTCCGATGCAGTCGATTTTGTTGAAACGATCCGTTGGACCCCACCGAAGAAAAATGGAGAACCAGTGAGAGCGCGCTATATCGTGCCGGTTGGTTGGAATGTAGGAAGGTAGAATTTAGAACATGAAATCTTATATATCACTCATATCACTGTTCATTGCTCTTTCTCCGGCGTTTGCCATTGAGAGCACCTATCCGTTGACGGAAAACTCCTTCAATAATCCGGATTTCGTGAAACGCTTTGTTGGTACTTACGCCGCAGATCAGACGATCAGCCCACAAATCTCCCAGGATGAAGGGACGCTCTTGCAGGCGATTGCTCCGTTGATGCAGACGAACTATCAGCTAGCGATAAATAGAATTAAAGCGTTTAAGGGGCAGGCAGCAGTGGAAAGGAAAGACGTCAGCCCCGCGCTCGATTACTTTATAGCGAGTCTTTACCTGCAAAATGGATTGATTGATCCAGCGATCCCAAAATATCTAGCAGCGATCAAAGCGTTCCCGAATTTCTATCGAGCCTACCAGAATTTGGGCTTAGCCTACGTCCAGAAAGGCGACTATTCCAATGCGGTTACCTATCTGACAAAAGCACTCGAAATCGGAGGCGGAAATGGTGGCCTGTATGGACTGATTGGATACAGCTATTTAAATACAGACAGACCCGAGACTGCGCTCGATGCTTATCGGAATGCGCTGCTTTTTGAGCCTGATAGTAACGACTGGCGTCTTGGTAAGCTTAACGCGCTCGTAGCAACGGGTGATTCTGGGGATGCAGCTCGTTACATAGATGAGCTCCTTCTCGATATGCCCGAGAACTCGGATTTGTGGATGAAGCAGGCGAATAGCTTCCTCGCGCTTCAGCGGTATGAAGATGCCATTGCTAATCTGAATCTGCTGCGGGGTGAAGGCAAAGCCTCGACGCCTGCTCTAGTTTTGCTTGGCGACCTTTTTCTCAACGAAAACATGGCTAATGAGGCTGTGGAGGTTTACCTCGAGGTTTCTGCAAAAGAAGATTTATCGTCGGATCGTAAGATAAACTTAGTGCGCGGTCTGCTATCGCGTGCTATGAATGAACAAGCAGAGACGCTGATTGAAGAGCTCACGAGTAATTCGATTGGAGACCTTACGCCTGATCAAGAACTGGATCTATTGACGCTTCAGGCGCGCACAGCGCTTGCGCTCGGAAAGGCAGAGGTAGCCTTCGATGTATTGCAGGATGTCGTTAAGCGCGATCCGTTAAACGGTGAAGCGCAACTCACACTTGGTGACTTTTATCGAACCAAGGGCGATTTAGTTCGGGCTACGTTTGCTTACGAGGCGGCTGAAAAAGTAGCAGACTATGAAGTAAAGGCTTTGACTGCTCAGGCACGGATGAAGGTTTCACAGCGTGACTATGCTGAAGCGATCAAGCTCCTGCGTCGTGCTCAAATCCTACAAGAACGGGATTATGTTGCCGATTACATCCGCACGCTTGAAGCAGCGCTTGCCTCGACGGGCTAGGTTTCTTTTTCTAGATCGGTATGACAGATCTGAAGTCGCTAATCGTTCCAGCGGTCTACGGTATCGGACTTAACTATACTGCGCATGCAGCGGAGATGGGGCGTCCGAAGCCAGACTACCCGATGTTCTTCTTTGTATAGCGCTTAAATATGATTCGGCCGTCCTGTGGGAGGCGTTTTTCGGCGATATCGAGCTCGGCCATGACCTTGATGCGAGCAACGAGGGCACCCGCTACTTTGGAAGGTAGGCGCAGCTTCTCTTCACACACCCCGTCGATCCGGTAACGGACGATGAGATCATTTTCCTGAGGTTCGATGTGGATGTCGGATACTCCACAAACATAGGCATCTTCGATAATCCGATTCGCCAGCTGAATGATTGGCGCACTCTCTTCGCTATCGAGTTGGCCTCCGTGGCCACTGCCGTCAGAGCTCTCACCATACTCCATGTCGATGACATCCGTGAGTTCTGCCATGTCGGAGTTAGATATCTCCGGTGCTAATGAATCGTTATCGACGCCGAGGTATTTGCGAAGCATCGCGTCGATCAACGTAGCGGGAGCGACGGCGACCTCTTCGACGATCAATTCGGTAGACGTTTGAAAAGATTCGCGGCTGGGATAGTCCAGCGGGTTCGACATCAGGACGGCGCCGTTCTTCGGGCCGAGGCGCTTGTAGGGCAGGATGCCGGAGCGACGTATAATCGCGTCACCTACGACTTCGATGAGCTTCTCATCGATTTGAAGATTTTCATCACTCGTGATCAGTTCGTTGTCAGTGAAGCGGGCAACAAACTTGGCCGTGTCGTTTGGGCTAACGACAAAATTTGGATCCAGCATGCGCTGGATGAGCGGCGCGGAGTATTCGGCAACTTCCTCGATGAGCGCTAGGTCATCTTTAGTAAAGGTGCTCTCATCGGCAATGATCTCCTTGTTCAGAACTTGAATAGCACCGATCGTCGATTTGCTCCCACGCAGAGGGACCGTGAGCATCGCATTTACGGGAAAGCCTTAAACTGCAAATCTGTGTAATCTGCGGTTAAATCCAGTTTCTTACGAGCTAGCACCTGCCGCGCTTGCGACTGCAAAGCTGCGTATCTTGTGCCGTAGATTGGAGAGGCCGTTGCGGCGGTTGGCGGAGAGGACTTGTGGGATGCCGAGTTCGCTGAGGAATTCTAGATCGGTCGAGAGGATGCTCTCGGGGGTTTCGCCGTTGTAGAGGTTACAAACCATCGACGCGATGCCTTTGGTGATATGGGCATCGGCGTCCATTCCGAAGGAGCAGATGCCGTCCTTGAATTCTGGGACAAGCCAAAGTTGTGAGAGGCAGCCAGGGAGAAGGCGGTCTTTCGTTTTGAGCTCGTCGGCGAGAGGCGCATAGCCGCGCCCTAGATCAAGGATGTAGCGGAAGCGTTCCTCAGTATCGGGAAGGAAGCTGAGATCTTCTTTGAGGGCGTCTCGTTTTTCGAGAATTGTCATGGTAAAGTAGATACGAAGATTACTGAAATTATATTGGAACCACAAAAGGCGCAAAAACTTATTCTGAATGTGTTTCTCACTCGCTTCGCTAGAGGTACGGAGAGCACGGAGTATTTAATGAATCGTTTCTCTCTTCTCTGTGGTCTCTGTGTCTCCGTGGTGAATGCTTTTTTTTAAACTACAGTGGTAAAAGTTTATAGCCGTCGGGGCCTTCTTGGAGTTGGTAGCCAGCGGCTTTGATGGCGTCGCGAGCGGCGTCGGCTGCAGGCCAGTCTTTGGCGGATCGGGCGGCTTGGCGTTGTTCAGCGAGAGCGATGACCTCTGCTGGGATGTCGCTGTTCGCTTCAGCTTCTTCACTCGGGTCGAGGCCGAGGATGTCGAGGACGGCGCTAAGGGCAGCGGCTTCGGCGAGGGCGACTTCGGGGCTGAGTCCGGCTTTGATCGCTTTATCGAGATCAGCGAGGCCAGTGTGGAGCTGGCCGAAGGCTTTAGAGGTGTTGAGGTCGTCGCAGAGGGCTTCGATCACGGGGCTGAAGCGTCCCCAGTCGGAGCTGTCAGGAAGCGACGCGTTCGACGGATTGAGTGCTGCGAGCGTCTTGCGCAGGCGCTTCATCGCATTCTGGGCACCGCCAAGAGAATCGCGCGTAAAGTTGAGCGGCTGGCGGTAGTGGCCCGAGATGAGCACGTAGCGGAGCTCTGAGCCGGTGTATCCCCAACCTTTGATTTCCTCGAGGGTGTGGAGGTTGCCGAGGGACTTGCTCATCTTTTGCCCTTCAACGCGGAGGTGAGCGATGTGGAACCAGTGCTTGGCAAAATGTCCACCGTGGGCGCCGCAGCTTTGCGCGATTTCATTTTCGTGGTGGGGAAAGACGAGGTCGACGCCGCCGGAGTGGAGATCGAAACTGTCTCCGAGGTAGCGCTTGATCATGGCACTGCACTCGGTGTGCCAGCCGGGCCGACCTGGACCCCAAGGGCTTTCCCAGCGGTTGGCGCCGTCTTCTTCTTTCCATGACTTCCAGATGGCAAAGTCGTTCCAGCTTTCCTTGTCGTATTCGTCAGACTCGTTGAGGCGCTGGTCGGCGTTTTGGCGCATGCCGTCCATTTGAAGACCGGAGAGTTTGCCATAGTCGTCGAAGGCGGAAATGCGGAAATAGACGGAGCCATTCTCAGCCTGGTAGGCGAGGTCCTTGGCGATGAGCGCGCTGATGAGCTCGATCTGCTCGGGGATATGCTCGATAGCAGAGGGTGAAACGTGCGGAGGGATAATATTCAGTCCCTCGCTGTCGGCTTCGAAGGCGTCCTGCCATTTCTTCGTGAAGGCTTTGAGGGTAGCGCCTTCAGCAGTGGCGCCACGGATCGTCTTGTCGTCTACGTCGGTGATGTTGCGCACGTGGTAGGTGGACGTGCCGAGGCCTTCGAGAACACGACGAAAAAGATCCTGAAGGACGAAGGTACGGAAGTTGCCGATGTGTGCTGGCCCGTAGACCGTCGGGCCGCAGCAATAGAAGCGATAGGTTTGGCCGTCGATCGGGATGACGGGTTCGTTCGCTTTAGTTGAAGTGTTGTGGAGATGAAGCTGCATCGGAGGGCGCAAAGTGAAGCAGTCCGCGCAATTTCAATGCAATGGCAATCTAGAGCTAAATGCAATGAGCTCTAAACGATCTCGTGTGGCCAAGGCGTCGCGAGGGTTTGGCGAATGCCTTCCTGGATCGAGCTACTGGGGGCACTTCCCGTGAGGGCGCGAAGCCGCTCGTTGTTCACAGGGTCGTGGACCATTTCTTCCTGTCGGGTGGGGATCTCTCCGAATTTCAGCCGTTGGCGTTCGATGGCACTGACCTCAGCGGTAACTTCGATAAAGTGTCGGACACTCTGAAGGGTGCCGCTCGCGAGGTTCACGACCTGGCCGAGCTCAGTCTTTACGCATCCTAGTTGGATCAGACTGTCCGCAACATCGCCTACGAAAGTGAAATCGCGCTTTTGAAGGCCATTGGTGAGCGGGATGGCGTCGCTAGAGCCAGCTTTACTGATCAGGGTAGGGAGCAGGCGGGAGGCATGCCTCACCAGGGCCGTAGACGGCCCAGGGCCGTAGACGGCGAAGAGGCGGGCTGTGAGAGCTTGTAGGTCACTGCGCTGCGCTGCCTCGCGGAGAGCAAGC
Organism: uncultured Puniceicoccaceae bacterium; assembly: GCA_963933835.1. Taxonomy (GTDB): domain Bacteria; phylum Verrucomicrobiota; class Verrucomicrobiia; order Opitutales; family Oceanipulchritudinaceae; genus CAWVVV01. Next base: position 64,274 of record CAWVVV010000003.1, on the reverse strand, counting down.
GTGCCTTGGAGCTTGGTCCGACCGTAAAGCGTGGTGGCTTCGGTCTCGGAGTCTTCGGATAGATCGCCACTGATCTCGCCATATTCGAGGGCTGAGCCGATGTGGACAAGGCGTTGGTGTGGCCAGCCGTCGGGATCGATCTTAGCCAGTGCTTGGGCAAGGATGGCCGGGATCTCTGCGTTGATTCGGGTAGCGAGGACATCGTCACGCTCGGTGCGGTCGATCCCGTAGCCTGTGAGGTTAAAGACAAACTGGATTATCCCTGCCGCCTATCCGGCTAATTAATCTTCGTTGTCAGCGCTTTCAAGAGAGTGGGTATTTGCTCGCTCTGGTGTCTAAGAGGGGTTGATTCGTCTAGTTCTTGGACGATCAGCGCAAGCCCTGGAGGCCCTGCAGGGATGGCTTGGTAGTCTAGTTTCTTGCCCTCGAAGAATTGGTAGATGCCCGCGGGCTCGCATAGCCCAGCGTTTTCGTGGCCGATCTGTTTGACGCGAGTGCCTTCGTAATCGACTTCGGCCTGAAAGCCGTCGGAGAAAATGATGCCATTTGGCTCTATCGCAGAGTAGGCGTTATTCAGGACATCGAGCGTAGAGCTGCAGAGATCAACATCGATCCATAGAACGCTGATCGGCTCGGAGAATCCTTTGAGCGATTCATTGTACCAGCCTTGGATGAATCGGGTCGACTCGATCACTCCATTGCGGGCGACGTTCTTTTTGACTTCATCCAAGGTGCCGACGAAGTCCCCTTTGTTGTAGTGCGCTTCGCCTTCTGGCAGACCTTCGAACGAATCTGCGCAAAACAAGGTCGAGCCGATAAGCTCGCATGCGATACTCAGGCAGGCCGTCGAGGAACCTTTGAATGCGCCACACTCCAAGATGTTACCACTCAGGCCGTAGCTCTTTAGGCAGTAGGCATAGTGAGCAATCGGGAGTAACGCATCACCGCCCCAGCCGACAGACCATTTGTCGTGGCCCAAGCTGTGGCGCGTCTCTTTGTTCCAATAACCCATCGACTTTGCGACTTCCGTAAACCGCTTTTGGCACGTCACGAGGAACTCGAAGTAGTCACGGATCGCCTTGTGGGCGTCTTGATTGGCGAGTAACCAGCGCTCACGCTGCAATGGCTCTATGTAGTCACCACAGTGCGCGTTGAGGTTGTGACTCGGCTTCCAGCCTAAACCGTTGCTGTCTAGAAGATCGGTGATTTCCTTAGGATACATTACAGTGTGGGAATGACGGCGATTTTGGAGCCTCTATGTTTGAGGGCTCAGGTGCTGGCTAGTAGTCGTTTTTTCAGTTCTGGATGCGATTAACCAGCGTTTTTTCTTTGTAGGAGAATTGAAGCGGGAGATAATTACGAATCTGACTTGGATGGTGTATTGATCAAGTTCTCCATGCAGAGCTCGAGCGGATGGCGCGAGGGCTCTGGATAAGCCCCCCTAATTTTAATCCTCTTCGCCACAAAATGACACTTTTGATAAGGAATCCTCTTTTCGCACTTTGCTGTGCCGTCTTTGCCTCGAAGACAAATGCTGCCTCGTATGTATGGAGCATTGAGGCTGATTTCCCGAAGGAAATGGCGCTTGAGCCCGGTGACACGGTGTTGATCAAGGCAGGGGATTATTCCGATGTTGAAACCCGCTTTACGGGTGGAGGGCACAGGACAAAACCTGCGATCGTGCGCGCAGAGATCCCTGGGACGGTCCGCTTTTACGGAGCGATTCAATTTTAAATTGATGGAAACTATATTACGCTCGAAGGGCTGACCTTTGACGGTCGTCCCGAAGATTTTGACGCGCTTTCAAAGCAATTCCTAGGAGACGATGTGGGGCCGCATTTTGACGAACGTTCAGTGGGCGGACCGGCCGAAAAGAACGGGATCATCATCTACAACGAGAATTCAGCGGATAACCGTCTTACCAACTGCTTTTTCTCCAACTTTGATCATCCCTACGGTAATTCGTCACAGGATTATAACTACATCACGATGCGAGGATTCCGTAATGAGGTGGATCACTGCAGTTTTGAGCACAAACGCTCCTTGAATGCAGTCATTTTTATTAAGCCGGATCCAGATAAGGAACCCGGTCCTTTGGTCCGCAGGGAACATCGGATCCACCACAACTATTTTGGAGAGCGTGACTACGTGGGAAAGAACGGTTGGGAAGCGCTCCGTATTTCAGACAGCAGCAAGCAAGTGTATGAAATCGCAGCGTCGATCGATCATAACTATTTCTATAGGGCGATCTATAACCCAAACAGCCTCTCGAAAGAGAAAGAGATTATTTCCAATAAGTCGCGAGGGAATCGCTACACCGACAATGTTTTCGACCAGTGCGATGGGCAAATCACCCTCCGGCATGGCCGCGCCTGCCTCGTCGAGAATAACTGGTTTTTAGGCAGGGGACTACATCTATGAGAAGGCTGGTTTTAGTCTGACTATATTGGATACCGGCCTATGCTTTCACTCATGGGTAACTTTAACAGACTTTGGCTGCCTCGGATGATAAACTATACCTTGGTTTGCGGGAGCACATTTATGCTCGGGACAGGCTTGGCGCTTGTTTATCGACTTCCCCCCGGTCAAGACGGAGGCAAGGGCTTAATGATGCTAGGTATGAGTCGGCATGGATGGGGTGACTTTCATTTCTATATTGGACTGCTAATGTCGGTTTTAGTGGTTCTGTATCTCGCACTACATTGGAGTTGGGTGAAACGTGCGATCCTATCGATTAAACACACTCTCGGGTGGATTGCTCTGCTTGTTGCTCTCGCCATTGGGTTAATCCCGCTTCTTCTCTCTGTCTATCGATAGCTGCCTATACAGGAAGTAAATGACTTCCAATTTGTCCTAAGTGAACTGTATTCGGGCAAAGTGTTTAGAACCTGATTCACTGGCTTGGAAGTCTTACAGCATAATCCCCGTCGGAGAAATTCGGCGGGGCATTTGTTTGATTGCATGAAAAATCAAATCGCTTTCGTCCGAAAGCCCTTCTTCATGATGAAGCATGAAGACGGCCGATACAGCAGATGAGTTCCTCGCGTGTGCCGCCGATTTTCAATTGGGAGGCCTAGATACTGAGCAGGCGCATCCTTTAACCGTTCAGCTGTCAGAGTTGTGTCAGAAAGAGTTGTCGAGAGCCGTTGGTGTGCTGAAGGCCGTGGATGAGCAGGCTCTGAAAGAAATGGCTAATAAGCTCGACCCTGCTATTCAGCTAGTGACTGAAGTAACTGAGACTTGGGCCAAGGGAGGGCGCGTATTCTTGGCCGGGTGTGGTGCAACGGGGCGTCTTTCACTTTCGCTTGAAGTGTTTTGTCGAGAGGGACTTGTCCCAGAGGAACTGCAGGAACGCGTGATTGGTTTTATGGCGGGTGGAGACTCAGCACTCATCCGCTCAATTGAAGGCTTTGAAGATTTTCCAGAGTATGGGGCGCGGCAGTTACGTGAGTTGGGCTTTGGTTCGAAGGACTTACTCATGGCTTCGACGGAAGGCGGCGAAACCCCTTGGGTGATCGGTGCGACGGAGGAGGCGGCACGGATCAGTGAGCGGGCCCCTTGGTTTGTCTATTGCAATCCGGATGAAGTGCTATGCGAACGAGTAGAGAGGTCCCAGCGTGTGATCCAAAGCCCGACGATTAAAAAATGGAATTTAGCCGTCGGGCCAATGGCGATTGCCGGCAGCACGCGGATGCAGGCAAGTACCGTGCTAGAGTATGGAATCGGTTTGGCGCTCGAAGTCGCCGCGAAGGGTGGGGATCTTTCGGAGCGTCTCGCTGCCTTCAGGCGGAGCCTCGCAAAGGTTTCGTGGGAATTTATGTCGCCCTTCATCGAGCGCGAGGCACGGCTCTACACGCAGGGTGACCGAGTGCTCTACGAAACTGAAACTTTTGGCGTGAGCGTATTGACCGATACGACCGAACGCGCGCCGACCTTTTCCCTTTCGATTTTCGAGAGTTATGAAGACGGTGAAACGTCGGAGCCGTTGAGCCTGTGTTATCTTCGGTTGCCTAGCGCTGCGACAGTGGAGAGTGCCTGGAATCGACTTCTAAAGCGTGACCCGAGATGTTTGGAATGGCCGACGGATCTTCCCGTGACGCGTCGTGAGCATTTGATGCGTTATGACATCAGTGCTCAGGCTGAAGGTAATCGCCAGCGATCTTGTGGTCAGGCCGGTCTCCACCGCTTTAGGATCGAGGAGACGGCGGGCGCGATTACATGGTCATTCGGCGAGTTGGAAGCGACGGCAATACCTGCCGGCATTCCGATGCTTGAGCGGCAGATTCTTCTTAAGATGCTTCTCAATGCGCATTCAACTCTAGTGATGGGGCGCCTTGGCCGTTACGAAGGCAACCTCATGACCTACGTGAAACCGAGTAATAATAAGCTGATCGACCGCTCAATTCGCTATGTGCAAACCCTGTTTCGTTGCTCGGTGGGTGGTGAGCTTGATTATACTGCGGTGTGTGAGGAGCTCTTTCGGCAGCGGGAGCAGCTCGCTCCTGATGAGCCCATTGTGCTGAAAACGCTCGCCGCGCTGCGTAGTTAAAATTTCACTCGATTTCAGATGCTTACCCTCACTTTCATCGACTACCTGATTGTTTCGCTCTATTTTGTGGCGGTTCTCGGCGTCGGCCTATGGTTTGGTCGAAGAGAAGAGACAACCGAAGGGTTTATGCTTGGCGGACGGCAGACGCCTTGGCTCGCAGTGCTCGGATCGCTTATTGCGACGGAGATCAGTGCAGCAACCTTCCTCGCTACTCCAGGGGTTGGGTATTCAAGTAACCTTCACTACCTTCAATTTGGGATTGGATCGTTTTTGGGGCGGGTTTTCATCGCGCTCGTTTTCTTAAAGGTATTCTACGAGCTTAAGGTCGTATCCATTTATGAATACCTCGCGCACCGCTTCGGGGGAACAAGTCATCGGACGGCGGCAGTGTTCTTTTTGCTTTCGAGGTTCACGGCTTCAGGCGTGCGCCTAATGATCGCGGCGACGGGCCTGCATGTGATTCTTGGACTCCCATTCGGGGTCGCTATGGTAGGCTTTACCTTGATATGTCTCGTCTACACCAGTGCGGGTGGGATTAAGGCAGTGATCGCGACTGACTGTGTGCAGGCTGTTGTCTTTCTTGCGGCAGGGTTGACGATGCTCGTCTTCCTACAGTTGACCGTTGGATGGGGGACGATCCTAGCGGTTGGCTCTTCGGCGGGGCGCCTCGATGTCTTTAACTTCGTGCCTGATAAGGGGAACTTAGCAACCGGTTGGTTCCTGGACTCTAATGTCTTTGCTTTGGCGGTAATGTTTGGGTTTGTGAATACGGTTGCGATGCAGGGCACTGATCACGATTTCACCCAGCGTATGCTGACTTGCCGTAAATTGAAGGAAGCGAAGCGCAGTGTGATTCTAAGTGGCATTGCTTCGATTCCTGTGGCGGCCCTTTTTCTTCTCATCGGTGTAGGGCTGTATGTTTACTATACGACCTTTCTGGATCCGAACCTACCCACACAGCTCATTAATGGCGAAGCAGTGGTAATGTCGGATAAGGTGTTCCCACACTTTATTTCGACGGTCTTGCCGGCTGGATTGCGTGGTCTGCTCCTCTGCGGCGTGCTAGCCGCAGCGATGAGTAGCCTCGATAGTGCGATGGCGGCGTTGGGGTCATCCGTTGTTGTAGATCTTTACAAGCCATTCGTTAAGGGTCGGGTGACGGAGCGAGGGATGGTCTGGCTCACGCGTTTTATGATGGTCGTAGTGGCCCTCGTTCTCGGCTTGATCGCTTGGCAGCTTGAACGTGTCCAGCGCGTCAGTGGCGGCGAATTCCTATGGCTCGCTTTTCAAGTTTCAACCGTCACCTACAGCGGCCTTTTAGGCGTGTTCCTCCTCGGTATGCTTACGAAACGTGGTCGAGATAAGTGGAACCTCGTCGCAATGCTTCTAGGCAGCTTCACGACCGCAGGGCTGCTCGGCTTGGTGAAATTGGAAGTCATTTCACTTGCTTGGCAGTGGCCGATGATGGTCGGTGTCGCGACAACTGTCGGGGTTGGGGCATTAGTAACTAAAAAGGAGCCACAGGCGTGAAGCTAATCCCAAAGCCCAAATACGCTGGAAAGAGAGAAGGTTACTGTGCCCCTACGGTGGAACCAAACTTCTCCCTCTATGATCATATCCCGCCGCAAAGTTATCAGATCGAGATTTTGGATGGTCGCATCGTTCTCGATGGAGGCGACGATGCAGGTCTCTTCTACGCTGAGCAAATGCTGGAGCAGATCAAAGAACAGTCAGGCGAGGAAGGCTTGCCGTTTTGCTTGATTAGGGATCAGCCGGACTTTTTGCATCGCGGCTACATGCTTGATATTTCACGGGATCGAGTGCCGACGATGGAGCACTTGTTTCACCTTGTGGACTGTTTGGCCCGCCTGCGCTATAACGAGCTTCAGCTCTACACTGAGCACGCCTTCGCGTATTCAAAACATGAGACGGTGTGGACTGAGGCTTCGCCGTTGACGGGAGATGAAATCGAGGCGCTCGACGCGTATTGTCGTGAGCGCTTTATCGAACTCGTGCCGAATCAGAATTCCTTTGGGCATATGGAGCGTTGGCTCAAACATGCGGAATATCATCACTTAGCCGAGTGCCCGGATGGCTTTATTCATCCACTGAGCGGTCGGAAGCCCTATGGCAGTGTATTGAAACCTAATGACGAGAGTCTCAGTTTTCTTGATGGGCTCTATACTGAGCTCCTTCCTCGTTTTTCGAGTGATCGGTTTAACATCGGCGGAGATGAACCGTGGGACCTAGGTCAGGGCTGGAGTGAAGAGCAGGTCAACGAACGGGGAAAGCACGCCGTCTACGCGGATTACCTCAAGCGAATTTGTGAGCTTGCTGAAAAGCATGATGTTCGCCCGATGGTCTGGGCAGATGTCTTGCTGGAACATCCAGAGTTTATCGAGGAGCTGCCTGATTCGGTCACACCCATTCTCTGGGGCTACGAAGGAGACCATCCCTTTGATCAGCAAGCAGCCATTCTCTCACAGCTGGGATGTCCTTACTACGTCGCTCCGGGGGATTCGACGTGGAATAGTTTTACGGGTCGGCATCGTAACATGATCACCAATGTCCAAGCCGCCGCTGCCGCGGGCCTTAAGAATGGTGCGTCTGGTTTTCTCATGACACATTGGGGTGATAATGGCCACATGCAGCCTTGGGTATTTAGCTTGCCGGGCATGGTAACTGCGGGGCTCTGCGCCTGGAACGCTGCCGCTTTCGAGCCCACCGCCTTGGTGGATAAATTAGACAGGTTCTTTTTTGGGGAGACTGAAGTGCAAGCTTCCAGTGTTCTTTTGGATTTGGCTGATATTGAGGAGCTCATACCCGTCAAGATTCTGAATCAGAGCTTTCTCAGTGCCAGTCTGCGTCTTCCATTGGAAGAGCTGCAGAAGCACCTTCAGTCATGCAGCTCAGATTGCCTGAAAGCGATCTTGGAAAGGTGCACTGCCTGTCGCGAGAAATTGAAATCAGCTGATGTGGGTGATGCGGAAATACACCGCCTGCTCGATGAGATGTGCCTAGCAATCAGACTCCTCGAAGCCACCGCGATGCGATGCCTAGGATTGAAGTCGGGATCTGATCCTCAAGCTGACAGTCTTGATTACGCTGATTTACTAGCCGACTACAAGCGCGTCTGGTTGGCTCGCAGTCGCCTTGGTGGCTTGAAGGACAGCATTTATCAGCTCAGCGCTTTGTCACCGACCGCATAAGGTCGAATAGGCCGAGTTTTGCGAAATGGTTGCATGCGCGAGGAGAGCGGATTGGATAGTGGGGCAATGGGGGCCGATTTACAGCCGACGAAAAGCACACAGACGAGCACGGAGAAGGATCCGGGCTGGCAAGTAGTGGTGCTGAATGATCCGGTCAACTTGATGAGCTACGTCGTGATGGTTTTTCGCAAGGTCTTTGGTTTCTCACCGGAAAAGGCGCGCAAGCATATGCTCGAGGTCCACCAAGAAGGCCGCTCAGTCGTCTGGCTGGGGCCAAAAGAGCAAGCCGAGGCCTATACCCACACTTTGCAGGGCTGGCAGCTCTTGGCTAAACTGGAACCCGCTTTGTCATGATCATTTTGCAGATCGAAATGGGCGAAGAGTTTGGTGAGCTGTTCGCGGTCGTCCTCAAAGGGATTGAAACGAAGCTGGATGGCGACTTGCCGCGTGCCGTCGAACTTCCAGATGACCCCGATATGATCGAGCTGTGGTCGGAAGAACTGAAAGAGCAACTGCTCGAAGATCTCCATGCATTAGATCGACTCCTCAGTCATCCTGACTTCGGTAAGGGTGAAGTTTCTTTTGAAGAGGAGGAGGCAGAAAAGCTCGTTCGGGCAATCTCGGCGTCGCGGCTTGGGATACGACGTTTGAATTTAGGATCAATCAGTGATGAAGAACTAGAGGGGAGTCTTCTTCCATACGACGAGATGGAGGAGTCGCTTCGCATCTCGTATTTGTGTTTCCTCTTTCTAGCAGGCCTGCAGGAGACGATCATCCAAGCGCTCGATCCAGTTGCGTTGGACATGCCAGAAGGCTTCATCGATCTCTTTTCGGGTGAGGATGAAGTCGATGAGGATGAAGATGAAAGCGATCCCGATCGTATCGAGTAGGCTATTTACCCCGAAGCTTTGCGAGAAGTCTTAGGATCTCGATGTAAAGCCAAATGAGGGTGACGAGCAGACCGAAGGCGGCATACCACTCCATGTATTTTGGCGCGCCACGAGCGGCGCCTTCTTCGATGAAGTCAAAGTCGAGGACGAGGTTAAGCGCGCAATGTCGCGGATTTCCATGTCCATACTTGGGCTGTCGATGGAGCGGCCATTGCGGGTGATATCGCTGCGCACATTGTTGACAAAGACGCCCATCAGAGTGCCCCCGCCAGCTTGGGTTTTGCCGGAGAGAGCGAGGACTGCGTATCGGGTGGCATTGGAGCGTAGTAAAGTTGAGCACTCTAGATGAGGACTTAATCCAAAATCACCCGATGGCTGTTTTCTTATTGATACACTTCACCGCCGGATTGGGTGAATTCTTTGGCTTTTTCGGCCATGCCTTTTTCGATCGCAGCTTCATCGGTGTATCCATTTTCTTCTGCGTATTGGCGGACGTCTTCAGTGATCTTCATCGAGCAGAAGTTGGGTCCACACATCGAACAGAAGTGAGCTGTCTTGGCACCTTCCTGAGGAAGCGTTTCGTCGTGGTAGGAGCGGGCTTTTTCGGGATCAAGGGAGAGATTGAACTGGTCTTCCCAGCGGAACTCGAAGCGGGCTTTGGAGAGGGCGTTGTCGCGGTATTGAGTAGCGGGGTGGCCTTTCGCTAAGTCGGCGGCGTGGGCAGCGATCTTGTAAGTGATGACACCTTCGCGGACGTCGTCACGGTTCGGAAGGCCGAGGTGTTCCTTCGGGGTGACGTAGCAAAGCATTGCGCAGCCATACCAACCGATGAGGGCAGCACCGATGCCGGAAGTGATGTGATCGTAGCCGGGGGCGATATCAGTTGTTAACGGTCCGAGGGTGTAGAAAGGAGCTTCGTGGCACCACTCGATTTGTTTCTCCATGTTCTCTTTGATCATGTGCATGGGAACGTGGCCGGGGCCTTCGTTCATGACTTGGACACCTTTGGCCCATGCACGGGTAGTGAGCTCGCCTTGAACTTCTAGTTCGCCGAACTGAGCGGCGTCGTTGGCGTCGGCGATGGAGCCGGGGCGAAGGCCGTCACCGATCGAGAAGGAGACGTCATAAGCGGCCATGATGTCGCAGATGTCATCCCAGTGAGTGTAGAGGAAGTTTTCCTTGTGGTGGGAGAGGCACCACTTGGCCATGATTGATCCACCGCGGGAGACGATACCCGTCATACGGCGAGCCGTAAGGGGAACGTAGCGAAGGAGGACGCCGGCGTGGATGGTGAAATAGTCGACGCCTTGTTCAGCTTGCTCGATGAGGGTGTCGCGGAAGATTTCCCAAGTGAGGTCTTCGGCGCGGCCGTTGACTTTTTCGAGGGCTTGGTAGATCGGCACAGTGCCGACAGGGACAGGGCAATTGCGGACGATCCACTCGCGGGTCTGGTGGATATTTTTGCCGGTGGAAAGATCCATCAAAGTGTCGCCGCCCCATTTGACCGACCAACGCATCTTTTCGACTTCTTCTTCGATCGATGAAGCGACGGCGCTGTTGCCGATGTTGGTGTTGATCTTAACGAGGAAATTGCGACCGATGATCATCGGCTCGAGCTCAGGGTGATTGATGTTCGAGGGGATGATGGCGCGACCACGGGCGACTTCGGCGCGAACAAATTCGGGTGTGATGACGTCAGGAATGGCGGCGCCCCAGCTCTCGCCGGGGTGTTGCTTGCGGAGGTCGTTGCTCGGTACGTCGGCGCTCATCTCGAGCTCTTCGCGAGCTAGCTGCAGCTTAGTGTTCTCCCGGATAGCAATGTATTCCATCTCGGGGGTGATGATGCCTTGGCGTGCGTAGTGAAGCTGGGTGACGCACTTGCCGGGGAGGGCGCAGCGGATCTCGCGTTCTTTGCGATCGAAAGGAATGAGGGCGTGACGGCCAGTTTTGCCGAGCGCTTTGACGCGGTGCTCCGTCGAGAGGTAGCCGTCGTCTTCGGGTTTTACTTCGCGCCCGACGATGACTTCAGTGTCGCCACGTTCGGCAACCCAAGCAGCGCGGGCAGTGGGAAGGCCGCGTTCGCAGTCACCATGAAACTCGGGGTCACCCCATGCGCCGGAGGTGTCGTAGATACGGACGGGTTCATTAGGCTCTTCACCTGCACCATTTGGGCGCTGAGTAGGGGAGAGGCTGACCTCGCGCATTGGGACCTGAATGTCGGGACGGGACCCTTCGATGTAGACGCGTGTGGAAGCGGGGAATTGGGTCGTGCCGGTTGGGTCGGAAGCGGCGGAGTCTTGGTCAGAATTGGGCTGGATCATGGTTCGGTCTCGGTGGGCAATGGATGAAAATAAAATGAGTGCCCCAGGACCGGTGAGAGATCCATTCGTTTCCTTCGCCGGTGTGAGCCGGGGCAGGTTCCAAGGGTTGAGTCGATGATCGTCTGACAATCTCAGCCCAGCGCACCGGACACCCCTACGAACTACGGTTTTAGAGTGTCTGCAGAAAAAGGGGGCGCAAGCACTTCTGGCCGGAAGTCCAAGATATCGTTCTTCGATAATGAGTTGCGTCGCGTATTCGTGATTTTTCTGGCCGATTTCGAGGCCTTGTTTATGGCTTTTGTGAATGCCTGATTCTTCCCAAACGTCTGCCTCTGCGGCTCGTCACGAGCGCGTGCGCAGGCAGCATCAGCGGGAATTGGCGCAAGACTATGTCGAGGCGATTTTCAGTTTAAGCAAAGACTCGGGCAGTGTGCGGGTGATGGACCTGCAATCAGTTTTTGGGGTTTCGCACGTTACTGTGATTCGAGCTTTGGGGCGACTGGAAGAACAGGGCTTTGTTTATAGGCCGAAGCGTGGACAGATTGAATTGACTCAGACGGGGCGCACGATGGCCGAGAAGTCCTACGCTAGGCACCAGTTGGTCGAGGCGTTTTTGGTCAAAATGGGCGTCCCTGAGAGTGTGGCGGCTGCCGATGCCGAGGGGATTGAGCATCATCTGGGTGCGGAGACATTAGAGGCGATGCAGCGCTTTCTGAGCGAAGGTGCTTAAATTAGCCGCTGTTTTGTCCGATTTATAGAGGGGTGTCTTTATCGGACCTCAGGTTTACAATCCCCTCTATTCAACAGCTCAGAAAATGAAGAAGGTACTCTATGTCGAAGACAGCCTAGCTTCGCAGGTGATAATGCGGCGTTTTCTAAAATCCGTATGCCCTGTTGAGACGGTGACAAATGAGGCGGATGCCATCACTCTACTCAAAGAAGAGAGCTTTGGCTTGCTCATTTTTGATTACTATCTGGGCGACAAGGACGCCTTTGGGTTGATCGAACGCATCCGTAAAACGACCGACGCTCACACCCTCCCCATCATCGTGTTGAGCAGTTCAATGGACTTGGCTCTAACCACCCAAGTTATTCGGGCGGGGGCAAATGAGGCCATCGCAAAGCCGGTTAATCCTCAGTTGCTTAGAGAAACGGTTTGGAAGCTTCTGGAAGAGCCCTATGTCCGGGTTCTCGAAGAGTGCGTCTTACGTGTATTCTGCCTCGAGTGGAAGTCGTCTGAGGGATACCATCAATTCAGCCCAGAGGCAGGTATCCAAGTCTGCGCGCCCACAAAACAAGCTGCGGCTTCAGCCATGGCTGAAGCGCTGAAAGCCCATCGGTCAAATGTGGAGCGTTTTGGAAATCTTTCGCAGCAGAGCATCACTGCTCATCTCGTTGAATTCGAAAATGAGCAAGGACGAGTAGACCTCTTAACCCGCTAACCTTTAGTCAACTGTCCTGAGTTGAATCGTGTCGATGACACGATCCTTAACGAGGACGTTGGTGACGACGACGAGGTGGCTCTTTTGTGTGATCCAGCCCTTCTCCTTGAGCTTACCAACGGCGCGGTTGATCGTCTCATCTGGATCTTCACTGAACTCGACCTTGAATGGCTCGATGCCCCATAGAAGGAGCATGTGCCTAAAGATCTGATCACTTTCAGTGAAAGCAAAGACAGGTGTGCCGCGAGGACGCAAAGCACTCAACATTTGTGGGATATAACCGCTTTTAGTGAAAGCGACGATGACCGCATCCGGAATCTCAGAGGCTAGTACAACTGCGGATCGCAGTAGCATCGCCTTTGGAGTCTTCAGGCTAACAGCCGTATTGTAAGGATCACCGCGCTGGCCCTCCATCGCTAGACTGACGCGGTTAAAGACATCAACGCACTCGCCCGGATACTTGCCCACGGTGGTTTCGCCCGAAAGCATAATACAGTCCGCCTGCTCAAGCACGGCCGTCGCGACGTCTGTGATCTCTGCCCGACTTGGCATCGGATTCGTGATCATCGTTTCGAGCATGTGCGTCGCGATGATAACCGGTTTACCCATCGCGAGGCAGGTCTTTACCGCGCGGTGCTGCACGAGTGGGAGTGTCTCGTATGGAATTTCAATACCGAGATCACCCCGAGCGACCATGAGGCCATCTGAAGCGAGTATGATTTCGTCGAGATTCTTGACCGCGGTCTGGTCTTCGATTTTCGCGATGATCTTAGCTACGCTTCCATTGTCAGCGATGAAGCGGCGCAAGATATCGAGGTCATCGGGCTCGCGAACAAAACTGAGGGCGAAAAAGTCGACGCCGCATTCAATACCACACATGATATCATCACGGTCTTTTTTGGTCAGGCAGGGTAGGTTGACCTTAATGCCAGGCAAGTTGATGTGGCGGCGATTGCCCATCGGGCCGGGAATGACCACGGTGCAACGGACGCGTTCGTCATTGATTTCAATGACTTTCATCCGGATCAGCCCACTGTCGACGAGGATGACGTCATCGACGTTGATGTCCTTGTTCAGTCCTGGATAGTTAACCGTTGTTCCGCGGATGCCTTCTTCGGCAGCTTTGGGATCCATCAAGAGATCAAAAGTCTCGCCGGCAATGAGTTGGAGCTCCTCGCCTACGTCTCCGGTCCGGATTTCGGGTCCTTTGACGTCCATCATGAACGCGATTTGCCGGCCTGTCTTTTGGCAGACCTTATTCACTGTATCGATCGTCTGTTTAGTCCACTCGTGGGAGGCGTGGGCCATGTTCAGACGACAGATGTCGACGCCCACGTTGAGGAGCTTTTCGAGGATTTCCTCGTCAGTGGTTGCTGGGCCAATCGTGAAAATGACCTTGGTGTGGCGGTAGGTGCGCGGCATTAGGGCTAGTATTTGGTTACAAACTATAGCGGTAGGAAAAATGCGATGAGAGAGGAAGTGTAGCAGTCGCACAAGGCCGGATTAAGCCTTATGCGAAAGACATGCACCGTGACTGGCGCATAGGCTGTCGATTTAGGTCTAAAAGCCGCCTATTTGGCTTAGGTAACAGGCAAAGAGGTCACTGGGCTGTCATCCTCGTCGGTCTCTTCTTCGACGGGTGTGCGCTTATGTTCAGCCTCAGCTTCTCGGTGGGCCTCGACTCGAGCCATTTCGACGAGGAAATCCTCATAGTTGATGACTTCCCAGCGTCCGTCGAGATGCTCAACGAGAGCGCTGTTCGACTCTACCCAATCTCCACTGTTGAGGTAGTGGATACAGCCGATTCGTTTGTCGTCTGGGGTATGGATATGCCCACAGATAAAACCGGTGCACCCCGCTTTTAGTGTGAAGGACTCAACATTTTTTTCAAAGCGAGAGATGACGTTTACGATCTTCTTTGTTTTAGCTTTGATTGCCTTGCTCAGGGAAAATAATTCTTTGCCCCGCCAGCTACGGTAGAGGTCGTAGAAGCGATTTATTCTCAGCAATCCCTGATAGCAGATGTCACCGATGACAGCGATGATCTTTGTGTTTTTAGTTACGGCATCGAAGACATCTCCGTGAGCTACGAGGTAGCGCCCTTTCGGTCCTTCATGGATGTGTTTATCGACAATGCTGAAACGCCCGAAATCGAGTGGCATATAGCGATCGAGGATGTCGTCATGGTTGCCTCTCAAGTAGATCATCTCGACGTTGAACTTCTCGAGCTTCTTGAGCACGATCTGGATAAAGCGCGTGTGCTTTTTGGTCCAGCCGCCACTACGTCCGAGCGACCAGCTGTCGATGATGTCACCATTGAGGATTAATTTTTCGCTATGAGTGCGTTTGAGGAAGTGGTTGACCTTGTCGATCTGGCAGTCGGGCGCTCCGAGGTGGACATCGGAGAGAACGATTGTGCGGTAGAAAAGGACAGCTTTCTTCGGGGCTTTGCTCATGTGATCGGTGTCCGTTGAGGGGAGTGGGCATAGGCTTCGATTTCGTTGGCAAAGCCATCAATCACAGCATCCCAAGAAATTGTTTCTGCGGTTATGCGGGCGCGCTCACGAATGTCAGGCCAAAGGTCTCTCGACCGAGCGATGTTTCCTGCAGACTCAAGGAACGCCGCCTCATTTCCCAGTGGAACAGTGTATCCATTTTGGGTGTCGACGATGTAGCTGTGGCCTGCGGCGTAGTCGTAGCACAAGACAACAAGTCCGCTTGCCATCGCTTCCGTAATGACATTTCCAAACGTCTCGGTCGTGCTCGCAAAGAGGAAGAGGTCTGCGCTGGCGTAGTGGCGCGCTAGCGATTCTCCGCGTTGAGTCCCAGCAAAGATGATGTCTGGGTGCTTCTCTGCGATGGCCGATTTTTCTGGGCCGTCTCCTACGATCACGAGACGAATGTTAGGGGCGATGCTTTGCATCTGCTTCCATGCCTTGAGCGTAAGGGGGAGGTTCTTTTCGGCGGCAAGACGACCGACATAGATGACGACAGGTGTCTCGTCGTCGACCCCCCAGCTTCGCCGGAGCTCGGTGTCACGCTGGGTCGGATTGAAAAGCTTAGTGTCAACGCCTCGACTCAGGATGCTGAGGTCTCGGAATCCGTTCGAGGCGAGTTCCGTTTTGAGCTCTTCAGATGGAACGAACGTTCGTTTAACGCGGCGGCGCATCGTTCGCAACCACCAGAAGATGGCTTTTTTCATTACACCAAAACCATAGCTGGACATGTAGCTATGGAAGTTGGTGTGAAAGGTAGTAATGACCGGGATGTTGAGCTGGTTCGCAATGCGCTCGGCGGACCATCCGAGTGGTCCTTCAGTTGCGATATGAACGAGGTCCGGTCGCGAAGCTGTCCATATGCGCTTGATCTCGCGGTGGGCGGGCAGCCCGAAGCGAAGGCCGGGATAGCGCGGAAGCGGAAGTCCTGGGACCATCTCCATCTCAAAGCGGCGTTGTTTTAAGAATTCGTCGCGATCGGAGCGTTCAGGGCAGATCACTTGGAGTTTATGTCCGCGGTCAGTCAGACCCTCAACTAGTTGGAGAAGAGTCATCGCCACACCGTTGATCTCCGGGGGAAAGGTTTCAGTGATAAGTGAGACTTTCACGCCTTGCAAAGCATCCTTACATGAAGGGTCACGGTGATGAAGTCGACCAGAGAAAACAGAGAATCCATCCCGCGGATTTAAAAACACAGACTGTCTTGGTCTTAAAGCCTTTGGACAGTGACAATCCGCCACCGCTATCTCCTGCAATTCTTCACCTTTCTGTGCTCTGGATGGAACAAAACGCCCTCGTCCTAGTCGAGGATCGAGAAGACGCCTTGCAGTCGGAGGCGATATCGCAAAGACCTTCTCTTGACCTTATTAGATGGCGACGAAGCTCTACTTTATTGTTGGACCGACTGCAGTCGGAAAGACCTCTCTGGCGTTGGACGTGGCAGAACGTTTGGGCGCTGTGATACTGAGCTGTGATGCCTACTGCATCTATCGTGGAATGGATATCGGAACCGCCAAACCAACCGCAGCGGAGCAAAGCAGAGTGCCACACCGTGGAGTTGATCTGGTTGGACCAGATGAGACATACGCGGTTGATCGTTATCTTGAATACGCCACTTCAATTGTTCAGGAGTGTAGCGCGACAGGCACACCGATCCTCGTCGCTGGGGGGAGTGGTTTCTATCTCAAGAGCTTTTTCTCTCCCATTGTCGACCAAATCGCCATTCCGCCTGAGCTGCGCGCTGAGGTTGATAGGCTCTACGAGTCAGATGGCCTTGAGGCCCTTCAGCGTGCTCTAGAGCCTTTTGCAAATCGAGCGGATGCAACGATTGACTGGAACAATCCCCGCCGTGTGCGGATGGCGCTGATGCGGTGTCGGGCTTCAGATCAACCGCTCACAGCACTACAGAAGCGTTTTTCCAATCAAGCGGAGCCCTATGAAAACATCGAAAAAGAGGTCTGCCTTCTCGAGCGGGAACCGACAGAGCTACATCAGCGAATTGCCCTGAGGGTGGATCAAATGCTGGAAGAAGGTTTAGTTGATGAAGTTTCCAAGTTGCGCGAAGATGGACTTGTTTCAAAATCGACCGCCGGTGCTGCGATCGGTTACCGAGAGACGCTTGCATTTCTTGCCGGTGATCTTCCTAGCATTGATGCCCTTCGTGAAGAGATCATTATTCACACCCGACAACTCGCGCGCAAGCAGCGGACGTGGTTCCGAAAGCAAATCCCGATTGATCGGATTCTGCCGGCTGCCACAGCGACACCCGAAAGTGCCTTCCCCAGTGCCTTGCCAAGCGCTCAAAGATGATTCAAAACTTCAGCATTAGAAAAATTGCCATGATTAAAAAACCACCCTCTGCCTCCCTTCTGACTCTCCTGATTTTGTTCGGATGTTCGACCGTTCCGATACTCGTTTCCGATGCAGAGATGCGGGCAGCGGCGTTCCAGCAGTTCGATGCGATGATTCAGCGAATGCCTTTGCGATGCCTGGCGGAAAAATCGGGGTCAACACAGGCTTGCTTGAGCTTGTCGATTCCGATGATGAGCTCGCAGCGGTCATTGGACACGAAATTTGCCACGTTCTCTATAAGCATAGCCACCAGCGTTACTCCGCCAAGATTTTGCGAGGTATCGGTGGAGTCGCAGCGGTCGTCGCAGCGAATCAAACTGACATGACGGATGAGCAGAAAGCAGCAACGCTAGCTGTTTATGGTGTAGGGACACAGGTCGGGCTGATGTTGCCCTTCCGGTCGCTCGCACGAAACAGAGGCCGATGGTCAAGGCATCCTCGTCGCAGCTCAAGCGGGCTTCGATCCTCGCGGTGCAGTCACCTTCTGGGAAAAAATGGCAGCTAATAGCGGAGGACAGCCTCCCGAGTTTCTCTCAACTCACCCGAGCCACGGGAACCGGATCGCTCGTCTTGAGGAACTCATGCCGCAGGCACTTGAGATTTACGAAGCCAACCGATAGTTTTCTTCTGTAGTTGATTTTTATGACATTTGATCCTATCTCCTCCCTGAAGGCATTCGTTCGTTTCCCAAGCGTATCGACTGACCCTGAGTTCGCTGAAGGTATGCAAGGGGCCCGCGACTGGCTCTGCGACTTTTTGAAAGACATGGGCTTTGAAGCCCGCGTCGCGCCGACGACTGGGCACCCTGTCGTGATTGCCCATCGGAAGGTTTCGGAGGCCGCGCCTCATGTGGTGATCTATGGACACTACGATGTGCAGCCGCCAGATCCGCTTGATAAATGGGCTTCGCCTCCTTTCGAGGCGGAGGTGCGCGGCGATCGTCTCTACGGGCGTGGTGCAGCGGATAACAAAGGCGGCCTCATGGCGCACTTGTCATCGGTGAAAAAACTTTTGGCCGAGCAGCCTGATCTGCCGCTCAACATTACATTCTTTGTCGAAGGGGAAGAAGAAATCGGTAGCCCGAGCCTCTCTGATATTTTGGAGAAGTATGGCGACGAGCTTCGCGGGGACTTTCTACTTCTCTCGGACACGATGAGCCCGACGCCAGAACAACTCGGTATTACAGTGGCTCTGCGTGGTATTGTAACAATGGAGGTAGAAATCACTGGCCCTTCAAGCGATCTGCACTCGGGTCTGTTTGGTGGCGCCGTCTACAATCCAGTGCAAGCGCTAGCGGAGGTGTGTGCATCTCTTCATTCGCCGGATGGACGCGTGAATGTCCCAAATTTCTATGACGCCGTTGTCGATGTTCAGCAATGGGAGCGTGATGAAATCGCCCGCCTCGGGTCTGATACTGAAAGCTTGAGAGCGTTTCTCGATGTTCCTGACTTCGCTCCGACGGGTGGACTGTCTCCAATGGAGGTGACCCGCGTGATGCCGACACTTGAGTTCAACGGCATCGGCGGCGGTTATCAAGGTGCAGGAGATAAGACGATCGTGCCGAGTCAGGCCTTTGCGAAAATCAGTTGTCGTCTGGTTGCCAATCAGGAGCCCGCTGAGATTGCTGCCCTCGTGAAGAAAACACTTCTCGAACGCTGTCCGCCACAGGTTCGCATGGAGGTGCATGTGGGGCACCATGGTCCAGCCTATCGCGTTGTGCCTCCGGGTCGAAGTGATACCCCAGCAGATCAGAACGCCGCCTTAGCGCGCGCTTTTGTTGCCGCTGAAGAAGCAGCCAAAGAGGTCTTTGGTGATACCCCCGTTTATCTTCGCGAGGGCGGAAGCATACCTATCATTGGGCAACTTAAGGCAGCGCTCGGAATGGATGCGCTGATGGTCGGCGTATTTACAGATAAAGATCGCCACCATGCGCCGAATGAAAGTTTGCATCTAGGTCTTTTTGAAAAAGGACAATTAATCTCTAGGGCTATCCTCGAGGCGGTTGCTAAGAAGGCCTAGCTAGGAGAGATTTCAAATGTCGACCAAGACGATAATCTTACTCTTTATCGGTGTATTCACCACGCTTTGCGCCAACCCCATAACTTCTCCTATGACGACTCCATTGATCGCTTCCGGAACCTTTGACATCAAGGTTCAGCCTTGTGAAGACAGTGAATTTCAGGCCGGTAGGCTGACGATCGATAAGATCTACTACGGGAGTCTCGCAGGCACCGGAAAAGGACAGATGCTGAGCGTTCGGACTGCAAATCCTGGTTCGGCAGGCTATGTCGCGATGGAGCTTGTCGAAGCCACTCTGGATGGCAAAACCGGCAGTTTTGCGCTCCAGCACACGGGTCTCATGAGCCGTGGGGAGAGTTCGTTGACGGTTGTCATCGTTCCTGACTCGGGCACTGGAGAGCTCAAAGGCATTGCGGGAGCAATGACGATTGATCAGTCATCCGGTGGCCACCGCTTTGAGCTTAGCTACACGATTGAACCGAGCGCGAAGTAGAGCTTCCTTCGCTTAGCGCTGACCGGGAAGGGTGTTTTTGTGCGTCTCCCAGCCTTCGATGATATTTCGTAGGACAACGCTGCCAACACGGTAGGCGTTATCAACCGCGGGAATAAATGCGGAGTAGCCGCCTTTCTTTTCTCCACTGAGACTTTCGACCGCAGTGACGCCTTCGTATTGCATCGAGAAGTTGCTCGCGGTGCGGAGAACGAGGACGCGGTCGATGTCGACCTTTCCAGCGTTATCAAGAAATGTGAGTGACTGCATCGTTCCGGTTTCTTCCATCGCGGAGGTAACAAAGTTGCCCGAGCCTTCGGTCCAGTAGTTGACCCAATCGTTTGCCCAGTCGTTGTTGAGCTTGCCGTGCCAGAAGGTCATCGCGGCGAGTTGGTCTCCTTTCAAGACAAAGGGTGGTCGTTGCGCTGTCGGGTAATTGACGTAGCGCGCCCGGAGTTTTGCTGACCCCTCGTTGTCGAGAAGTTCGGTGTCCTTGGAAAGTTGATACGCCCACTCGACGAGAGCGGAGTCCAGTTTATATCGCACGCCTTCATCGTTTTCTGGAAGAGGTTGTTTATAGGGCTCGGTGTGGCGAAGGGGAGTGTATCCGGTGGTCCATTCAGCAGGGGCCTCGCGCGCGTCGATATGGTGAGCAAGATCTCCGTCGATGAGCCATTCGGCCCAAGCGGCGCTGCCGAGAGACATGTCGTTCGGATCAACGCCAGCGATCCCCGCGACAAGCCAGTAGGCCTGCGAGAGATCAAAACGCGGGTCCATCCCTAGGGCCATGATCGACGAGGCAGAACGGAAGGTTCCGATGCCAGTGACGATACCGAGGACGCCTGTTTCAGGGTCATAGCGTAAATTACGGTAGCCGTGCGGAAAAGCAATCGACTCGGTGAGCGGCCAGCGTTCAACCCAGTATTGGAACTCAGCGGGGCGATCACCGGTGTCTTCGCCAATTTCAAACATCGTGACCACAACCGCCTTGATCTTAATCGGACCATTTGCCGGAAAGTCATCTATGCAGCCAGGCGTGACATCGACAGGTTTAGCGAAGGGGAGCTCAGTCGCATAGACACTCCAGTCGTCAACGATCGCATTGACGACTTTACTGCCAAGCTTGTAGGCCGCCTCGAGGGCCGGAAGGCCATTGTCGGGGTAGGGTGCTGTTGTGCTCCAAGCGACGTCCTTGCCTGGAGGCTGTCGTGAAAAGTTACTACCGGTGCGAAGGATCATAACCCGATCCATGTCGACGTTGCCGATCAGACTGAGTCGACGAAGGGCGGTGAGCGTCCCGGTGTCTTCCATTCCAGTCATGACAAAGTTTCCTTTGCCGCCGGTGTGAAGTTTTACCCAGTCATTCGCCCAGTCGTTCATGAGGGCACCATGCCAGTATGTGCTGGAAGCGATGCCGTCGCCAAGAATGACGCGCGGTGGCGTCTGCGCCGCTGGATAACCCTTGAAGGCGGTGCGGAACTCAGCCAGCGCTGGGGTGTCGTCAACCGCATCGTCTTTCGTCAGTTCATAGGCCCATTGCGCCAGCCCCGCATTCAGCTCGAAGACGATGTTATCGACGGACCAGCCGCCATCGAAGGTATTGGGCTCTTTTGCACCCAGAGGGATCTGACCATACGGCCAAGATTCTGGGATTTCTCGACCATCGATCTCTTTCATTAGATCGCCATCGACGACATAGCGTGCCCATGCGGCGGTTCCCAGTGAGGCGTCTTCGGGATCAGCGCCGGCGATACCGGCAATAAGCCAGTAGGCCTTCGAGAAATCGAAACGGGCGTCGAGCCCAAGGGCGGTAATCGTTGTGGCGGCGTGGGTGAGGCCACCACCGGTCAAGGCGACGAGGACGCCTTCGTCGTTGAGATAGAGCTCACGGCGTCCGAGGGGGAATTCGATGGGTTCGACCCCGGGGTAGCGTTCGACCCAAAATTGAAGTTCGCCGGGGATGTCGCCCGCGCTTTCACCAATTTCATACATGGCAAGAACGACGGCCTTGATCGGCTTTGGCTCAGCAGCGTCGGTGAGGGGTGTGCCAGAAAGGAGGAGGCTGATAAGAAGAAAAGTTCTAGGCATATCTTGATAGAACATCTTCTATGGCATCACTCAACTGCTAGGGTGTATCTTTTTCAACTCTTGGCATTTTGTATGCACACTAGATCATATCCCACTATGCTCGAACGCCTCTTTAAACTCTCTGCCAACGGCACAACGGTTCGGACCGAACTGATAGCGGGCCTGACGACTTTCGCCGCGATGGCCTATATCCTCGCGGTGAACCCGAGTATTCTCTCGGCGGCGGGGATGCCGCCTGAGGCCTTGATTACGGTTACGGCGCTGGCGGCTGCGCTGGGTTGCTTCTTGATGGCGTATGCGACGAATTACCCCATCGCGCTTGCCCCAGGGATGGGGACGAATGCCTACTTCGCTTTTGTGATCTGTATTGGAATGGGGCTTCCGTGGCAGGCCGCACTTTCGCTGACCTTCTGGAATGGGATCATTTTCCTCATCCTTTCGGTCACCGGTTTTCGAACAAAACTTGCTGAGTCACTTCCGAATGGGGTGAAAGTTGGAATTCAGACGGGGATTGGCTTTTTCATCGCTTTTATTGGCTTAAAGAATGCCGGTATCATCATAAACAACGAGGCGACGCTGGTGGGTATAGGCGACCTGACTTCGGCCCCTGCACTGCTTGTTTTTGGCGGCATCATTTTGATCGTGGCTTTGACGGTGCGTAAGTTTCCGGCCGCGATCCTTGCCACCGTTGTCGCTTTAACCGTCATCGGTTTACTGATACCAGACGGGCAGGGTAGCACAGTGACTAAATTCCCCTCTGAGGGTGGGCTCTTAGGCTTGATTGGACTCCCTCCGTCGATGGGAGAAACGTTCTTCAAGCTAGATATTTTATACCCCTTTACCCATTTCAGCGTGGAGACGATCTCTCTCCTCGTGACGCTTCTGATGCTCGATCTGTTTGATTCGCTCGGGACGATCATCGGCCTTGCTCGGCGGGCAAAGTTGCTCAATGCCGAAGGCAAAATGCCCAAGATTAGTCGAGCGCTGGCGGCAGATGCTGTCGCAACCTCGATCGGAGCATTTTTTGGCACTTCGACGACAACCTCCTATATCGAGTCGGCGGCGGGTGTCGAAGCGGGTGGACGCACAGGGCTTACCTCCGTGACAGTAGGTATTTGTTTTCTATTGGCGCTTTTCTTCGCACCCTTGATCACGATGATTCCGTTGGTCGCGACGACCCCTGCACTCGTTGCGGTGGGGATATTTATGGCGCAGGGATTGCCGGATCTCGACTTCGATGACTTGCCCGAATTGGCCTCGGCGGTGATCACGATGCTGCTCATCCCCTTAACCTTTAGCGTCACCGAGGGGATTGGTCTCGGCATCGCCTCATGGATTTTCATTATGATTCTCACCGGCCGTGGAAAAGAAGTCCCGGTCTTTAGCTACGTCATCGGTGGCTTGTTCATCCTCTTCTATATCGTTCGATAATGGCAGCTCCCTCAGACCCCGAAAATACGCCTTCTTTAACTCCATTTAGTCGCCGCTCGTTTCTCGGCCTAAGTCTGGGATCCGGCTTCTTGGCGGCGGTGACGGGTCGAGCGCATCCAGCGGGGACAGAGCCTGAAATGCCGTCGCTGCACGACCAATTTCCTCACCGCAGTTTTTCGGGCCTCTCTTCTGGCCCAGATGCGATGGGCTCGATGGCCGCCGTATACGAAACGATCAAACGGGAAGGAACGCCAACTGAGCTCTATAAGTTCCTTTATGCGCTACCAAAGGGCGGGGATATTCATCACCATATGGGTGGGGCGATGCTACCCGAAATGTGGTGGGATATCGCAACGGATCCTTCGCGCAATGGTGGGCAGACTTTCTACACCCGCTTCAAGTTGTCGAGTGCGCCTGTGCCTCCTGAGTTAGCTGGTTGGATGGGGCCACACGTGATCAAATGGATGACGATCAAAAGTAATCTATATGATCGGCTCGAGCCGGCGATTAAGGCGGATTTTAAGGCGCTTGAATCGCTTTCGAAGGCTGAGGAGAAGGCGTGGAAGTCGTCCGTCGTCTTGGACTCAGCGAATGAGGGTAGGAACGAGTTTTTTGAGTACCACTGGCCGCGCCTCGGAGCGCTCTTATTTGATGTCACTGTGATCGGCGAGTTGATGGTTGAGAACATGCGCCGCTATGGAGCGGAAGGTGTTCGTTACCTCGAGATCATGGAGAATCCGTGGGGCAAAACCGCTCCAGATGGGAGAGTGCTCTCGGTGGATGAGACCTACGCTTATTTTAAAAACCGCCTCCAGCAGCCGGATGCGCTCGAAACGGGTGTGCTGGTTCGTTTTCAGAGTGTTGTTATCCGCTTCACCGACAACGCAGTGGCCGATGTGCGTACCCACTTCAAGTGGCTCGATACGCATCGCGGTCTCTGGCGAGGGATCAATATGGCGGGTCGCGAGGATGACAACCGAGGCCACCCGGCGCGCTTTACAGAGGTGTTTGACGAGATGCTGCGGCTCTATCCCGGCATCGGGGTCGCGATTCATGCAGGCGAGGCGGAAAAACCAGACTCATCCATCGCGGATACGCTGCGCCTCGGAGCAAACCGCATCGGCCATGGGTGTAATCTGATTATGGATACATCGACGATGCAGCTGATGCGAAGCGGGCAGTTCTTGGTCGAGATCAACCTTATCTCGAATCACCTCCTTAAGTATATTCCCGATCCGAAGGATCATCCCTTTGCGATCTATATGCGTCAGGGTATCCCATGCTGTTTGAATACCGATGACCGAGGAATGTGGTCTTCGAATATGACGGATGAATACTACCTTGCGGTCAGTCACTTCAACCTCTCGTGGGATGAGCTGGTGCAGCTGGGCCGCAATAGTCTGGAATTCGCCTATTTGACTGATGTGGAGAAGGCGGATCGCCTAGACTCTTATGATCATGCATTGAATGATTTCGCCTCAAGCTTCAGCGCATCGAACTGGAAGAACCGACTCTCGCAAGTAGAGGCGGAGACCTACGATTACGCGAAGCGCTACTTCGATATTTCATTTTAGTTTTTCTCCAGCTCCTTTCCTTAACCCAAACTCTTGATTAACAATCATGCTTACTCGTTTTTCCGTTCCGCCTCTGCACACTGTAACCCGCCGTTTAGCCGCCGTTGCCTCTGGCCGCGAGGCACCCGATCTAGTGATCAGGGGTGGTCGGGTGCTCAGCACTTACACCGAACGACTCATTGATGATAGAGAGATCTGGATTTCAGAGGGAAGAATCGCGGCGGTGAAGCCAGCCGGTAGTTTTGCAGCCAAGGGTTCGACAAAGTTTTACGATGCCAATGGCGGCATTCTAGCACCCGGCTTGGTCGATCCGCATATCCACATCGAAAGCAGTATGATGACCGCGTGCGCCTACGCCGAGGCCGCACTCCTCAATGGCACGACGACGATCTTCTGCGACAGTCATGAAATCGGAAATGTCTGTGACACCGATGGCATCGAATGGATGCTCGAAGACGCCCGCCAAGCGCCGCTCAATATTTTCCTCACCCT
The DNA here is from genome assembly GCA_963933835.1 of uncultured Puniceicoccaceae bacterium. GTDB lineage: Bacteria > Verrucomicrobiota > Verrucomicrobiia > Opitutales > Oceanipulchritudinaceae > CAWVVV01. The sequence goes on along the minus strand of CAWVVV010000003.1, from coordinate 38,922 downwards.
CCCGTCGACGATTCCGGCGACCCATGCTGGGCTCGAGACCTGTGGCGGTGATCTCACGCCAGAGAAGGCTGGGCAGCTTTTTGATAAGTGGCCGGAGATTCTAGGGCTCGGCGAGAAGATGGATTTTGTCCCAGTGTGTATGGGCGATGAGCGGAGTCACGGAGTGATTGCGGCAGCATTGGAGCGCAATCGGGTTGTCTCCGGTCATATTTACGGCCGCGATTTCGTAGCCGCCTACGCCGCTAGCGGTGTGACGGACACTCACGAGGCCATTGATCGGGATATCGCAAACGACTTATTGGAAGCAGGGGTTTGGGTCTTTCTCCGAGGGGGCCCGCCGACAACGCCTTGGCATAGCTTACCCGAGGCGATCAAGGCCGTGACGCATCTGGGTACCTCAACGAAGCGAGTATGCGTCTGCACTGATGATCGCGATGCCGACGACCTCTTCCTCTTTGGCCTCGATTGGGTGACGCGTCAGGCGGTCCATTCCGGCATCAATCCTTGGACTGCGTGGAGTATGGGTTCACTGCACCCTGCGACGCGCTATAGTATGGATGGAGAATTCGGGGCCCTTGGGCACAGCCGCCGGGCAGATGTAGTCTTATTGAATGACGCGCTCGAGGTTCAGAACACTTGGTTTGGAGGCGAGCTTGTCGTCGAAGATCAGAAGGTAACGCCATCGCTGGATGCGCAGCTTTCTAAGAAGCGCTACGTTTATCCCAAGGCAGCCTATACGACGGTGCAATTGCCCGAGAGTCCAAAGCTCCTCCCGGCGCTTCCTGAAAGCGCTTCAACCGTGCATTTTATTCGAACGGAGCTCCCGGGGATCGTCACTCTGCATCGGCAGGCTGAATTCAATCCGGCGGGTGTGACTGACTGGGGTGATTTTATGGCCGCAAATGATCTCTGTCACCTCGCAGTGATCGAGCGCTATGGTAAATCCGGTGAGGTCGCTCACACTTTCCTCCAAAATTTCGGTCTCAAGAACGGCGCCGTCGCTAGCAGTGTGGGTCACGACGCTCATAATGTGGTTGTCGCGGGCACCTCTGAGTCAGCAATGGATCTCGCTGTGGAATCAATTCGCGGTTCGCAGGGTGGAGTCGTCGTGGTGCAAAATGGTGAGATTGTGGCCAAAGTTGAGCTTCCGGTTGCGGGCCTAATTTCGGACCAACGGGCGACCGAAGTCGCCGCTGCGACGACGATTCTGAAGGAAGCCTGGGTGGCTGCTGGATGCACGTTACCCTACATGGGCTTCAACCTTTTACCACTATCGGTTATTCCCGAAATCAGGCTGACGGACAAGGGGCTGGTGAAGGTCCCTGAGATGACGATTCAACCCCTCTTTTCCTAGGTGCCCGTTGAACCTTCGGCCCTATTTAAAGCGAAAGTAAGGTAAATTTATTTTCAAAGGATAGTTGCATTGTTCAACCAATATCGGCTTAGATTCGGGTCTAGTGTTCATGATTCTGCTATTTTTTGTTCACGTCCTTAACCAACTATAAAACTCATGCTACGATATCGATCATACTTAACCGTAGCGGCATTAACGTGCGCCGCTTTCAGCATTGTCCAAGCTCAAGACGAACCTCAGGAGTTGGATGCCTTCATTTCGGACGAAATTCCGATCGAAGAAAATATCCTGCCAACTTCTCGACCGTTCGATTCTGTCTTTGGGCTCTCCCAAAGCATTCTCGATACGCCTCGCAGTGTAACGATCATCTCTCGTGAGCAATTGGACGCTATCTCAATTACTGATGTCCGTGATTTCACGAAATTGACCTCGAGTTCGTTCACTCGGACAAATTTTGGTGCTCCAGCTCAGCCTGATATCCGCACCCAGATTTCCGACACGATGTGGAATGGTATCCGCAGAGGCCTGACCAGTAATGGTAACGGCCTGCCAATTAATTTCAATGCGGTTGAGTCGGTTAACATCGTCAAGGGACCTGCTTCAGTGGTGCATGGAGCTTCACAGTATGTGGGTGGTTACATAGACTTTATAACAAAGCGCCCTTACTTCGATGAGTTCGGCGGCGAAATCGCAGTCACTTTAGGACAGTATGACAAACGGATGTGGACAATCGATTTTGGTGGTCCGATCAGTGAGAAATTGGCCTATCGTATCAGTTATTCAGGTGAGGATTCTGAAGGATACTTCGATCACTCTTTTAAGCGGACTCAGGCCCTCTATGCGGGTGTGACCTTCCGTCCAAATGACAAGTACGAGCTCTTTGTGAATGGCGAAGTTCTCTACGCTCACTACACTGAAAACTTTGGAATCAATCGTCCTGCCCAGGATTTGATCGACAACGGTAACTACATTACTGGTGTTAACAACAATCCTGATCCATCTCTCACCGGTGGTGATTATTTGGACGACTCAGGTAATGTGATCGATTTTGGAAATGATGGCCAAGTCCCTGGTGCTCAGTATCCAGCGGCTGCTCAATCTGATCCTCAGAATTCCCGTTGGGTCACTGCGGGCTATCCGGTTACAAACCGCATGGCTTGGGGTCCCACTACTAAGGTCGACCGCGCATGGCGCCTGATCAAGCCAGGTGACGATTCTGACGGTTACAGCATTAACCTTCAAGCGATCCAGACCTTCACCCTCGATGATGAGTCGAAAATCGTGAGTAACTCGTATTTCAATTACATTAACCGCGACACCTTTAGCTCATATAACTACTCAGAAATCATCGATCCAAGCTGGCGCTTAGAATCTCGCCTTGAGTATCAACGATCGGGCGAAAAATACGACCTGAACGTGGGAGCAGCGGTCAACTACCAAGAGGTGACTGCTTATAACCACTTCTTCTTTGAGCCTGCGAATGTATGGGATCTCTCAGTCGGTAATGATTTTATCGATGTATACAACTCGGTTAATTGGCCCGATGCCCCAGCCGTTCCTGGGCACCCTGGACGGTATGCAACGGAGGGAATCTTTAATGGCGACACGAGTATCTCTGAGGCCTTCGGCTTTGGACCTTTTGCACAGCTCAACTACGCGATTTCAGACAACTTCACAATTCTTGGTGGTGTGCGCGTCGACTACCTCTCCGTATCTGGGCGCGATCCGTTAGTCCCTGTATGGGCCACGGCGGACGACGACATTAGTGTTAGTCTTTTGAACTATAACATCAGCCCGCTCTGGAAGTTGAACGATACGTTCTCAGTCTACTTCACTTACAATTACAGTGAAAACCCTGGGGGCACGACTGCAAACGGTGGTGGCTACGGTCAGCTCGAAGATGAAGATGGCGACAGCGTTTACACCTTTTCGAAAAGCCGTTTCGAGCAAGAGACTGAGCTTTTTGAGGTCGGTGCGAAGGCTACCTATCTTGAGGGCAAGCTCTTCGTCGGCGCTGCGCTCTTTGAGCAAGTTCGGACAAATCTGAGTATTGATGGTTCTATTGACGAATTCACGATTGAGGGCTTTGAAATCGAGGCTAATTATCAGCCTAATAAGAATTGGTATTTCACCGCCAGCTGGTCGATTACGGATTCAACCGTCAATGGTCCACAATTCGATGTGAACAATACCTCACCTTGGTTGCCGGGTCAGACGCCGTTCTTTATCCTCCCTCCTGGAGAATACCAACGTCAGGGTTCGCCGAAGCATACAGCCAATGCGCTTATTTCTTATAAGGCTGACGCTGGATATGGCATCCAAGTTGCCGGGTTTATTACGTCAGAGATGAATAACAATGTAGCGGGGTCTCTCGTTATTCCGATGCAGTTCAACATCGATACAACGATCTATTATGAGACCGAAACATGGAAGGCCGCTCTGACCTTTCTGAATGTGACGAACGAAGAAAACTGGTCACCACCGAACGCTGTTTATGGTGGTGAGTCTATCTTCGCTGAGCTGCCGGTTCGAGTCGAAGGCACGCTTACTTGGAAGTTCTAAGTTTCTAACGAAGGTTTTTATAATCAAGCCACTCCCTGCTTTTAGGGAGTGGCTTTTTTATGCGTCAAAATCTGGATGGGTTCGCTGGGCTCATCTTTTCGAAGTAGGCACGGAAGACTTGAGCTGCGATAGGAGCGGCATCAGCGCCACCACCCAAGCTTGATTCCCCTGGGATACCCTCAATCGCGATGGCGATGGCGATCTTTGGATCATCGGCAGGGGCGAAGCCCATATACCAAGCGATCGTGGTTGGCTTGCCCTCTTTTCTTACTTGAGCGGTGCCCGTTTTCCCAGCCACCGCTACTCCCGTGTTTACAGCCGCTAAGCGAGCGGTGCCAATACTACCGGCATCTTTCATCCCTTGTATAATGCGTTGAAAATCACCGGCGGGCAGGCCGATCGGTTCAGAGATTTTCCGCCGATTTTTTCTCAGAAAGTTGTCTTTCAGAAGGGTAGGTCGAGTTCTCGTTTCGCCGCGTGCAATCGACGCAGCAAAGCAAGCCACCTGCAGTGGCGTCGAGAGGAGATACCCTTGGCCAATTGAAAGGTTGGCCGTATCACCACCATACCAACCTTCACCAGTGCGATCCTTCTTCCATTCTCCATCGGGCACATGCATCCCGCGAGTTTCTCCGTAAAGCTCGATGCCCGTTGGCTCGTCGAAGCCGAAGCGGCGAGCTTCTTCGATAATGGGGGCAGCGCCCATCTCGGCACTCCGATCATAGAAGAAGACGTTGCAGCTGTCGCGAATCGCTTCCTCAAGGGTTTCGGGGCCGTGTCCACTATGGCGGTGGCAACGGAAGGTTCTGTGGCCGACAAGGTAGTAGCCGGGGCATTCGACGACCGTGGAACGATCAATGACGGACTCGCGCAAGGCAGCGGTTGCAGTGACGATTTTAAAGGTAGAGCCGGGCGGGTAGAGGCCCTGCGCGGCGCGGTTGAGCCAGCCACCTTCTTCTCGAATGCGTTCATCCACTGCATAACTAAGGAAAGGCGTCAGGTCATTGACGTCGTAGTTGGGAAGACTGGCCATTGCTAGCACTTCGCCTGTCGTAATATCGATCGCCGCCAGCGCCCCCGACTTTCCCACCAGCGCGCGTTCGGCCGTGAGCTGGAGATCGAGATCAATTGTAGTGACTAGGTCATTACCTTGAATGGGTGAACGCTGAGCAATCAGTTCATGCTGATATCCACCGGGGTCGACACTCCAGACTTCTCCACCTGAGCGCCCCTGTAGCTCTTCATCATAAATCCGTTCGATGCCACTGCGCCCTACCTTGCCTTCAAAGTGAAAAGTTAAGAGATCCTCGCCGGGAACATCAGCGGCGTTTAGCTGATCGGTGTTTGAGACGAATCCGAGGACATGGCACGCTGCCTTGCCGTGTGGATAATAGCGCGCGCTATCAGTGATGACCTGAATCGGCGACTCGACAGGAATCTGCTCAATGAGGTGTGCGTAGTCCTCAGGGGGCAGATCATTTACGAGCGTATACGGCAGGAGGAGTGATCGGCGAAAGTGGCGCTCGAGTCCGTTGCTATCCACGACATGCGTCGTGTCGAGGAGACGGTTGAGATTGTTGAGGTAGCGCTGCACCACTGCGCTACGGCTTTCAATATTGAGGGAGCTACGATCAATCCGCTGCTGAATGGCGTCTTTCGCAGCGGCCCTTTTGCGGTATTCGGCACGGAATTCTGGTCGCAACTCGTTCAGTGTTACAACCGCATTGAAGACAGGTCTATTCCCCACGAGGAGTCGACCGTCACGGTCGTAGACATTCCCGCGAGGGCCTGGCAGGAGAATTCGGCGGTAGTTTTGGCGCGCTTCTTTTTCGCGATGGGAGCCGTATTTAAATAGCTGCTGATACGCCATTCCTGTAAGTAAAATGGCGAAAAGGATCCCCATAAAGCCAAGGAGAAAAAGCAAGCGGGTGCGCGGAACATGACGCTGGTAATTTTGTCCCGGCGAGAGCCTATCCTCTGGGCGTTTTTTCGCCGGTGGAGTTGGCCGCCGGCGGAGGCGGCGTCTAGTGATCCAACGCACAGGTATTACTTGATAAGGAGGGTGATGGTTTTAGGAGTTCGCGGGGGCATTTTGAATCTGTCCCATTTCGGTAATGATGACTCCTTGCCAATGGAACCATAGACCTGAGAATGCCCCGACAAACAAAGCGGAGAGCGCGCCTTCTGACAAGCATCGTATCCAATATTCTGTGACGTCAGCGCTATCAGGATAGAACCAAAGGCTTAGAAACAGGACATTGGCGAGCTGCAGCGCTGCGCAATGGATTCCGATTCTGCTGAGGTTTCGGGGGAGAAGTCGCCCGCGAAAGAGGATGAGTAAGTGATAGATTAGAAGAATGCTTATCAGGGTCGGGGTCGCGTCCAAGGGCCGCAGGCTGGCGAGTAAGAGCGCGATAAGCAGGCAATAGCTAAGACCAGGTAAGACCCGAAGCATCAGTGCCGGAAAAACAAGCAGTAGGACTTCCGCATGGAGGGCTATGCTCCATGGCGCGATGGCATCGGAAACGAGGTTAACCCCAATTAGGAGTAAGTAATTGAAGAGTCCAAGGAAGGCTACGGTTTGCCAGTTCCTCATTCAGGGGGACTCCTTGTTTAAGGGAATTAAGACGGCGACTTCGCGTAGCGAGAGGAGTCGATCGTCTACAAGGGCTTTTCCTGATTGAAAAAGGCCGTCTTGGGAACGTTCTAATTCATCGATGTAGCCGAGTGTCAATCCGTCAGGAAATACGCCCCCAAGTCGAGAGCTCACAATTCGATGGGCGCTTTCGTTTGTGTTTCGCTCACGGATGTCCGGTGGCACATTCAAGAGCGTTGCGCGTGGCGATTGAAAAGGCGGGTTGTCGCCGCCTTGGAATTGAAGTGGTCGAAGATCGTTCTCGAGATGAGCTGCAACGCGGAAGCGAGGGCTCGTTAAAAGCTCAACGACGGCAGTGTACGCATGCACTTCGCTCAATCGACCAACAACGCCTCCAACATAGACAACGGCTTGGCCGACTTCGAGGCCGTGCACCCGCCCTTTTCGAATCACGAGTTGTTGCCACCACGCGTTCGTGTCCCGCCGGATGACGCGGGCGACTTCGTAGCGATGCTCAGGCAGGCTTGGAAGGTTAAGGAGTGACTCAAGCCGCCGCACCTCGGTTTCCCACACTTGGGCTGACTGGTTGCGGAGTTCGTAGGCTGCATTGAGACGCGCTTGAACGACGCCTGCCTTAAGTAATTCCTCTTTCGAGTGGAGTTTGTTTCCCCAGAAGTCCTGAAGGTCTTTCAGGTAAGAAATTGCAACCGTCGTCGGGGCGGTGAATTCAAAAAAGGCCGCCGTCGCGAGTCCCTTGAGCAAAACAGGGATCAACCACCAGACGAAAAGCAGTGCGAGGGTTGAGACGAATGCCTTGGCTTGAAAACTCTGTTTGCGAGGCATTGTGGCGACTTGACTTCGGGATTAGAATCTTCGGTCGAAAAGACGCAGGATAGGGAGGATCGCGCGATAATGTAGGGAGGCCAATTTAGATGTTTGCTTTGTCGAGCCACGAAAGGTTGTTCAAAACGACACCCGTTCCGTTCGCAACGGCACTCAGGGCGTCTTCGGCGACGATAACCGGGAGGCCCGTCGCATCACTGAGCATGCGGTCGATGTTTCGAATGAGGGCACCACCGCCCGCGAGGACAAACCCGCGGTCAACGAGGTCAGCTGAGAGCTCTGGTGGGCAGCGTTCGAGAGCGTTGCGAACGATATCTACGATCGAAGCAATCGTGTCGGCGAGGGCTTCACGAATTTCCTGTGAAGAAATGTGGAGTGTCTTGGGGAGTCCAGCGACGGAATCGCGGCCCTTAACTTCGAGGGTGATTTCCTCATCAAGCGGAGCGGCACTGCCGACGCGCACTTTGATCTCTTCCGCGGTACGTTCGCCGATCATCAGGTTGTAGGCGCGCTTCATGTAGCTTATGATGGCTGCATCAAGCTCATCGCCGCCGACGCGAATCGACTTCGTATAAACAACTCCAGAAAGTGAAATGATGGCCACTTCGGTGGTTCCACCGCCGATGTCGACGATCATATTCGCCGTCGGTTCTTCGATCGGTAAGCCAACACCAATGGCGGCGGCAACCGGCTCTTGAAGAAGTCTCACATCGCGGGCTCCAGCGTGAATTGCGCTTTCGCGCACGGCTCGGCGCTCAACTTCCGTGATTCCGCTGGGCACTGCTACGACGACGCGTGGTGGGACAAATCGCATCGTGTGGTTCACTTTTTGGATGAAGTAGCGCAACATCGCCTCAGTGATCTCGAAGTCGGCGATGACGCCGTCTTTCATTGGGCGCAGCGCAGTGACATTCATCGGCGTCCGTCCGAGCATCCGTTTTGCATCGTCACCGACCGCGACGACTTCACGCGTTTGGTTGTTGATGGCCACGACACTTGGCTCGCTGAGGACGATCCCTTTGTCCTGAACGTAAACCAAGGTGTTAGCCGTCCCGAGATCGATACCAATGTTATTAGAAAATAAACCGCGCATAAGAGAATAAATGTGACCTGAGAACGAACCAAGCGAGTCTGTAATTTTGTGGTTTAGAGGGAGTTGTCAAAATCGAAAGCACCCGATGTTTCACTTCTTGGCGCTCGGGGCCTTCACATTTTGAAATCGGGTGGGGCGAGGGTGAAAAAGGCCTCCGAAAAGAATACTCAGCGTATCGTTGGTCGGGTCAACCGGCAGGCAGCAGCTAAGGCCTATTCCCCGTATTTGACCTCAGATTAACGAGATTTGTCCGAATTACCTATTATAATGTTCTTCGGACATGGAAATTACACCGATTTTTTACGCCTGAGAAGCGGCATACCCTTGATTGCATCGATCATCTCAGGCGCGCCCCTATATGGCGATACATCAGGCGTTGGCTCTTTTTCGGCATTCGTAGATCTGCCTCTGGTGGGCCTTTTGGATGTCGCGGAGGTCAGCCTTTTGGTTGCTGCCCTAGGAGCGACGGTTGTTTTCCTCGGATTGAAGGTTGCTAGCCTACAGCGCCGACTCGCTGCGAAAGATACTGCTATTGAAGAGCAGGTTGAGAAGGGGCGGGGCCACCTTACGAGCGTTCTAGACCAGCTGCGCGTTCCACTTTTTCTCCAAAAGCAGGATGGCCGCATGGTATTTGCGAACCGCGCCATGACTGAGTTCTTTGGGAAACCAGCGAACGACTTTGAAGGCGCTCTGCTGTCTGATTTCCTGTCAGACTCGGCTCTCGAGAAGCTGCGGCCTTGGGATGACCTTGTGCAATGGGAGGAGGGCGTGCGCACTCAACAAGCGACGGTCCAGAATCAGTATGGTGAGGTGCGTCGTGTCACGTTGGTGCTTACCGAGGGCGATTCGAGCGCTATTCCAGATGCGGAAACCATCGGTGTGATGACAGATAATACGGAGGGAGTGAATGCGCTTCAAGCGATGGCAGACTCTCTAGATCTCATGACAAAGGTCACTTCACAGGTGCCGGGAGTTGTTTTTAAGTTCAAACGCACCGCAGATGGCGAATTCGTTTTTCCATGGGCCAGTGTCGGGTTACAAACTGTTTTCGAAGTCTCTCCGCTTGATGTCGAAGGTGATGCCTCCTTCGTCTTCGACAAGATCCACCCTGAAGACTTGGTGCGTATGCTCCAAGATATCGAAAATTCGAGAGTGGATATCAAGCTGTGGAAAGGTGAGTACCGCCTTAGAGGCCAAGTTGGCAGTGAGCGTTGGATCCTTGTCGATGCGGTTCCTGAGCCTGATGAATCAGGAGGAATGCTCTGGCACGGATTTACGACCGACATCACCAATTTAAAGAAGATCGAAAATCAGCTCATTCATGCAACGACCGAGGCGGAGCGAGCGAACAAAGCTAAAAGTGCATTCTTGGCCGCAATGAGTCACGAAATCCGAACGCCGATGAATGGTGTCATTGGGATGACGAGTCTGCTCGCCCAGACTGAACTTAATGAGGAACAAGGCGGCTATGTGAGTACGATTCGAAACAGTGGCGATGCGCTGATTGTTGTCATCAACGACATCCTAGACTTTTCGAAGATTGAATCCGGGTATCTTGATTTGGAAGTGAGCCCGTTCGAGATTTCAGAGTGCGTTGAGGGCGTTCTCGATATTTTGACCCCTGCTGCAGCCAAGAAAGGCCTCTCGCTGGCTTACTTTGTCGATAAGGTCACACCTCTAGTCGTTGATGGTGACGTCATGAGGATACGCCAAATACTCGTTAATTTGGTCGGCAACGCGATCAAGTTTACCTCCGAAGGCCAAGTCTTCATTCATGTCGATTTGGTCGAGCTGGACCGGCGCACTTTCATTCGGATCGCAGTTGAGGATTCAGGCCCTGGGATACCAGAGAGCCGCAAGGATCGACTTTTCAAGCCATTCACACAGGTCGATGCGTCAACCAGTCGTGTCTTTGGGGGCACTGGATTGGGTCTAGCAATTAGCAAGCGACTCGCCGAATTGATGGACGGAGATCTGTCTTTCGAAAGTGTCGAAGGCGAGGGTTCTAGTTTCTATTTCTTACTACCGGTCAGCGAGGCATCGAAAGGCACGCGAGTGTATTCGAAATTCCATGACATTTATGCGCCGATGCCCGGCAAGGGGATTTTGGTATTGGATGACTGCCCGCTCCACAGCGAAGTTCTGTCATGTTATGCTAAGGCGTGGGGGTTACGGCCATCAATGGCACGAAGTAGTGTCGAAGTGCTTGATATTTTGCGTCTAAACCCAGATGCGATTGCTTGTGTGGTTTTCGATCGAAAACACTTAAGAAGGAGCTTTCGGACGAGGGGATGGATACGTTTTTAGAGAAAGTTTCTGAGGCTGATGCAGAGGTGATCGAGATGGATGAACTCGCGTCAATGGAACCCCGAGCGTCCGTTGTGTCACTTGCGAAACCGTTAAAAGCGCAACAAGTAGTCAACGCCTTGCATACCGTCTTATGTAAAGACACCTCAGCGGCTTTGAAATCCGCACCCTTGCTAAAGGTCGCTGATCTAAAGTTGCCACCTGAAGGACTGAAAATTCTTTTGGCTGAAGACAACTTAGTGAATCAAAAAGTTGCGACGATGATGCTCAAGAAGATCGGCTTGACGGCAGATATCGCAATGAACGGGCAAGAGGCGCTAGAGGCCTGTATGGCGACTCAGTATCACGTCGTCTTGATGGATGTTCAGATGCCAATGATGGACGGCCTTGAAGCGACCTGAGAGATCCGCTTGAAGCATTCGAAGTCGGACATGTGGATCATCGGCCTCACGGCGAATGCGACAAACATCGACCGAGAGAAGGCATTGCAAGTAGGCATGAACAATTACTTGGCTAAGCCAATTAAGATTACGGATCTAACCTTTGCGTTGAGCGAAGCAGCTAGTGCCCTTGGTGTCGTAAAACCAAGCAAAGGAACATCGAATTCTCAGGCTGCTTTCTCGGCCTAGAACCGAGGGGTGAAACGCAGTGGGCTTAGGCAGCCTTAAATGCGCTCTTTGAGAGAGTTGAAAATCTCTGCCGCTCCGCCACAAAACTCTTTGACGGCATTCGTGTTCAAATCGATTTCGGTCCAAAGATCCCCAAAGACTTCATCTGGATGAAGGTTTCCGCCGGGGTCCAAGATTTCACAGAGTTGCTGCCCTGAAGTCAAAAGGTGCTCATCGAATATCGGCCAACCCTCAAGCTGGCTGTCCCTGACGTATGAGCTGCAGAGGCGCATCAGTTGAACGTATTTAGCGTCAATTTTCGCCCATCGGCGTCCGAGCGATTTCCAGTATTCTGAAGCGGTTTCGGCGTGGCGGACTTTCGAAGCCCGTAGCCGATCAGTGGCTGCGCCCAAGTCATCAAGATCAAGGAGGACTTTGTTTTTCGCGATTAACTCGGAGAAAGCAGCGGCGGCAACATTGGACCAATTTATGCGATCACCAAAATCGAGCATCTTCTCGTGGAGCTCTTCTGGAATGTCGACGTTCATTGGTTGTATCGGTTTTTAAGGTGTAACTCCACCGTATGGACAGGTGTGGAAGAGACGTGACCGTAGGCAAGTTCGTCACAGCCTCATCGTGAGCGCATATTGATAGGAATTGGGGTTAATACCTCAAGTTCTAAATGTGAATATCCCTTAATGAGCCACAAATTTACTTCTCTGTTACAGCTGAACAGTCAGGGAAGAGTCAAATTGGCGACCAAAGCAGGACACTCAAATGCGTGCCAACAGCCTGTGATCTACTGAATTCGAGGGCGAAAGCTCTCGAATGGACTTAGTAAATGATCACCAAGTCGGCTCGACGATCTCTCTGAAGCATATTTCCATCAGAGGACTGCGTCGATGCGCGGTCACCAAGGGTGACGATCTCTACGCGATTCGGGTCAATGCCTAGACTGAGAAGATATTCACGAGCATTTGCTGCCCGCCGTTCGCCCAGCGCCATGTTGTATTCGGTTGTTCCACGCCAGTCGCAATGTCCTTCAACGAGGAGCTTCGCGCCGGAGTTGTCCAAAAGATAGTCAGCCGCTTGTTGAATGAGAGGGCGGTCTTGGGGGCGAAGAGCTGATTGATCGAAATCAAAGTAGACCGACGGAAGAATCCCTTCGAGGCGGTTCGCGTCGTTAATGCCGTCGAAACCGGCTGCTCGCTCTTCGAGACCAGTTGATGGTGCGATCTCCAGATTTGTTGCGAGCGTTCCGAGGTTGTTGCTGCCGTAATTCCCACTGCCGTTCGCCGAAGATGGCGCTTGAGTCATGTTGGGTTGCGGTGGTGTCGGTGGTTGCCGACACGCAGTAGCAAGAATCATCAGTGCTAGAAAAGCAGCGAGTGTAGGAATGCGTTTCATATTAAAGTCTTCGGATCAGAAAAATTGGCTTCGTTGAGGTGCAACAAGGCAGTCAGTGCCTTAGTTTGTCACGAAGGAAGGACGTGTGGGTGATTCAATCAACCTAAATTCAATCGCAAATCGTGTGAGACTAGCTATATCGTGCCGATCGAGCTTCTTCATTAGATTTGTGCGGTGGTTTTCCGCCGTTTTTACACTAATAGTCAGTTTTGAAGCGATTTCCTTCGTTCTATGGCTCTCCGCGATGAGTTGTAGAATCTCGCGTTCCCGCGCTGTTAAACGCTGAACAGCTGAGTTAGCTGATCCTGCGGGATTCGTCATCGCTTCGCGCAGGATCTGAGCGACCTCTGGGCTAAAGTAACTTCCGCCACTAGAGACGATTTGGATGCCTTTTTGGAGCTCGTTAAGGGGAGCTGACTTGCCGATGAAGCCGTGTGCGCCTGCTTCGAGGAGCTCACGAAGGAGTGCACTGTCTTGGTAACCGGAAAAGATAAGGACGCGGGTCTTTGGGAGCTGGCGGGAGAATCGGCGGAGCACTTCGGCACCGTTAAGCCCAGGTAGCATGATATCGAGAATGACGAAGTCTGGCTTGTGCTCGATGCAGATGTCATGAGCGAGTTGGCCTTCGCCGACTTCAGCAATGACCTCGAATTCGGGATCGGCGCGGACGATTTGTGCAATCATCTCACGGACGGCGGTTTGATCCTCAATAATGGCGACTTTTTTCATGAACAGAAAGTGCGGAAATGGGAGACGAGCGGGCAGAGCAACCCAGTGGGGTAACTAGAATCCCCTATTAAGAACGGTGTTTGAGCCAAATGCACTCGAAATCTTTACAAATAGTCGGTGTTTTTTGACGAATCCCCCAAATATTGTGGGGTCTGCTACCTATTTGCTCGAGAGCGGTTCACCGCGCTGACGATCGCGAGCAGACTGCCTGACTCAACGTTCGCCTCTAGGCTCGCGCCCCAAAAGGTCTGCTCGTCGGACAAGCGCTCAATCAAAACGAAGCTGACGGCTTTGGCGGTCGAGCCTTTCGTGACTGCCTTTTGACTGTAGTCGAGGAGTTTGAAATCTTTCCAATCGGCGGCTTTGAGGGCGTCGATGAAGGCAGCGATCGGTCCAATCCCACTACCGCTGATTTCGTGCTTTTTGCCCTCCCAGTTTACGCTCGCTTTGACCTCGACGGGGCTCGTGCTTGAAGCGTGTTTGAGTTCGTAGTCGACCAGCTCCAACGGCCTTTTTAGGTCGAGGTAGGACTCTTGAAAAGCGCCTTTGATCTGTGTGCTATCGAGCTCCGAACCACGCTCATCCGCTAGGTTCGTTGCTAATTGTCCAAATTCGGGATGCATCAGCTTTGGCATTTCAATGCCGAACTCGCGTTCGAGAATGTAGGCCACGCCACCTTTTCCGCTTTGGCTGTTGATGCGAATGATTGCCTGGTAGCTCCGACCGATGTCGGCCGGATCGATCGGGAGATAGGGCACTGCCCAGCGATCATCCGGAGGCGTTGGTTGGCTTGAACCGCGGACATCGATGCCCTTCTTGATCGCATCTTGATGACTGCCACTGAAGGCCGTGAAGACGAGGTCTCCAGCATAGGGGTGGCGGTCATGCACCGTCATCCGGGTGCACTTTTCGTAGATGCTTCGGGTGTTGCCCAGATTGCTGAAATCCAGCTCAGGGTCGATCCCTTGAGTGTACAAGTTCAGTGCAACCGTCACGATATCGAGATTCCCGGTGCGCTCCCCATTGCCGAAGAGCGTTCCTTCGACGCGTTGCGCGCCCGCCATTAATCCGAGCTCACTCGCAGCCACGCCGGTTCCCCGGTCGTTGTGGGTGTGCAGGCTGATGATGATCGAGTCACGTTGCTTCACGTTGCGTGAAAACCACTCGATTTGGTCTGCATGCAGATTCGGCGTGAAGAGCTCTACGGTGGCGGGCAAATTCAGGATCAACGGTTTCGTCGGTGTGGGCTTGATCGCGTCCATCACCGCTTCGCAGACTTCCAGAGCATAGGGGAGCTCCGTGTCGGTAAAGCTCTCCGGGCTGTATTGAAACCGGATACGTTCGCTCTCAGGCTCCTCGTCGGCCAAGCGGCGAACGAGTTTGGCACCTTCTACCGCGATCGTTTTGATCTCTTCCTTTGTTTTTCCGAAGGTGACGCGGCGCTGTAGCGGGTTCGTGCTATTGTAGAAATGCACGATCGCAGCGGGTGCCCCACGGATGGCCTCAAAGGTGCGGCGGATGAGGTGTTCTCGGCATTGCACCAGAACCTGGACGCTCACGCCTTCCGGAATGCGGTCCTCTTCGATGAGGCGACGGGCGAAGTTGAACTCGGTATCAGATGCGCTTGGAAACCCGATTTCGATTTCTTTAAAACCCGTTTTTACGAGCAAATCGAAGAGCTCGAGCTTCTCCTCTACGGTCATCGGAATCGGCAACGCTTGGTTGCCGTCGCGCAGGTCAACACTGCTCCAAATTGGGCAGCTTGAAATTGGCTTATCGGGCCACTGGCGATCGGGCAATTCGATCGTAGGATAGGGACGATACTTTGAAATGGGATGCTTTTGCATTGTGAACGAAAGGGGTTATCGGGCTAAGTTTCTCTTATCGAAAAAAGAATGAATCAGGACCGGTGGGCATGACTTGCCACAGTTTCTCGGTCCGATCTTGTAGAACGGATTGTGTTCTAAGCCCGAAGTCGATCACCCGCACCTCCGCGCCACAGGTTCCAGTGACGGGCTTGAATGTGTTTGATGGTGTGCGATTGCATAGATTGGAAGGCTCGCGAGGGCACTTCTGATGTCAAGATTCAACCTGCAGCGCAGTCGATCCTAATATGTGTTAAACGGGTTTGCCGTCGCGCCAAAACTGATTGAGGATGCTTTCAACAATGAAGGGGAAGACGATCATTCTCGGGGTCACCGGTTCAATTGCGGCCTACAAAGCTGCCGATATCACAAGCGAACTTGTGAAGGCAGGCGCTACCGTTCAAGTAGTGATGACCGCTTCGGCTGCTCGCTTCATCACGCCGCTTGCTCTGCAGACGATGAGTCGACAGCCGGTTGGTGTTGACCTCTGGGAGGAAGAGAATGGCTGGCAGCCAGGCCACATCGAGATGGCGGACAAGGCTGACCTCCTCCTCGTCGCACCCGCGACCGCCGCGACGATCAGTCGTTTTGCTACCGGGCTCGCAGAGGACTTGCTCACCTGCATTTATCTGGCAACCCGTGCACCAACGCTCATTGCTCCGGCGATGAATGGTAAGATGTATGAACATCCTGCTACGCAGGCGAATTTGGAAACACTCAAGGCGCGTGGGCACACCTTTATTGCTCCAGCGGAAGGCATGCTCGCCTGTGGTTATGAGGGCAACGGAAAGCTGGCGCCTGTCAGTGAGATTGTTTCTGCCGTCGCTGCAGTATTCGAAAAGTAAGCACAGTTCCATTTATCTGGAGCTCCGATGAATTACTTTGATTACAACTCTACCTGCCCGTTGCTGCCAGCCGCACACGAAGCATGGGCGGCCGCTGCTGGAAAGTATTGGGCGAACCCTTCGAGTGCATCTCAACCTGCGTCAGCTGCGCGCGTCTTCTTGTCGGAATGTCGTGAGGCGTGGGCGGTGCACTTTGCATGTCGCCCAGAGAATATCGTTTTCACCGCTGGCACGACCGAAGCAAGCAACGCTGTGCTTTCATGGACGGAGCGAAACGCGAACCGAGATGCGCGCCTCCTTTTGTCCCCCTTTGAACACCCTGCGGTGCTAGAGCCCGCGCAGGCGTTATTTCCTAATCGCCTCGACTTTATGCCGCTGGATGCGAGGGGAGTGATCGATCTTCAAGCGGTAGAGGAGCAATTAAGAGCAAAGCCCTACGCCCTCGTCGGTCTCATGGCGGCGAACAATGAATCCGGTTTACTTCAACCGCTCAGCGAATTGGCGCTGCTTTGCCAGACGCTCGGGATCCTCATCCTTTGTGATGCCGCCCAATGGATTGGAAAGCTTCCGTCATCAGAACTGCCTGCGGTCGACTATCTGACCGTGAGTGGGCATAAGTTTGGTGGACCCCGAGGAACGGGTGTCCTCGTTCTGAGCGACGCAGCGGCCGGCTTTCGTGGGCGTATTGGCGGTGGTCAGGAACACGGTCATCACGCTGGAACAGAAAACCTCGAGGGTATCGCCGCGATCACCGCGGCCATCGCTGCTCAACCGGCTGCTGGTTGGCCGAGGGAAAACCTCGATGCGTTTTTGAAGACCCTCAGTGGCTCAGCTTTCCGCATCATCGGTGAGGATCTGCCACGCCTACCGAACACCCTTTCACTTCTTATCCCCCGGCATAAGGCAACCCGCTGGCTCCCGCGTCTCGAGAAGCATGGCTTTATTGTTTCGTCCGGTGCTGCGTGTGCGACGACGAAGGTTGGCCCGAGTCATGTCATGAAGGCGCTCGGTCTGACCGACGATGAGTCATCGCGTGTGATTCGGATCAGCAGTGGTCCTGAAACCGATGAGGCAGCCTGGCTCGGGCTGCGTGGTGCGCTCGATGCCGTCCTCGCCGAACTCGACCTCGACGACGATTCAGGCGACCTCGTCACCGTCATTGATCCGGATGCACTGTAGATTTCTTCTCCTCAAGGGTTGCCACCCGCGCCTCCTTCCGAACCTCTAGTTGAGTGCGCATTCGCGAGGTCCATCTCCAAGACTTTAGAAACATCCCCTTAGCTCATGTAGAGCTCGGGACATCGGACGCTTTCTTCCTTGGGAAGAATGCCCAAGGTAAAACCTCTTTCCTCGAGGCCTGCGGTTTGCTGACGGCCCTGCGTAGTTTTCGCACCAGTGACCTTCGCCATCTAATTCGCGATGAGGGATCCGGTGAGGCTCGCCTCCGCTTTGTTCTCGATCATGAGAGCCGTGGCGAATGCGAGATCGAGGTGGTGATAAAGAAAACCGGCCGCGAGCTCTATGTCGATGGCGAGCGCGTTCGGCGGCAACAGGACTTTGTTGGCCAGTATCCGGTCGTGCCGATTTGCTCCGATGATATCGAGTTGCTGCGTGGCGCACCGGGCGCACGTCGTCGTTTTCTCGATCTCCTCCTTGCGGGCACCGGTGATGGCTACTTCGAGGCCTTGCGCGCTTACACCCGCGTCCTCAAAGACCGCAACGCGCTCCTCAAGAAAGGCCGTGGAGGTCTTGAGCTGGCTGCCTTTGATCTACCCCTGGCGCAGGCCGGAGCGATCCTTGTCGCGACCCGTATCGACGCCGTGGATACACTCAACCGAGACCTACAGGATCTTTATCAAGCCTACTCGCCGGCCGATGAGACCGTCGAGGTGCGTTATCAAGCGAGCATTGAGTCGACCGATAAGGTTGAGTATCGAGAAGCGCTCTCAAAGGGTCTCAAGCGCGATATGGCACTAGGCTCAACCCTTAGTGGTCCACACCGCGACGACCTCCAATTCTTTATGGGTGGGCGCAAGGCACGAGACTACGGGTCCGAAGGACAGCAACGTGGCTACGTTCTCGCCCTCAAACTTGCGGCGGTCTTACGCTTTCGCCGTATCTTGGGTGCAACCCCCGTTGTCCTGGCCGACGATGTCCTGCTCGAGCTTGATGAGGAACGGCGTCGTCTTTTTTGGAATACACTCGATGAAGACATTCAAGTCATCGCCTCAGGGACGCAAAAGCCGCTCGGCGGACGCAAGGGCGAGTGGCAGTTTTGGGACGTGAAAGCTGGCCTATTTAATTCCGGAAAGAACGGAGACGGAGCATGAGTGGTCTGACCTTGGAGGTTTGGGCACTGGCTGCCTTCGCTTGCTTTCTGACCGGACTCTCAAAGGGTGGATTGCCGGGCGTCGGAAGCCTCACGGTGCTTATCTTTGCCTCCATTTTTGAGCCCAAGGCATCCGTCGGATTGCTCCTGCCTATCCTTATCAGTGCTGACATCGTCGCCGTGGTCATCTATCGGCGGACGGTTGATTGGCGGAGCCTCTGGCGATTGTGGCCATGGATGGCGGTCGGCGTTGTCTTTGGGACCCTCTTATTCGGAGCGATTTCGAGTGATGGGATTCGCCGGATGATCGGGTTTGTTGTTCTCGGAATGACCCTGCTGCAAATCCTCCGAAAATATTTGCATAAACGTTCGCCAAAGTTAGCCGAGAAACTCTCACCCAATAATCGAGTCTACGCCGGCAGTCTCGGGCTCATTGGAGGCATCGCTACGATGCTCGCAAATGCAGCCGGCCCAGTCGGTCAACTCTTCTTCCTTTCGGCCGGACTACCCAAAACGGTTTTTGTCGGCACCTCAGCTTGGGTCTTCTTTCTCATCAACGTCTTTAAACTGCCGTTCCAAAGCTGCCTCGGGATCCTACACCTTTCCTCGCTCAGCGTCAGTTTTCGCCTCATGCCTTTTGCAATTCTTGGGGCCTTTGTCGCTCCCTTCATCGTGCGACGGATCAATGATCAATGGTTTGTTCGGGTCGTCTGGTTCTTCGTGATTGTCGCTGGCGTTAAGCTACTGTTTTTTTAGAGTCCGAATATGGCCCCAAAATCATCCCGTGCGTTGTGGACTGCTAAGCTTGCTGGAGGCAATGAATTGCCAACGGGCAAAGCGAAGGCCGCGCCTTCCGTCGCTTCGGGCGCTCGCTTTCGTGGACGGCTCCTTGGGATCGATCCTAGTTTGCGTGGGATGGGACTAGCCGTGATCGATGTGCTCGGAGCCGATAAATTTCGCCTCATTGAAAGTCAGACCCTCAAACTCAAAAAAAGCCTTACAATGGGGGAGTGCCTCGGAGAGATCTCTCGCACTGTCATGGATACGATTGCACGCTACGAGCTCACCCACGCTGCGATCGAAGAAACGATTTATGTGCAGAACTTCCGCACCGCCCAAATCATGGGTGTTGCCCGCGGCGCAGCGATCGGTGTCGCCTCGATGCAAGGCCTCAAGATCCACGAATACTCACCGCTGCGTATTAAGAAATCAGTGACAGGCTTTGGTCGCGCGAGTAAGGAGCAAATGAGTAAGCAAACCCAAGCTCTCCTTGCACTTAAAGAACCGCTCCCATTTGATGAAGCCGACGCCGTTGCGGTCGCGATGTGCCACGCCCTGACCTGGCGGGATGCTTAGTCCTGTAAGGATTAGAACCACAGGAAGGCACAAATGGCTGGGTGCTCTGGTCTATCAGCATGGGTTACAGGATAGGTGGGATGTGTTAAATCCAGTTGATCAGATCAGTGTTTATCTGTGTTGATCCGTGGTTAAGCTTTGCTGTGGTTGCTCTGTGTCTCTGTGCCTCTGTGAGAACTACTAGAGAAACTGGGTTTGAAATGATGTTTCATTAACCGCAGATGGCGCAGATTTTCGCAGATGCATTGGCTCTGTAAGGGCTGGAACAACAGAAGCTAAGGCTCTGTCGGATCAACCACGGATGGACACGGATCTTCACGGATAGCTTTGGATCTGTAAGGGTTGTCCACGAATACTTGTTGATCAGATCTGTGTTTATCCGTGGTTATACTTTGCAGTGGTTGTCTTTTCTCTGTGTCTTCTGTGAAATAAATTTTTTGTGCTTTTTGTGGTGAGAAGTCTTTATGGCATCGAATGGATTTAGATCCGTGGTTAAGAACTCATCTTCTATCGGTGTAGTTGTTTTTCT
This sequence comes from uncultured Puniceicoccaceae bacterium, assembly GCA_963933835.1. Lineage (GTDB taxonomy): Bacteria > Verrucomicrobiota > Verrucomicrobiia > Opitutales > Oceanipulchritudinaceae > CAWVVV01. The sequence goes on along the minus strand of CAWVVV010000003.1, from coordinate 18,499 downwards.
AGTTCTTGATTGATGTCTGCTAGCCATTTTCTCGGCTCGGCGTAAATGAACTGCTCGGATCAAGCCTAGCCATATTCGACTGGCCCGAAAGAATGAATAAGTGCTTCTCCATTTCTTCGGCGTTGGCGGACAAGAGGAAGAGCAGCGGAGCAAGGGTTACGATAAAGAGGTGTTTCGTTGGCCCAAGTTTTAGGTCAGGTGCTTGGCTGATCCGCGTTATCTGAATCACCTTGTTCGGCCTTTTTACCTTCAGCCTTCTTCACCCGTATTTTATTACCGAGGATGGTCTTGTTGTTTAAATTTCTGATCGCGGCTTTTGCTTCACCTACTTTTGGCATCTCAACAAAACCAAAGCTTTTAGAGGCACCACTCACCTTATCCATGACTAAATTGCATGATTGAACAGTGCCGAATTCTCGAAACAAAACATTCAGTTCTTTTTCTGTAGTTTGCCGATTCAGATTACGTACTAATAATTTCATAAATATTTCGATTCAAATTTGGATGTTAGGCTTATTGGGTGATACTAAAGCTGTAGGAATAGAATTCTGTATCTTTCACGAACCCAATCTTTTCATAAAGGCCCTGTGCAACCATATTGGTTTTCGCGGTGCAGAGATCAACCCGAACTGCTCCCGTTTCTTTAGCGAGTTCAAAGCTACGTTCGATCAATTGCTGGCCAATCCCTTGGCTTCTAGCGGTCGGGGAAACGAATAAGTCATTCAAAACGACAACTTTCCCCAAGGAGACGGATGAAAATGAGCGATAATTCAAAGCAAACCCAATCGCACTCCCTTCACCGTCATACGCCAGAAATACAATCGCTTCATCCTTCTCAATCCTTTCGCGAAGATATTCCCCATATTTTCCAGGAGCAGACGCCTTCCCATAGAAGACCATGTATTGGTCAAAGAGAGGGATGAGTTGATTGAGCTCTTCGAGTTTCAGTTGTTTGATCATGCGTTATTAAGGCGAACGTCGAGGACAGGAGCGAGCGTAGCGAATTGCCTGCTGCGTCTGGTTCGAATGTTTTACTTCAACGGTTTAACTTCAAACGCTGCGGATACATCCCAACATAGCTTTCCAATTTAAGATCCAACAATGTCCTGTCTTTCTTCTCAAATAATGGAGTCAGGAAATTACACAGGAGGAATATGGAGACCACCAATATCAGTAAAACTGGCAAAAACTGAACAAGATCAAAAACAAACTCTTCTCCCGGTTGCCTTGAATAATCTCGAAGGGGAAGGATCGGAACCGCAAAGAAAACCATCAGCGGAAGATTTCTCACTATTCTTTCCTTCAGGCTGAGTTCAGTCCCATCGTCCTTCAAGACCTTCAGGTTCAATAGCAATTTCCCAGGGCTCCAATAGAAATAGGTGCAGAGAAAAACACCCAAGACCTGCAATATCGAATATACGGTGAGATCATCAATTCCTCCCCATTGCAGCGGATACATCAAAACACTTAGGGCGATAAGATTCACGAATGCCGTAACACCCCTTCGGCCTAAATGAGCATGGACATATTCGTTCATCTTTTTATCGAACGTCGAGAATGATGACGGAGCTGGCTAGGAGCTGGCACGTTGATCACTCCGACTTGTTCGGCTCTACATCCACTGATTCTTCGGTAGGAGAAAACGGCTCTCCCTCCACGGGTTCTTCCGAAAGAGAAAGCGGCGCTACTACATCCACAGGTTCTTCCGTAGGAGAGGGCAGTTCTACGTCCGCTGACTCTTCTGAAGGAGAAGGCGGTTCTACTACGTTCACTGATTCTTCCGTAGGGGAAGGCGGGGCGATAAGTGTGTAATCTTCTGTAGAATCTAGGGGAATAAGAGTTACAACGAGCGGATTAGGCTTGTGTGAATAATTTGCGCCAGTGCTGTAATCCACGATATCATTGACGACAGGAAGGAACAAGAAGTTTGCAGCAGTACCAATACCAAGGGAAGCGCCATCGATACTTGAGATCACGGCAGTCTCAACTGGCTTTTAGCCAGATTTGTCTATGGTGACAAAAATGGTATCTTTACGCTTAATCACGATTCCACAAGGGGTGACCCCTGACTGCCCGGTTGAAAGTCTTACCTCTGCTCCCGATGGAGAACTTTGGATAATGAGCTTCTCGGATCCTCCTCGAACGACCGTTGCGCATCCTACGATAAAAGATAAAGCGATAATCAGTATACTATGAATGATTAGTTTTGTTTTCATAAGTTAGTTTTAGTATATCAGTCTTTTTAGTTTTTGCCCAACCTTAGTATTAGCTCCGCTGGCTGGTTCGGCCTTTGTTAATACTTTTCAGAGATCTTGTAGTGAACACTGAGTTTTTCCTCTGATGCTGCGCTACAAAGTAGGGTGTTATCGACGACCAAAAAATACAATCCCTGTGGCATCATTATATCTCTTTTGTCAGCGGTCAGAACGCTTTCCCATTTCCTTCTCATCCAATAAATAGGCATCATACTTCACCTCTGCTGATCCGGTTAACTCAACCCTGATAGGAGAAGCCGATTCGCTTTCCACCTCCAAGTAATTGAACTCATTTGGTCCGAGCTCAAAGTCACCTTCAGTGAATGCATGGTATGTGGGGATTTTCATTAATCCCCAGATCACGAGAAGCGCAATAGAAGCAAATGTGCCTAATGATTTTCTATTTATCATAATTATTTCGGTCGAACAGTGTTATAAAGAACTCTGAGTTGGGCACAGCATCGGTTAGCGGGTAAAGACGTTTTCTAGATGAGGCGAAGGCCGGCGAGATGGCAAGGACGGAAGAGATAGGAATGATGAATGATGAATGATGAGTGTTGAATGAGGGAAGGATGTGAGGTGCTGGTCAGGCTCATAACAGGACGAATGAACGCATTCGGCAGGCTGCTCATGCCGGGACAGATGCTTGGGCACTGTAAGGACAAGAACCACACAAGCTAAGGCTCTGTAGGGTTTAACCACGGATGAACACGGATACTTGTGGCTTGGTCGCTCTGCGTTCTCTGTGTCTCTTGTGAAATCAATTTTTTGTGCCTTTTGTGGTGAAAAGTTTTTTTAAACGAGGATGGCTTTTGCTCTGGTTTGTTTACGTGGATGAACAGGATAGGTAGGATGTGTTAGATCCAGTTGATCAGATCAGTGTTTATCTGTGTTCATCCGTGGTTCTGCTTTGCAGTGGTTGTCAGTGCCTCAGTGCCTCTGTGAGAGAAGCTCTTGTTTAGTTTTCACCACGGAGACACGGATGGGTTTGGGGGTCTTTAATAAGTTCTCTGCGTTCTCTGTGTCTTCTGTGGAAATGAAGATCTTGTGCTTCTTGTGGTGAGAATTCTGTTTAACGCTGATTGGCACTGAAGGGACTAAAAGCTGGGTTGTCATGAGCGGCGGACTTGCTGTTATTCAATGGAGAGATGGCGGATCAAGCTTCGACAAACACCCTGACTGGACTGCTCACAGCGGCATTGCTGCTGCGTGAGGGGATTAGGGATGTTGTGATCTCGCCTGGCTCGCGTTCTACACCGCTGGCGGTGGCGTGCATGCGAGAGAAGGACTTGAAGTGCGCGGTGATCTTGGATGAGCGCTCAGCGGGCTTTTTTGCTTTGGGTTTGGCGCGGAGTCATTCGCGGCCGGTAGCTCTCATCTGCACTTCGGGCAGTGCGGTGGCGAACTATCTGCCTGCGGTGGTCGAGGCCTCCGAGAGTCGAGTCCCGCTTATTCTCCTTACGGCGGATCGCCCGCCAGAGTTGCGGAATTGTCAGGCGGGCCAATCGATCAATCAGGAGAAGATTTTTGGAGGTTTCGCTTGCTGGACAGCCGAGGCGCCGGTGCCCGATGGCGATGAGGAAACTTTTCATAGTTGGTCTGAACTGCTTCTTGAAGCGTTTTCGACCGCAAAGACGCAGGGCAAACCGGTGCATTTAAATTGTCCCTTCCGTGAGCCGCTCGGTGGAGAAAGGATTGAGGGATTGAAGGATCCATTGTTGCGAATCCTTGAGCGCAGCTCTCGACCGAAGCCATTGCAGACAGTTGAGCTTACTCTACCGGACCTGCCTGCCTACGGGTGGATCATTGCTGGCCCAGCGCAGCCAGAGAATCCGCTGGCGTATGTCGAAGCGGTTGATCGCTTGAGCGTGGCGACGGGTTGGCCAGTTCTTACCGATGCGTTGAACCCGTGTCGTCACTTTTCTGATAGACAGAGTTCTGCGCCGATTGCACACTACGACCAACTTTTGAGGGATAGCGCTCTAGCCGAACAGGTGAAGCCCTCGGCGATCATTCAGCTTGGACCATTGCAGACGGGTAAAGTGTTGCGGAAGTGTCTTTCTGTGTGGGCCCTGCCAACATGGATTGTGGGCGAGGGTGCCTCGGGGTGGAATGCATCGAAGGCTCCTGCATCGTATCTTGAGGGTTCGGTCGAGGCGTTAACGATGCCTAACACGTCGCGCCCATTGTCTGAAAAGGCATCGAACCTGATCGAGCACGAGGCAGCTTTAGCGAAGCAAAACGACGTATCTCTCGATGAGAACCCTGAGCGCGAAGCAGCGATCGCGAGGACAGTGCTGTTTGCCACCCCGAAGGGGACGCCGATCTATGTTGCGAGTAGCATGCCGGTGCGCGACGCAGAGTGGTTTTGGCCGGCGAATTCGGATCAGCGGCGCATCTTTTTCAACCGTGGCGCTAATGGGATCGATGGAACGCTGTCGACTGCGCTTGGAGTGGCGGAGGGAATGGACCGCCCGGCGGTGCTCTACACGGGTGATCTTGCTTTGCTTCATGACACGAACGGGTTCCTCGCCGCGAAGTCTGCCTTTGGAGGCAGTTTGACGATTGTGTGTGTGAACAATCAGGGCGGAGGGATTTTTCATCATCTACCAATCGCAAAGGAAGAAGACATTTTTGAGCGACTGTTTGCCACTCCTCAGGAGGTTGATTTTCAGACCCTTGCGTCGGCTTATGGAATTCCCCATCGGCTAGCAAAAGACACTGCTGAGCTGGGCCTGATCCTCGCTGATCTGCCGGCTAAAGGAGTTCAATTGATTGAAATCAAGACAGACCGGGTGAAAGACGCCGCCTTCCGGAAAGCACTTTTTGCTTAGAGGCTTCTAAAGTAGCCTTGCCAGTTTAATACACCCTACGTACGCCTAAAACCCATAATGGACCTCAATGAGATTCGAAATAAGATTGATGCGATCGACCGCGAGATAGTGGACCGGCTCAACGAGCGCGTGCGCCTCGCGGGCCAGATCGGGCACATCAAGCTGAAGGAAGGCAAAGAAGTCTACGTTCCTAGCCGCGAAGAACAGGTCTTTGGAAAGCTGACTGCCCACAGCGATGGCCCGCTGAAAGATGCCGCTTTGCGGGCGATCTGGCGTGAAATTATCTCAGCCGCGATTTCCTTAGAGAAGCCGATTAGCATCGCTTACCTCGGACCTGAAGCGACTTACACGCATCAGGCCGCAATGAAGAATTTCGGTACGAGCCTCGACTATCTGGGACTCGCAACCGTGCCCGACGTTTTCAGTGCGGTGGCCCGCAAGGAGACGGACTACGGTGTCGTGCCGGTTGAAAACTCTACGCAGGGCACGGTCATCAGCACACTCGATATGCTTATCGAGACGGAGTTGACGATCGTCGCCCAGATTTATTTGGAAATCAGCCATGGACTGATCTCGATGAGTCCGCTCAACGAGGTGACAGCCGTCTACTCAAAGGACAACGCTCTCGGACAGTGCCGCCAATGGCTCTCGCGACGTCTTCCAGGGGTCGACTTGATCGAGACTACAAGTACCGCAGCGGCCGTTAAAATCGCTAAAGAAACTCCCGGGGCGGCGGCGATTGCAAGTCGCTCGGCAGCCAATCTTTACGACGTGCCAGTGATCGAAGAGGGGATTCAGGATAAGCAGAACAACGTCACTCGCTTCTTTGTCATTGGGCGTGAAGCAACGCCGGGTCTCGGCAAGGGTAGGGACAAGTCTACCTTTGTCTTCACTCTTCCAGACAACCATCCGGGTGCACTGATGAAGGCGCTGGAGCCGTTCAATGAACGGGGTATCAACATCACCAAGATCGAGTCACGCCCGAGCCGCCAGAAAATGTGGGACTACTACTTCTACATCGATATCGCAGGGCACCGAGATGACGAAGATATCACGGCAGCGATTGGCGAGTTGGAACAACTGAGTCCGCTCGTGAGATGCCTCGGCAGTTACCCGGATACGGGGCTTTAAAGCCGCTCCCTAGCGGAGCATAAACATCCATGCACCGCTCGAAGCTGGGGTGCCGTCTGAGACGTAGGCAAACGTATCGGTATTGAAGATGTAGATCCACGGGTAGAAACTTACGTTGATGAAGCCAAGGAAACTGGATCCGGAATCTAGCCAGTTGTTCTCGTCGACGCAGTCCTCTGCAAAAATGCCTTAGCCTGGAGTGGGGCAACCGAGATCAATGGCGCGAAGGTTGTTTAATGTCGCATCGACGACATAAAGCGTGTCCCCGGCTGCATTCGCTCCGGCACTGTTTGGCCCACCAAAAGTGGACTCTAGAGCAGGTCCATTTTTCAATCCTCTAGTGCCGACGCCTGCTAACAGTTCGATGTTTCCGGCGAGGTCGACGCGATAGATCTTATCTTCATTTGGGGTCGGGACATAAATGTAGCCTTTTGAATAGGTGATCTGATTGATGTTCGCTGAATCCGGGATCGTGGCAAAGAGCACAGGTGTCGTCGTCCCCGCTGAAATTTTGTAGAGATTACCAGAAACCCAATTGCTAACGTAGACGTTGTCCGCATCGTCAATCGCGATCCCTATGATATCCCGCAGTGGTGCGCCCGAAGCGAAGGGGGACTGGACGCCTTCAGGTGTGAAGCGAATAATACTGGCCCCTGTTCCGCTGAAATTGGCTCCAAAGAGGGTGACGTAGATGTTGCCTTGGCTGTCGATCGCAACTCCCGCAGGTCCGTTCAATTGCGTCGCGAAATCAGTCTTAACACCTGCTGGCGTAATCATTGTTAAGGCGTTTCCACGGTAGTCGTTTACGAAGAGATTGTCTTGGCTATCAATCGCGATACCGACGGCTGACTGGTAGCCGGATGCGAATTCGGTGAGCGCCCCATCGGAGGCAATTTTCCAAACGGTAGGATCTCCAAATCCACTTGGGATAAAAATATTTCCGGTGGAATCCACTGCTAGTCCATCGCCAACCATCGAGAGTCCCGATTTGATCGTTGAAACTGTGTTTTGGGCAGAAAGGGCCTGGAAAGATAGACTGAGGGTAGTGAGTAGGAGTAGTTGTTTTAGCATGAAGTAGTTTGGGTTTTACTAAGCATACTCCGTTGCTGCTCGAGCTACTGCACTTTTTTGTTAGTTTATCTGAAATCTATAACTGAGCCGCGTCTGTCGCCACTTCTTAGCTAGGGCTGCTGTACTCCTGGTATTGCTTAATGATGTTCTTCAGGATTTCGGTCGTGAAGGGCTTTGTCATGAAGCAGTCCATCCCTGCATCGATAGCAGCTTGTTTGCTCTCGTCACTCGCCGCAGCAGTGAGCGCGCTGATAAAGACTGCACGGTGCAGTTCGCCGCCGCCACCGTTGCGGATCATTTGGCAGGCTTCGATGCCATTCATCACCGGCATATTGATGTCGAGGAGGATCAAGTCGTAAGAATCTTCGTTGAGGTGCGCGATGAGCTCTGCGCCATTTTCAACGAAGGTGCAGTTCTGGTTCAACTTCTCAAGAAGGACACGAAGGATCGCGCGGTTGGCCGCATTGTCTTCTGCACAGATGATTTTCGGCATCGGTCCTTCTAGGGTGAAGTCGAGTTTGCCTGTTGAAGGTGGGGCGATCGCATCCTCCTTCATTGAGACCTCTAGCTCGACGCTGAAACAGCTCCCTTTTCCTTCGGCACTTTTGCAGGAGATAGTGCCACCGATGAGCTCGACGAGTCGTTTGCAAATTGAGAGCCCTAGACCATGATCCCAATCTCAACCGACGCGTCTAATTGTCCGTGAAATACCGTGATGACCCCCACCGCTATCGCCTGGGGCAAGAGCGCAGCGATAAGCATTCGCCTGACTAGGGTCAGGCGCAGGGAGGTAGAGCTATTTGTTTCTGTTCGGCTCAAGATCGTGTATTTAGGCTGGGTGAGAGAGAAAAAGGACAGACCATCTAAGAGCGATTTCGATAAGATGGCGGCCTTCTTACAATCCTTAACTGACGCCTGAGGGCCACTTTAGAATAATTTTAAACGGTTACTGATTTGAATTTTTAAATTAATAAATCATCAAATCTTGATATGATGATGTTTGTGTTTGCGTGCGGCTTAAAGACGCGTAGTTTGCGGCACAATGAAAGGTAGCTTCAAATTTTCCTCAGAGTCGGTTGGCGAGGGCCACCCGGACAAAGTTGCAGATTCCATCTCGGATTCTATCCTGGATGCTTGCTTAGAGCAGGATCCCAAAAGCCGTGTCGCTTGCGAAACGCTTGTGAAGTCGAACGTCGTCACCGTTGCCGGAGAGATCACGACGTCTGCTAAGTTTGATTTCAATGAAGTCATCCGTAAGGCGATCTGGGATATTGGCTACCGTGATGAGCGCGATGACGGCGTCTTCCATGCCGACAGCGTCTTCATCAACAACTACCTTACGAAGCAGTCGCCAGATATCGCCCAAGGGGTGGATGCAGCAGCGGCTGATGGCAAGGAGACAGCTGAGCAGGGTGCTGGTGACCAAGGCATTATGTTTGGTTACGCTTGTAATGAGACGCCTGAGCTCATGCCTGCTGCGATCATGTTCGCTCACCGTCTTTTGCGCCGACTCGCTGAGCTTCGCAAATCTAGGGACGTCAACTGGCTCCGTCCGGATGTGAAGAGCCAAGTCGCGGTCAATTATACCGACGGTAAGATCGACCATATCGACAACGTTGTAATTTCTACTCAGCACACTGAAGACGTCAGCCACGCTGAAATCTACGACTACATCGTTGAGAACGTGGTGAAGAAGGTTCTGCCCGCGGAGCTCATCAGTGAAGAAACCAAGTTCCTCATCAACCCGACCGGCAAGTTCGTCATTGGCGGTCCTGAAGGCGATGCGGGCCTGACGGGGCGGAAGATTATCGTCGATACCTACGGTGGTTGGGGTCGTCACGGTGGCGGTGCTTTCAGTGGCAAGGATCCAAGTAAGGTAGACCGCTCTGCGGCTTACATGTGCCGCTGGGTTGCGAAGAATATTGTCGCTGCAGGTCTCGCGGAAATCTGCGAACTACAAGTCGCTTACGCGATTGGTTACCCGCACCCAACCTCGATTCACCTCGAAACATTTGGGACAAACAAACATGATGACACCGCGATCATTGAAGCGGTGAAAAAGGTCTTTGATTTTAGCCCTGCCGCGATCGTGGACCAACTCGATCTTCTCCGTCCGATTTACCGTGGAAGCACGAACTACGGCCACTTCGGAAAAGAAGGCATGCCTTGGGAAGAAACGAACAAGGTCGACGCCCTTATAGCAGCCATTGGCTAAAGCCACTTCGAAGATCACCTACACATACACACACCAAAATACTTTCTAGAATGAGCACAGATACCGTCGTAAAAACTGACTTTAAAATCGCTGACATCACGTTGGCTGATTTTGGTCGTAAAGAGATTGAAATTGCACAGCACGAAATGCCCGGCCTCATGGCCACGCGCGATAAATACCGCGCCGAGCTGCCGTTGAAGGGCGTTCGCATCATGGGTTCGCTACACATGACGATCCAAACAGCGGTTCTTATTGAGACGCTGAAGGAGCTCGGTGCCGACATTCGCTGGTGCTCTTGCAATATTTTCTCAACGCAGGATCACGCTGCCGCGTATGTCGCGAAAAACCTCGATGTGCCTGTCTTTGCTTGGAAGGGCGAAACACTTGAAGAATACTGGTGGTGCACTGAGCAAGCGCTCACATGGCCCGATGGTTCTGGTCCTCAGCTCATCGTCGACGACGGCGGTGATGCAACGCTTCTCATTCACAAGGGCTTTGAGCTCGAAAATGGTAGTGACTGGGTAAGCACGGACTCATCGAGCATGGAAGAAGCGGTGATCAAGAGTGTGCTCAAAAAGATCAACGCTTCGAAGCCAAACCATTGGCACGATGTTGTGAAAGAGTGGAAGGGTGTGTCGGAAGAAACCACTACAGGTGTGCACCGTCTCTATGAGATGCACAACGCCGGTAAGCTCCTCATTCCTGCGATCAATGTGAACGACTCGGTAACGAAGTCGAAATTTGACAACCTCTACGGCTGCCGCGAATCACTCCTCGATGGTATCAAGCGCGCTACTGATGTTATGGTAGCGGGTAAAGTTGGTGTCGTTTGTGGATACGGAGACGTTGGCAAAGGCTGTGCGGCGGCCCTCAAAGGGATGGGCGCCCAAGTCGTAGTGACTGAAGTTGATCCTATCTGTGCGCTGCAGGCTGCAATGGAAGGTTACCGCGTTCTGACCGTTGAAGACACCCTCGGTTGGGGTGACATCTACGTTACCACAACGGGGAACTACGGAATCATCTCAGCTGAGCAGATGTCGAAGATGAAGGATCAGGCGATCGTCTGTAACATCGGCCACTTCGATAACGAAATCGGCGTTGATGCCCTGAACGATATGCCTGGCGTCGACGTAGAGATGATCAAGCCAGACAACGAGGGTGCGGTCGACAAATACACCTTCCCCGCTGGCAACAGCATTTATCTTCTCGCGAAGGGTCGTCTCGTAAACCTCGGCTGTGCTACCGGCCACCCATCGTTCGTGATGTCGAACAGCTTTACGAATCAAGCACTGGCCCAGATTGAACTCTGGAAGCAGGTTGAAAAGTATACGCCGGGCGTCTACATTCTGCCGAAGCACATCGATGAAGAAGTCGCGCGCCTCCACCTCGATAAGATCGGCTGTAAGCTGACCGTTTTGAGTGACGAGCAAGCGTCCTACATCGGCGTCAAAAAGAACGGCCCCTACAAGGCCGAGCACTACCGCTACTAGAGCAGAACCTTTTGGTTTTTTAATGGCCCGCTTTCCCTGCAAAGGGGAGGCGGGTCTTTTTGTCTTCGCGCTTGACCGCAGAGGGGCGTGAAAACAGCGTTTCGAGCTTATGTCAGATTCGGCCCCAGAGCGTGTAATACCTTCCATGGAAGCCATCGTTACCTTGTGTAAACGTCGTGGTTTTGTCTATCAATCGAGTGAGATTTATGGCGGTTACGCCGGCTTCTTCGATTATGGACCACTGGGTTCGGAGATTAAGAAGAACATCAAAGACGCTTGGTGGAGTGCGATGGTTCAAGTGCGCGAGGACGTCGTAGGGATCGACTCAACGATCATCATGCACCCAGAAATCTGGCGTGCATCAGGCCACGTCGCAGGTTTCAGCGATCCGATGGTGGACTGTAAGGAGACGAATCTCCGCTACCGCGCTGACCAACTTTTTTATGCTCCAGTGAAGGTGACGTCGGAAGACGGGACGACGCAGGAGCTGGGCTTTGTCAGTGCGCTCGAAGACGTCAATATGCAGGCGGCCCTCAAAAAGCGTGCCTCGACGGCTCGTAAGGCGGCAGGGATCAAGGGTGCAAAGGTTGACGAAGTCTTGCTCAAGGAGGGACTCAAGGAGTTCACCGAGTCGACTGAAGAAGAGCGCGCCGTGTGTTGGGGACCCGATGCGAGCAAGGCAGGCACGCTGACTGAGCCGCGTCACTTCAATCTCATGTTTGAGACGAAGGTGGGCCCGCTCGCAAGTGATGATGCGGTTGCCTACCTCCGCCCAGAGACGGCTCAGGGGATTTTCCAGAATTACAAGAACGTCGTCGATACGACACGTGTGAAGGTGCCTTTCGGCATCGCGCAGATCGGTAAAGCCTTTCGAAACGAGATTACGCCGCGTAACTTCATCTTCCGCTCGCGCGAGTTTGAGCAGATGGAGATGGAGTTCTTTATCGATCCGGATGAAGAGAGCCGCCTGAAGTGGTTCCGTTACTGGCTCGACTGGTCGACGCAGTGGCTGGTCAGCATTGGTATCCCCGCTGACATGATCAGTGAGGACGTGCACCCGATGGAGAAACTCAGTCACTATTCAAAAGGAACGACGGACCTCATGTTCCGTTTTCCTTTCGGGGTGCAGGAGCTTTGGGGCATCGCCTGTCGCGGGAATTTCGACCTGACGCAGCATGAGAAGCACAGCGGCAAGTCGATGGAGTATTTTGATGAAGAGCGCAAAACGGCCGGCAAGGAGCCCTTCAAATATATCCCGAGTGTTGTAGAGCCCTCCCTCGGCGTTGATCGCACGTTCCTCGCGGTGATGACGTCCGCTTATCAGGAAGATGAGATTCCGAATGATAAAGGGGTGCCAGAGAAGCGCCTCGTTCTACGTTTCCACCCGCGCATAGCACCTTTCAAGGCAGCGGTGTTCCCGCTTTTGAAGAACAAGCCTGAGCTCGTTGAAAAAGCGCGTGGTCTGTTTTCTGTGCTGAGCAAGCGCTGGAATACCGGGTATGATGCCAGCGGGGCCATCGGTCGCCGCTACCGTCGTCAGGACGAAATCGGGACGCCTTACTGCATCACGGTGGATTTTGAGGCGATAGAAGGGGACGGCTCGGTTACGATTCGTGATCGCGATACAACAGAGCAGGTGCGTGTGCCGATCGACGAAGTCGAAGCCTGGCTGTCGGCCAAGCTCGGTTTCTAGTCAACGGAAGCTTTTCTATGCGCCTTCTTAAGTGGTTCATCATTGGCACCGTTGTTTTGGTCGCACTGCTGTATGCGGTGGGCCCCTTCCTGCCGAATAAGGCTCTGGTCGAGCGCTCTATTCTGATCGAAGCGCCAGTATCTGTCATCGAAGAGTGTGTGACGGATCTTGAGATTTGGGAGAAATGGGAGCCGTGGGGGCCAAAAGACGATAGTATGACGGTGCAGTACGGCGAAATTCGCCGTGGTTTAGGTGCGAGTCATACTTGGAGCGGTAAAATCGTTGGCCAGGGCGAGCGGACACTAACAGCGATTAATCCAGGCGTCCGCATCGATTTCACCCTTGTTTTCGATGGTGATACAGGTGTTCCTGCGTTCACTGCCTTCCATTTCGATGTCGTTAGCGCGGAGGAAACGCGTGTGACGTGGACGTTCGAGGGCGAGCTTGGGAGCAATCCGATCAGTCGTATCATAGGGCTCTTCCTCGACGACATTTTAGGCCGATTTTATGAGGACGGGCTAACGTCGTTGAAGAACGAAGCGATCGAGCGTGCGAATGAGCTTGTTCACCCACCAGCCCTCATCCCGCAATAACCGCGTCACCTTCTTGTAACCCAGGGTCGGATGTTCTTTCGAGACTCGCACGATCTGTGCCTCCAACAACTGCTTCCTCTCAGGAACCGGCTTCGGCCGGTAGCGCAGCGTCGATCGATTGAATCCCAGCCACCGGCAGGTCGCTCTCCCTGAACAACCCAGAACGGCCTTCACTTTGGCCGCCCCGACTCGCTGTCGCTCCGGGCTCAGATGTTTTTTTCCAAAACAATCTCCAGCGCCTTCGTCTTCAAGAGTTGGTCGGCCAGAAGCTTCTTCAACTCTGTGTTCTCCTTCTCCAGATTCCGTAACCGATGAACTTCCTTCAGGTTCATCGCCCCGTACTTCTTCTTCCATCGGTAGAAGGTCTGGGCGCTGATGTTGTGCGAGCGGCATATGTCTTCGGTTCGTCCTCCGGCATCGCCTTCGCGCAGGATCCGGATGATTTGCTCTACAGTGTGCTTTGTCTTTTTCATCGATGATTTTCCTTTTATTGACCGAAAATCATCTCATCGGCAATGGACTAATTCACAGGGGTCCGGTCAGATTGAGGAGCCAAGAAACTCCCGAATACGCCTTCGTTCAGACCTTTGTCTGTCTTACCTGAGTATAATTCAGATAGTCCCAATCCATCGCGACAATCTCCTCAAGCTGGTCTCTGAGGCGAAGTTTGAGGTCGAAGGGGTGAAGCGAGAGGCGCAAAGGCGTGCGCTGTCTACGAGCCTTCGTAACCGCTCTCGCATTCCAACAACGTAAGGCGGTCTCGCGAAGCCAGGTGTCAGCCTCAAAACCCGTAAGAGGAAGGTTCTCTCGCTCACCGGTACTTGGGTCAATCAGGCCTCGGGTCGTCTCGATGAGGTCATAGGGCGCCTGAGCGAGGTGCTCATTTTTGATCGGACCGAGCGCCCACCCAGGTGGGACGTAGAATTTCGGGGAGGGTAGATCGTTTTGTTCGAACCACTCTTTAGCGCGTTTCAAAAGGTCGAGGATGCCGGTCGAGCTGAGGGCGAGGTGTTCTGCAACGTTCCGTGAAATGAGGGCAGAGTGGAGTCGATGGCGTAGCCCACGGATCTCTTCGACGTGATGAAACCATCCATGAGCAATGAGCGGATGACCTTCTTCTGACCAATCCTTGATCTGCTTTAGGTGACAGGGCTTCCACTCTCGACCGGGGACAATAAGGAGGCTTACAGGGGGAACGTGGCGCGCTTTTAACCACTGCAATATGTCCCCGATTTCACTCCAAGTCTCGGGCATGACATCGTGCAGCGATGCGAGGCACTTTGGAGTCGTTTCGACCTCAGGAGTTTTCATCTAGGGTAGAAGCATAACGACTGCTGACTTCTGCCCACTGCTCGATCGTAGCTAGATTGAGAGCCTCGGCTGCTGCTCGAGCACCGGTGGAGCATTCCGCCCAGTCTTCGGGGGTAAGGTTCTTAAGCGCTTCAATCGAGGAGGCGATTTGGTCGCTTTTGAGAACAAAGAGTGCTCCTCTAAGCGTAGGCCAATGATGAATACCGGCGCCTTCAGCAACCAGCGCCGGACGTCCACGAGCCATCGCCTCAAGCGCAACTGTTCCGAAAGTTTCGAGGTGGGAGGGGAGTAAGAGCAGACTCGCACGATCCATCTCCGCCCGAAGCTCCTCGCGGTTGAGCCAACCCGTTAGTTTCAAGTTCGGTAAGGTGGCAGCTGCATCGTCCATTTCACCTTTCAAGGGACCGTCGCCCGCTACGATGAACTCGATCTCGGGGTGCGCTTTTGCGCCTGCGATCACGGCTGGGAGATTTTTCTCAGGAGCGTGACGCCCAGCAAAGAGGATGCGTTCCAGTCTTTTCGGGGCGGGAGCTGGAGGTTGATCGAGAAAGTTTTCCGAGAGGGGTGTACCCATGACTTCTACGGCGGGCGCTCCAAGTGATTCGACGGTTTTGATTAAGTCACTGTTGTTCACGAGCACGGCGGCGCTTCGTCGACAGAGAACTTTATTCGTCTGTAGGAGGTATTGATAGGCGAATTTGAAAAACAGGGTGTCACCATAAAGGCGCATCAACTCCTCGAACTGCGTATGGAAAGCGGTGATGAATCCGGTCTTATTTTTCTTCGCCAAAAGCAGGCCTAGAATCCCAAAGGGCCCTGGCGTTACAGCAACGACGACGTTTGGTTTCAGTGCATTGAACTGCTTCCAAAGGCGGAAGACATTGGGAACGATCAGCTTTTGCGTAGAATCTCCGGGCAAAGGAAACGCGATGCGAGGGAAGCGGGTTTTGTTAGCAGGCTGAAACAGCTCAATGCGTTCGACCTTGTGCGCTAACTGGCTTGATAGATCGTGGTAATACGCGCCAGCGCCGTTGCGCTCAGGGAGTGCGTCAGAGAATACAGCGATCCGGACCGACGAGGCTCGCTTGCCCTCGGAAGGGGACTCACCCGATTGTGGCCTCTCTTGGGCAGATGACATCGTGGTCATGAAAAAGAATTGTCTCTCTGCGCCGGATCGCAGTTTCGACGGTGCTGAAGGATCGCTTGGTAGTCGTTCAGCACGCAAGGCTCGATCGTCGCTTTTGCAAAGCTCTGGCTAGCGCTACTGTGCTGATGGCTGCTGCGGTGTTCCTTCGAGTTGTTTTCAGCGTCATGCAGCGACTTTTTCCAGGCTTCACTGATAGGCTCATCGAGCGTATTGAGTGCGTTTTCGAGGGTTGCTCTAGGAGCGACACGGAGCTCTTCCTGATCAATCACGACAAGCTGCTCTACGAGCGATAGGGTCGAATGTCGTAGCTCGGCGTAGTTATCTCTGAAGACACCTTCGAAGCGCTTAGAGATCACCTCGAAATGTGAGTGGGTTCCAAAGAATGAACAGCCACCTTCGATTGAACTCAGCTGTGAGCTGAGGCCCTTTATCGGATCGCGCACACAAACGAGAAAACGGGCGTCACTCATTTCATTTTGCAAGGTAGGTATCCACGAGGCGAAAGCGGCATTCTTGGAAAGCAGGCGCTTGTGTCCGCCACCTTCGACATAGAGATGCTTTTGCAAACAGCGCCGATAGTAGTTCATCAGCGATTTCTGTTCTTCCTGATTTAAGGTTGAGAGCTTAGCTAAGCTCCAGAGCGATTCATTCCACGGGAAAGCAAGAACGAGAATGAAACAGCCTCCCGCGGGAAGAAGCGCGAGGTAGTCTTCCTCTTCGGCATCGAGGCCAACGGCATGGATGCTAGAGAAGTCTCCAGTGGCCTTCTTTACGGACCATTTCAGGGCTCGGCTTACGGGCCTGCCGAGCGCGCGATCGATAGCACCCAGCGCCTTCCAGAAACGGCGCTCGGCGATAGAGGGTGCTAAGATGGCCTCCCATGTTCTGAAGCTCGTAAAGCGGTCGCGATCATTCGCCAGTGTTCTGTGGACAAAGGTCGTTCCACTGCGTGGCAATCCCGTGATGAAGAGCGGACGATCGATACGCACTTGGCGATATGAGCTAAAAAAGATTTCATCGAGGAGGAAGCCTAACCAGTGAATGAGCTGTAGGACGATGAAGGCCGGAAATCCCAATAAGAGGAGGAGGACTCGTTGAAGTCGAAGCGGGGCGGCTCGCCTTCCTGTAGTAGAGAAGGATTGAATGAAGCACCCTCCGTATACTCTTAGACTGATGAGAAACGTACGGGTCACGATCAACGGGGGCTCTTCGGCTGGGGTGTAGTGAGATCAGAAGCCTCAACGTTTTCCTCTAACACTTCGGGAGGGGACTTTTGCTTCGGAAAAACAAGTTTGATCGAGAAGAAGAAGTTGAAACTCATTCCTACGACGCCTCCTATGATGATACCAAGAAGAGGTAAAAGGGGGAGTGCCTTATCAGAAAAGTGACCACCGTGCGTGATCACATAGCTGTAGACACCGAAGTTCAACGCACTGCCTAGTAAATGGACTCCACAGTGACGAAAGAGTTGCTTGAAAAAGTGCCCCCGCCGGTGTCCACCGAAGGTAAAGTATCGATTCAACAAGTAGCCGGTGAGAAGGGCCAACGAGAGTGAAATGCCGCGTGCGGTATAGAAATCAAGGCCCCAGAACCAAGTTAGAAAGTAGAGTCCTCCAATATCGATAAGCGATATTTTCGCCCCGACAGTTGCAAACCGCAGAAACTGCGCAACCCGACTCGTGAAATTGAGATATTTGCTGAAATAGCGACGTATCACTGAGTTAGATTCCAAAGATTTAGACCGCCCAATAGGCAATTGATGATTGCAGAAGTCATTCTTCCGTCAACCCTACCGTTTTTCAGTGGTTCTATACTCAATCCAGTTAAATGGACCCCGACATTTCATCGCTCTATGAAGCGCAAATTCGAAGTTTAAATTTTTATGTCCTCAGATTCTCCCATTCCTCCACAGGGCCAACCTAAGCAACTCAACCTCCAGCAGCTCGCCGGACAATTCATGGCTGGCGTTCAGCGGCATTTTGATAATCTGGCATTCAATCAGGCTGCCCGTATGGCGGTCACAGAAGCGAGTTTCGATGAACAAGTGAAACGCCCCGGCATCATGCCTGCCGCCCCTTTTCATCAAAACTTTGAGCAGATGCAGGCCTACACGCTCGACTTGCTCCATCGTCAGGTGATTGGCGACTCACTGAACCTTGCCGGTAGCGTGATGAATAATGTTCACCTCTTCCTTGCACTGCTGAAAGGCAACGGCACGAACCTTCAGGTGGACCCAGAGGTGCAGCGCCAAGTGCAACAGGAGCAGCAAGAGTTTGTCCGTATCCCGCTCGACCAAAAGTTTGATCGCCTAGAGAAAAACTACGGTGTCGTCTGCCCGCTCGAAGATACCATCACTTCACTCGGCCTCGCGATGCAGGCTCTAATGCAACAGAACGGGATGGTGGGTGAAAGGCAACTCGACGAAAGTGGAGAGCTCGCCTTTGAACTCCAAGCACCGCGCGAAGGCCAAGTCGTGACCACCCCGCAGATTCCCAAAGATGCGATCGAACCGCTCGCTAAAGTCTTTCGCAATGGCGACCGCGTTCTCTTTTCGGATACGGAACTTCCGCTCGTCTTTGTGACCGTAGCCATCTTTGCCGACAACCTCTTCGGTTCCGTCGCTCGTTATGGCCGTGATTTACAGGCTGGGGAATGATCGCTTAGCCCGCCTGAGATAAAAAACGCGCCCCCAATCTTGGAGGCGCGCTGAAAAAGTTCGTTGAACCGATGCTCTACTGTCCAGCGATACTGAAGATCTC